>JAGIBJ010000064.1 GCA_017744415.1 Solirubrobacteraceae bacterium
ACGCCGAACGCGAACGGCTCGACGGTCGGGGTGCGGCTCACGTCGAGCGGCGCGGTGTTGGCCGGATCGAGCATCGGCAGCACCGTCTGCGCGTACTTGGGGCCGTGCTTGGCGATGAACTTCGGCGCACTCTTGCTGCCCCAGAAGATCGACTCGGTCTTGCCGCTGCCGTGGTAGGCGACGAGCTGCACGACGCGCACCGGCTTGGTGGTGTCGAGACGCTTCCAGTAGGCCGACACGGTCTCAGGGCCGACGGGCTTCGTGCTGCCGCCGTTCTGCTGCAGCTGGGAGCCGCTCGGGACCGACGTCTTGAAGCCGTAGATGTTGTTGACGATGTCGCGCAGCCCCGGCTCGGTACCGCCTTCAGGACGCGTCTGCCACCAGCCGCGCAGCTTGATGGTCTTGCTCGGGCTCGAGGCGTCGTTCGTGTTGATCGTCAGCGTCGAGCTGACGAGCTGGTGGTTCGGGCTGGTCGCGTTCGTGTTGTAGGTGAACTGCACCTGCACGGGGAGGGTGGCGCCCGGTGCGATCGCCGCCGGGAAGCTGGTCGGCGAGAGCACCTTGAACGACGACGGCGCGGCGATCGACGCGCTCGTGATCGACACCGGCGAGTCGCCCGTGTTCGTGACGTTGACGATGCCCGTGTCGATCGGCACGGTCTCCGGCCACGGGATGGTGGTGCCGTCGGCCAGCGTCTTCGTCGGGATGATGTGGTGGTACCGCGAGAAGACGAGGGTGTCCGGGAACACCGGCTGCGCGCTCGTCGCCGTCACGGCCGCGTGGGAGGCTGCCGGCGCCAGGGCGGCGGTCACGGCGGCCAGGGGCAGCGCCGCTGCAAGGCGGCGGCCGAAGGCGCGGATCAGGGTGGGGCGTCGGGACATGGTGGCGAGGTCGGTGGTGGTGGTCGGAAGGCTCACTTGGCCTTCTTGGGCTTGTAGAAGGTTTTGGTCTGCCCGAGTTTCGTCTTCTTGTCGACGTCGAGCAAGTACAGGCGGATGGTGGCGCCCTGGGCGTTGATGCGCGACCAGTTGACGGCACCGAAGCGGAGTTTCACCTTGGCCGACTTGCCCTTGAACGCGCTGCGTGCGACGGCGAGCTGCTTGCCGGCCGTGCGCTTGCCCAGCGTGACGAGCACGCGGCACTGCTGCCCCTTGATCGCGACCGTGAGCGAGCGGCAGGAGAGCTCGATCGAGCGCTTGCCGACCTTGCGGGGCTTCACGCCGAAGAAGAGCGTGTCGACGAGGGGCGTGCCCTCAGGCTTCTGCCCCGGGCCGGGGGTCGGCTTGGGCGTCGGCGTCGGGGCGACCGGAGTGGGCGCCGGCGTCGGCTCGGGGTTCGGGGCGGCGGTCGGGACCGGCGTCGGGGTCGGTGGCGGATCCAGGCACTGCTGCTTCTGCGGCGTGTAGGTGCCGTTCACGAGCGGTTTGAGCAGCGTGACGTCCGAGTCCTGGGGAGCGGTCTGCGGGAGGTCGCTCACGTAGAGGTTTCCGGTCGCGGGATCCTGGGCGACATCGAGCGGATCGGCAAAACCGGTGAGGCCCGGGATGCGCTCGATCATCTGCGTCACGTCGCCCGCCGCGTTGACGCGCAGGGCGATGATGTCCTTGCCGCTGCTGTAGCGGGTGACGAACAGCGCGCCGCGCAGCTCGTCGTTCCACTGGCGCCCGCAGTACTCGAGCGCGCCGTTCGCCGAGGCATGGTCGCCGAGATCGAACGCCTCCTGAGCGTAGTTGCGATCCGGCAGCGTGCCGACCGGGTAGAGGGTGTTCTCGAGGTGATCCGTGCCGTTCGTGGGGTTGGCGCCGAAGAAGGCGTACTCGCAGCGGGCCGGATTCGGGTGCCCGTAGTACTTGCCCTTGGCGACGTCGAAGAGGAGGTCTGGCTGGACGTCGACGGAGTTCGTCGCCGGAACCTGCGGCCCGGACCACGGGCCGTCGATGCGGTTGCCGCAGGAGGCCGGGAGCGTGCTCGGAGTGCCGGGCGTGTTGCCGCCGGCGGCGGAGCCGTTCGTCGGCACGTAGAGGTGACCGTTCGTGTGCCAGACCTGGTCGTAGGCGTTGCGGATACCGGAGGCGAAGATCGTCACCGGAGCGCCGGCGGCGAACGGGTCGTACGTACCGCCCTCCGACGTCTTCACGTTGAGCGGCAGGCCGCCCGAGCCCGGAGCCTTGTCGTAGAGCGAGGGATCGACGCGCAGCACCGCGGCCGAGAGGGTGTGCTCGGAGCGGTTGCGCCAAGCACCGTCGGGCGCGCCCATCGCGCTCATGCTGCCCTGGTTGATGTAGAGGCCGCCGTCAGGACCGAACGAGATCGAGTTCGTCTCGTGATCTTTCGCCGACCGCGGCAGGCCGCGGATGTAGGTGGTCGCGCTCTTGGCGTTCACGTTGATGCGCGAGAGCTTGCCGCTCCAGTCCTTCGCATACTGCTGCTCGCCGTCGTAGTGACCGTCGCTGTGCGTCACCCAGAGGATCGGGTTGCTCGCACTCGAGCCCGGCTCGAAGGCCAAGCCGATCACGTTGTCCGGCACCTGGTCGTCGGCGTCGACGAAGGTCTCGATGAGCTCCGAGTTACCGAGGGCACCGGTGCTGTTGTCGATCGGGAAACGGAGTACCTGCCCGATGAGGGTCGCGGCGTAGAGCGCGCGGCCGTTCCCACCGGCACCCGGTCCCACGAGGACCGAAGTGATGAACTTGCCGTCAGCCTTCGACTGCGCCGTCTGCGAGAACTTGGCCGCGACGTTCGGAGCGCTCGGCACTGCGCCGGTGGTGAACTTCGAGGTGAAGGCGGTGAATGCGTTGCCGGCCTGATCCTTGAGCGCCGAGGTGACCTCGAAGCGGTACTTCGTGTTGGCCTTGAGCGCCGCCTTCGGCTGCACGACGACGACGTCGTTGCCGCCGCTCGTGTTGGCGTTGGCCTGGATCAGCTGGTCGTTGGAGTCCTGGTAGAGCCTCGCGCCGGCGTTGAGCGTCGAAGCGTCGACGCCCGCGTCGTCCACGAGGTTCACCTCGGCGGTGACGGCGTTCAGCGGGTTGACCCCCGTCGCGTTGTTCGCCGGGCTCACGCTGCGGATGCTCGGGTTGGCAGCGGCGGCCACACCGGGCGCGAGCCCGAGTGCGACGAATGCGACGAGCGCGGCGCGCGTGGAGCGCGCCGCGTGGTGGACGAACCTCAGCATCGACCGGCTACTTCTTGGACTTCGACTTCGTCTTGGCCTTCGACTTGCGAGCCGTGGCGGACGACGGCTTGAAGTACGCGGTCGTCCGGCTGATCGTCGTCTTCCCGTCGGTCTCCAGGAGGCGGAGCTCGAACGTCGCTCCGGACGAGGTGATCTTCGCCCAGTTGGTCGTCGAGAACGGGAGCGTGAACTTCACCGAGCGCAACGAGCTGGCCGTGAAGCTCGTGCGCTTGAGCGCGAGCTCGGTGCCGCCCGTCCCGGTGCCCTGGGTGACGCGGAGGCGGCAGGAGCGGCCGACGACACCCGGTGCCGAGGCAGGCAGGCGACAGGACGTCTCGATCGTGCGAGTGGCAGAAACGCGCGGCAGGATTCCGAAGAACACCTGGATGATCGACGGGGCCGGCGTCGGCGTCGCGCCCGGCGGGAGCGTCGGAGTCGGGGCAGAGGTCGGCGCCGGCGTGACGACCGGGGTCGCCGTCGGGGCGGGTGTCGCCGTCGGCACCGCGGTCGGGGCCGGCGTCGCCGTCGGCACCGGCGTGTTGGTCGGCTTCGGAGTCGCGGTCGGCTTCGGCGTCGCGGTCGGCGCCGGCGTCGCGGTCGGAGCAGGCGTCGGGGTCGGCGTGGGCGCCGGCGTACCGCAGTTCGTGGTCATCGGCGAGTTGGCGCCGTTGACCTGCGCGCGCAGGAGCGTGATCGAGCTGTTCTGCGGCGCCGTCTGCGGGAGATCGGTGACGTAGAGGTAGCCCGTGCCCGGATCCTGCGCGATGTCGAGCGGGTTCGCGAAGCCGGTCATGCCGGGGATGCCGGTGATGCGCCTGCTCACCTTCCCCGCGCTGTCGAAGCCGAGGGCGATGATGTCCTTGCCCGCGCTGTAGCGCGTGATGAGGAGCATGTTGCGCAGCTCGTTGTTCCACTGGCGGCCGCAGTATTCGATCGCCCCGTTGGCCGACGCGTGCAGACCGAGGTTGTAGGAACCCGTCACGTAGTTGCGGTCACGCAGAGTGCCCACCGGGTAGAGCGGATTCTCGAGCTCGTCCTCACCGCTCGTCGGGTTGGCACCGAAGAACGCCCACTCGCACCGCTTCGGGTTTGGATGGCCGTAGTACTTGTTCTTCTTCACGTCGAAGAGCAGATCGGGCTGGACGTCGACCGAGTTGGTCGCCGGAACCGCGGGCCCGGTCCACGAACCGTCGAGGCGCTTGCCGCACACCGGCGGGAGCGTGCCGGGGGTGCCGGGCGTGTTGCCGCCAGCGGCCGAGCCGTTCGTCGGCACGTAGAGGTGGCCGTTGGAGTGCCACACGAGGTCGTAGGCGTTGCGGATGCCGGAGCCGTAGACGGTCACCTTCGCGCCGCTGGCGAACGGGTCGTACGTGCCGTCGCCTTCCGACTTCACATCGAGCGGGAGCGAGGACGACGACGGCGTCGTGTTGATCAGCGAGGGATCGACGCGGAGCACGGCGCCGGAGAGCGCGTGCTCGTCGCGGTTGCCCCAGGCGCCGTCCTTCGCGCCCATGGCGGTCATGCTGCCCTGAGCGATGTAGAGCGCGCCATCCGGACCGAACGCGATCGAGTTCGTCTCGTGGTCCTTCGCGGAGCGCGGCAGGCGCTCGACGTAGTCCTTCGTGGTGCCGGCGTTGACGTCGATGCGGGTGAGCGTGCCGGTCCAGTCGATGGCGAAGTTCGTCTCGCCGTCGTAGTGGCCGTCGCTGTGCGTCACCCAGAGGATCGGGTTGCTGTTCGTCGAGTCGGGGTCGAACGCGAGGCCGATCACGTTGTCGGGCATGCCGTCGCCCGAGGCGAACGACGCAAGCTCCTCGGATGCGCCGAGCGAGCCGTCGCTGGACATCGGGAAGCGCAGGACCTGACCGATGAGCGTCGCGGCGTAGAGCGCGCGGCCGGTGCCGCCCGCGCCTGGGCCCACGAGCACCGAGGTGACGAACTTGCCCTTGGCGGAGGCCTGGGCAGTCTTCGCGAACTTGGCGGCGACGTTGGGGCCGGCCGGCGTGGCGCCGGTCGTGAAGGTGGAGGTGAACGGCGCGAAGGATGCGCCGGACTGGTCCTTGAGCGCCGTGGTCACGCGGAAGCGGTACTCGGTGAAGGGCTCGAGGTTCGCCGTCGGCTGAATGATGATGACGTCGTTGCCGCCGCTGGTGTTGCGAGTGGCCTCGATGTCTGCGCCGTTCGACTCCTTCGTGAGCTTCACGCCTGCGTTCATCGTGAGCGGGTCGACGCCCGCACCGTCGTTGACGAGGTTCACCTCAGCGGTGACGGCCTCGTCCGGGCGGAAGCCGGTGGCGCCGTCGGCGGGGATGACGCTGCGAACGCTCGGCTGGGCCGCCATTGCGGAGCCGGGCGAGGCGAAGAAAGAAAGCACGACGGCGCCGAGTGCGATGACGCCGGAACGATGACGGAGGCGCGCCGAGTGGAGGGCTGAAAGCATGGACGGGGTTGGTCGGAAGGGAACAGCGTGGTGACTCGGGGGACGCCAGCATGTCAAACGGATCAGCGAAAGAACACGGGCTTTCTCGGAGTTCATGGCGTATTGACATACCGTCAGTAGCGTTGGACGAGCAACGGCGCGTCTCGGACTTGTCCAACGAGAAAGCGGCGGTGCGCCAACGCTCCCGTCAGGTGGGCCGATCCAGCTGCGTATCCCTGTTCATGCGCCTCCGCGAGTGCCCGACCAAGGCCTTCCGCTCTCCCTATTTCACCGGCTGCTTGTGTGTCGTAGGCACACTTCTTGGAGCATCTCCTGTACACGCCCTCACCATCAGTGGAACGAGCGTCAAGACCCTTCCGTCCCCGGCGGGCCCTGCCCCGGTGACCGCCAACCAGGGCAGCACCGACGTCATCTACTACCTCGATCTCCACGCCGGAGCCACGGACGAGCGCTTCAGCGTGCTGCTGCGCCCCGGGGCCTTCGCCACCGAGGGCCGAAGCGATGAGGGCCAGTCGGTCGACGGACCATTGCAATTCGGGCTCTACGGCCCGGGGACGGTGGGCAGCACGGTCTCGGATCCCGCGATCGGCCGCGAGTGCTCGGCCAAGGACCGCACGCACGGCTACGCAACCGGCAACGCGGTCGTCGACCTCGCGCTGCCGGCCGGAGCCAACACCACGCTGGCGGTCCGCTACGGCATCGGCCGCCGAGCCCCGTGGGTCGACACGGATCTCCGCCTGCGGTTCGGCTTCCAGCAGAAGCTCATCGGGGACTACCCGGCGACGAGCCCGCTCGCGGGCGCCGCGACATCAGTGGCGGGAATCGCGTCGTCGGGCGTGACGCCGGCGATCCCGGTCGAGTCGAAGGGCTCGGGCAAGCGGATCGGGGCCCACCTCCTACTCTCGACCTCTCCTCGAGGGTCGGACGGCACCGATGGCGGGAAGCCCAGATCACTCAAGCTCTCATCGAGGGTGAAGGTCTCCGGGCGCCTCCTCCCCGCCCTCGCAGGTAAGCGCGTCCAGCTGCAGTGGGCAAAGAGCGGCGGCACGCCGCGCACGGCCGCCACGGTGAAGACGACGAGGCGCGGCCGCTTCAGCGCAAGGCTCCGGGCGCCGGCGCGCGGCACCTACGAGCTGTGGGCGAGCTACCCGAGCCAGGCGGGTCCACTTCGGAGCGACTCGACGTCATGCCCGATCGTCTATCGCGTGCGCTGAGGTCGATCAGCGATCGCGGAGCGCCGCGATCTCATCGGTGAACGCCTGGAGCGCCGGCTTCGCCTCGCCCTCGAGCGTGTTCAGGCCAGTGTGGAGCCCCCAGAAGTCGCGGCCGCCCTCATACGGCGGCACGTCGCGCCACGAGTAGTAGATGACGCCGCGCAGCCGTAGATCGGTGCGCAAGGCCGCCGAGCGGTCGAGCACCTCAGTCACCTGGCGGGCTTGACGCTTCGGCCCGACCGTGAACGGACTCTTCGGGCCGCCCGTCGCCCAGCCGAACTCGGTGATCCACAGGTTCACGCTGGTGAGACCCTCGCGATCGAGCCATTCCCGGGCATGTGCGGCGCCGGTGATCACCGTGTCGGCCGTGCGCCCGTACGGGTGGATGGCGAGCGTGTCGAACGTGCCCTTGGGGGCGGATTTCGCGAGCAGGTGGATGTAGTCCTTGATCGAGATGCCCTGCTTGCTCTGCGGGAGGCCGCCGGTGACGATCTCGGCCTTCGGGTCGGCGGCGCGGATCGCTTTGGCCGTGACGACGAGGAGGCGCCCGTACTCGCGGTCGTTCGGCCGCCCGCCCCAATAGGCCTTGAGGTTGGGTTCGTTCCACACCTGCCAGCTGTGCACCGGGCGCTCGGGGATGTCCGGGTGCTCGGCCCAGAACGTGCCACCGGGGCCGTAGCGCTTGACGAGCTCGGTCGCGAATCCGGCGAACACCGCCGGATCCTTCGGCGGCATCGTGGTCGTCGCCGTCACCTTCACGCCCGGCTTCGCCGCGGCAGCCTGATCGGGTCGTACCTGGAAGACGATCGGGAGGATCGTGATGCCGGCGCGCGCGGCATTGCCGACGAGCTGGTCGTGCATCCCCCACGCCCAGCGGCCCTTGCTCGGCTCGATCTCGTCCCAGCGAAACGTCTGGCGGAGCACACCAACGCCGGCCGCGTGCTGGGCACGCAGGGTGGCGAGCTGCTCGGCATCCGGCAGCGGCAGCACCTCGGGCGCGACGAGGCCGACGTAGTCGGCCGAGATCGGCGTCGAGCGAGCCGCCTGAACGGCCGTGGCCCTCGGAGCCTCCGCGGTTTCGTCACCGCATGCGGGCAAGAGGCAGACGGCGCCGAGCAGGCCGGCGGCGAGGAACGAGCGCAGGCGGATCACCGGAGTTCGGCGAGGCCCCGGCGGACGACGTCGAGTGACGGCTTCGGCTTGCCGCTGAGATCGAGGAGGCCCGTGTGCAGGCCCCAGAAGTCCTTGCCGCCCTGATAAACGGTGCTGTCGCGCCACGCGTAGTAGATGATGCCCCGCAGCTTCAGCTGCTTGCGCGCGGCCGTGAGCTTCGTGATGGCACTCACGATCACCGGCCCCTGCTTGGCGACGGAGACGGTGCGCTTCGGGGTGCGCGGGCCTCCGGCGGCCCAGCCGATCTCGGTGACCCACAGGCCGATCTTGCGGCCTCCGGCGCGGTCGAGCGTGCGACGCATGGCGCGCGAGATTGCGAGCGACTGCGACGGCGTCTTCGCATACGGGTGCAGCCCGACGGCATTGATCGCCTTCCCGGCGCCGGCCTTGATCATCGTGCGCAGGTACGGCAGTGGCGCCTTGCCCACCTTCGAGTCGGGGATGCCCGCGCTGATGATCACGGACGCCGGATCGATCGCCCGGATCGCCTTCGAGGCCGCGATCACGAGCTTGGCGTAGGCCCTCGCGTTGGGCTTGCCACCCCAGTAGATGGGCAGGTTCGGCTCGTTCCACAGCTGGTAGGTGGTGATCGGCACCCTCGGCAGCTCGGGGTGAGCCGCCCAGAACGCACCGTTCGCGCCATAGCGTGCGGCGATCGCCGCGCCGAATCCGGCATAGCTCGCGGCCTTCTTCGGCGGGTAGAGGTAGCGGCTCTTGTTGCCCTTGGGCCGGCTCGTCGACCACGTCGGCTCGCCCTGCAGGAGCGGCATCACGCGCATCCCGGCCTTCGCGGCGTTGCCGACGAAGCGGTCGGTCGCCGACCAGTCGAAGCGGTCGTCACCCCATTCGATCTCGTTCCAGCGGAACACCTGGCGGGCCGTGGTGAAGCCCATCGCCTTCTGGGTCTGGAGCTGCGTGAGGGCGTAGGCGTCGTCACCGGTGTACGCATCCTCGGTCGTGATCCCGAGGTAGCCGTCGGGCAACGCGGCGCGCGCGACCGATGGCACCGCAAGCGCCGCGGCGGCCCCGAGGAACGCGACGATGAGGAGGGTGGCGATCATCCGGCCGCGGCTCGGGCCGACGCCGATCCCGGCGCGCGGTTCGGTGATCGACGGCGCCGGCGGGCGGCCGACGAGCGAGCCCAGCCGGGCCCCCGAGCTCATCTCGAGGTCGGTGAGCGAGCGGCCGTAGGCGCGGTAGAAGCCGGCGGCGATCCCGTTGCCTCCGGCGCTCGGCGAGGGTGCGTAGAGCTCGCGACGCTTGCGCTCGGCGGTGTCGACGCCGGCCTCCGCGGTCGTGGGCGTGGCGGTGGCCGAGGGGGCGACCGCAGCAACCGCGATGGGCGCATGCCAAGCGGGAGCGGCGGCGGCGAGGGTCGCGGCGACCGGGACGAGGCCAGGTGCGATCATGGGCGCTGATGCTACGGACCTCACGCGGCGCCCCGCGCCTGCCCGCGCGCGCCGAGGCCCCACTCGCTTGGTGGATCGCCGCCGGCATCGTGGCCACCGAACTGATCGCCGCGCTCGCGGGCTGGTCGAGCCTGCCGCTCGCCGGCGCCGCACTGCTCGCGCCGGGCCTGGCGCTCGCCGGGCTGCTGCCGGGACGTCCGCGGGCTACGCCCATCGCGCGGCTGGCGGCGGCTCCCGCGCTCGGTCTGGCACTCACGAGCGTCGCGCTCATCACGATCACGCAGCTGGGCGTCGCGCTCAGCCCCGTGAGCGTGCACGTCGTGCTCGCGCTGCTCCTGGTGGTAGGCCTCTTCGTCCCCACCGGCCAGGCGGAGCAGCCGGATGGCCACACCGCGCGCGAACGCCGAGCGGGCATCGCGCTCGATGCGGTGGTGCTCGTCGCGTGCGTGGCGCTCACGGTCGTGCTCGGCTGGCGCGTAATCGGCCAGCTGCCGGTGCCGGGTGACGACTGGGCGAAATACCTGCTCTACGCCGACGAGATCCGCCACCAGGGCAAGCTGCTGCTCCAGAACACCCTGTGGATGGGCGGGCGCCCGTTCAGCGAGGATCCCGGGATGCCGGCGCTCGAGGGCTCGGCGCTGCTGATGACGGGCTCGGCCGCAGGCGGGCTCGTGCGCACCATCCTCATCCTGCAGGTGCTCGGCGTGATGGCGGCCTTCGGCGCGGCGCTCGCGAGCTTCGGCCGCACCGGCGCGGCCGTCACGGGCTTGCTGATCGCGATCGTCCCGGCCACGCAGAACATCCTCGGCTGGCACGGGCTCGCGAACGTCGGCGCGCTCGCCATGGTGCCCCTCGCACTCGCCTCGCTCGGCGCCTGGCTCGACGGTGAACTGGATCGGCGCGGGCAGCTGGGTTTCGCCCTCACGCTGCTCGGGATCGTCGCCGCGCACCGCTTCACGACGCTCTTCGTCGCCGGCACCGTGGCGCTCGTCCTCGCGGTCGGGCTGCTGCTGCCCGAGCGACGTACGCTGCTGCCGGCCGCGGTGCGCACCGGTGCGATCGGCCTCGCCGCAGGCATCCCGCTCGCCCTCGACCTGCGCACGCGCGCCGCGGATGCCGGCGGCACGCTGTCCTATACGAGCTACCTCGGCACGAAGGTCGACCTCGTGCTCGCGCTGCGCGACCTGAGCTGGCTGCTCGTCGGCGCGGCCATCCTCGCCACGCTGGTGCTCGTCTCCCGCCGCGCGCTGCCACGCAGCGCCTGGCCAGCGCTCGCGATGGCAATCGTGACGGTGGGGCTCGCGTTCGGCTACGTCGCGCATGTGCCGCTCTACTACGCACGGACCACCTTCTTCCTGCCGCTGCCGCTCGCGATCCTCGCCGGAGCTGGCGCGGGCGCCTTCGCCGCGTGGGCCGCCGACCGGATGCGCGTGCGGGGCCGGATGCCGGACTCACGGATGCTGGTGGCGCTCGGCGCCGCCGGTGCCCTCACGGGCGCCGTACTCGGCGTGCAGGCGGTGCGCTCCTGGGACCAGGCCGAGCAGGTGCGCGGGTACTACGCCTTCGCGAGTCCCGATTCCCTCACGGCCCTCGACGACCTCGCGACCGAGCTGCGGCCGGGCGAGATCGTGGTCACCGATCGCTGCTGGAGTTTCCTCGCGACGTGGCTCCTGCACACCCGCACGTACCCGGCGCTGGAGGAGCAGGACATCCAGCCCAAGGCCGAGCTACGCGTCGCGCGGGCGTCGGAGGCGATCCTGCGCGGCACCACCGAAGGGCGCGCGCTGATGCGCTCCCTGCCCGTGCGGTTCGCCGCGTTCGATCCCACCTGCCCGGTGAACGGCAAACGATTCTTCCCGCCCGGCACGCCGCTCTACGCGGGCGGCCGTCTGGCGATCCTCCAACTCGATCCGGACGGTCCGGATCGAACGCCCAAGCCTTCGAAGAAGAAGAAGTAGCGGGCCAAGGGCGCGGCGCGCGCGTCGACCGGCACCTGAGGCCCGACGGCAGCCCGGATCAGCGCTTGGGCGCGCGCAGCAGCACGAGGTTGCGCACGGTCGGAAGCGCATCCTGCTTCGTGACCTTGTGCTTCACGATCACGGCATCGCCCTTCTTCATCGGGCGCCGCACGGTGAACACGATGGTCTTGCCGTGCTTGAGCGTGATGCTGCGCAGCTTGCGGCTCTTGGCCTTGCCCTTCGGGTCGAAGAGCACCGAGAACGTCGGCTGCACGGTCACCTTCACCTTCTTGAGCTTGTAGCGAGGCTTCCCGGAGGCCGTCTTGCCGACGCGCACCTTCTTCTTCACGGTCTTCTTCGTCTGGTACGCCGTGCAGCGCAGCTTCGCCCGGACCTTCGTCGAGGCGCGCGTGCCTCGCCGGTCGCGTTTGGGCACTGAGGCCGCCATCGACACGAGACACTGCTTGGAGCCGTTGCCAGCCGACGAGCCCTGGCCGGCGCCGAGGGTGACGCAGTTCGCGATCGGCACGGCACAGCGGATCACCGCCGATCGCGCGGCGCCTGGCACCTCGGCGTAGACGTCGACGCTGGGCGTCGCGGGGCCGTTCGGAATGCACGCCTCTGTGGTGCCGGTCGCGTCGGAACCGGTGGTCTTCTGGCGGCCGTCGGGCGTCGTGATCACGAGGCTCGCTTCCTCGAGCGGGTTGCCGTCGTAGCCGATGGCGCCGGCGACGCAGCCTCCGCTGCTCCCGCGCTGCACCGAGAGGTCGAGCCGGAGCAGCGCCGCGGGCGGAGTGGCGCCGGGGTTGCAGAGCACCAGGCGTCCGGCTGACGTCGCCGTGCCCGAATCCACGCCCGAGGCCCAGCGCGTCGAGGCGCGCTGCAGGGCAACGCCGGTGGCGTTCGGGCTGCCATCCGCGAAGCGCGTGATGCCCATGAATCCTTCGCTCAGCTGTTCCTTGCTGGTCTCGGATCCCGTGATCGCGTAGACCAGGTAGGAGTTCACGTTGCAGTCGCTGTGGGCGAGCGCCTCGGCGGTGAGGGCGAGCGTGGCTGCACGCGTGCGGTCGGTGACGAGCCCGGCGTAGGCGTGCTTGGCGCCGACGGGGTCGTAGGTGGCCGGCTGACCCGTCTCAGCGATCCACAGCGGCAGATCTCCTCGGCCCTGGCCTGCGAGTGACGAGCGCACGCTGGCGACGAGCCGGAACGCCGCCGGGCTGGTCGGCGCGTAGGCGTGGAGCGCGACGGCGTCCATCGAGGCGCCGGCGCCGTTCTGGAACACCGACGCGAGAAAGCCGGCCGCGTTGTCCCAGGCAAGGCTGGCAGCGACCGTCACCGACGGCACCGCGCGTTTGGCCGCCGGGTAGACGACCTGGAGGAAGCGGGCGTAGGCGGGCGCGTCGGCGCGGCCGCTCCACGAGTTCGGGGAGTTCGGCTCGTTCCAGAGCTCGATGGTCGTCACCGGGTATTGCGGGAGCTGCGGATTCGCGGCCCAGAAGGTGCCGCCCGGGCCGTAGCGCTGGAGGAACGCGACCGTGAAATCGGCGAACGCCGGGAAGCTCGAATCGGGGAGGTTGCTGCCGTTGCCGCGCGCCCACTGCGGGCTGTTGTTCATCGTCGGCAGCGCCCTGAGCCCGCGGAGCGCGAGCTGGGCGATCGTGTAGTCCATCGACGTGCGCGTGCCGCTGCCGGCATCCCAGCGGAAGTCGTGCACGCCGTTCACCGGCGCCACCGGCTCCATGATCATCCAGTCGGCCTGGATGCGGTTGATCGCCATACGGCCGTTCTGGAGGGTGCCGAGGTACGCGGGCCAGCGCGACTCCGGAATGGTCGGGTTCTGCTGGAGCGGCTGGAGATTGACGCCGAGGTATTCCGGGCTCGTGGCCGCGTGCGCGGGCGAGGCCCCCGCCAGCAGGGTGACGAGGAGCGCCGCGCCGACCAGGGCCCGGTGGAGCGAGGAACGGGCGAAGACGCGCACGAGCGAGTCACACTAGCAACCGACCGGCGTTCCGCGCGAGAGATGGCGTTACTGCCGACGCGCCGGCTTCTTCGCCGGTTTGCGGGCCGAAACCGTGAACGAGTCGGTCAAGAGGGGGATCCCGGTCGCAGTGCGCCGGCTCAGGGTGATACGCGTGCCGCCGCGCAGCTTCCCGCGCACCGTGAGGCGCTTCGCAACCCCGGGCGTGAGCACCACGGTGCGCTGCTTGCGCTGGCGTTTCGTTCCGCTGGCGCGGGTGTAGACGTTGAACCGCAAACGCTTTGCGCTCCTCGACGTGCCGCAGCCGACGGCCGCTTTGATCGTGACCGCAGCCTCACGCCGCCCCTTCGCGGGGGTGTAGGACGACTGTGTGGTCGAGAGCTTCCAGGTGCACGCCGGTGGCGTGGCGGGCGTCGGTGCGGGCGTCGGGCGGATACCCGTCACGTCGACCGCCGAGAGCCGGCCGGTGCCGGGGCGCATCGCGACCCCGCCGGGGCAGCCGACGGCTGCCACGTCGCACTCCACCTCCCCGGTGGCGCCGGCATTAAGCAACCACCCGACGGCGGTGAACGCCGAGCCGCGCGCGGCCTCGGGCACGCAGGCGCTGGCTTGACCGAATGCGTTGGTCTCCCGGCTCGCGAGCACCTCGCCGCCCGTGCCGCGCAGTTGCAGCGCGACCGCCTCGAGCGGGTTGCCGTCGTAACTCGCGCTCAGCGCGACGCAGCCGGGCTGGCCGGTGCCCGTGAACGCCCCGTCGATCGCCAGGGGCTGGGCGCCGGGCGCGCCCGGGCCGCAGAGCCCGAGGGCGGCCGGTGCGCCCGGGCCGCCGGCGTCGAAACGCTGTGCCCAGCGCAGCGAGGCGCGGCCGAGGGCGAGCGCCGTCTGCGTGGCCGCACCATCCTTCGGCCGGAAGAGCCCCATGTACGCCTCGGTGAGCTTGCCGCCGGCCTGCTCGGTGTCGCTCACGGAGTACGGCAGGAACTGCTCCACGCCGCAATCGCTGGCACCGAGCGCCTCGGCGGCGAACGCGAGATTGGCCCCGCGGGCCGCATCGCTCGGGAAGTGTTGCCAGCCCCACTCCGCCGGCGCGACCTGCGGCGTGGTGGTGCCATCCGGGTTCGTCACGACGGCCTCCTGCCCGGCCTCGTTGGCGTAGATCGGCATCCCGGCCTTGCCGAGCGCCGCGAGCTGCCCGCGCAGCCCCTGGACGAGGCGAATCGTCTCCGCGGCGTCGGGGGCATACGGGTGGTAGCCCATCGCGTCGATCGCAGCCAGCCCGCCGGCCGCCGCGAACCGCCCGAGGAAGTTCGGCTCGTCGCCCGGCTGGTAGGCGAGGCTCGCGAGCAGCACCGCTGACGGCTGCGCGGCACGGATGATCGGACGAACCCTCACGATGAGGGCTGCGTAGGCCTCGGGGTTCGCGTCGCGGTTCCAGGCGTACTCGTCGAGGTTGGCCTCGTTCCAGATCTCGTAGCTGAGGGTCGGGCGGGGCGTGAGCTGCGGGGCAGTGCGCCAGAACGCGCCGCCGGGGCCGTACCGCGCGGCGAACGCGGCGATCATGCGCCCGAACGCGGGGTACGACGACGCCGGCAGCTCGTTGGTACCGGGGTCGCCCGGCCCCCACGCCCACGTCGGCGAGTGCCGGAAGATCGGCACGGCGCGCAGGCCTCGGAGTGCGAGCCGGCGCACGAGGGCGTCAATGCCGTCCCACTGGTAGTCGGCGCCGCCCGCCACGGGCTGCGGCTCGATCTGCGGCCAGGAGATCTCCACGCGCGCGAGCGTCATGCGGCTCGCGGCGAGGCGGTCGAGCACCCCGTCCTGCGCAGCTGGCGCGACGGCGCCCAGCGTCTGCAGGTTGGTGCCGACGAACTGCGGGCTGGAGGCGGCGCGGGCGGGCGCCGCAGCGGCAGACGCCACCGCCAGGCAGGCCACCACCCGGGTGATATCGGCCAAACGGCGCCGGAGAAACAGTCCGTCGCGCATGTGCCGACGAACGTACCAGTGGCCGATTGGACAGGTGGCCACTCGACGCGAACGGAGTGCATGATCGGACAACTCGTCCGACCTGTTGGGCATGCCCACCCTCACGCGCATGGAGGCGCGGGGAGGCAGCGCGACCGCCACCGTGGCGCGGCAGATCCGGATGATCGCCGTCAGCGTCGTCACTGCCCTTGCCGTCCTCTGCTCGACCGCCGCCGGCGCCGCCCACGCCGCCAGTGCCCCGAGCGACTTCGCGGGCCTCGGCGACTGGAACTGGCCGACGGCAGGCGAGTCGCAGCAGCTCGGTGCCGACGGCGTGAAGGCCTTCCGCGCCAACCTCGCCTGGGACTGGGTGGAGCACACGCGGGGCGTGCGTCGCTGGGGCGGCGTCGACGGGCTGATGCGCGACGCGAGCAGCGGCGGTTACGACCTCCTGCTCGTCCTCAACGGCTGCGTCGCCTGGTCGTGCGGCACCACCCGCGTCGCCCCGCAGGCGCCCGAGCAGCGCGCGCAGTACCAGTCGTTCGTCGCCGACGCCGCGGGCCGCTACGGCCAGGGTGGCAGCTACTGGGCGGCGCACCCCGAGCTGAAGCCGATCCGCATCAGCTGGCAGATCTGGAACGAGGTGAACGTCGGCGCCGACTGGCCCAACCCCACCGCCGCCGGCTACGCCGATCTCCTCGCCGAGACGTCAGGCACGATCAAGCGCGTGGATCCGTCGGCGCGCGTCGTGTCCGCCGGGCTGGCCGAGATGCCCGCCGTCTCCACCGGCCAGACGCTCACGCAGTTCCTCACCGGCCTCGAGCAGCAGGCCTCGTTCCGCGGCTCGGCCGACGTGGTCGCCGTGCACGGCTACGCCGAGAACCCCGCCGGCACCGCGCGCATCCTCGACGCCGCCCGCCGCATCATGCGCGCCGCCGGCGACACCCGCCCGATCTGGGTCACGGAGCTCGGCTGGGCCAGCGGCGGCCCTGCGCACGCGTTCGTCCGCGATGCCGCCGGCCAGGCCGCGGAGCTTCGCAGCGCCTACGATCTCCTCCTCGGCTGCCGCACCCGCTGGGGCCTCGAGCGTGCCTACTGGTTCGCGTTGAGCGATGCGACTCCCGCCGGTCTCGGTGAGCCCGACTACTGGGGCATGCACACGGGTCTCATGGACTCGGCGGGCGCGCCGAAGCCCGCCCTCGACGCCTTCCGCGAGTACCTCGCTGGCCGCGATCTCCCCGGCGGCCGCGGTACCGGCTGCGCCCTGCCCGGCGGCGACGATCCCGCCGCGACCGTCATCACCGATCCGGCCGCTGGCCCAGCCCCGGCCGTGCGCATCGTGAAGTCGCCGCAGTACGTCGGCGCCACGGGCCGCGCCGTCGTCGACTTCGTCACCAGCATGGGCAACGCCGGCAATGCCGAGTGCTCACTGAACGGTGGCGAGTGGCAGCTCTGCGCGACGCCCTACACGCTGCCGCGCAACCTCGGCGAGGGCACCTACAACGTGCAGGTGCGAGGCGTCGACGCCAATGGCCGCCGCGGCGCTCCGGCCACCGCCACCTGGACCGTCGACCTCACCGCCCCGAAGACGATCTTCACGAAGCGCCCGCCGCGGCGCGTGACGAGCAAGGCCGTCACCGTGCGCCTCGGCACCACCACGAGCCGCCGCGCCGCCGTCGCCGAGCAGCTCACGTTCCAGTGCAAGCTCAACGCAGGCAAATGGAAGCGTTGCCAGTCACGCTCGCGCATCGCCGCGCTGAAGGTCGGCAAGCAGCGTCTGCGCGTGCGGGCCGTCGACGCCGCCGGCAACGTCGATCCGCGCGGCGCGCTGGCGACGTTCACCGTCGGCCGGCGCTAGCGGCGGCCGAAGAGTCCCCGCCTCGGCTGGGCCGGGCGCGGCGGGAGCTCCTCGCCCGCGAGCAGCGCGGACGGCACCTGCTCGCACGCCCACTCGGTGAGCCAGGCGAAGCCGGCAGCCTTGAGCGGGGCTGCGAGGCCGGGTGGGCGGCGACGCGCGTCGTGCGCATCGGAGGAGACGACGTGCACGAGATCCGCGTCGACCATCGCCTTCGCGAGCCGGCTCACGGTGCGGCCGAAATCGCCGGCGAGCGCACTCGCCGTCACTTGCACGCGGGCCCCGTGCTGCACCAGCTCGGCGAGCAGCGGGGGATCGTTGTGGAAGGCAGCGCAGCGCTCGGGGTGCGCGAGCAGGATCTTGTGGCCGCGGGCCTGGAGCGTGTGGACGAGCGACCCGAGCCGGGGCACGTCGGTGGCGAGCGGCGGCTCGAGGAGGAGCCAGCCCGAGTCGCCGAGGTGGAGGGCTTGGAGCTCGGGGTCGTCGAGCTCGATCGCACGGGCGAGCGCCACCTCGGCGCCCGGCCGAAGCTCGAGCGGGATGCCGGCGGCGGCGAGGTCTCCGGCGAGCGACTGGGTCCAGCCCGTGATGGCCTCGCCTGTGTTGCGCGGGTAGCCATGCGAGGCGTGCGGGGTACAGACGACGGTGTGGACGCCGGCCGCGACCTGTTCGCGGGCGAAGTCGAGGGCCTCGGCGACGTTCGCCGGTCCGTCGTCGACCCCGGGAAGGAGGTGGCAGTGCAGGTCGATCACGGCTGCGTCCTACGGTACGAGGTCGCGTCGTGGCCTGCGCACGGTGCTAGCGATCTTGCTGGCGCTCCCAGATGAGCCGCAGGCCCTTGAGGGTGAGGTCGGGGTCGACCTCGTCGATCGTTTCGCAGAACGGCGCGATCGTCTGCGCGAGGCCGCCCGTGGCCAGTACCGAGAAGCTGTGGTCGAGCTCGTCGCGGAGGCGGTCGATGATCCCGTCGACGGCGCTGCTGAAGCCGTAGAGCACGCCCGCGCGAATGGCCTCGACGGTCGATTTGCCGACCACCTGCCGGGGCGGGAGGAGATCGATCTTCGGGAGCTTGGCGCCGCGCTCGGACAGGGCCTCGAGTGAGATCTCCACGCCGGGCTGGATCAGGCCGCCCAGGTGTTCGCCGGCCTCGCTGACGACGTCGTACGTGATGGCCGTGCCGAAGTCGACGACGACGCAGGCGCCCTTGATCTGCTCGTAGGCCGCGACGGCGTTCACGAGCCGGTCGGCGCCGAGCTCGCGCGGGTTGTCGAGGCGGATCGGCATGCCGGTCTTCACGCCGGGGCCGACGATCACCGTCTCGTGGCCGAGATAACGCTCGCCCACCTGGGCCCACTCAGGAGCGAGCTCGGGGACGGTCGACGAGACGATCGAGCCGTCGAGCTGACTGAGCTCCACGCCACGCAGCCGCAGGAGCGAGCGTAGGGACGCGCCGAGCTGATCGGCGGTGGACTGCCGGATCGTCGACATCCGCCAGTGCTCGACGAGCTCGTCACCGCGGTAGGTGCCGAAGTGCGTCTGGGTATTGCCGACATCGACGACGAGGAGCACGGCGCCAGTATGGCGGATCGGCCCCGTCCGGCTCGGTGGCCCCGATGCGTCTCGGTCGCAGGCCGTGCGGGGCGGCCTGCGACCGAGTGCGTATCCCTGGACCGGCGTGGGCTCAGATGAGCTGGATGGCGGCGAGCGCCAGCAAAGTCCAACCGAGCACGGCCACGAGAGCCGCCGCAGCCACGCCGGTGATGCGTGCGTGATCCATGGTGATTTCCAACCTAACCCCAGGTTCGGCGCTCCGGCGTTCCGGTGCATCGGCAGTCCGGGTCTGCCCGCGCCCACGTCGCCCGATCACGTGACGCCCCGCACACATGGAGGGACGGCGCGCGGCCAATCTGGACTTCAGGGGGACAACGCGCGACTGGCACCAATGGCGCGTCGTTGGCGCATTCGTCGCCGATCCGGGGTAATCGCGGTTGCGGAACGTTTGATCCGCGTCACGCGCGGCGTTCGCCGGAGGCCGACGCGAGCGGTTCAGCGGCGCTTCGCGGAACTCGGCCCGAGCGTCAGCGCAGCCGCGATCGCAAGCCACGCGAAGCCGACGAGGTACGCGGCGACGACATCGCTCACGAAGTGCGCGATCGCGATCACGCGGGCGGGCCCCATCAGGGCCGCGAGGCCAGCGAGCGGGAGAGCGATGTCGGTGCGGCCGTCGCGGCGGGCGAGGACGGCGAGGGCGCCAAAGGTGACGACCGCGTAGACCGTGTGCCCACTCGGATAGTTGAGCGCGTCGGCGCCGTGCATCTCGACCATCAGGGGCGTCGGGCCCGAGAGCACCTTCAGCGCGGCGTTGACGAGCACGCCGGCCGCGGAGAGGACCACGAAGCCTGCGCCGCGCGCACCCTCCGCCCGGAAGGCATAGAGCACACCGAGCAGCACGGTGGCGATCGCGATGACGGGCGATGCGATCACTGAGAAGAAGATCGTCGTGTCGAGCACCGGCAGCGGTTGCAGCCAAGGGAAGTCCTCGTGCGTGAGCACCCAGCGGTCGCCGGGGAGTGGGCCGACCCATTCCAGCGAGCACCGCAGCGCGATCACGAGCACGGCGCAGAGCGCTGCGAACCCGAGGGCGGCTGCGAGGCTCGGCGCACGGCCGGCCAGGAGCCCGGTCACCGAGCCCGCCGTCCCGTTGCGCCTGCTCGTCGCCGTCACTCCCCCATCCTGCCCGATTCCCGCCCGGCGACCTCCCGTCACGCGCGTTACCGCAGGCCCCCCGGGGGCACTCCCGTCACGCGCGTTACCGCAGGGCCCCCCGGGGGGCACTTTCGTCACGCGCGTTACCGCAGGGCCCAAGGCGCGACTAACTGACTGTTGGTCAGTTGGCGTGGTACGGTGGCCGGCATGCGCCACACGCTGCATGTGATCAACGGTTCGCATCCCTGCACCGCGGTGTTGCGAGGCTTTGAGCTCAAGGGCATCGACGTGCGGCTCGTCGAGTACATGCCGCCGACGCACCCGCTGATCCTCAAGGCGCGGTTCGGCGTGAGTCGCGTGCCGCTGCTCGTACTCGAAGGCGGCGAGGTGGTGCCCGGGTCGCGGCGCATCATGCAACGCCTCGACGCCCTGCAGCCCGAACCGCCGCTGTACCCCCGCGAGCGGATCGCGGCCGTCGAGGAGGCCGACCGGTGGGGCGACGAGGTGCTGCAGGGCGTGTCGCGGCGTCTGCTCTGGTGGGCCGTGAAGCACACCCCGCGCGCGCTCGCGTCGTTCCAGGCCGGGAGCCGCCTCCCTACCCTGCCGGCGCCGATCGTCCGGCTGGCGGCACCGCTCGTCGTGGCCGGTGAGGGCCGACTGAACGGGATCACGGCCGAGATCGTCCGGGACGACGCGGCCACACTCCCGGCACTCCTGGCCAAGCTCGACGAGTTCTCGGCCGACGGTGCCTTCGGAACGGCGACGCCGACCGCCGCCGACCTGCAGATCGGCGCGTCCCTACAGCTACTGCGCGCGATCGAAGACCTGCGGCCCATCGTCGACGCCAACCCGCTCGCCCGCGAGATTGCCCGCTGGCTGCCGCCGTCGCCGGGAAGCGTGCCGAAGGGCTCGCTCCCGGCCGACCTCGTCGAGCTGGCGAGCGCGGCGGCACCGGCGCCGGCCACGTAGGCGTTCGAGACGATTCGCCACCCGCGCCGGCCGCGTCGGCGCTCGAGGCGATCTGCCGCCTCGCCGATCCGGCCGCTAGCCGACGGTGAGGGGCGGGCCCTCGCGGCGCACGCCCTCATCGAGCGGGAGCTGCGCGAGCGCATCGGCGAGCGAGGCGCCCTCGGGCGTGCGGAGCTCGAAGTCGAGCTCCAGCAGTGGGACCAGCACGAAACGGCGCGAGGTGGCCTGCTCGTGCGGGAGGGTGAGCCGTTCGTGTCGAAACGGCGCGTCGCCCAGCAGCAACACGTCGATGTCGAGTGCGCGCGGACCGTCCTTCACGTACCCGGGCTCACCGGCCAGCACACGGCCGCGTGCACGCTCGATGGCCTTGCAGGCGTCGAGGAGGCCCAGGGCGCCAAGGTCGGTCTCGATCTCGAGGCAGGCGTTGAGGAACGCCGGCTGATCGAGCACCTCGCCGACCGGGTCGGTGTCGTACGTCGACGAACTCCGCACGACGCGCACGCCGTGGAGCGGGAGCTGGTCGGTCGCCCACTGCAGCTGCGCGCGGCGGTCGCCGACGTTCGAGCCGAGGCCGAGGAATCCGCGTTCGCCGGTCATTTTTCCTTGCCGTTGCCGACGAACGCACGGAGGCCGCGAGCGATGAGCAGGGCGTCACGGCGCCGATGCTGGTAGGCG
This sequence comes from Solirubrobacteraceae bacterium, assembly GCA_017744415.1. Taxonomy (GTDB): domain Bacteria; phylum Actinomycetota; class Thermoleophilia; order Solirubrobacterales; family Solirubrobacteraceae; genus JAGIBJ01. The sequence continues at coordinate 21,515 of JAGIBJ010000064.1, forward strand.
GCCGCGATCGCGGTGGCGGCATCGGTGTGGACGGGCTTGCCATGGCCGACGAGCAGGTGCTGCACAGGGAGATGGTCGCCGACCTTCACGCGTGCCTGGCGGAGCATCGGGTGAACGCCGACGGTGTCGCCGGAGAGTGCGAAGTACTCGTTGGTGCCGAGGAGCTCCGCGACGACGAGCGTGCCGGTATCGGCGAACCAGAGTGCCCGCTCGCGCCACCGCTTGGCGTTGACCACCTTGAACACCTGCACGCCCGCGATCGGGAGCTCATCGGGCAGGCGGTAGAGCGGGATGTCGTAGTGCTGGGCGAGGGCGTGACAGGCGCGCGGGTGGCGGTCGAGTAGCTGGATCACGCCACCGAATTCGCCGAGCTGGCGGGCGTGTTCGATGGCCTCGGGGACGTCGACGGGGTCGATCAGCCATACCTTGCCGTCAGCGACGACCGCGCTGGATCCACGCCGCATCCACTCACGCATCACCCACGTGAGCCCGTGCTCGAAGGGGTAGAGATCGGCGGCGGGAGCCATCGGCGCGAACCCTAGTGGTCGGCGCCTGGCCGCGGGCGGCCGGGCCGGTCAGTCGATGAGGGCGTGGTTGTCCCGGGTGACGGGCGGGCGGTCGTCCGGGGTGAGCGTGATCGCCAGCTGGCGCGAGGTCGCGAGCAGGGTGCCGTCAGCGGTGTAGAGGCGGGCGTCCTCGTCGACGAGTCCCTCGAGCGAGGCCTCCGTGCGGACGTCGAGGAGGATCGGCTGCGGGTCGAGGCCGCCGGGCGGGAGCGACGTGCGGAGGTGGAACGTGAGGTCGACGGTGGGGTTGAACGCCAGCACGTCGATGGGACCGAGCGCGGCGGGCCACCAGGCGTCGGCGAAGAACGCGAGCGTGGCGGCGTCGATGCGCTGATCGCCATGCAGCTGGAGCCAGCCGCCGGTGCGAGCGGGCGCGCCCGGCTCGAGCGGGGTGCCCGACAGCGGCGGCGGGCCGATGCGCGGCCCGTACGTGAGCCGGTCGGCGATGGCCGGCATGCGCGGGTCTTCCATCGTGGGGCTCTGCGTGTCGGTGGCGCTGGGCACGCTCGGCGGCGTCGGGCTCCAACGGGCGAGCTCACGAAGGCCGCCGGTCATGCAGGTAGCCAGCGCCTCGAGGATGAGACGGCCGCCCTGGTGGAGGCTGAGGCGAAGATTGGTGGCGCGGCCGCCGGAGCGGAGCACTTCGACGTGCACCTCAGCGTCGGTGGCCTTCGGGGGTCGCATGAACTGCACGTGCAGTGAACGCAGGCTGCGCCCCTCTCCCACTTCGGCCTCGGCGGCGCGGATCAGGATCGCGTTGAGGATGCCGCCGTTGATGCCGGCGAGGGCCGACCAGCGGGCATCCAGGAAGCACCCGTAGCGGCCGTCGCCGAGCGCGGTGACGGCGGTGGCGGCGGCGAAGTCGCTCGCCGGGTCGGCGGGGCTGGCGGCGTGGAGGTGGTCGTCGGGGCCGTGGCGGTCGGCCACGAGCTCAGTCCTCGTCGGGATCGTCGTGACGCGACGTGCGCTCGCGCCACACCTCGACCGACACCTCTTCGACCGTCAGCGCGATCGGCGGCTCGGGCTTGGCGGCCTTGATGCTGATGGCCTCGACGGGAAAGCGGATCAGGATGCGGTCGGCGATCTCGGACGCGAGGCGCTCGAGGGTCTTGTAGCTGCGCTGCTGGGCGACGAGAGCCGCGAACTCGCAGATCGCGCCGTAGTCCACCGTGTCCTCGACGCGATCGGTCACCGTCGCGTCGGTATCGCCGATCTCCATGCGGATGTCGAGCAGCAGGCGCTGCCCGATCTCGCGCTCGGCGGCGGTCACCCCGTGGTGCGTGTAGATCGAGAGACCGGAGACCTCGATCGTGACGGTGGTCGCGCCGCCGTCCTCTTCGTACTCGTCGAGCTCGTCGCCCTCGAGCTCGTCGTCCTCATCGGCCATGGCCTGCACGTTACCGGCGCGGCGCGTCCGTCACGCACGTGACCGCAAGGCCCTAGGCGTGGAGGACCGCTTCGGCGACGAGGAGGGCGTCGCGGTGCTCGGCGACGTCGTGCACGCGGAAGATACGCACGCCCCGCTCATAACCGAGGACGGAGGTCGCCACGCTGGCGGCGACGAGCTCGGCGGGCTCGGTGCGTCCGGTGATGCGTCCCAGGGTCGACTTGCGTGAGGTGCCGAGGACGATGGCCGGGCCGATGGCGACGAGACGGTCGAGGTGACGGAGCAGCCGGAGGTTGTGCTCGTTGCGCTTGCCGAAGCCGATGCCGGGGTCGAGATCGATGCGGTCGGCCGGGATGCCGTGCTCCACGACCTCCTCCAGGCGGCGGCGCAGGTAGTCCTCGACGTCGGCGACGACATCGCCGTACTGCGGGTCGTGCTGCATCGTCCGCGGCGCGCCCTGCATGTGCATCAGACAGCAGCGCACGTGCGGGTGAGCCGCGACGACACCAAGCATCTCAGGGTCGCTCGTGAAGGCGGTGACGTCGTTGACGTACGTCGCCCCGACATCGATGGCCGCCTTGGCGACAACGGCCTTCGCGGTGTCGATCGAGATGGTGACGTCGGGCAGCCGCTTGGCGAGCTCGTCGATCACGGGAACGACGCGCCGCAGCTCCTCGGTGGGCGTCACGGGGTCGGCCCCCGGACGGGTCGATTCGCCGCCGACGTCGATGATCGTCGCGCCCTGACGCACGAGCTCCTCGCCGCGCGCGACCGCCGACTCCGGATCGAGCCAGAGTCCGCCGTCGCTGAACGAATCGGGCGTCACGTTCAGGATCCCCATCAGCGCGAAGTCGCTCACGCGCCGATCTTCGCAGGGCGCTCCCGTCACCCGCGTTACCGCAGGGCCCCTGGCGGGCACTGACGTCACGCGCGTTACCGCAGGGCGCTGGCGTGTTGGCGCTGGAACCGACGTATTCGGGGACTGGTGACACCGCCCCGGCGCGTGGCGTATCGTCTTGGTCTCGCTGTATCCCCCGGCAGCCGACCTCCCTGTAGCCAGCCGACCCGGATCCGCGAATGCCCAAGCACGCCCGTGCGCGAGTGCCGCGCGCTCGCCCCGTCGATCCGGTGACGGCCGGTCTGACGCTCGCCGTGATGCTCCTCGGCGTGCTGTTCGTGCTGCTGCTCGGCTCGACGACGGCCCAGCGCCACGGCGACGAGACATCGCTCACCGACGTCATCAGCCTTGCCAAGGGCAGCCAGCTCAAGGACGGGACGGTGCTCGACTACGACCACCAGATCGTCGTCCACACGACCACCGGCCGCGAGCTCTACGCCGGGCTCCCCGCCAGCGGTGCCGCCACCGATCCCCTGCAAGAGGCGTTCGGCCCGGTGCCCCTACGCTTCGACCCGCAAGCCGGCAAGCAGGCGCGGAGGCTCGTGGTGCAGGTGCTCCTCCCGGTGCTCATCCTCGCGGCGCTCTTCACCCTGCTCGCCCGCCTCGCGAGCGCCAGCGGCGACGAAGTGGGCCGGTTCAGCAAGTGGCGCGGTCGCCGAGGCCCACCGGCCCGGCGCACCGACTTCACCGACGTGGCCGGCACGCCGACGGCGGTCGAGGAGCTTCGCGAGCTCTGCGACCTGCTCCAGCACCCCGACAAGTACTCGGCGCTCGGGGCCCGCGCACCCCGCGGCGCCCTCCTCGTCGGTCCGCCCGGCACCGGCAAGACACTCCTCGCGCGCGCCACGGCCGGCGAGGCCGGCGCGGCCTTCTTCAGCGTGTCTGGCGCGGAATTCGTCGAATCGCTGGTCGGCGTGGGGGCCGCCCGCATCCGCGACCTCTTCGCACAGGCCCGGGAGCACACCCCGGCGATCGTCTTCATCGACGAGCTCGACGCGGTGGGACGCAAGCGCGGCGCCGGTGTCGGCCAAGGCAACGACGAGCGCGAGCAGACGCTGAACCAGCTGCTCGTGGAGATCGACGGCTTCGACGCGGGCTCGGGCATCGTCGTCCTCGCCGCGACCAACCGTCCCGACGTGCTCGACCCGGCGCTGCTGCGCCCCGGGCGTTTCGACCGCCAAATCACGGTCGACGCGCCGGACGTGAACGGTCGCGAGCAGATCCTCGGCCTCTACCTCGCCGGCCGCCCGACCGCGGCCGATGCCGACATGCGCGCGGTCGCCGAACGGTGCCCGGGTTTCACCGGCGCCGAGCTCGAGAACGTCGTCAACGAGGCCTCACTCCTCGCCGCCCGCGCCGCCCGCAGCTCGATCAGCCGCGCCGAGCTCGACGAAGCCATCGAGCGCGTGATCGGTGGCCCTCGCGCCACGGCCCACCGCCTCACGGCCCCCGAACTCCACGCGATCGCGACCCACGAGGCCGCGCACGCCATTGTCGCGCGCGCTCTCGGCGCCGGCGCAACCCGCCGGCTCTCGATCGTCGCTCGCGGACGCCGCCTTGGCGCTGCGGCGGTGGTGCATGCCGACCGCGAGCGGCTCGTGCTGCGCCAGTCCGATCTCGAGCGCCAGCTCGCGACGACCATGGCCGGTGCCGCGGGCGAGCGCCTCGCGTTCGGCGAACTCTCCACCGCGGTGCACGACGACCTCCACGCCGCGACGACCCTGGCCCGCTCGATGGTCACCTCGTTCGGCATGAGCGAGCTGGGCCCCATCACCATCGGCGAGCGCTCCTCGGAGGTGTTTCTCGGCGCCTCACTCCAGGAGCTCGGAAGCGTCGGCCAGGCGACGCTCGACACGATCGACGGCCAGACCCGCCGCATCGTCGAGCTCGCCGAGCAGCGCGCCGCCGACGCCCTGCGCGAGCATTGGGCCGTCCTCCAGGCCATCGCCGGTGAACTCGTCGCCCGGGAGACGCTCGACGAGCACGAGCTCGAGGCCCTGCTCGCGCCGATCCCGGCACCGCAGACCGATCCGGGGTACGTCGGCACGTGAGCCCGCGCCGCCCTCATCCAAGGGCGGTGCTCCTCGCCGCCTGCGCGCTCCCGATCCTGACCCCGGCGGCCGTCGCGCTCGCCACCCGCGCGGATTCGACCGCGCCGTCGACGACGCACCGCGCACCGCGGCTCATCGCCGAGCAGGTGAGCACGGCCCGCCACATCGTGCCGTTCGCGATCGAGCAGGCTCCACGGCCGTCGACGCCGCAACCCACGGCGACACCGGCCACCGAGCCCACGCCGACGTCGACGAGCACGACCACGCCCGGCGCACAGGCATCGACGCCCGAGACGGTCGCACCGGCACCTTGGAACGCACGCGCGATCTGGGCGGTCGGACGGACGCGCGCCGCGTCGACCACCGACGACAGCACCCCGCACGCTCCGACCTCGACGACGCCGAGCCAGGCGGTGCTCCTGCGCGGGACGCCGCTCGGCGATGCCCGACCCGCCGCGTGGAGCCGCGAGGCGCCGCTCGGCGTGACCGGGACACCGCTTCCGGACGGCACGTGGCGGCCCGCCGACGGGACGGACGCCCCGGCCGACCGCACGCCCGCCGGCCCCGACGGGCTCCTCCACGCGGGGAGCGGCACGCCAGCCGGGGCAGCCGCACTGCTCGTCCGGATCACCCCGGGAAGTAGCGCGCCCGCTCGTGATGCCCTCCTGGCGCGGACGACGGACGGCCGCTTCCACGAGCTCCCACCTCCGCCCGCCGAGCTCGTCGCCCCCGCGGCCTCAGCCTTCAGCGGTGCCTCCGCGACGACCGTCCCGATGGCTGCGGTCGATGAGCCCACCGACCCTGACCACCCTGACCGTGGGCGTACGGGCGTGCTGCTCGCCCCGGCCGGCGGCGACGGCGTGCTGCGGTGGGACGGCTGGCGCTGGATCGAACAGCCCTGGCAGAGCGAGGCCGGTGCGCTGGCCGGCCCGCGGACCGCGGCCGCGCTTGCCGCCACCCCGGCCGGCGACGTGGTCGCGCTCTTCGCCGGGGATGCCGATGGCGCCGACGCCCCACGTGTGCGCCTCGCACGCCTCGACCCAGCAGCCGGCGCGTTCCGTCCGGTCGCAGCCGCCGGCTCGGCACTGCTCGGCGGTCCGCTACCCGCAGGCATCACGGGCATCCAGCCCGTCACGGCGCCCGGCTCCGCGCTGACGGTGAGCGACAACCACTGGTGGATCGACCTGGTCGTCAGCCGCGGCACCGACGGGCCCGCGAGCGCGACCGTCCACCTCGTGCCGCCCGCTCGCGCCGTAACCCCGGATCCCTCACCCGGCACGACGCCACCGCCGAGCGGCACCCCCGCGGCGACCGCGACGCCCGAGCCGACCTCCCCGGGGACGACGCCCCAGAGCCCGGAACCCTCGCCGAGCCCCACCACCACCACCACGCCGCCGAGAGCCGCCAACGCAACGGCGGCCTGGTGCTCACCCGCACTGGCCGGCACGAGCGGCTGCACGTCGGCACTCGGGTTCGAGTTCGCGCGAGGGCGCGGGTACGCGTCGGCCGCGTTCGACGATCCGACGCAACCCTACGGTCAGCGCGCGATCTCCAGCCCGGTGATCCCCGAGGCGACGGGCACGACGCCGGAGCGCGAGGCGTCGGCATCGGGTGGGTTCCTGGAGCTCACCGGGGCGACGTTCGTACTGCGATCCGGCGTCGGTGACGACGGCACCGCGGAAACCCAGTCGGCCGCGTTCGCCGCCGACGGCTACGCCGTGATCGGCGGTGCGCGCGTGGTGGGCCACACCACCCGGCGTAGCGACACGCCAGATGCCACGTCTACCACGGCGGCGATCGATGACACCGACACGGGAGAGCTTGACGCCATCGCCGACGTGGTGCTCTCCCCGCCCGGCACGCCCGCCGACCAGCGCGGAGCGATCGAGGTGAGCGCCGTCGCCGGCATGCGGCGCCAGCAGGGCGACCAGCGGTGGACCTGGGTGAACAGCTTCCTCACGAGCGGGAACTCGCGCGACGACCGGCTCCGATTCATCACCGCGGCGGCGTGGAGTCGCCCTAACCGGCTGTTCGTCGTCGGCCACGGCGGCCTCGCGGCGATCATTCAACCCCCCGCGGCGGTCTACGACCCCTACGTCGCCACGTCCGCACCCTCGGGCGACCTGACCGATCTCGGTGACCAGTCCTTCACCGATGTCGCCGCTTCGCCCAGCGACGACGAGGCGTGGGCCGTCGGCCTCGACGGTGCGCTCGCCCGTTGGCACGACGCGTGGGACGCGAGCCCGAGCCTTCCGGGCGACTACGCCTCCGCGGACTTCTTCTCCGTCGCCTACGCCGGGAGCGAAGCGCTCGTGGCGTCGTCGGAGGGCCTGCTCGTCGCCAACCGCGGCTCGCTCCTCCCCGATGCCGACCTGGCTGCCCTCATGCGCGCCGATGGCCGGCCGCCCGCCACGCACGTGGTCGCGGGCACTGCCGATGGCGCCGCAGTCGTCGACGGGCGCTACCTCCGCGCCGGCAGCGGCGCCCGCTGGCAGCGCCTCGCGTCACCGATCGAGGGCGATGTGGTCGCCCTGGCGATCTGGCGGGATCGCACCGACACGGCCGTGCCAGGCACCGCTTCGACGACTCCCGGTGCGACGGCAACGCTCGGCGGCCTGCGCATCGCGGCCTCGGTCGCCGACACGGGCCGCCCGGTGCGCGGCGAGGAGGTGACCATCCGCGACGGCGAGAAGGCGTCCGACGTCGTCACGACCGAGCGCCCGCCCATCGTCCAGGACGGGCGACTCGTCGTCCTGGGCCCGGATGGCTGGGTCGACCGCCAGCAGGCTCCGCTGGGGCCGCCGAGTGGCCGCGACCTCTCCGCCTGGTCCCCGCCGTTGGCCTCCATCGCGGTGGATGGCGACGGCAACGGCTGGGTGGCCGGCGGCGCCGGGAGCTACTACGACTTCAACGTCGGGACGTTCTCGGCGACCCCGCAGTCGTTCGAGGCGTCGCTCGGCAACGTCGGATTCGACACGCGGCCGGCAGAGGACCAGCTCTCCGGTCCGCGGGAGACGGTGGCCGCTGGCGCCCGGTCGCGTGCCGCCGCCGCACGCCAGGACGACACCGTCGCCATCGACGCGGAGCCCGGCACCAACGACGCCCCCGCGGTGCTCGTGGGCGGTCATCCCGCCTGCCTCGACGAGTGCGCCGGGCGCGGCGACCAAGGCATCGCGCCGGATGCCGTCGTTGGTGATGCGTTGGCCACCGCCGAGCGGTTCGGCACGGCGACCGCCTCGTCGGTCGTGCCCCCGGTCGTGATCGGCGGCGGTCGGGCATCGGGCGACGGGCCAGGGCTGACGGAAGCCGGCGCGTCCCGCTACCTGGAGCTGCTGCGCTCGCGCCCCGCGGTGTCGGCGCTTGCCGCGATCGGCACGGGCGATGCGAAGACCGCCGCGAGCCGCAAGGCCTTCGCGCGCGTCGCCCGCGTGCTGCTCGCCGACACCCGTAAGGTGCCCGTCTCCGGGCCTCAGCGCGCGACGATCGTCAGCTCGGTCGATGAGCCCGTGCCACCGATCGACCGTCCCGGATCCGACACGGTCGCCTACGCCGCCGACATCCCGACCGACCGCGGCGTGTCGGTGCGGCTCGTCGTCATCGACAACGCCGGCGGTACCCTGCGCGGCGGACCGGACGGCACCCAGGCCGAGTGGCTCACCGACATCCTCGGGCGCGCCCGGGAGGAACAGAAGCCCGTGCTCGTTGTCGGTGCCGCTCGCCTCGACAGCAGCCCGCGGGCCGCCGGAGACCGTGGCGACGAGCTCTCGCTCCTTGCCCGCTCGGGCGTGCGCGCGTACGTCGCGACCGACGGCGTCGACGATCCCGGCGACGATCGCTTCGGCAACCGCACCGCCGACTCCGGAACCGACACGAGCACTGGCGCGCCGATCCGGCTCCTGCGCACCGCGGCGCTCGGACACGACCGGCCCTTCATCGACCAGTTCTCGCGCACCGAGGAGAGCGAACGGGACCCGGACGCCGACGTCGGCTGGCAGGGCCCGGGCGTACTGCAGTTCGCCGCGCCGGATCGTGCCCCCGGCGATTTCGACGTGTCGATCGCGCCGGTGTTCACGCACCTGCTCTCCTACCCCGTCGTGGTGCGCGCCACCCGCGCGGAGTTCGTCGGATCACCGGCCATCGGGCGTGCCGGCACCGGCATCCTGCGGCCGCAGCAGCCGATCTTCGGCGGGCCCGTCGCGGGCACCACCCCGTCGGCTCCGGCGGCCACCACCCCGCTCGTCGAGAGCCGGTCGCCGGGCTGGGTCGACGCCACCGCGATCCCGTGTCGGCTGTTCCGGACCGACGAAACGTGCCGCGGGCGGCTCCCCATCGACTCGCGCTTCGACGTCGAGGACCCCTCGATCGCCGTCTTCGTGCGAGCGAAGCCATCGGCCAAGCGCAACGGGCCGCCGGAGATCGTCGTCGACGAGCGTGGCAACCCGGTGATCGACCCCACCTCCCCCGTGCTCTGCCCGCTCCGCCCAGGGACGACACGCGTGATCATGCAGTCGTCCGGAATGCGCGCGGCGTTCAAACTCACGGTGCGCGACGCGCCGGCAAGCGGTACCACCGACACGAATCGCGCCGCGTGCGCATTCGTCTGGCGCGAGTCGTCGGCGTCGGAGCCCGCGCCGACCACGCCAGCGGCCCCGCCCGTCGTCGCGGAGCCCGGGCCGCTGCCGATCCCGCAGCCGCCAAATCCTCCGGCCCTCAACCCCGACCCGCGGCCCATCCTGCGGCAGCCGATGCCGCTGCTTCCGGCGGGGGCGATGTTCGCCCCGGCCCGCCCGCCGGCAGCTCCGGCACCGCCCGTCGCCCCCAACCCCAAGCCGGCCGCCCCCGCCGCACCGCCGGCGCCGCCCTCCGGCGTCACGACGCAGCAGGTGCCTGTGCAGCAGGTGGCTCCGCAGATGCAGGTGCAGACCGTCAAGCAGGAGGAGCGCCGCAGTGAGGTGGCCCGCGAGGGCGCCGACCATCAGGCAACGATCTACCGCGCCGCACCGCGTCCAGAGCCGGCGATCTGGGCGGCCGGTGGTGCGCTGGCAGTGCTCGCGATGCTCGCCGGCGGCACAGCCGGCCGGCGCCGGCGCCTGGCCCGTGCCGCGCTGCGGCGCTGGGTGGGCTGAGGCTTCCGCCTCACCCGCGCTGCCGGCCGCGATCACCGCGAACACAACGACGAAGGGCCCGCGCTGCGGGCCCTTCGAACGAGGATGCCGGGCTGATGGGCGGCGGCCGGCGTCCCGCCGCCATCAGCGCAAGCGATGCTCGAGGCTAGGAGTCGTCCGAGATCGGGTTGAGCCCGCCGCCGGCGATGCCGGGCTTGGCGTTTGGCACGCCCGGCAGGCCGGGAGCCTTGGGCTCCGTCGACTCTTCCTTGGCGTCGGCTGAGGGCTCATCGGGACCGAAGACGTCGAGCTCCGCGCGGCCGTCGAGCAGGGCGAGGAACTCGTCACGCTCGATGGTCTCACGACGCATCAGGATGTCGGCGATCTTGTAGAGGTTGTCGCGCTGCTCCTCGAGCACGCGCGTCGCGGTGCTGTGGGCCATCTCGACGATGCGACGGATCTCGTCGTCGATCTCGCGGGCGATCTCGTCCGAGTAGTCGGCCTGGCTGCCCATGTCGCGACCGAGGAACGGCTGCGACTGGTCGTGACCGAAGACGCGCGGGCCGAGCTTGTCGCTCATGCCGTAGCGCATGACCATGCTCTTCGCGGTCGCGGTGACCTTTTCGAGGTCGTTGCTGGCGCCGGTCGTGATCTCGCCGAAGACGAGCTCCTCAGCGGCGCGGCCACCGAGGGTGACGGCCATCTGCTCGGCGAGCTCGCTGCGCGAGGTGAGGTGCTTGTCCTCCTCGGGCATCGAGATCATGTAGCCGAGAGCCTGGCCGCGGCTCACCACCGAGATCTTGTGGACCGGATCCGCGTTCTCGAGGAAGTGACCGACGAGGGCGTGCCCCATCTCGTGGAACGCGATCACCTTGCGCTCGTGCTCGCCCATGATCTTGGTCTTCTTCTCTGGGCCGGCGATCACGCGCATGATCCCCTCCTCCAGCTCCTCCTGACCGATCTCGCGCTTGCCGCCGCGTGCGGCGAGGAGCGCCGATTCGTTCACGAGGTTGGCGAGGTCGGCACCGGTGAAGCCGGGCGTCTGACCGGCAAGGGCCGCCAGATCGATGTCCTTGCTGAGCGGCTTGCCGCGCGAGTGGACCTTGAGGATCTTCTCGCGGCCCTTGCGGTCCGGGCGGCCGACCATCACCTGGCGGTCGAAGCGGCCTGGGCGCAGCAGCGCGGGATCCAGGATGTCGGGGCGGTTGGTCGCGGCGATGAGGATGATGTTGTCCTTCATCTCGAAGCCGTCCATCTCAACCAGGAGCTGGTTCAGCGTCTGCTCACGCTCATCGTGCCCGCCGCCCATGCCGGCGCCGCGGTGACGGCCGACGGCGTCGATCTCGTCCATGAAGATGATGCAGGGGCTGTTCTGCTTGGCCTGCTCGAAGAGGTCGCGAACGCGGCTGGCGCCCACGCCGACGAACATCTCGACGAAGTCCGAGCCGGAGATCGAGAAGAACGGCACGCCGGCCTCGCCGGCCACGGCGCGCGCGAGAAGCGTCTTACCCGTGCCAGGAGGGCCGAAGAGCAGCACGCCCTTCGGGATGCGGGCGCCGAGCGCCTGGAACTTGCGGGGGTTCTCGAGGAACTCCTTGATCTCGTGCAACTCCTCGACGGCCTCGTCGGCGCCGGCGACATCGCGGAACGAGATCTTCGGAGAGTCGACGCTCATGCGCTTCGCCCGGCTCTTGCCGAACTGCATGACGCGGCCGCCGCCACCCTGCATCTGGTTCATGATCAGCAGCCAGAAGCCCAGGAACAGCGCGATCGGCAGGATCGTCGTGAGGATCGTGACCCACGCGCTCGTGCGGATGCCCTTGACGTCGAAGCTCTCGATCAGGCCCTTCTGATCAGCTTCGGACAGCGTCTTGGTGAGATCGCCGCCATAGTTCGTCGCGAAGCCCACCTCGTACGGCTGACCCGTGCGCGGCGTGACCTGGATCGTGTTGTCCTTGTTCTGGATGACAACCGACTTGACCTGCTTCTGAGCCAGGGCCGTCTGGAACTCGCCGAACGTGACCTTGCCGGTGCTCGACGACGACGTGCTCAGTCGCGAGATGAAGAGCACGACCAGGACGACCATCACCAGGGCGAGGATCGGGGTCTTCAGGAAACGCTGCATGTCCTACTTTCTCGGCCTCTCCGGCCAGAAAACGAGCCTAGCACCCCGTGTGTTACGGAAAACGCACATGCGCGAGACCGGATGGACGGGTTGCCCGGTGCACGATAGGGCGTCCGCTGGCCTGGAGATCCACTACGGACGATCAGCCCAGGCGCCGGAGCGCCGAGTCCGGAGCGCGGGATCGTTGGCGATGATGGCTCGTGGCCGGCGCTCAGCCCGGGCCGCGTTCGGGTCTAGTCGACGTCGGTACCCGTGTAGTGGGCGACGTACGGCAGGTTGCGGTAGCGCTCGTCGACATCGAGGCCGTACCCGATCACGAAACGATCGGGGATCTCGAATCCGATGTACTTGAGGTCGAGCTCGACGCGGCGGCGGTCGGGCTTCGTGAGCAGGGCGCACACCTCGACGCTCGCGGGGTCGCGGGCCCAGAGCGTGCGGAGCAGGTACTGGAGGGTGAGACCGGAGTCGACGATGTCCTCGACGACGAGCACGTCGCGACCTTCGATCGACATGTCGAGGTCCTTGAGGATCCGCACCACGCCGCTCGTCGAGGTCGATGAGCCGTACGAGGAGACGGCCATGAAGTCGACGACGCAGTGCATGTCCATCTCGCGCATCAGGTCGGCGATGAAGAAGACCGCGCCTTTGAGGACACCGATGATGACCGGTTCCTTGCCCGCGTAGTCGCGGCTGATCTCAGCGCCGAGCTCCCGCACCCGTCGGGCCAGCTCATCAGGCTGAACGAGGACCTCACCGATGGCTGCGTCGCGCACGGGCGAGGAGTCTACGCACCGCCGGGCGTGCCCGACGGTGCCACCGGGCTACGCAACGCCGGGCGAGCCGGCGCTGCCGCCGGGCCCATCGGTCTACGCAACGCCGGGGCGAGCCGGTGCCGCCGCCGGGCCCATCGGTCTACGAGACGCCAGGGCGAGCGGCCGGCGCCGCCGGGCCCGCCGAGGTGCCGGCGCGGACGCTCCCGCGCCGAACTTCGACCCGCACGCCGTCGCCGATGTCGAGCGCGAACGGACTCCGGTCGGCCTGTGCGCGGGCGAGCACCTCGTCGAGCCGGCCACCCGCGCGCGCACACGGAATGCCGGCGGCGCGCTCGCAGAGCTCGCGCAACACCAGCCGGCCGACGGCTCGCGGCAACGCCGCGAGCTCGGCGATGGTGATCGTGTCGGTGCCTGGCGGCAGTGCCCCACCGACGATCGCCTCGAGCGCGGCCCGTTCCTCTTCGAGCTCGGCGAGCGTGCGCACCACGGCCTCTTCGAACCGCGGGTTGAGCCCCCTCAGCACGGGCGTCACCGAATGCCGCAGACGTGCCCGCGCATACCGACGGTCGGCGTTGGCGGCATCGTCGATCCAGCGCAACCCGTGCTCGACACACCACGCCATCGTCTCCTCGCGCGTGATCCCGAGCAGCGGCCGCACCACCGGCGGGGCACTCCCGTCACCCGCGTTACCCAAGAGCCCCTGAAGGGCACTCCCGTCACCCGCGTTACCCAAGAGCCCCTGAGGGGCACTCCCGTCACCCGCGTTACCGGAGACCCCTAGTTCGTATGGGCGCATGGCGAGGAGCGCGCGGCGGCCGGGCTGGGTGGCGAGCCGGAACAGCGCGGTCTCGACCAAGTCGGTGCGGGTGTGGGCCGTGGCGATGGAGATGGCGCCGCATTCGGCGGCCGCCTCGGCGGCGAGACGGGCCCGCTCGGCGCGCGCCCACGCGTGCACGTTGCCGGTGGTCGGCGGTTCGCCGGCGCGGAGCACGACGGACTCGACGCCCATGGATGCGGCGAGCCGATGTACGTGGTCGGCCTCGGCTGCGCTCGCAGCCCGGAGCCCGTGATCGACGTGGAGCACGCGCACGGCCGCCGGTCCCCGTCGTCGCACCGCGAGATCGAGCAAGCACGCCGAGTCGCGCCCCGGGGAACACATCACCAGGAGCGGGGCACTCCCGTCACGCGCGTTACCGCAGGTCCCCTGAAGGGCACTTTCGTCACGCGCGTTACCGGAGGGCCCCTGAAGGGCACTTTCGTCACGCGCGTTACCGCAGGGCCCCGGGGCGGTGAGGTCGAGGAGGCCCGTTGCGAACACCGCCGCTTGGATGGCGCTGGCGCTACGGGCGGCCATCACCAGCGCGGACCGGCCGCCGGGTTGCGCACGACGAAGAGCTCCTCCGGCGCGTCGAAGCCCTTGAGCCGCACGGCGCCGATCGAGTGGAGCGTGAAGTTGCGGAGCTTGGCGGCGTCGCGGAGCGTGTCGGTGACGATCACCTCGCCACCGGCGCCGCGCGTGACGATCCGGGCGGCGCGGTTGATCTCGGTGCCGTAGTAGTCACCATCGCGGAAGATCGCGGGGCCGGAGTGCACGCCGATGCGCGGCAGCGGCCGCTCGTCGCGCGCATGCTGGAACTCGACAGCCCACTCCATCAGGGCGCCCGGGTCGGAGCCGACGACCATCACCTCGTCGCCGATCGTCTTGATCACGCGCGCATCCTCGGGGAGGCTGGCCTCGACCTGCTCGAAGAACCGCTCGACGACGTTGACCGCCTCCAGGTCGCCTTCCTGCTCGGTGAGACGAGTGAACCCGGCGAGGTCGGCGAAGGCGATCGCGACATGCATCTCCCCGAGCCGGGCCTCGGCCGCACCCTCCTGCTCGAGGTGGCCGACGACGTCCTGCTCGATGAAGTGCTGCAGGAACTGCTGGTGCAGCAGATCGAGGATCGGCGACGCCACGGGCAGCAGGTCGGAGAGCAGGCGATCGAGGGCGGCAGCGATCTTCGTGTTGGGCACGCCGTCGCGGATGAGCGGCTCGTGCACGTAAAGGTGGACGAGCCGCACCTCGGCGTCGGCGATCATCGCCAGCGCCTGCCCGTACACGCGAGCGATCTGCAGCGAGGCGACGAGCGGCAGGCCCGAGTTCAGAACGCGCGCACCGTGACGCATCAACTCCATCTCGGTCTCGCTCAGCGACGTGATCCCGGACGGCAGCCCGAAGGCCGCGATGAAGCGGCGCAGCAGCTCCGGCTCGAGCCCGAGCTCACGGGCCGCTTCGCGCATCGTGTAGCGCTGACCGCTCGCCGCCCCACCCACGGGCTGCTCGACGTAGCCGATCGCAAGCGCACCTTTGTCGACGCCCTCGCGCAGCTGCGCAATGGTGTAGCCCCGATTCCTGAGGCCGATGAGCAGCCGCACGTGCGAGACGTCGCGCTCGCTCCACGTGCCGTCGCCGTCGCGCGGGATCAGCCCGGCCGCGTCCCAGCGCCGCAGCGTGGACGCGGCGAGCCCGGCCCGGCGAGCGACTTCGCCGAGCGTCAGTGTGCTCATCGACTCCCGTCGGATTGCTGCAGCGCCTCGAGGCGGGCCTCGATCGCTTCCAGGCGAGCCAGGACCTTCTTGAGATCTGCCGGGTCGGCGCCGCCGCCGGCCGCATCGTCCAGACGGTCTTCGAGGCGGTCGAGGCCGTCCTCGATCGACTCCAGGCGCAGCGCGACGGAGCGCACGCGCCGGGTGAGGCGGTCGATCACTGCCGCCGAGGGGAGGTTGAGCGCGCCAAGCGTGAACTCCTGCAGCTCGACGGCCCGCTCGCGCGCTTCCATCGCGCGTTTCGTGGCGCCCTTGAGCGCGTCGCTGCCCACAACCCCGGCCGCGAGGCGTTCCACGGTCGAACGGTCGCGCTCGCCGGTGCCGCCTTGCTCGGTCTTCGACATGCCCAGAAATGTACTCCGACGAGCCGCGAACCTGGGAATCGACTCAACGTCCGGGTCACACCTGCCGATCGAAAGGGCTATCGGACCTCGTTCGTCATCCAATGCATCGCTGAATCGTGTGCTGCGCCGCACGCGAGGATCGGTTGCTAGTGTGCGCGAAGTCCGGACTGCCGTCCCTCTCCGTCCGAGCCTGCTCCTCCCCTCCTCGTGAAGAACTCCTCCCTCGGTTCCCTGATCGCGCTGTCGGCCTTGGCCGTCGCGCCGAGCGCCGCGCTGGCGCAGGACGCGACCACGCCCACCGGCCCCACCACGCCCGATCCGGCCCCCGTCCTCACGACGCCCGCCGCGACCCAGCAGACCCCCGGCCTCGCGCCGACGCCCACGCCGGGCGTCGCCGACGCGCCGCAGGCCCAGGATCCGACCACCCCGAGCTCGCAGCGCCGCCAGCGCCGCGCCGAGGCCCGTGAGGACCAGGGCGAGCGCAAGCCCGCCGCGCAGGATCCCGTCCCGACCGAGCAGGCCACCGATCCGTCGCTGATCGCGCCGTCGCAGCTCGAGGTCCAGGCCGTCCCGAACTTCTTCATCGAAGACTTCAACATCCCCCCGTTCCTGCTGCCGATCTATCAGGCGGCCGGCTCGGAGTACGGGATTCGCTGGGAGGTCCTCGCGGCGATCAACCGCATCGAGACCGCCTTCGGCACCAACCTCAACGTCTCGACCGCCGGCGCCCTCGGCTGGATGCAGTTCATGCCGTCCACCTGGGAGTCGTACGGCGTCGATGCCAACGGCGACGGGCAGAAGGACCCCTTCAACCCCGCCGATGCGATCTTCGCGGCCGCGCGCTACCTGAAGGCCGCCGGCGGCGACGAGGATCTCCGCAAGGCGATCTTCGCGTACAACCACGCCGATTGGTACGTCGACGACGTGATGGACAACGCGAGCAAGATCGCGTCCATCCCCGAGCCGATCATCAGCTCGCTCGCCGCGCTGACGCAGGGCATTTTCCCGGTCGACGCCGCCGATCGCAGCATCGACTACCGCGGCAAACTCAAGTCGACGTCCGACAAGGACAAGAAGGTCGCCCCGGGCGACGACGCCTCCGACACCGTCGAGGGCGAGGCCGACATCAACTCGATCGAGGTCACCGCCCCGGCCGAGTCGCGCGTCGTGGCCGTCCAGGACGGCGTCGTCGAGAAGGTCGGCCAGTCCGAGCGCCTCGGCACCTACGTGCGCCTGCGCGATGCCTACGGCAACCGTTACACCTACGCCCACCTCGGCGAAGTGCAGGACAAGGTCCCGGTGCCGAAGCCCGGCAAGGACAAGAGCGGCCACGACCACTCCGAGGACGACGAGCCCACCACGGACCAGTCGACCGACGCAGGCACGAGCACCGTCGACGCCGGCACCACGCCCGACGCCACCCCAACCACGCCCGCCCAGGACCCGGCCCCGACGCAGCCCGCAACCGACGGCAAGATCGTCACCGAGGATCCGTCGGCGACGACCCCGGACGAGGCTCCGGCCAAGAGCCGCAGCCGCGTCGCCGCCCGCGAGATCGACGAGAAGGCCTCGGAGACGAACCCGGCCGACACGCCGCGCCGCATCCGCTTCCGCGCCCGCTCCGCCTCCGAGACGGCCGATGCCGCCGCCGAGCCGGTGAGCACCGACAAGAGCCGCCTCTTCGCGCACCCCACCCGCCCTGAGGCCTACGCCGCCGGCGGTGAGGAGCAGCTCAACCCCGAGATCGCCGACGCCGACGCGGGCACCGACACGAATTCGCTCGCCGAGTACTTCTCGATCGACTACGGCCTCAAGCCGAGCGACGTGAAGCTCCACGCGCTGAAGGCGGGCACGCACGTGATCGCCGGCACCGTGCTCGGCAAGCTCGCGAAGTCGACCGACGGCAGCGACGAGTCGACGCTCACCTTCGAGATCCGCCCGGCCGGCAAGAAGGGTCCGCGCATCGACCCGAAGCCGATCCTCGACGGCTGGCGCCTCATGGACCGCACCGCCTTCTACAAGGCGCAGCAGCTCAAGGCCGTCGAAGCTGGCGAGGCCGGCGACGACGTCACCGCCGGCCAGGTGCTCCTCATGAGCAAGGCCGAGCTCCAGGAGCGCGTCCTCTCCGACAAGCGCATCAACATCTACGAGTGCGGCCGCCGCGACATCCAGGCGGGCATCATCGACCGCCGGATCCTGGCGCTGCTCGAGTACCTCGCCGTCAAGGGCGTCGAGCCCTCGGTCTCCTCGCTGCAGTGCGGCCACGGCATGATGACCTCCTCCGGCAACGTCTCGGAGCACTCGACCGGCACCGCCGTCGACATCAGCACGGCCTACGGTGAGGTCATCACCCCTGCCACGCAGGGCGAGGGCTCGATCACCGACCGCGCCGTCCGCGAGATCCTGAAGCTCCAGGGCGCGATGAAGCCGCACCAGATCATCACGCTCATGAAGTACGCGGGTGAAGACAACACCCTCGCCATGGGTGACCACGACGACCACATCCACGTCGGCTACCGCCCGATCTCGGGCAACGGCGGCAAGCGCCTCGAGCAGCTGCTCAAGCCCGGCCAGTGGGACGACCTGCTCGCGCAGCTCTCGTCGATCAAGGTCCCGGACGTCTCCGCCGAACCGAGTCAGTATTCGGTGACGGTCAAGAAGACCGGCAAGGCCGACGACAAGAAGTGATTCCGACGAGGGCGCCACTGGCGCCCTCGCTCGTTCCGGGGCTATGGCCGCGCGGCTTCTCTAGCCCAGCGCGGTGAGCACGCCGGCGAGTTCGTCGACCACGTCGCCGCCGAGGCGCTCGGTCGCCACATCGTCGTAGGGCGTCGGTCCCTGGGTCGTGAGCACGAGCTCTCCCCCGCGCTCGAGCACGATCGCCGGGAGGCCCGCCACCGGGTGCACCTCGAGGGAGCTGCCGATGACGAGGATCAGGTCGGCCTGCTGACAGGCGTCGAAAGCGCGCTCGATGGCCTCGGCGTCGAGCATCTCACCGAAGAGGACGACGCCCGGCTTCAGCGGGGCGCTGCAGTCGCAGCGCGGCACCCCGTTGTCCGCGGCCGCAATGCGCTGCGTGAGGGGGTCGTAGGCTACTTGCGCTCCGCACGCCAGGCACCGGCCGTGCGAGATCGAGCCATGCATCTCGACGATGTCGTCCGCGCCAGCCTTGGCGTGAAGCCGGTCGATGTTCTGGGTGATGATGGGACCGATGAGGCCGCGGCGCTGTAGCTCGGCGACGGCCCGGTGAGCCTCGTTCGGCTCCGCGGGCCCGAGGAGGTGGAATCGCTGGGCGTAGAAGCTCCAGAACCGCTCTGGCTCGCGACGCCACACGTCGATGTGGGCGATCTGCATCGGGTCGACGTTGGCCCACATGCCGGTGACGGGCGTGCGGAAATCGGGGATGCCCGACGGCACCGAGATGCCGGCGCCCGTCAGCACCACCGCGCTGCGTGCGGCGGCGAGGAGATCGGCCACGCGCCGCTGGGCCTCCGAGGGCTCGCGGGGCGTGAGCGCGCTGATCATGGCGCGCACGCTACCGGCGGCGGCAGCGGGCGCCGACGCGTTCTGGACGGGCGTCCAGACTCCCGCTCAGTCTCTGGAGGCCCTGGCCGACTCTCCGGTATGGATGGAGACGTCGTTCCTACGCATGCCTGTGGGCACGGGATCCGGGACTGATCGGGTGCCGGACGCTGCCACGCAGCCAGACGGGGACGATCTCGCGCACATCATCGGCCGGCGCGACGTCGCCACCGTTCCCTGGGCGACCATCGCGCTCTGCTCGCTGGGCGTTGCGCTCGCGAGCGCCCTGCGACCGGCCGTCGAAGGCGTCCCCGACGACCTCGTCATCCCCCTCGCAAGCGTCTACGGCGTCGTGGCCTTCGGGATCGTGCTCCTCCAGGGCACGCCCGTCATGCGCTGGCTGGCACGGCAGCTGCCCGTGTACGTCGGCGGCAGTCTCCTGCTCGTCGGCGTGCTCTGCGTGCTCGCTGTCCGCGACCGCGGCCTCGCCACCGTCTTCTTCGCCCCAGCGGTACTCATCGCGATGTACGTGGGGTTGGTCCTCCCCAAACGCTGGTCGATGAGCGCGATCGTGGTGCAGCTCGCGCTCGCCGGACTCGTCCACGCCCTCAAACCGACGGCCGCGCTGAGCGATGCCATCGACCTCGCGGCCCTGGTGGTCGCAGGCTGGAGCGTCGGCCTGCTCTGCCGCTTCGCTCACGGCAAGGCCGCGCGGATCGCGCTGCTGCTCTCCCGCAGCGACGTGCTCACGCGCACCCTCAACCGCCGCGGCTTCTTCGAGCAGTTCGAGGCCGAGATCGCCGAGGCGCGCTCGCGCCGCGAACCGGTTGCGCTACTCATCCTCGATCTCGACGACTTCAAGCGGGTGAACGACGAGCAGGGCCACGCCGCCGGTGATGAGCTCCTGCGGTGGGTCGGCTCCACCTTCCCGGGCGTCGTGCCCGAGCGCGCGGCGGTGGGCCGGCTCGGCGGCGACGAATTCGGCGTCGCGGTGCGCGGCATCACGCGCGAGGAGGCGATCGCCCTCGGCGGCGACCTGCGTGCCGCGGTGGCCGAGCGGATCGGCGCCTCGGTCGGCGTGGCCACGAGCGAGGATCCTGGCACCAGCTCCGACGACTTCATGCGCGTGGCGGATGCCGCGCTCTACCGCTCCAAGTCGAGTGACCGCCAGCGGGTGCACCAGCTCATCGCCGGGAGCACGCGCGCCGACCTCCACTCAGCGTTGCCAACTGCGTCCGACGGCGGCGTGCGACGCGTCCTCACCTACGGTCGCCTGCTTCGTGCCGGCGGCCCCCCGGAGCGCCCGGCGCAGAGCATCCACTACGGCTGGCTGCTGCGCGGCGGCTTCTGGGTGATGTCGGCTGCCGGCGTGATCGTCGTCGGCGGGGTCGCGCTGCAGGGCCCGGCCAACACGTGGGGCGATCTCGTCGTCCTCTTCGGCCCCATCTGGATCCTCGCGACGTTTCTCAGTGGCTTCCTCTTCCCGGGCGCCGAAGCCGTCGACCCGCGCAAGGAGCCGGTCGCAATCGGGCTCAGCGCCTCGTTCCTCTTCATCGGCCTCAGCACGGTCATGCTCGCCGGCGGCGGCATCACCGCGCCGATCACCGCTGGGCTCTTCCTGAAGGTGCTCTTCGACGCCGTCACGCTGCGCAGGACCACCGCGCTGCGCACGACGAGCGTGATGGTCGCCTGCTGGCTCTTGGTGATCGCCCTCGGGCCGTCGTCGAGCCTCTGGGCCGTGCCCTACCAGGCCATTCTGTTCGGCTGCGCCTTCTGGCTCGGGCGAGTCGGCCGGGCGGCGTTCACCGATGCCACGCGTGCGCGGTTGCGGATCGCGCACACCGATTCGCTCACCGGGCTGCGCAACCGCCCCGGGTTCGAGCAGGGCGCGTCGCGGGCACTCGAGCTCGCCAAGCTCGAGGACCGTCCGTTCGGGCTGCTCGCCTTCGACCTCGACGACTTCAAGCAGGTCAACGACACGCAGGGCCACACCGCGGGCGACGAGCTCCTGCGACGCGTCGCCGACGCCACGATCGACACCTTCCCGACGGCGCACACCGTCGGCCGGCTCGGCGGCGACGAGTACGTCGTCGCGCTGGAGCTCGAGTCGCCCGAGCATGCGATGGCGTGCGCCGAGGCGCTCGAGGACGCCCTGCGCCCGTTCGTCGGAGCGTCGGTCGGCTGGGCGCTCCTGCTCGACGACGGGTTCGAGCTCGAGCCGCTCATGCAGGCGGCCGATCAGCGCTCCTACCGATCGAAGCTCCAGCGCCCGCGCACCACCCGGCCCGGCGCGGATGTCGACGCCGATGAGTCCGACGATCCGGTGGCAGCGGCCTGATGACGGTGGCGCGCCAAAGCACACCCTCGTTCAAAGCCGATGCGCCAAGTGGTGCGGCTCCTGGCCCAGGCGGGTCGGCCGCGGCCGGGCCGGTGGCGGCGGCGATCGAGCCGCGCTCCGCGCTCTCGGGTCCAGAGGCGACGATTGCGCCGTTCGGCGTCGTGGCGATGCTCGGGCTCGCATTCCTCGCCGGGCAGGCGCTGCTCGGCGAGCTGCGACCGGTGCAGGCGGCGATCGCTGGCGTCACGATCGCTGGTTCGCTGGCGGCCGTGCTGCACGCGTTTGCACGCCTGCGCGGCACGCCGAGCCACAAGGCGCCCGATCCGCGGATCCATGCTGCGTCGGCCCTGCTGGTGCTGGGGCTGTTCGTCGCGGGCGCGGCGGCCGGCCGCGGCCTCGCCTCGCCCTACCTCACTGCGTTGGTCCCGGGCGCCACGTATCTCGGGCTCGTGCTACCAAAGCGCCTGTCCGCGCTCGTCGTCGGTCTGCTGACGCTGTCGCTGGTGCCCTTGGCGTTCGTCGGGCCGCCGGTCACGTGGCTGGAGGCGCTGACGCTGATCACGCTCGTCCCGGGCGGCCGCTACTTCGGAGTGCTCTGTGGATCGGCGCACCGACGAGCCGAGCGCGTGGCGCGCCAGCTCACGCGGGCGGATCGCCTCACGCGCACCCTGAGCCGGGCCGGGTTCATCGAGGAGCTCGAGCATGCGCTCGTCCAGCTGCGGCGGGCGAAGGCGCCGGTCGCGCTGTTCCTCATCGACCTCGACGGTTTCAAGGAGATCAACACCGCCCGCGGCGGCGCCGCCGGCGACGAACTGCTCGAGTGGAGCGGCCAGCGGCTGGCCGAAGTGCTCCCGCGAGGTGCGTCGGCCGGGCGGCTCGGCGGCGACGAGTTCGGCGTGGCGACCGTGGGCATGGATCGACTCGAGGCCGACCGGTTCGCGGTCGCGCTCCGTGATGCCATCGGCGAGCGCCACCCGGTGTCGATCGGCGTGGCGACCAGCGAAGACAGCACCGTGACCGTGAGCGATCTGCTGCGGGTCGGCAACGCGTCGCTGCAGCGGGCCAAGGACGACGGCGAGCGCCGGATCCACGGGCTGGTCGCCGGCGGGCTCCGGCCGGACCGCTCGGCCTCGGCCCCGGCGCCCCCCGTGCTCACCTACGAGCGGCTGCGCCGGAACGGCGGACGGCCACGCCAGCCGTCACCGAACGTCCTTTTTGGCAAGTTCCTCAGCCTCAGCATCGGGGCGCTCGGCCTGATCGGCGGCTTGCTCGCGCTCGGGATCGTGGTCACCGGCTTCGGCGGCGACTCGCTCTGGCGCGGCGTGCTCACCGCCCTGTGGGTGCCGTGGGTGCTCGGTTGCCTCGTCGCCGCTTACAGCGCGCGCCACATCGATCCCACCAACGACCGCGACGTGATGCGGCTGATCGTCGCCGCGACGCTCCTCGTCGGTGGCGGTATCGGGGTCGCCGCGCTCGCGCAGGGTGGCGGCGTCCTTGAGCCCGTGATCGCCGGACTGTCGCTGCGGGTCCTCTTCGACACGTCGGTGGCGTTCCGGCGCCAGGCACTCGTCACGCTCGCCGGCACGCTCGCGTTCTACCTCGCGGTCGTGGTGTTCGGTCCGTCCTCGTCGCTCTGGGCCGCGCCGTTCCATCTCGTGCTGATCGGGAGCGCCTTCTTGCTCGGGCGGGTCGCCCACCACGGTTTTGCCGCCACCACCGAGCAGTGGCTCACCGTCGCGCGTACCGACGTGCTCACCGGCCTCAGCAACCGTCTCGGCGTGGAGGGCGAGGTGGCGATCGTGCTCGAGGAGGCCGCCCGCACGGGTCAGCACGTCGCGATCCTCTCGATGGACATCGACGGGATGCGGGCTTTCAACGACCACCACGGCCATGCTGCTGGCGACGCCGCCATCCAGCGCGTCGCCCGCGCCCTCGGCGACACCTTCTCCAGCGCCCTCGCGACCGGCCGACTCGGCGCCGATGAATTCGTCACCGCCGTGCCCGTGCTCAGCCCCAGCGACGCCGATCGCCTCACCGCCACCATCGAAACCGTCCTACGCCCCGAACTCGACGTGTCCGCGGGCGTCGCCGTCTTCCCCTCCCACGGCCGCGACCTCGACGGCCTCCTCCACATCGCCGACGTCCGCCGCCGCGCGGCCAAGGCCGCCCGCCGCGACGCCGCCGAGCGCGCCGCGACGCCACGCAGCCGCCCGGCGGCCTGAGTC
>JAGIBJ010000065.1 GCA_017744415.1 Solirubrobacteraceae bacterium
AGATCAGCCGCGCCCGTCTCAACGACGAGACCCTCCAGCTCTTCGAGCGCACGAAGTTCGCCGGCCTCTTCATCACGCACTCGATCTCCGAGGCGGTGTACATGAGCACCCGCGTGCTCGTGATGAGCGCCCGCCCCGGCCGGATCATCGGCGACTACCCGATCCCGTTCGACTACCCGCGCACGCCCGAGCTCCGATTCGACCCCGACTTCGCCTCCGGGAGGCCCACGCATGAGCGCTCCGCCCGAACAGCTCACCGAGGCGGCCGTCGCAATGCCCGCCGCAGCCCCGAAGGTCACGCCGGTCAAGCAGCCCGGCCTGGCGAGCAAGGTGATCCCGCCGATCATCGTGTTCATCCTCGGCATCGCCGCCTGGGTGGGCCTGCACTACATCCTCAACGAAGACAAGGCCATCACCGTTCCGCTCCCGTGGGACGTCGTGAAGGTCGGCGTGTTCGACTGGACCAACTTCCAGATGGTGCTCACGAGCCTCTGGCTCTCGGCGAAGTCGGCGATCGTCGGCCTCGTCGTCACGATCGTCGTCGGCCTTGCCTTCGCGGTCGCGATGAGTCAGGCCAAGTGGGTGGAGAACGCGCTGCTGCCGTACGCGATCGCGATGCAGACCACCCCGATCCTCGCGCTCGTGCCGGTGATCGGCGTCGTGCTCGGCTACAACTTCCCGAGCCGCGTGCTCGTCGTGGTGCTGATCTCGGTCTTCCCGTTCATCAACAACGCGTTGTTCGGGCTCCTCTCGGCCGACAAGAGCCAGCACGACCTGCTCACGCTCCACCATGTGAGCCGCTGGACGCGCCTCACGAAGCTGCAGCTCCCCGCCGCCCTGCCGGCGATCTTCACCGGCCTGCGGGTCGCGGCCGTGATGGCCGTCGTCGGCGCCGTCGTCGGTGACTTCTTCTTCACCCAGGGCAGCCCGGGCCTCGGCCAGCTGATCAACCTCGATGCCTCGCAGCTGCAGTACGAGCGGATGTACACCTCGGTGATCCTCGCGATGCTGCTCGGCATCGCCGCCTACCTTGCCGTCGTCTTCACCGAGAAGCGCGTGATCGGCAAGTGGCACGTCACCACCCGTGGGGGCGTGTAGCTCCGCCCCACACCTGGGGCGTCGCCTCGTGCCGATGGCGGCGCCCCACCACTCTTCCCTCGGCCCCCGCCGAACACCCATCCCCACCCCCACCCCGACTTCCCGCTTACCACCCGAAACGGAGCCCCATGCGTATCGGACGCCGACCAGCCGCACTTGCGACGATCCTCGCCGCCTCGGCCTTCACCTTCGCCGCCTGCGGCAGCGACGAATCCGAGGACACCGCCAGCGGCGGCGACTCCGCAGCCACCACGGCCTCGGGCGACGTGTCGCTCAAGGGCGTTTGCCCCGACACCGTCGTCATCCAGACCGACTGGATGCCGGAGGCCGATCACTCCGAGTCGTACGCCCTCATCGGCGGCACGCCCGAGTACGACAAGGGCAAGAAGCGCGTCAGCGGCGACCTCTATTACAAGGGCAAGCCGACCGGCGTGAAGGTGGAGGTGCGCGCAGGCGGCCCGGCCACCGGCTTCCAGACGCCGACGCAGCAGATGTACACCGACTCGTCGATCACCCTCGGCTACGAGAACTCCGACGAGGCCGTCCGCAACTCGGGCAAGACGCCGATGACGATGGTCATGGCGCCGCGTGAGAAGTGGGCGCAGGTGCTGATCTACGACCCGGGCACCTACGACTTCAAGACGATCGCCGACATCGGCAAGACCAACACGAAGGTCCTGTACTTCAAGGGCAACTACTACATGGACTACCTGGTCGGTGCCGGGATCCTGAAGAAGGAGCAGGTCGATTCGTCCTACGACGGCACGCCCGCCCGCTTCGTCACCTCCGGCGGCAAGGTCGTCCAGCAGGGCTTCATCACCGCCGAGCCGTGGCAGTACGAGAACACGGTCAAGCAGTGGGCCAAGCCCGTCGCCACGCTGAACATCTCCGATGCCGGCTACCCGAACTACGGTGAGGCGCTCGCGATCAAGGCCAGCAAGAAGGCCGAGCTCAGCGACTGCCTGAAGAAGCTGGTCCCCGTGATCCAGCAGGCCCAGGTGGACTACGCCAAGGACCCGACCGCCACGAACAAGATCATCGTCGAGGCGGCCAAGCTCTACGGCGGCTGGGACTACCCGGCCGAGCTCGCCGCCTTCGGCGCCGAGCAGCAGGTGAAGACCGGCATCATCGGCGACGGCCCGACCCCCGCCCTCGGTGACATCGACGAGGCCCGGGTGCAGAAGATCATCGATCTCACTGCCCCGATCTTCAAGAAGCAGAACGTGACCGTGAAGGACGGCGTCACCGCCGCCGACCTCTTCACGAACGAGTTCATCGACCAGTCGATCTCGCTCGGCAGCGGCTCCGACAGCTAGCCGCCAGCACAAGCCAACGCTCCCTCGCCACCTTTGAGGGAGCACGCGAAGCCGCCCCCTCATCGTGAGGGGGCAGCCGACCGCCACGAGGGGCGGGTCTCATGGTGCGGGACCCGCCCCTCGCTGCGTGGCGGGGCTCTGTGTAAGCGCTGCGGCTCGACGGACCAGCGACGTTCCGGTCGAGGGCCAGAAGGGCTCTATTGACGGACTGGTCACACGTCGAACTGTTTCGTGGCGCGGCGTGCCTACCTTCGGTACCTTGCGGCGCGACCGGTTCCCCCGTCGGTCTCCCACCCAACCGATTTGGAACCGATGCCCGTCACTTCCCGACGCCGCGCGCGCCGCGGCTCGTCGATGCTCCTAGCACTTGCTTTGCTGAGTGCTGGCCTCCCGGCTCTCAGCATGGCCGCCGAGACCTTCCCCACGAGTGCCAACGGTGACGCGAGTTCGGATCTCGTCGTCGGTGACAACAACGCGTTCGCCGTCGCGCTCTCGAGCGGCGGTGCTCTCGACATGTCCGGCACCGGCACGTGGCACACGGGTTGGTCGACTGCAGCGAAGTACAAGGGCCTCGGCGATTTCAACGGCGACGGTCGCGACGACCTCATCGTCGGCGACAACGGTTCGTACGCGGTCGCGCTCTCGGACGGTACGAAGTTCGGCGCTCCCGGCACGGGCACGTGGAAGACCGGCTGGTCGACGAATGCGCCGTTCAAGGGTGTTGGCGATTTCAACGGTGACGGCCGCGACGATCTCGTCGTCGGCGACGCAAACGTGTACGCGGTGGCCCTCTCATCCGGCACCGCGCTGGGCGCCGCCGGTACCGGCTCCTGGCTCACCGGCTGGTCGACGAACGCCGCGTTCAAGGGCGTCGGCGACTTCAACGGCGACGGCGCAGACGACCTCATCGTCGGCGATAACGCGACCTACGCCGTCGCCACCTCGGATCGCACGAAGTTCGGCGGCGCCTACACCGGCGTCTGGCGCACGGGCTGGTCGACCAGCGCCGCCTTCATCGGCGTCACCCACGGATCGCGCAGCGTCGTCTCCCCTTCGTCATACCGATACGGCGGCGCCGACCGCGCGGTGAACACCGACATCGAGAAGGACCAGGTCATCGACGCGATGCGCGCCCGCAGCGACGCCGACGCGCTCACGCTCTACAACGGCCTCGCGCCGGCCGACCAGGGTCCCGTTCGAGACCGCGCGAACGCGCGCTTCTCGAGCTCGGTGACGTACGGCGGGACCAACTGGAAGATGGACGCGACCAGCGAGGCTGACCGCTTCGTCTCGGACTTCCGCGGTGCATCAAGCGACGCTGCCGCGAACGGGCTCTACCTCGGCCTCGATCCAGCCGACCGGGGTTCCGCCGATTCGGCGCTCGCTCGAGGCGCCTTCGACGGTGCGATCTATCGGGACGTCGCGAACGGGCAGGTCTGGGAGTACGAGCTCGGCAGCAAGGCGTGGGTCACGTCGGTGGACGCGGCGACACAAAACGGGTACGACCTCGCCGAGGCGATGCGCGCGACCGGATCGAGCCTGGCTGGCGTTCCGACTGCGGCAAACATCAACTACTACCCACCCAGCGAGGAAGACGGGGGTGGCGACGACGCTGACCTCGAGGCTCTCGGCACGCGCCAGTCCTCCGACGGACGGATTGGGAAGGTCTATCAGTGCATCAACGCTGGCGGCACCATCCGCAACGCCGGAGGCCGATTCTCTATCGGTACCTGTTGGCATAACGCAAGCATCACGATCACCGGCAAGCAGTGGTACAACAACGATCCGAGCGCGGGTCAGCGTTGGTACTACAAGGGCGCGATCGGCGGCAACTTCATGGAGTGCGGCTTCCTGCAAGGACTAGCCAACACCCAGGCGGGTGGCACGCGGATTGACGTCGGCTGTGGCTCGCGCGGCATCCCCGAGAACGTCTTCGCGTCGCAGATGTACGACTCGCCGAAAGAACTGCGGCGACAGGGCCGGACGTTCAACGGTGGCTACAACCCGAGTCCGCACGACAACAACCAGGACGAGCAGCTGAAGAGCGCATCCGCATTGCGACAACTGTTCCCGGATTTCAACGGTGCATGCCCGCGCTACGCGAACGTCGACTTCATCTCAGGCGGGAACGCCAAGCCGGAGGAGCGCATTCCCGGAGGCAACGTTGCTGGCGGTGACTGGGCCCAGGTCCGGTACTTGACTCGTGGCGGCGACTACTTCATGGCTCGCTACCCCGCCGCCAGCAGTGGCAGCACCGTGCGCAAGAACGCGTGGGCGTTCATGCCGCGGACGTGCTTCGTCAAGCGTCCCGAGATCCATACGACCCCGAGCTCGAGTCAGCCTGCCCACTGACGGCTAGCGACTGAAGCGGTGTGCGAGCGTCAGGCCTCTGGCCCGACGCTCGCCGCTGGTCGTGGCCAACGTTGCGTTGTTCGCGGAATCAAAGGCCGGAACCAATGGCTGGGTTACGCGCAAAGGGACCGTGAGTGCTGGCAGGAACCGCTTCGCAGACGTCCGCCTGACGAGGAGAACGGGCGCGCCGGGCTTTGTCATCGGCATCACCGTTACGGCTAGCTCGCCGCGCGCGCTTGCTGCCGTGCCGGTCAAGCGGCCACTGTCCACCACGTTCGCCGCAGAGCCGAAGCGACCATCCGCATCGCTCGTCGCCACGAACACTGGATCGCCTTTGGTCCGCACCCCATTCCACACGAGCACAGCCCGTCCACCGGAGACGGCCAGGAGATCAAGACGTTCACTCGCCGGGAATCGCCGGCTCGTCCCGCGATCGAGTTGCGCCGTGGTCGCGGATCGTTGCGTCAGTCGGGCGACGCGAACAGTCCAGGGGCCGTCGGCCTCTTCGCCAGCATGCTGCGCGGCCCAGGCGATGACCGGAACGCCGCGGGATGTCACGACGGCCGAAAGCACGCTCGAATGGCTCTTGGCAACGGCGATGGGGCGGTCGCCGATGGTGTCGAATGAACCGACCCAGCCGACGATTCCGCGGTGCGATCCGCGGTCCTCGAGGCTGTCGGCAGCAATGAGCACTCGTCCGCCCGAAGCCGCCGCTGCAACGTTGGCGTCCAACGGATCTGGGACGCCTGACGAGGCCTGCATCGTCCTCACGCCGTGCAGCTCGCCGTCGCGCTCGAGCCTTGCTGTTCGAAGTCGGGCACGGAACGAGGCATCGTCGCCGGCTCCGCGTCGCAACTCGACCCAAGCCGCGATGGCGCGCCCGGCCGACGAAGCCATCGACGCGTGGCCCACTGTCCAGCCTGCGGGTATCGGTATCTGTACCTTTCGCTGGACTGACGAGTCCGAGCCCAACTGCCAGAACGCGAGATCGGTGCGCCCGGAATCGCTGGTGACAGGGCGCGAAAGGTGCGAGACAAGGACGACGGCTGACGCTCCCGTCGCGGTTGGGCCGCCGACGAGCGTAGCCGCGCGCTCAGTGACGGCGTTGGTTTCTCGCTGCCCCGGTCGAACGACGGCGAAGGAAACGTCCTCGGTGTCGGTCTTCGGCGTCGTCCACGCCGCGTAGCCGATGCCGTTGCGCGAATACGCGAGCCCGACGGGTCGCATGCCAGTCTGGTCAGCAACGCCGCCGAGAGCGATCGACTGCATTTGCCAGCCGCGAGGGGCGGGCGAAGACTCTCGTTCGTCGCCCCCACCGCATCCGCCAAACAGGAGCGCTAGGACGACTGCGGCGGCCTTCCAGAGGCGCATTGCGTTCACGGCGCCGATCGTAGAGCGATCCGTGGCGAGGCACGCCACCACAAAGAACGCGTGGCCGCCGCGCCACCCCCATTGGTGCGCGGCGGCCACGGTCTCTAGCCACGCCGGGCCGGCGAGCCGCCGGAGCAGCTCGTCAGCGGCGGGCCTGTCGTGACCCCGCCCGGTGTGCGCGCCCGCCACCGCGCCGGCGTCGGTCTCGACACCCGCGCACGCTCCAGCCGCGGCCCGGCGCGCCCGTGATCTGACGGCTCCTCAGCAACGGGCCCTCGGTCCATGGCGCGCCGTGGAACGCGCCGGTAGGGTCGCCCGTGGCCGTGCCTCACCTTCGTCTCGTCCGCGTCCTCCTCGCCACCGTCTTGCTCATGCTGATCCCGGCGGGATCGGCCGTGGCCGCGACCATCTCGCGCGCGGAGGCCGGCAAGCGCGCCCTGGCTGCGCTCGGCGTCACCAAGGGCAGGGCGCCCGTGGTGGTGTTCGGTGTGCGCGCGCCGCTGAAGGGCGGCACGATGGTGCGGCAGGCCGGAGCCCCCGAGGCGCCGCTCGCGAAGAGCAAGCTCGACACCGCCGTGCGCGATGCGCCGGCGATGATCTCGGTGTTCGCCGGCCGCCGCGCGTGGGCGTTCTATGCCGACTGGGCGCCCTACCAGGCGTATGGGCATGCCGGCCAGATCGTGCTCGTGGACGTGAACACCGGAAAGGTGCGCCTCTCGCGGATGCTTGCCTCGCCGCCGGTGATCAACGGCCGCCCGCCGGCGTTCCTGCGCAGCGGCGCCGACTACCGCGCGCCGCAGTACCGGATCTTCGAGCGCGAGTACGTGGTCAGCGACGCCGACTCGCTGCTGCTCGCCGCCCGCTCGGGAGTCGCCGATCGCGCGCCCCTCGCCAACCTCCCCGCAGCGCGCCTGGCCGCCGCGCAACTCGCCGCCGACCACGCGTGCGTGCTCCGCGTGAGCGACACCTTCGGCGACTTCTACGACTTCACCGGCGCCGACGCCACCCGCGCCCGCCTCGGCGACCTCTTCTTCGCGCTGCGCAAGCTCAGCAGCGGGATCGTCGACGTGCGGTATTCCCGCGAGAGCAAGGTCGGTCCGGACGAGGTGCTGCGCCGGATGGTCGAGGAGAAGGGCTGCAAGGACGTGTTCCTTTACCTCGCCGGACGCGGCTTCTCGAAAGGCGCCGGCACCTCGATGAGCGTCGGCACGCGCATCGACGGCACGCGCGTCACCCAGCAGATCGTTCGCGCCGCCCCGCTCATGCGCGTGATCCACGCGTTCCCCGAAGTGCGCTTCTCCGTGAAGATCGACGCGCCCTACACCCGCCCGTTCGCGGCCGCGCTCGCGGCCATGCCGAACGTGGTGCTTGCGGAGTCGGCGGCGAGCGACGACGGCACCTCCTTCGGCTACCTCCCGTACGTGCTCAACACCGCCGGCCGGCGCGTCGTGAACGCCTCGAACGCCGATGGGCTGCTCGCGTTCACCAACCGCACGATCGCCGGTGCCGAGCGCTTCCTCAGCAGCGACGCCGAGGTGGCGGCCGCGCTCGCGGCGCGACGCAGCGGGTCGAGCCCGTCGTTCCTCGCGATCCTGCTCGGCCGCGCCTACTCGCTCGGCCGCCCCGACGACCTCCCGGGCATCGTCGGCATCCAGCAGCCGTTCTTCTCGACGACCGTCAGCCTCCCGGTGCCGCCGACGCCCGTGCCCGCGCCGGCGCCCGCCGTCACGCCGACGCCGACGCCGACGGCCACGCCCAAGCCGACCGCGACCCCGAAGCCGACGCCCAAGCCAACGGCAACCCCGACGCCGACGCCGACCGAAACGCCGGCTCCGACGATCACGCCGACGCCGCCCGCCGAATATCCCGGCGGCTGAGGCCACCGGCCGCGGTCGCGGCACATCTAAGTCTTGACGACGCAGAAATCCTCTGATTAGAATCTCCGCACCGGTTCAAACCGGATTCGGAAATCGAGTAGGAGGAATGACGGTGTTGCCCACCGATCCCTTTGCGCTTCTTTCGGATTTGGAGCGCCAGTTCTCGCGCGGTTCCGGAGCCCCAGCCCGCACCGGCTGGCTCCCCGCCGCGGACGTGATCGCGAGCGAGCACGAGATCCGGGTGATCATGGATGCCCCGGGCGTGAGCCGCGAAGATCTCGACATCGAGGTCCGCGAGGGCGCCCTCGTGATCACCGGTGATCGCAAGCCCATCGACGTGAGCGGGAGCACCGCACAACGCATCGAGCGGGGATGGGGGCGTTGGTCGCGCACCATGCAGCTCCGCGAGCATCTCGACGCCGACCGGATCACCGCCGAGCTCACCGACGGCGTGCTCACGGTGACCATTCCGATCGCCGAGGCTGCCAAGCCTCGACGGATCGAGATCGGCGGCGGGCGCGAGCCCGCTCAGCTCAGGACCGCCGCCTCCTGATCGCAGCCGGATCGGCGCGCGCCCGCCCAGCGCATGCTGGGGTCCTGAACGCCGGAGCCGACGGGTTGCTCGCAGCCGGCTCGACCATGGTCGAGCCGGCTGCGGCCGCGACGACCGTCGGCACTCGGTGATGGTTAGGCTCGCGGGATCGGGGCCTCGGCGACAGTCCGCGCGCGGCGCATCCGGCTCGCAATGGCCGTGCCCGTTGTTGTGCTCCTCGGCCTCGCGGCGCGCTTCGGCCTCTCGGGTTGGGCGGCCGATGCCGCGGGCGGCGTGCTCTACGTGGCGCTCGTCTACCTCGTGATCGCGTTTGCCTGGCCCACCGCGCCGACGGTACGCGTCGGCCTGGCGGGATTCGCATGCTCGGCGGCCGTCGAGCTGCTGCAGCTCACGTCGGTGCCCGCTGATCTCGCCGACGCGTTCCCGCCGATCAAGCTCCTGCTCGGCACCACGTTCGTCACCACCGACTTCCTCGCCTACGCGGCGGGCGCGCTCCTCGCCGCGACGGTCGACGCCGGGCGCCTCGCCAGGCCACACGGCCGGCGATAGCGTGCGCCGCATGGACCCGGACGGCGACGGGGCGGTGCCGAAGCGGCTGCTGTTCATCCATGGCGCCGGAGGGTTCGTCGAGGACGGGCCGCTCGCCGCGGCGCTGGCGGCGGGCGTCGACGCCGAGCTGGTAATGCCGGAGTTCTCGGACGACGACATGTCGGTGGCGGGCTGGACCGCTCCGATCCTCGAGCTCCTCGGCACGCTTGAGCGGGGCGATCTCGTCGTCGCGCACTCGTTCGGAGCCAACATGCTGCTCCACGCGCTCGCCGCGCCGGGCGCTCCCGCCGTGCCGACCGCGCTCCTGCTCGGCATGCCCGATTGGGGCCCGGAGGGTTGGCAGTCGGCCGACTACGCAACGCCCGAGCCGGAGCCCGCCGCCGCGATCACGCTTGCGCACTGCCGCGACGACGACGTCGTCCCGTTCGAGCACCTCGCGCTCAACGCCGCGCGGCTGCCTTCAGCGCGGGTGGTGGAGTTCGACGCGGGCGGCCACCAGTTCGAGGGCCTCGCGGCGCCGCTCGTCGCCGAGTTCGGCGCGCCTTAGGCGGCGGCGAGTGCGGGGCGCCAGACCGGCCGGCGGTCGGCGGCCGGGTCGACCCAGAAGCCGTGACGGACGAGCAGCATGGCGGCTGCGCCGTCGATCTCTCCGTGGGCGATTGCGGGGACGCCCGCCGCAGCCGCGCGATCCTGCACGCCGAGCAGCACCGCACTCCCGAGGCCTCGTCCCTGTGCCTCGGGCAGCAGCGCGAGCCACAGCAGATGGATGGCGTCATCGGTCTGATCGACAACGAGGTGGCCGGCGCGCTCGCCCTGCCCGTCGAGCACGATCAGCGACTCGTGGCCGTAATGCTTCGCCCGCATGCGCCACGCTTGCTGGAGGCGCCGACTCGCGACAATGCTCGACGCGAACGCGGCCGGCAGGAACGCGAGCTCCTGCTCCATCGTGCCGGCGAGCACGGCCTGCAAGAACGGCTCATCGGCGCCGGTCGCAGGCCGCAGCAGGTGAGCGGTGACGAGCGAGAGGCCATCCATGCAACGGAAGAAACCAGAGGCGCCGCGTTCGTTCGGTGCGATCCCTCCACCGCACCACTTTGTTGAGCGGGCGACCGGTCCGCGTCGCCGATTCGGCTCCTGCGGTGTACATCGCAGCACCACGATCGAGGCCAGTGCGGCGACTCAGTCGGGGCCGTTGGCCGCTTCGCGCGCGATCACCCAGTCCGCGCGGCCGTGCTCGCGCACGTGCTCACCGGCGATCTCGATCGTGATGCGCGCCGTCTCGAGGGCGCGGGCAGCGAGGCGCTCCGGGATCGCCGCGCCGTCCTGCCGCAGCATCAGCGCCGCGACACCGTTCCACATGCCCCACAGGTAGACCATCGTGGCATCGAGCGGCGCCTCCGGGATCTCACCAGCGTCCATCGCGGCTTTCAGATCGGCGGCGACCGCCAACACCATCTTCTCGGTGCGCTTCGACATGGCGGCCTGCAGTTGCTGGTGCTCACTTCCCGATTCGGGCTGCAGCACGCGCACCGCGGCAAAGCGCGCCGCAGCCGGATGCTCCACGGCGAACCGGAAGTAGGCGTCGCCCGCCGCATAGACCCGCTTCAGCGGCGAGGGATCGAGCCGGGCCTCTTCCATCAGCCGCTCTGCGGTGTCGAGCGCATTCGCGATGAACGCCAGCACGAGGCCGTGCTTGTTGCCGAAGTGCGCATAGAGCGCGCCGACCGACACCTCGGCGCGTGCTGCGATCTGTTCGACCGAGGTGGCGTCGATGCCCTGGGCGGCGAGCAGTTCGCCCGCGGCGTCGAGGATCGCCTTCCGCGTGCGCGCCTTGCGGCCGATCGCCTGCGGATCGTTCGCCGGCTCGGACGGTGGGGCTGGATCGGTCACCTCGCCTCAGAAGTATGCCGACGGCATCGCGTGTCGGGCAAAGGCGCGACGGCCCCCGCGGTCTCTCAGCGCGGGGGCCGGGCCGGCCGGCTCAGCAGTTGCTGGCGTAGGCGCTGAGCTCGCTGTTCTGCACGCCGGTGTGGGCGCCGCAGATGAAGGGCGCGTAGCGGGTGTCGCCGTCGACGTAGCGCTTGAGCCACGAGACGGTGGCGGCGCCGACCTGGGCGCTCGGGTAGTTCGTCTGGAGGTGACCGAAGCTCTTCATCTCGGTGTAGGCCTTGGGCGTCGAGCCGGGCAGCGAGTTGTAGAAGTAGCGCGCGTTGTTGGAGACGCCGGCGATGAAGTCGTTCTGCGCGCCGATCTCGAGGGAGGGCACGGTCACATCGCTGTAGGAGATGCCGGGGTTCCAGGGCGCGAGGCCGACGGTGGCCTTCAGCGACGGGTTGGCGCGCGCGGCGTCGAGCGTCGCGCCACCGCCCATCGAATGCCCGACGACGGCCTCGCGGGACGCGTCGGCGAGGTTGCGCTGGTTCGAAGTCCCGGTGACGAAGTTCAGCGCGGCGATCAGCTGCGGTGCGCGCGCGGCGGGGAAGTCGAAGAACGTGTTGTTGACGTCGAACACGATGGTCACGAAGCCGAACGACGCCGTGCGCCGCGCGATCCAGTCGACCGCGCTCTGGTTCTCCGTCCAACCCGGAGCGAACGACACGACACCGAACTTCTGGCCGGTCGTGTTGCTCGGCGCGTACACCGTCGCTGCACCGAAGCCGGGCGTCACGTTGTCGGCGTAGCTCGTCTTCGAGACGGAGTAGGAGCCGGCGTCGGCACGCACCGAGCTGACGGTCGGAGCGGGGCCGTTCTCCACCGCATGGGCGGAGGACGTGAACGTGCACGCCACAGCGAACACGGGGAGAGCGAGTCGGGACAGACGCATGGTGAGCCTTTCGGCGCAGCCCGCGGACGACGGGCTGCAGGACAGAGAGCACCGGGACGATGCTCACGGCATGGTGCATCGCCGCCGCCGAGAAGACAACGGCAACTGTTGAACCAGATTCACTTTCCCTTGGCGCGGGGCTCAGTCGATCTGCGCGAGCGCGGGAAGCGTGAGGAAGTCGACGAAGTCGTCGGCGAGCGTGACCTCTTCGAACAGGATCCGGGCGGCGGTGATCCGGTCGACCTGCTCCTTGTCGCCGGTGGCCTCGACGAGCCCGGCCTCTTCCTCGTCGAGCAGCTGGCGCACCCACTCCTCGGTGACGGTGGTGCCCTCCGCGGTGACCGAGCCGTTGCGGATCCATTGCCAGAGCTGGCTGCGGCTGATCTCCGCGGTCGCGGCATCCTCCATCAGCCCGAAGATCGCGACGGCGCCGCGGCCGGCGAGCCAGGCCTCGAGGTAGCGCAGGCCGATCGCGACGTTGTGACGAACGCCCTGATCGGTGATCGCGCCCGGTGTCGCGGGCACGTTCAGAAGGTCGCTGCCCTTGACGGTCACGTCGTCGCGCTGCTTGGCGAGCTGGTTCGGCGCGTCACCCAGCACGGCGTCGAACGCGGCGCGGCAGGTCGGCACGAGATCGGGGTGGGCGACCCACGAGCCGTCGTAGCCGGCGGCCGCCTCGCGCTCCTTGTCTTCCTGCACCTTCGCGAGCGCCAGCGCATTGCGCTCGGGGTCGCGGCGATCCGGGATGAACGCGGCCATGCCGCCGATCGCGTGGGCGCCGCGCTTGTGGCACGTCTTCACGAGCAGCTCGGTGTAGGCGCGCATGAACGGCACGGCCATGGTCACGTCGGCGCGGTCGGGGAGCACGAAGCTCGGGCCGGCGTCGCGGAACGTCTTGATCAGCGAGAAGAGGTAGTCCCAGCGGCCGGCGTTGAGTCCCGCCATGTGGGTGCGCAGCGCGTGGATGATCTCGTCCATCTGGAACGCGGCGGTGATCGTCTCGATGAGAACGGTCGCTTTGATCGTCCCCT
The DNA here is from genome assembly GCA_017744415.1 of Solirubrobacteraceae bacterium. Lineage (GTDB taxonomy): Bacteria > Actinomycetota > Thermoleophilia > Solirubrobacterales > Solirubrobacteraceae > JAGIBJ01. The sequence continues at coordinate 12,972 of JAGIBJ010000065.1, forward strand.
CGGGGAGCCCGACGTGGAGCTCGAGGTCGGTGAAGATGTCGTCCCAGAGCTTCGCCTCCTCCCAGCTCTGCGTCTTCGGGAGGTAGAAGAACGGACCGCGGCCGCTGGCGGCGAGACCTGGGCCGTTGGTGATCACGTAGAGGGTGGCGTCGACGATGCCGGCGACGGTCGGTTGGCCGTCGCGCAGCAGGTGGCGCTCGTCGAAGTGCCAGCCGCGCGGACGCGGGAGGATCACGGTCGCCGGCTCGCCAGAAGCAAGCTTTTGGTCGTCGCGCACGGCGTAATGCTTGCCCTCCGGCGAGGTCCAGGCGAGGCCGCCGCGATGCGCGTCGCGGAGGTTGAGCTGGCCCTCGATCACGTTCTGCCAGTGGGGGGTGTTGGCGTCCTCGAAATCGGCGAGCCACACCTTCGCGTCGGCGTTCAGCGCGTTGATCGCCATCTTGATCTCGGTCGGGCCGGTGATCTCGACGCGCCGGTCCTGGAGCGCCTCCGGGACGGGGTCGATCTTCCAGTCGCCGGCGCGCACGCCGACGGTCTGCGGATCGAAGTCGATGGTCCCGGCGGCGGCGATCTCCTCGCGGCGCACGGCGCGCTTCGCGAGCAGCTCGTCGCGGCGGGGCTTGTACTTCTCATCCAGCGTGGCGATGAGCTCGAGCGCCTCGGGCGTGAGGATCTCGTCGAAGCGGGGCAGGATCGGGCCGGCGACGGTGAGCTTGGGCATGTCGTGTTCTGCTTCTGGGTCGGGAAGTGGTGGATCGTGCGTGCGATGGGCCGCTGAAGAGACGCAGGTGTCGCCCTGCTACATCGAGGAACGAAGTGGCGCAGCGTGCGTGCGAGGCGCCGCTGCCCGGCTCAGAAGAGGTTGCTGGCCATGTCGAATGGGAGCGCGGCGGCGAAGCGGCGGCCGATGGCGGCGCGGGCCTCGGGGGTCGGAGTGCCGTAGGCGCGGAAGCGGGCGAGGCCGCCGTCGGGATACACGTTCATGCGCAGGTGCGTGAGCGGGCCGGCGTCGGGGACGGGGAAGCGGTGGCGGATGTTCGGCTGCAGCGGGGTGCGGTCGAGCACCGGCACCCAGGGGGCGTCCTCGCCGTTGCGACCCTCGACCATCGCAGCGCCCGGTGCGTTGCCGACGAAGTGCGACGCGTCGATCTCGATGAGCTTCACGTGGCCGGTGGCGGCGAGCCCGAACTCGACCCAGTCGTGGCCGTCGTCGCGGCGGCGCGAGGTCTCCCAGCCCTCGCCCATCGTGCGGGCGGGGCCGGGGAGGATGAGGTTGGTGGCCGAGGAGTAGAAGGCGTTGGAGGAGCCGGTGACGAGGCCGCCGTTCTCGAGGGCCGCGAGATCGAAGGGGCCGGCGTCGATGATCCTGGGGTCGATGATCGGGATCCCGTGCACGCGGAGGCGCGCGACGCCGCCGTCGGGATAGATCTTGAGGCGCACGTGCGTGACGAGCTCGCCGGCGATCGCGTCGTCGTCGTACGGGTCGGCATGGCCGAGCACGAGCACGCGGTTGTGGCTGTTGCCGTCGATCAGCGAGCGGGGCACGAGCTCGCGCCATTCGGCGGCCTGGACGACGTCGAGGTTCGGGTAGCCGGGGACGGCGCAGCCCTCGATCGACGCCTCGGGCGGGTAGTTGCCGATGAAGTGCGCGGTGTCGATGTCGACGGCGACGACGACGCCGGGCACGCCGAGGCGGATGATCGCCTCGTCGTAGCCGGGCGAGCGCCGGCGGCGGGTCTCCCAGCCGTCGTACACCTGGCCGCGCGTGCCGAACGTCTTCGGCCGGAACTCGGCGTCGTGCGGCTCGATGAGGTTGTCGCGCGAGGCGAAGAGCTCGTCGTTGGCCCACGGCACGGAGCCGCCGAGGAGGCGGCCGGCGAGGTCGGGGAGATCGGTGAAGGGACTGCTCATCGGGTGTCTTCCAGTGCGGCGCTCGCGGCGCCGGGCCCTGTGGTGGTGGAGGCCGTGCCCTGGGTGGTCGAGGCGGCGGCGGGCGCGCCTGCGTCGGGCAGCAGCCAGCGCCCGTGGGGCGCTGAGGGATCGACGGCGCGACCGCGCAGCCAGGTGGTGCGCACGACGCCGTGGAGGAGCCTGCCCTCGTACGGCGTCTGCGGGTGGCGGTGCAGGAGCTCGTCGCCCCGCACGGTGAAGGTGGCGTCGGGCGCGAACGCGATGAGGTCGGCGTCGGCGCCGACCGCGATGCGGCCCTTCTGGGGGAGCCCGGCGAGGTCGGCGGGCCGCTCCGCCATCCAGGCGACCAGCTCGGTGAGGCTCACCTCGCGCTGACGCGCGGCGCTCCAGACGACCGGCAGCGAGAGCTGGATCGACGCGATGCCGCCCCAGGCGGTGGCGAGGTCGCCGGTGTCCTTGAGGGTCCAGGGTGCTGGGGAGTGGTCGGTGACCACCATGCTGAGCACGCCGTTGGCGAGCCCGGCCCAGAGCGCGTGCTGGTGGTGGCGCTCGCGGATCGGCGGGAAGCACTTCACGGCCGGGTCGTCGTCGGGGAGGTCCTCGGCGCAGAGGGCGAGGTAGTGCGGGCAGGTCTCGGCGGTGAGGTGGATGCCGCGGCGCTGCGCGATCTCGACGGCCGCGACGCCCTCGGCCGAGCTCACGTGGACCACGTGCACGTGCGCGCCGGTGCGTTCTGCGAGTTCGGCGAGGCGGCCGATCGCCATCGATTCGACGAGTGGCGGCCGCGACGCGAGGAGATCGCCGTAGCGGTGCGTGCCGGTGTGCACCGGCGTGCGGGCGGCGACATCGGCGTCCTCGGCGTGCACGAGCAGCGGGAGCTCGTGCGCCTTGAGGATCTCCATCGCCTCGGCCAGGCCCTCATCGGTGGTGAGCGCGGGGAACTCGGCGACGCCGGAGTCGATCATGAAGGCCTTGGCGCCGCGGGTACCGGCCTCGAGCAGCGCGGGGAGATCGTCGAGGCGGCCGCCGACGGCGCCGGCCCAGCCGGCCACGTCGATCGACGGCACGGGGCAGCTCGCGCGCTTGGCATCCCACGAGGCGACGTCGACCGTGGCCGGGATGCAGTTCAGCGGCATGTCGACGACCGTGCCGATACCGCCGGCCGCGGCCGCTGCAGTGAGCGTGCGCAGGCCCTCCCAGTGGGTGCGGCCCGGCTCGTTGGCGTGCACGTGGCTGTCGACGAGTGCGGGCATCAGCACCTCGTCGGCAGCGAGGTCGATCCGCTCAGCGGCCGCCGGAAGTGGGCCGGTCGGGTCGAGGATCCCGGTGATCCGGCCGCCGCTGACGGCGATCGCGGCGGCTCGCGCACCGTCGGGAAGGATCGCGCGCTGCGCGACGACGAGCAGGTCGACCGGAGCCACGGCGTGCGTCATGCGCGGCGCCGGCCGTGCAGGGCGTGGGGGTCGTGGTGAGTGCAGTCGGCCAAGGTGGGCGTGGGGGCGGAGCGTCTGGCAGCAGTGTCCGGCACGCTCTCGCGCAATCGTTTGTCCGGCTGTCCCGACTTGGTCGTCTTTGCTTGTCCCGCGGGACGATCGGTCGGCTCAGGTGGACGCTGCGCCCATGCTATGCAATCGATTGCACGCAGTGTCCGTTTGCGGTTGGTCTGGCGCGCTCAGGCCATGGAAACCCCGACGGTTCGGGCCTCCACGGGCCGAACCACCGGACTTCCCATGCCGTTGCCCTAGTTCGTGACGGGCGTGAGCTTCACGCTGATCGTGTTGCCGGCCCCCGCGGTGAGCGGTGAGACGAGCCCTTCCAGCGGACCGCATCCGTTGAGGTCGCTGATGGCGTAGGTGCCGCCCAAGATGCCGCCGGTGCCAGTCGGATCGAACGAATCGGTGCTCTTGAGGTTGATCGTCGAGAGCTGCTTGCTCTGGCAGTCGTTGCCGCCGGCCAGCGGGATCGCTCCGAAGGCCTTCACGCTCTTGACCTTGATGCGCACCTTGCTCGTCGTGGTGAGCTGGTCGTCGACGAGCTTGCCCGTCGTCGGGCCCGAGGTGACGAAGCCGACGGTCGCCGTCACCGGCAGGAAGCCGAGCGCCGTGAGGCGGCCCTGCGTGTCGTTGAGCTTGAGGTCGGCCGACACGTCACCGGTTGCGACCACGAGCGTTGCGTCGACGCTGCCCGTGAGCGGCATCGAGCCCTTGGTCAGCGTGTTCAGCGTCGTCGAGCCCTGCAACGTGTAGCCGAACTTCGCGGTGGCGGGAGGCGTGCCCGGCGTTGCGTCGGTGGCGGCCAGGCGGTGGTCTTGGTTCGCCGGATCGAGCTTGCAGTAGACGTCGAACGTGTTCGGATCGCCGTCGGAGTCGGTGACGGGCGCGTCGTTGATGTCGGTCGTGAGCGGCGGGAGCTGCACCGGCGTGCCGTTCGCATCGCGCACCATGAGGTTCAGCGACACGCGTTCGAGATCGGCGACGTGGAGGCCGCCCTGCCAATCGGTCTCCACCTTGAGCAGGGGCTTGCCGGAGAAGACGGCGGAGGTCGGACGATCCGAGTACCCCTTCGTGCTGGGTAGCGCCATGGTGACGCGCGTGCGCCGCGTGGTGCCGGTCGGACCGGTCGTCGCCACATCGAACGCGGCGTTGCCTTCCCACGAAGCGACGGCGCCCCAGGGCACCGTGTCGCCCCCGATGCCTTCGATCGAGATGTCGGTGAGCATCGTCGCGGTCGCGCCGCTCGCGCCGCCGACGACGCTCTTCGGCATCTCGGTGAGCCAGCGCATGTAGGCGCGCCGCAGGCCCAGCACCGGCAGCTTGCACTGCCACGTCAGATCGGCGAGGTGATTGCCCGGGTTGAGCGGCGCGAGGGTGGCGGCCGGAGCCGGAGTGGGGTCGGCGCCGGCGGCAACGCCGGGCAGGGTGAGCGCAGCAGCGGTCGCGGCAAACGCGATCGCAGAAGGGCGGAGCTTCATGGTGAGCCTCTCGTGTGGGACGTGGAGGCCGCGAGCGCGCTTCGGGGGAACGAGCGGCGGTTCCGTGCCACCCTCTCCGAGAACCAAACGGCTGTCAACCGTCAACGCGCCAGCGCCGCGTGAGCGGCGCCGCTGAATCGGGCTCGGCCGGCTTCGTCTGTGCTCCAATACGGAGCGTGAGTCGCCGGTTGTCGTTCGCCATCTCTGGATTGGCGCTCGCCCTGGCGGGTTGCGGATCCGCCGACGATCAGGCCCGCGGCACCGGTCCGGCCGCCGCGAATTCCTCTCGGCCGACTGCGACCGGCGGCCCGGCCGCCACTCCCGAGCCGGGTGGTGACCTGCGGGCCGTGACCGGCAAGTCGTTGAGGGGGAAGTACGCGACGCTCGAACCTCTGGCGAGCGCGCAGGGGTTCGTCCAGATGGCGGCCTCGGGCAAGGTGCTGGCGGTCGCGACTGGCGGGCTCGGCGGGCTCACGCTGCACGTCGGCCCGCCAAGCACGAACGGACCGCTCGAGCTGCATGAGGCCGAGGGCGCGTCGCTGATCCCGTGGTGGGCCGACATCCATGTCGGCTCCGACGCCAAGGGGCGCCCGATCGTCACCTACCCGACCTGTTCGACCGCGCAGTACGACTCGTGCAAGGCGATGTCGTGGTCACCCGACATGCGCGAGGAGCGGCCGGTGAGCGGGCTGGCGACGGTCGGCGGCGTGATCGAGGTCGTCGAGAACGAGGAGTTCACGGTGTACCGGACCGTGACCCGTGGCTCATCGCTCGACATGGGGTTGGAGAGCGATCGCTCCTCCGATCCGGTGCTCCGGGTGCTTACCGCCGTATCCGGGCCGCGCCGGCTTCCCGGCAAGCCGGCGCAGAAGCTTGAGCTGCACGGCCGCACGCTCGCCGTGATCCGCGACGACGGCTCCGGCGCAGGCGACCCGGGCATCTGCGGGATGCAGGCCGTCGACCTCTGGAAGCTCGACGCGCTCGACGGCGGCGCGCAGACCATCGACCGCATGATCTGCGGTCTCGGCGGTCAGTGGCTCACCGGCGTGCACCTCGACGCGACGAAGGTGCGGATCATGATGTCCGCGAACGCCGAGGACGACCACGCCGCGCTGCGCACCTACGACCCTGCGACGAAGCAGCTCACCAAGCGCCGGATGCCGGGCGACGTGCCCGAGATCGTCTGGCTCGACGACGTCCACGGCATCACCATCGGGCTGGGCGAGGCCTGCGACGAACGCATCGATCCGACCGACCGCGCGCAGCAGCTCCGCACCTGCGCCATCGCCCGCATCACGCTCCGCGACCCGTAGTCACAGCCGCCGCCACCAAGCTCCAACATCCCCCGGCTCTGACACCCGAGCGATGTTGGAGCTTTCGACACCGGCACGGAAAGCTCCAACATCGCCCTGCCCGGAGAGCCCGGGGATGTTGGAGCTTCGCCGCCGGGCGGGACTACGCCACGCGGCGGGCGGCGAACGCGTGGAGCGTTGCGACCGGCACGCCGGTGCGTGACTCGACCTCGGTGACGGTCGTCGCGCCGAGGTGAAGGGCGCGGACGAGGTCGGCGGCGAGGGCCTGGGCGGTGGCGGGCTCGTCGAGCGTGGCGCCGTCGTCGGCCGACTGGGCGCCGCCGCCCGCGGTGGCCGCGAAGTAGACGGCGAGGCGTGCGAGGGCATCCGGCACCTTGCGCCTCGAGGTGGCGATGTTGACGAGGTGGCGGGTGACGAGCTGGGCGGGGTGGAGGTCCCAGCCCTGGCGGACGCCATCGGCGATCGCGCCGCCGACGAGATCGGCGTGGACGCGCCAGCCCCCGTACACCTCGTTGAGATCGCCGACCGGCAGGCGGTTGGTCGACCCGTCGCTCACCTCGACGCCCGTGCCGGCGGCGGCGAGCCGCATCACGGCCTTGGCCGTCTGCGCGACCGGGTGCTGCGCGCGCTGGTGGGCGGCGCCGACGCCCATCGCCGCGGTGTAGTCGTAGGTGCCGAAGTGCAGGCCGGTAATCCGGCCCTCGCCGGCATCGAGCATGGGCGCCAGCGGAAGGCGGCCATCGGCGGCGAGGATCGCCTGCGGCGTCTCGACCTGGATCTCGAACCGCAGCGAGCCCGGCGCCAGGCCGTACCCCGATTCCAGCGCGCCGAGGAGGCGCACGTACGCGAGCACCTGCCGCTCGTCGATCACCTTCGGCAGCGTGAGGACGAAGCCGTCGGGCACGCCGCCCCCGCTGGCGAGCCCACTGATCACGCGCTCGAGCGTGCGCACGGCGCGGGCGCGCGTGGAGCGCTCCAGCGAGCGGTGGCGGATGCCGAGCCGCATCGGCCGCCCGGGCGCTGCGGCCTCGGCGAGCAACACGCGCGCCGCCCGCGCCGCATCCTCGTCCTCCACCTCGTCCGGGTGGGCGCCGTAGCCATCCTCGAGGTCGACGCGAAGATCCTGGATCGGTCGCTCGGCCAGCACCGCATGCAGCAGGTCCCAGGCGCCGGCGACCTCGTCGATCTCGAGGCCCGTCGCCTCGGCGAGCAGCGCCGGCAGTGGCGCGTTCGCATCGAGCGTCTCCAGTGCTTCGGCGCCCCACGCCGCGCAGAGCCCGGCCTCGGCACGATCGGCCGGCACGTAGACGGTGTGCACCGGCTGGTCGGTCGTCGCACCGCCCGGATACCGGCGCTCGGCCCAAGCATCCACCGGCGCGAGGGTGAGCTCGAGCTCGTCGATCGCGGCCTGCGAGAGGCCGCCGAGAGGGAGGTGCGTCATCAGCCGCTGAGGTGCGCGGAGCGGGTCATGGTGCGCAAGCTTGCCAGCTGCGGCCGCCGACTCACGCGCCCGCGCCAGCCACGTCGGCGGCCAATGCACTGGCAGCGGGCCCGCCCGTGGAACCCCGGACGATGAGCTGTGGCGCGAGCGTACGGGATACGGCGGGCACGCCCTCGATTGCGCCCATCAGCATCTCCGCGGCGACCCGGCCCATCTCTTCCTGCGGCGAGCGCACGGAGGTGAGATCGAGCGAGGTGGCGGCCTGGAGGTCGTTGAACCCGACGAGCGCGACGTCGTCGCCGAGCCGCAGCCCGGCGGCGGCCAGCGCGCTCGTGGCGCCGAACGCGACGAAGTCGCTCGCGCAGAACGCGCCGGTGAAGTCGCGGCGACGGGCCAGCAGGCGCTCCATCGCGGCGCGGCCCGTCGCCGCGTGGAGACCGCCGGATTCGACAAGGTCGTCGTCGAGCGGCGCGCCGAGCTCGGCGAGGCGGGTGCGGAAGCCGACGGCACGGCCGTGCGACGCCGCCGACCAGTCGGGTCCGGCGAGCAGCGCGACGCGCGTGTGGCCGCATTCGACGAGGTGGTCGGCCACCATCCGGCCAGCGAGCTCGTCGTCGCAGGTGACCGATGGATGACCCTCGGCGCCGCGCATCACGAGCACATAGGGCACGCCGAGCGAGGCGACCCAGTCGACGTAGTCGCCATCGCGGTGGGCATCGCCGATGAGGAGTCCGTCGACGCGCCGCGAGAGCAGCAGCTCGACGCGCTTGCGCTGCGCACCCGGGTCGTCGCGCGTGCTCGCGACGAGTACGTCGTAGCCGCGCTCGACGACGTAGTGGTCGACCTCCTCGTAGATCATCGCCTGGGCGATGTCGGTGAGGGAGTGGGCGACCATCCCGATGGCGCCGGTCTTGCCGCTGCGCAAGCTGGCTGCGAGCGGGTCGGGACGGTAGCCGAGCTCCGCCGCGGCGCGGTGCACGAGCTCCGCGGTCGGGTCGCTCGCCGGCTCCCGCCGCAGCGCCCGCGACACCGTCGACATGTGCAGGCCGGTGCGCTCCGCGAGCATGCGGAGCGTGGGACGTCCGGCGCCGGCGAGGGGGTCGGATCCAGGCGGATTGGTCATGTGGGATGAACCCCGGGCGGCGGGCTCGCCGGGGTCCACCAAGCTTGGCGACTCACGGAGCGTTGCTCAACGGCCTGGGCTTGGCCGGGCGGAGCGGGCCTCGGGCGACCGATTGGCCGCTTGGCCATACGCAATCGGTTGCGCCGCGGGTGCCGATGCGTCCCCCGGTCGGGAGACCTGATGCGCAACGGAGGGTCGCGCATAACTCCCGGGCGACCGAACACCCATGGCCACTTGGGCCACACCCACGCCGCGAGCGTTGGCCCTCGGGCCATGTGGGCGTTGGCGCGCGAGGAGTCGACTGCTCCTATGGCTCCACCACCCGCAGCTACGGCGCCGGCCGTGCACCCCGTCGACGAGGTGCTCCCGCCGCGGGAACTCGTCACCTTCGGCCTCCAGCACGTGCTCGGCATGTACGCCGGCGCGATCGCGGTGCCGCTGATCGTGGGCTTCGCGTTCGACCTCTCGCCGAACGACATCGCGTTCCTGATCGCCGCCGACATCTTCGCCGCGGGCCTCGCGACGTTGCTGCAGACGATCGGTGTGAAGCTCGGGAAGATCCAGTTCGGGGCGAGGCTCCCGATCATGCAGGGCTGCACGTTCGCGGCCGTCGCTCCGATCGTCGCCGTCGCCGGCAACCAGGATCGACAGCTCTCCGAGGCCACCTCGCACGAGCTGATGACGCAGGTGTTCGGCGCGATCATCATCGCCGGCCTGCTCGCGGTGTTCCTCGCCCCGGCGATCTCGAAGGCGCGGCGCTTCTTCCCGCCGCTCGTGGTGGGCACGGTGATCCTGATCATCGGCGTGTCGCTGCTGCCGGTCGCCGCCGGCTGGGCGGAGAACATCGGCGCGGACGACCAAGGCGCGCCGAAATACCTCGGCCTGGCCGCCGTCGTGCTCGCGTTGATCCTGGCGATCCAGCGCCTCGGCAGCGAGGTGATGAAGCGCACCTCGATCATGATCGGGATCGTCCTCGGCACGCTGGTCGCGATCCCGCTCGGCTTCACCGACTTCGGCTCCGTGAGCGATTCGAAGGTCGTCGGCTTCCCGACGCCGTTCCACTTCGGCGCTCCGAGCTTCAACCTCTCGATCGTGATCACGATGGTGATCGTGCTCATCGTCTCGATGGTGGAGACGACGGGTGACCTGATCGCCGTCGGCGAGATCGTCGGCAAGGAGGCCGACGAGGAGGTGGTCGCCGCAGGCATGCGCGCCGACGGCATCTCGAGCGCCATCGGCGGCGTCTTCAACACGTTCCCCTATACCGCGTACGCCGAGAACGTCGGCCTCGTGAGCCTCTCCGGCGTCAAGAGTCGCTGGGTGGTCGCCACCGCCGGCGGAATGATGGTGTTCCTCGGGCTCTTCCCGGTCGTCGGTGCCGTCGTGGCCGCGATCCCGGTGCCCGTGCTCGGCGGCGCCGGCTTCGTCATGTTCGGCACGGTCGCGGCGATCGGGGCCAAGACGCTCAACCGGGTCGACTTCGACGAGGGCGCGAACCTGATCATCGTCGCGACGGCGCTGGGCATCGGCCTGATCCCGGTCGGCGTGCCCACCATCTACGACGGCTTCCCCGAGTGGTTCCGCACGATCGCGGGCTCCGGGATCAGCGCCGGCACGATCACGGTCGTCGGGCTCAACTACCTCTTCAACGAAGCGGGCAAGGGTGGCAAGACGGCCCAGGCGCTCAGCGAGTCGCCCGCGCTCGTGGGCGCCGACGAGGTCGCTCACGCCCGAGCCGTGCTCGCGCGGGCCGAGGCGCAGCTGCTCTCCGAGCCGGTCGCGCCGCCCACCGGACGCTTCACCCGCACCGGCGAGCCGGCGACAGCAGACGACGCGGAGCCTGTGAGCTAGCCCTGTCTATCGGCCGGGCCAACGTTTCGGCGGCACGTATGGACAGCGGTCCATACGTGCGCCGCGAGCTGCGCGCGACGATCCCGCAATCGATTGCTCCACCCCGCGGCCCTGCACAGCCGTGAGCACCACCCGTGGATCCAGTGACCCCACCCTCTGAAGCCGCGCCACGAACCATCATCACCGGCTGCGCGATCGCGACGGTCGACCCTGCCGGCACCGAGCATGCGAGCGGCCACCTGGTGATCGAGGGCTCGCGGATCGTCGCGCTCGGCGCGGGCTCGCTGCCCGCGGATCTCGTCACCGACGGGGCGACGATCATCGACGGCACCGGCCTCCTCGCGACGCCGGGGCTCGTCAACAGCCACCACCACCTCTACCAGTGGGCGACGCGCGGGTTCGTCGCCGACGGCACGCTCTTCGAGTGGCTCACCGGTCTCTACCCGGTGTGGGCGCAGCTCGATCCCGACATCACCCACCACGCCGCGAAGGCCGGCCTCTCGGCGCTCGCGCTCTCGGGCTGCACGCTCTCGATGGACCACCACTACGTGTTCCCGAACGGCACCGAGCTGCTCGAGTCGACGGTGACGGCCGCCCAGGCGGTCGGCATCCGCTTCCACCCGACGCGTGGCTCGATGAACCTCGGCAAGAGCCAGGGCGGGCTCCCGCCGGACTCGGTCACCGAGACCCACGACGCGATCCTCCAGGCCAGCGCCGACGCGATCGACCGCTGGCACGATCCGTCGCCCGAGTCGGTGCTGCAGGTGGCGCTCGCGCCATGCTCGCCGTTCTCGGTGACGGCCGAGCTGATGGCGGAGTCGGCTGAGCTGGCTCGCAAGCGCGGCGTGCGCCTGCACACCCACCTCTGCGAGACGCTCGACGAGGAGGCGTACTGCCTCGAGCACTTCGGCGCACGGCCCGCCGACTACGTCGGCGATCTCGGCTGGATGGGCGACGACGTGTGGTTCGCCCATTGCGTGCACCTCTCCGACGAGGACGTCGATCTCTTCGGTCGCACCGGCGTCGGTGTGGCGCACTGCCCGACCAGCAACGCGCGCCTCGGCTCGGGCATCGCCCGCACGCGTGATCTGCGCAACGCCGGCGTGGCCGTCGGGCTCGGCGTCGACGGCGCGGCGAGCAACGAGGCGGGCACGCTCCAGCTCGAGGTGCACGCCTCGCTGATGGCGTCGCGCTTTCGCGAGGGGCCCGACGGCATGACGGTGCGGCAGGCGCTGGCGCACGGCACGATCCACGGCGCGCGCTGTCTTGGCCGCGAGGCGGATCTCGGCTCGCTCGAGGTCGGCAAGCTCGCCGATATCGCCCTGTGGAAGGTCGACGACCTCGGCGGCGCGGGGATCATCGACCCGGTCGCGGCGCTCGTGCTCGGGCCGCCGCGGGGAGCGGAGCACGTGCTCGTCGGCGGCAAGCTCGTGGTCGAGGGCGGCGAGCTGCGCACCACCGATCTCGAGACCGTGACCAGCGAGCTGGTGCGCGTGAGCGCCCGGCAGGCTGCGGCGATGGGAGCCGCGTGAGCATGGCGTCGGCAGCAGGCGTGATCCCGACCGACCGCGAGGCCTTCGTGGCACGGTTCGGGAGCGTCGTCGAGCACTCGCCGTGGGTCGCCGATCAGGCATTCGACGACGGACCGTTCGGGTCGGCCGCCGAGGTGCACGCTGCCATGGCGACGCGCCTGATGGCGGCCCCACGCGAGGCACAGCTCACGGTGCTCAATGCCCACCCGGAGCTCGCCGCCGAGCGGGCGATCCCGCGCGAGTCTCTCACCGCCGAGAGCCGCAGCGAGCAGGCCGGCGCCGGCCTGGATCGCCTGAGCGACGAGCGACGCGTGGCCCTCGCGGCACAGCTCGATGCCTACCGCCGGCGGTTCGGATTCCCGTTCATCGTCTGCGTGCGTGAGCACGGCAGCAGCGCGCTCGAAGGCCTGGTGCACGAACGGGTCGTGAACGACCCCGAGGCCGAGCTGGCGACGGCCCTGGCCGAGGTGAGCGCGATCGCCTACCACCGCATCGTCGACCTGGTGGAGGGTGAGGCATGAGCTCCATCTCGATCTCCACGCACGTGCTCGATACCGCCAGCGGTCTTCCGGTCGCCGGCGTGCCGGTGAGCCTCGCGCAGCTCGAGTCCGACCTCTGGACCGAGCTCGCCGCGGCCGCGACCGACGCCGACGGGCGCATCGGCGAGCTCGTCCCCGACGGCCCCGCGCTGCCCGGCGGCCGCTACCGCGTGCGGTTCGATCTCGAGGGCGCGGGCAGCATCGAGCGGAGCTGGTATCCGGAGGTCGCGATCGTCGTCGACCTCGCGGATGACGCCGGCCACGTGCACGTGCCGCTGCTCCTGGCCCCGTACGGCTACACCACCTACCGAGGAAGCTGAGGGTGCCGGCGATGCGCGACCTCATCCCGGTGCTCGACGCGTGGACGGCCGACGGCCGCCGCGCGGCGCTCTGCACCGTCGTCGCGGTGCACGGGCGTGCGCCGCTGCCACTGGGCGCATCGCTGATCGTCGCCGAGGACGGTGCGACCGCCGGCGCGATCTCGGGCGGGTGCGTCGAGCGCGACGTGACCGAGGTGGCGCAGCAGGTGCTCCGCGGGGCCGTGCCGCGGCGGCTGAGGTTCGCGCCCGGGCACGACGGCCTCACGGGCACCGGGCTGCCGTGCGGCGGCGGCATCGACGTGTGGGTGCAGCAGTGGGGCGCCGGCCCGCTCGCCGACCGGCAGGAGGCGTTTGCCGAGCTCGTGCGTGCTGGCGAGGGCGCGAACTTCACCTTCGATGTCGGCGCGCTCGCTACCGCGTTCGATGACGATCCGACGGCGGGCGTCGCCACCGCGGGTGGCCGCTTCACGCTCACCGCACCCCCGCTCGGCCGGCTGATCCTCGTCGGCGCCGGGCCCACTGCGGGCGCGCTCGCCGAGCTCGCGCCCACCATCGGCATGCGGCCGGTGATCGTCGATCCGCGGCCCGCCGTCGCCGCGCACGCGCCCACCGATGCCGCCAGCGAGCTGCTGCTCGCCTGGCCCGAGAACGCCCTCGCCACGCTCGGCCCGTTGCGCGAGGCCGATGCCGTGATCGCGCTGAGCCACCAGCCCGCCATCGACGATGCTGCGCTGCTGGCCGCCATCGCGGGCGGCGCCGCAGGCTTCGTCGGTGCACTCGGCTCTCGCACGGCCCACGAAGCGCGCCTGGAACGGCTGCGCGGCCGGGGCGCGGATGAGGCCGCGCTCGCACGAATCGTCGGTCCGGTCGGCCTCGATCTGGGGGGATGGGCTCCCAGCGAGGTGGCGCTTTCCATTGCGGCTGAGCTCGTGGCGGTGCGCCACGGCCGGGCCGGCGGCCGACTTGCCGAGGCCGGCGGGGCGATCCACGAGTCGCAGGAGACCGGTGGGATGGCGCTCGTCGAGGCGCAAGCCCCGCCCGAGTCGCTGCTGCCCGGTGTGCCAGCGGGCAGCAGCCCGATCACCGGCGTGGTGCTGGCGGCCGGCGCCGGCCGGCGCTTCGGCGGGGCCAAAGCCGCTGCGGAGTGGGAAGGGCAGCCGCTCGTCGCCCGCGCCGTGCGCGCGGCCGCCGGCGGGCTTCCGGCGGGCAGCGACCTGATCGTCGTCGTCGGCGCACACGAGGCGACGGTGCGCGCGGCGCTTCCCGCCGACGTGCCGCATCGGGTCGTCGTCGCCCACGACTGGGAGGAGGGCATGGGCGCCTCGCTGCGGGCTGGCCTCGCCGAGGCGCGCAGCATGGCGGCGCTCGTGCTGCTGGCCGACCAACCGCTCGTCGATGCCGAACTCGTCGCGCACGTGGTGCGCGAGGGCTGTCCGGCGATCAGGGCCGGCGCGGCGGCGGCCCGTCCCGTCGCCGCCGACACGCCTGGCCACCCGGTGCTGCTGGGCCCGATCGCCCTCACGCGCGCCTTCGACCTCAGCGGCGATCAGGGCCTCGCGCCGCTGCTCGAAACGCTCCATGTGCACCGCGTCGACGTGAACGACCTCGCATCGGTCACCGACGTCGACCAGCCCGCCGATCTCCTTCGCGCACCGCTCGCGCCAGCCGCCGTGACGCGCGCCCGGTCGGCCCGCGCCGGCAAGGGGCGCGGCCCGGCGCGCCCGGCGGCGCCGCAGCCGCAGCTCGATTCGGCACGGCAGCGGCGAGGTCCATCCCCGCGCTCCGGCCGCGAGCACCCGTGGACCTGAACACCGTCGAGCAGCTCATCCCGGCGACGGGACGCGAGGCCGTCGACGCGTTCGAGCCCGGTGATGCCTGGCTCGCCGGCGGCAGCGCGCTCTTCGCGTGGCCGGACCCCAAGCTTCGCCGGCTCGTCGACATCACGGCCCTCGGCTGGCGGGCGCTCACCGCCACCGACGCAGGGCTGGACATCGCCGCCACCTGCACGATCGCCGAACTCGCCGACTACGGCACGCACCCGCCGCCGGCCGAGTGGCCTGCCCTCGCGATCGTTCGCGGCTGCTGCGAGGCGCTGCGCGGGAGCTTCAAGGTGTGGAACGTCGGCACCGTCGGCGGCAACATCTGCGCGTCGCTGCCGGCCGGCCCGATGACGTCGCTCGCAGCGGGCCTCGGCGCCGAGTGCCTGATCTGGCAGCCCGGCGGCGGTGAGCGGCGGGCTGCCGTGGCCGACGTGGTGATCGGCGACTGCGTGAACGCGCTGGCTCCGGGAGAGCTGCTGCGCTCGATCCACGTGCCCGCGGACGTGCTGCGCGGGCGCGCCGCGATCCGCCAGGGGTCGCTCACCCCGATGGGCCGCAGCGCATCACTGCTGATTGCCCGGGTGCCGCCGGCCGACCTCGCGGGTGAGGCGCCGGCGTTCACGCTCGTGATCACCGCGGCCGTCGCGCGCGCCGTGACGCTCGAGTTTGCCGAGGTACCCACGCCGGCCGAGCTCGACGCGGCCATCGAGGCTCGCCTCGTGCTCGGCGACTACTTCGCCGATCCGCACGGCACGCCGCGCTGGCGCCGTCATCTCGTGCGCCTCCACGCGCGCGAGCTCCTCGAGGAGCTGACGGGCGCATGACGTTCCGGATCGACGGCGACGAGCACGAGGCTACCCCGCGCGCCGGCCAGTGTCTGCGCACGTTCCTGCGCGAGCGAGGCCGCACCGGTGTGAAGAAGGGCTGCGACACCGGTGACTGCGGCGCCTGCACCGTGCACGTCGATGGCACTCCGGTGCACAGTTGCCTCTATCCCGCGAGCCGCGCCGAGGGCCGCGAGGTGACCACCGTGATGGGGCTCGGCACGCCCGAGACGCCACACCCCGTCCAGCAGGCGTTCATCGACGCGCAGGGCTTCCAGTGCGGCTTCTGCACCGCGGGCTTCGTGATGACAGCCGCCGGGCTCGGCGAGGAGCAGCGCGCGGATCTACCTCGCGCGTTCAAGAGCAACCTGTGTCGCTGCACGGGCTATCGCGCGATCCACGACGCGCTCGCGGGCGTGGTGAACGTCGAGCGCGATGCCGCGGGTGCGTCGGTCGGCCGTGGGCTCGGCGCCCCCGCCGGCCCAGAGATCGTCACGGGGCGAGTGGAGTTCACGATGGATGACGCGCCCGCGGGCCTCCTCCACATGGCGTTGCTGCGGTCGCCACACGCGCACGCGCGGATTCGCTCGATCGACACGTCGGCCGCACTCGCCGTTCCTGGGGTGCAGCTCGTGCTCACGCACGACGACGTGCCTCAGATGCTCTTCTCTACGGGCCGCCACACCACGCGCCGCGAAGATCCCGACGACACCCGCATCCTGGATGTCGTCGCCCGCCACAAGGAGCAGCGGATGGCGGCGGTCGTCGCCGACTCGGTCGCCGCTGCCGAGGAGGGCGTGCGGCAGATCGTCGTCGACTGGGAGGTGCTCCCGGCGGTGTTCGATCCGGCCGAGGCGCTCAAGCCGGGCGCTCCGCTCGTGCACGGCGACAAGGATGCGGTCGAGAGCCGGATCGTCGACCCGTCGCGCAACCTCGTGGGCGAGGTGCACACGGTCTGCGGCGACCCCGATGCCGGGTTTGCGGCCGCGGCGGTCGTCGTCGAGGACACCTTCGAGGTGCAGCGCATCCAGCACGTCCACCTCGAGACGCACGGCGCGACGGCCTGGCTCGACGAAGCGGGCCGCCTCAACGTGCGCACCTCGACGCAGGTGCCGTTCCTCACCCGCGACGAGCTCGCGCTGCTGCTCGATCTCGACCCGTCGAACGTGCGGGTGTTCGCGAAGCGCGTGGGCGGTGGCTTCGGCGGCAAGCAGGAGCTGCTCTGCGAAGACCTCGTCGCGATCGCCGCGATGCGTCTCGGCCAGCCTGTGCGGATCGAGTTCAGCCGCGAGGAGCAGCTGGCGGCCTCCACCACGCGCCATCCGATGCGTCTTCGCGTGCGCATCGGCGCCACGGCCGAGGGCGACTTCACGGCCATGGAGCTCGAGCTGCTCTCCAACACCGGCGCCTACGGCAACCACGGTCCGGCGGTGATGTTCCACGCGTGCAACGAGTCGATCGGGGTGTACAAGGTGCCCCACAAGCGGGTCGACGGACAGGTGGTCTACACCCACACCGTGCCCGCGGGCGCGCTGCGCGGCTACGGGCTCAGCCAGTCGGTCTACGCGGTGGAGTGCGTGGTCGACGAGGTCGCACGGCGCCTTGGGATCGACCCGATCGCCCTGCGCGAGCGCAATGTGGTGGCGCCCGGCGACCGGTTCGTCGCGATGAGCGACGAGCCGGAAGACGTCGAGTTCGGGAGCTACGGCCTCGATCAGTGCCTGGCGATGGTGCGGGATGCGCTCGCGGATGGCAGCGGCGAGCCGGTGCCCGGTCCGGAATGGCTCGTCGGCGAAGGGGTCGCGCTCGGCATGCTCGACGCCGGCCCGCCCGGTGGCCACCACGCCGACGCGCGCATCTCGCTCGTGCCAGACGCCACCCCGGCCTACCGCCTGGCGGTCGGCACGGCCGAGTTCGGCAACGGCACCGCGACCGTGCACCGGCAGATCGCCGCGCAGGTGCTCGGCGTCACGGCCTCCGACATCGAGCTCGTCGCCTCCGACACCGACGAGGTCGGCCACGACAGCGGTGCCTTCGCGAGCGCGGGCGTCTTCGTCGCCGGCCGCGCGACGCTCCTCGCCGCGCAGGCGCTGGCGGCCCGCCTCGAAGAGCTCGGCGAGGAGGGCATCTCGGTCGCCCGCGCGGCCGCGGAGGCCATCACCGGCGAAGGCACGTTCACAGGGTCGCCGCGCTCGGTCGCGTTCAACGTGCACGGCTTCCGGGTCGCGGTGCTCCCGGCGACGGGCGAGGTGCGGATCCTGAAGAGCGTGCAGGCCGTCGACGCGGGCACGGTGATGAATCCGCTCCAGTGCCGCGCGCAGGTGGAGGGCGGCACCGCTCAGGCGCTCGGCGCGGCGCTCGACGAAGAGGTGCTGATCGACGACGAGGGCGCGGTGGTCACCCGCAACCTGCGCACCTACAACTGGCCGACGATGGCAACGATCCCGCCCACCGAGGTGCGGTTCGCCGACACCCATGATGCCCTCGGCCCGCTGGGGGCCAAGCCGATGAGCGAGTCGCCCTTCAACCCCGTCGCCCCGGCGCTGGCGAACGCGATCCGCGACGCGACCGGCGTGCGCCTCACCCGTTTGCCCATGCGCCGGGACCGCATCTGGGAGGCCCTCGCCGACGCCGGCCTCCCCGGCGCCACATTTCCGGCGTCCTAACTACGTTCGGCGGTACCCCCTCGACGACGAACGTAGTTAGGACGCGGACCTTGGTGAGGGTGGCTCAGCGATTCGGGTGACACCGGAACCGCGTGTTTCGGGGCGCAGCCGCGCTCGCCTCGACCCGTCGGTTTGAATCCGGGATCGACCTCTCGCTTCCGCCCGTGATGGGGTCTACGGTGCTGCGGGTGTCCGACGTCCAGGCGCCACTCCCGCTCCCCGATCCGATGCCGCGTGTCGGCCGGATCGCGCTGCGCCCGTGGGAGTCGTCCGACGCCGGCTTCCTCGCCGGGGCGGGCTCCGACGACCATCTGCGCCGCTTCATCTCAGGGTGGCCGTCGCCGTATTCGTTCTCGATCGCCGAGGACTGGATCGCCGGGCAGGATGAGGCGCGCCGGTGGCGTGAGCGTCTCGATCTCGCCGTGATGGATCCCGTCAGCGGCCGTCTGCTCGGTGCCGTCGGCCTCACCGGCTTCGAAGACGCCCATCGCCGCGCCGAGCTCGGCTACTGGACCGCCCCCGACGCACGTCGCAGGGGCGTCGCCACCCGAGCCGCGCCGCTCCTCGCGCGCTGGGCCTTCGACGTGCTCGGGCTCGAGCGTCTCCAGCTCCTCATCGAGCCGGTGAACATGGGCTCCGTGCGCGTTGCCGAGGCGATCGGCGCGGTGCAGGAGGGCCTGCTGCGTGACCACTCGCTGATCGCCGGCCAGCGCCGCGACGTCCTCATCTACGGCCTGCTGCCGGACGAACTCGTCGGCTGACGCCCGCGTGGGCGGGACAGAACCGTGGCCACCACCCCGGCTACGTCCCGTTCACGCTCCCCACGGCCAAGGCGATCGCCGCCGACTCGGCCCGCCGTCCATGCGCGTCGACCGGTGGGGCGGACAGACTTGGTGGATCGTCGGCAGCTGCCCCAAGCACATGACGCATGGCCCATGCGGGGGCGTGCAGGACGACGGCTCGTGCGAGGCCGGCGGCCCGTGCGCGTTCGTCGAGCCGGCGGCGGCGCCGCACGTCGGCACACTTGTCGCCACGGAGACGGCGCGCGCGTCCTGGGAGCATGGGCGCGTGAGCACGCCACCGGAACGGGAACTGGGCGAGACCGCGGCGGCGCTCCACGCGCAGCTCGAGCTCGACGCCGTGCTGAATGCGAAGCTCGGACCGGATTCGGCGCGGCCGTACGTGGTCGCTGATCTGCCGTCGGCGGGCGTTGGCGGCGGCGTGAGCGGCGCCGCGGCGGCCGACGCCGAACGCCGGCTGGCGGCAGGGATCGCCGGCAGCGTCGATGCGGTGCTGCTCGGCGACGCGCCCTGGGCGCGCGTGCAGCTGCCACCGGCGGTGCGCGGTGCGAACGTCGCCGGCGAGGGCGTCGTCCCCTGGTGCGGACTGAATGCGCGCGATCGCAACCGCGCGGCGCTCGAGAGTGAACTCGCCGCGCTCGATGCGAGCGGCATCCCGGCCGTGCACTGCGTCACCGGTGATCACCCGTCGCTCGGCAACCGGCCGGACGTCCGCCCCGTGTTCGACCTCGACTCCACGGGCATCGTGCGCCTCGCCGCCCGCACGACCCCGCTCCTGATCTCGGCCGCCGAAGCGCCCGCGGCCGTGCCCCAGTCCGATCGCCCCGCGCGAGCCGCCGCGAAGATCGCTGCCGGCGCGCAGGTGCTGTTCATCAATCACTGCTCGCCCGAGGAATGTGCGGCCTTCGTGGCCGCGCTCAGCGTGATCGCGCCGCACCCGACCGTTCCGGGCTACCCGGCGGTGCCGCTCATCGCATGCGTTCCGCTCGTGATCTCGCACGGCGCCGCCGACCGGATCGCGAAGTACCTCGGCCACGCCCCCAGCCCGGATCTCCTCGCCGCGCTCGACGCCCCGGATCCGCGGATCGCCGCGGTGGATCTCGCCGTCGCCCACGCCCGCCGTCTGCTTGAGATCCCCGGCATCGCCGGCATTGATCTCTCCGCTCCAGCCGGACCGGGCGAGGCCGAGATGGTCGTCGCCTCGCTGGCGCTCGCAGGCCGTGAGCTCGCGCCAGAATGACCAGGAAGGCCAATGCCCGAACCCACCGTTGCCCTGATCCCGGCCGAGGGGCCGATCGACCTCGTCGTCACCGGCGTCGACGTGCTCGTCCGACCCGGTGATCTGCGGCGCGGGGTCGATCTCGTGGTGCACGCGGGGCGGATCGCCGGGCTCACGGAGGCGCCGTCGCCGGCGCGCGAGCGGGCGACCGACCTGATCGACGGCGCGCGCCTGCTTGCGATGCCCGGCCTCGTGAACGCCCACACCCACTCGGCCGAGAACCCGATGCGTGGCCTCGGCGACGGCCTTCCGCTCGAGCCCTGGCTCGCGACGCTCATGCACGAGGGCGGGCTCTACGACGCCGAGGATCACTACTGGTGCTCGCTCGCGACGGCGGCCGAGCTGCTGCTCAGCGGCGGCACGGCCGTGATCGACCACCTGGTGATGACGCCCATCTCCGCGGCCTCGTTCGATGGCGCGATGCGCGCCTACCGCGACAGCGGCATCCGCGGAGGCGTCTCGCCGCTGCTCTCCGACCACGACGCGACGGTCGGCCTCGCCGCCGATCTCGGGGTCGACGTGAGCGGGGTGGTGGCGATGATGCCCGAGCAGGCCCCGGCGATGCCGACCGCCGATTACCTCCAGCTCACCGAGGATGCCATCGGGCGCTGGCACGGCGCCGAGGGTGGGCGGCTCCACCTCCTCGCGGGCGCGAGCGGCGTCCAGTGGGCGAGCGACGAGCTGCTCGGCGGGATGGCGCAGCTCGCCGAGCGCACGGGCACGACGATGCAGCTGCACTGCGTCGAGACGCGTCTGCAGGCCGCCAGCTGCCACCACGGCTGGGGCAAGACGGCCGTCGAGCGGCTCGCCGAGCTGGGCGTGCTCAATCCGCGCACCTCGCTCGCGCACTGCGTGTGGATCGAGGACGGCGACATCGGCCTCATCGCCGACTCGGGCGCCGTCGTCGCCCACAACCCCGCCGCCAACCAGCGTCTGCGCTCGGGCCGCGCCCCGATCGCCGCGCTCCTCTCGGCCGGCGCCCGTATCGGCATCGGCACCGACGGCGCGGCCTCCGGCGACGACCAGAACTCCTGGATCGCGATGCGTCTCGCGGCCCTCATCCACCGCGACCCCGACGAGCCGTGGGTGGGGGCGAACGAGGCGATCGCCATGGCCACCGAGCTCGGCGCACACGCCCTCGGGGTGCCCGGCCTCGGTGCGCTCGATCCCGGGGCCCCCGCCGACTTCGCCCTCGTCGACCGACGTGCTCCGGGTCTTGCGGGCGCGCGCGAGCTCGAGGCCGCGCTCGTCTGGTCGGAGTCGGGGCCGGGCGTGCGCCACACGGTCGTCGCCGGCGACGTGGTCGTCCGCGACGGGCAGCTCACGAGGGTCGACCTCGACGAGATCCAGCACCACATCACCGAGCAGTGCGAGCGCCGCGCCCGCACCGGGCCTCAGAGCCCGGTGCTCGAGGCGACGATCGCGCGCCTCCAAGAGGTCCGCCAGCGCCTCGCTGCGCGTCAGGGGCGCACCCACGTCGCGCCCTGAGCCGCCGCGCGGCAGGGCTGGCCGTCGTGCCAGATCTGGGATGGCGGTCCTGCTTCCGGCAGGGTCAAAAAGCCCAAGAAATGCGGATCATCTCGGAATAATGAGGAGTACTCAAAAAATCGGGGTTGCGTGCGCTAGTGTGGCCGCCGTCACCTACGCCCAGTGGCCCCGGCTCGGGCGCAGCGGCCATCTGTCTACGCCGCACCACAGGAGCACCATGTCCCGTTCCCACCGCGCGCCGCTCTTGGCGCTCTCCACCGTTGGCGCAACGCTCGCGCTCGCGGCCTCCGCTACCCCGGCGTTCGCCGGCTTCTACGACCCGCCGGTCTCACTGCCCGCGGCCAACGGTGCGCTCGTGCGCTCCGAGTCGCAGAATCTCAATGCGACCCCGGGCAAGGCGACCCGGATCATGTACAAGTCGACCGACAACAACGGCAAGCCCGTTGCCGTCACCGGCACGTACATCGAGCCGACCGCCAAGTACTCCGGTTCCGGCCCGCGCCCGCTCGTGGTGTACGCGGAGGGCACGCAGGGTCAGGGTGATAGCTGCGCTCCGTCGAAGAGCCTCGAGAGCGGCTACATCGGCGGCACCGTTCAGGGCTTCAGCGCCGGCTACGAGATTCCTGGCATCAACGCCCTCGTCGACGCCGGCGTCGGCGTCGTGGTGACCGACTACATCGGCCTCGGCACGACCGATCGCATCCACACCTACGTCGACCGCGTCGACCAGGGCAACGCCGTCCTCGATGCCGCCCGGGCGGCCGTCAAGGTGCAGGGCGCGTCGGTGACGACCGCCTCGCCGGTCGGTCTGTACGGCTACTCGCAAGGTGGCGGCGCCGCGGCTTCGGCCGCTGAGCTCCAGCCGACCTACGCGCCGGACGTGAACCTCAAGGGTGCCTACGCGGGTGGCCCGCCGGCTGATCTCGGCGCCACGATGACGAAGGCCGACGGCACGATCCTGACCGCCGTGATCGGTTACGCGATCAACGGCTTCGTGCAGAGCGACCCGAACCTCAAGTCGATCCTCGACGCGCAGACCAACGCGGCCGGCAAGGCCGCGCTGAACGAGATCAAGACGCAGTGCGTCGCGAACTCGATCGCTTCGTTCGCGTTCAAGAAGACGAAGGACTGGACCGTGAGCGGCAAGTCGATCACCGACGTGGTGAACGGCATCCCGGCGGCCAAGGCCGTGATCGACAAGCAGAAGCTCGGCAAGCTCAAGCCGACGGTGCCGATCCGCATCGTGACGGGTACGCAGGACGACATCGTCCCGCATCCGCAGGCCAAGCAGCTCGCCCAGGACTACTGCAACAAGGGCGTGAACGTGGGCTACGTCGGCGTGGTGCAGTTCCTCAACACCGGCGGCACGGCCGTCAACCACCTCAACCCGCTGATCAACGACAACGGTGATTCGCGCAGGTGGCTCCTCGACCGCCTCGCGGGCAAGGGCCACATCAGCAACTGCGCCATCCTCGGGATCCTGCCGTAGCGGACCCCCGACGCTCCTGAGCGCCTGACGGGGCGCGGTGGCTACTTGATCTTGATGTCCTTGGTGAGGTCGAAGATCGTCGGGTTGTCGGAATCCGCCGTTGCGGGATCGGCCAGGGCGACCCCGACGCACTTCGGCTTCCACCCCTTGAAGGCCGAGTTCTTGACGCTCAGCGTGTAGACGTTGCCGTCCTTGATCTCCGCCTTGGCCTTCTTGGGCTTGAGGATCTTCTTCCCCTTCACCTTGGAGAAGCCAGCGACGGTGTCGGAGAACACGCCGCCGCCGAGGCCGATCACCTTCTTGCAGCTCGAGCCGAGCGTCACGGTGACGAGGGCGTCGCCGGCGGCCGCATCGATCGGGCCCGCGGTCGTGACGACGACGATCAGCTTGCCGCTCGTGACGTAGCTGAGCTTCACCTCGCTGATGTCACGGCCCGGGACCGGGCCGTCGCCGGTCGGGTCGGTTGCCGACGCGGTGTACTTGGCGGCCGACGCCGCGGAGGGCATCGCGAGCGCTGCCACACCGGCGGGGACGAGGAGTGCGTAGCGGAGCGTCTTGATCATGCGGCGCAAGCTAAGCAGCCCGATGTTCGGCTGATCAGTGCATCGGTGGGCAGCGCATCGGTGCCCGGATGTGCACGCGGCGGGCGCAGAAACTCAGGCGCTGGCCACGGCGCCGCCGCGCCGCGGATCGCCCGCGGCGACATGGTCGCCGGTGCGCGGGTCGATGCCGACGGCCTGCACGCCGCCGAAGAAGAGGTTCTGCTCGCGGAACTCGACGAGCTCCTTGGCCGGGCCCTGCGCGGAGTCGATGGCGAGGAGGCCGTCGGTGGCGAGGCCGGGCTCGACGTACACGGTGTCGCCCTCCCGGTGCAGGCGCGGTGCGTCGACGGCCTCGGTGAGCGCAAGCGCCTGATCGACGGTGGCGACGATGGTGCGCAGCAAGGCGGAGCGGATGCGATTGCTGCCGGCGGAGCCGAGGGCCAGCTCGAGCTCGCCGTCGGGGCCGAGCACGGCGGTTGGGGTCATCATCGAGGGCATCCGGCGGCCCGGCGGGAACATTCCGAAGCCGAGCGGGTTGAGATCTTCCTCGCCCATCACGTTGTTGAGGTGGATGCCCGTCTCCGGCACCACGAGCCCCGAACACTCGCCGTTGGAGCACGTCACCGCGCAGGCCAGGCCGTCGGCGTCGAGGACCGAGAGGTGGGTGGTGCTGCCGGGCTGCCGGGCCAGGAGCGCCTCGAGCGCATCGCGGCCCAGCCCCGCCGCTTCGAGAAGGCCGTGCGCGAACCCCTCCGAGGTGAGGTCGCGCGCGAAGGCCGGCGTGCGCACCGATTGCGCGAGGTCCATCGCCGCCAGCATCGCCCGGGAGTCGTGCTCACCCGGGTCTGCGGCGAGGGCGTGGAGGGCGACGGCGAGGAGCGTGCCGCCGGCCGACGACGGCGGGGTGGTGAGCACCGTTCGGCCGCGGTAGCCGACCTCGAGCGGGTCGCTGGCGATCGGCGCGTGCTCGGCGAGGTCGCGGAGCGTGAGTGCCCCGCCCTGCATGGCGACGAGGTCGACGCACGCGCGCGCGAGATCGCCGTCGCGCAGCGGTGCCGCGCCCTCGGAGCCGATCCTGCTGATCGTGTCGGCGAGGCCCGGAGCGAGGAACAGATCTCCGGTGCCGAGCAGGTCGCCGCCTGGCATCCAGAGTTCGCGCACACCCGCGGTCATCCCGAGGATCGGCTCGAGGATCCGGCCGACGTAGGCCTGGATCTCGTTGAGCGGCACGCCCTCCGAGGCGAGCTTGGCGCCGGGCTCGGCGAGATCGGCGAGCGGCAGCCGACCCCAGCGCCGCGAGGCCTCCTCGATCATCCCGGCCATGCCGAACGCCGCGACGCTCGCGGCGCCCACGTGGAACACCTGGCGCGTGTCGCCGAAGTCGCAGTCGGCGGCGACCAGGTCGGCCGAGGCTGCCTCGCCGCCCAGGCCGGGCGCCGCGCAGAAGCCGTCGAGCACGGTCGGCCGCACGCCAGCGCCGGCGACGAGCAGGTAGCCGCCGCCCGTCGGGCCCGTGAGGAGCGGCTCGCAGGCCCAGCTCGCGAAGAGCCCGGCGACGGCGGCGTCGACGGCGTTGCCGCCTTCTCGCAACACCCCGGCTGCAACCTCGGCCACCGCAGGGTGGCCGGCGGCGGCGATCCCGCCACGTGCCGCGGAGGCGCTCACGAAGCGCGCGCTGACAAGGGGCCGACCATGGAGCGGCAGGCTATCGGTGCGCTCGCGGCGCCGAGGCAACCGCGCCTGCGGCAGGCCGCAGGCCTGCCCCACCGGGTGCACGTGCGCGGCGACGTGGAAAAGAGTGGGTCGGCCACCCCTGACCGACCCACTCCGCATTCTTGGTCGCGGGTCCCCACCCACGGCCAGATCGTCCGCACGCGACGCTCGCGAGTGATGAGCGCCGTGATGCGTGACCGCACCGTACGGAGCAGGAAGAGCGATGTCTCCGGTCGCTACCGGGCGGCGGCGTGGTCGTCACGGAAGGCATCGGGCCCGTGATCACCGAGCCTGGTGCCGCGTTAGGGCGCGCCGGTGAGCTCAGGCTCGTCAGTCTCGTCGCGGAGGATCTCGCCGAGGCTCTCGAGGGTGAGCTCGCTGGGCGCGGTCGCCTCCTCGAAAGCGCGCAGGTAGGTGCAGAACAGGTCAGGCTCGTCGACGTGCGGGAAGTGCCCAGCGGTCGGGACGATGTGGAGGTGCATGTCGGGCACGAGCGCCTGCACCTCGTAGGCGTGCTGGACGGGGATGATCGCGTCGCGCTCGCCCCAGATCGTCAGCAGTGGACACCCCCGCATGAGGTAGAGCTTGTCGACCGCGGAAACGCGCTGGCCGCCGAGCCCCGTGCTCGCGCGGACCGTGTTGAGGAACGCCTCGCGCGCGTCGGGGTCGTGGAGCGACGCGAAGCCGTCGAGGCCCTCGGCGGCATCCGTCGGCAGTTCGAGGCCGACGACATCGAGCAGTCCCTTCGCAGCGCGGCCGGCGAGCTGCGCCGGCACGCTCGTCGCGGCGCGGATCACGAGCGGAGCGCCCGGCAGGCTCGCGGCGCGCAGCACGGCGCCCAGGTCGCGGCCGAGCCCTCCGCTGCTCACCAGCACGAGGCGGCCAACGAGATCCGGGGCCATGTGGAGCAGCTGCATCGCGATCCCGCCACCGAGCGAGTGACCGACGAGCAGCACGCGCTCCGCCTCAAGGGCGAGGAGCAGGTCGCGGATCACCGTTGCGTAGCCGCCGATCGAGTAGTCGCCCATCGGCTTCGCCGACTGCCCGTGGCCGATCAGATCGGGGGCGATCACGTCGTGGGTCTTGGCGAGCTCGCCGATCACGGCGTCCCACGTGTGATTGTTCGACGCGATGCCGTGCAGGAGCACCATCGTCGGGCCCCTCCCGCCGCGGCGGTAGGCGACGGCGTTGCCGTGGAGCGTGATCTCGCGCTCTTCGATCAGGGGTTCGGCGGTCATGCTCAGTCGGCGTCTCGTACGGCTCGGATCACCAAGCCGGTGGTGGGGCGGGTCGGGATGCGGCGCATCGAGAGCTCGAGATCCTGCGACGCGACGGCGTAGTCGATCTCTGTGGCCAGGGAGCGTATGGCCGTCTTCATCGTGGCGATGGTGAGCCACTCGCCCGGGCACCGGTGATCGCTGGCGTGATCGCCGGCGCCCTGTGGGATCAGACGGTTCGCGTCGCCCTGCCATCCGAGGAAGCGGTCGGGATCGAAGCGGTCGGGTTCGGGCCAGGCGACGGGATCGTGGTTGGTGCCGTAAAGGTCGATCAGCACCCGCTGGCCCTGGCGGAACTGGTGGCCGTGCCACGTCAACGGCTCGGTCGCCCGGCCGCCGAGCAGCGGGAAGAACGGGGCCGTGCGGCGCACCTCCTGCACGAACCGCCACACCGGATCCGCGGCGTCGTCGACGGCGGTCTCCGGGGCGAGTGCCGCGGGATCGACGGAGGGGCGCGGCGTCGCGCGGCGCAGCAGGCGCCGCTCCGCGGGATTGGCGTGCAGCGCGAGCGCGGCGAAGGTGATGTATCGGGCCACGGCGACGGTCGGCCGGATCAGGTTGACCATCTCGGTCATCACGATCTCGTTGCTCAGCGGCGTGCCGTCGTGGTCTCGGTGTGCGGCCACCACCGCGAATGCGCTCTGCGGATCGACGGTCAGGTCGCCGGCGCGCACATCGCGCGCGAGGCCGCCGAGCCACGCCTCGGTGCGTCGCCTGGCCTGCCACGCCAGCAGCCGTCGGCGCCCGATCGCGCCCGCGCCATCGAACATCGCCATCATGTCCGCCCCGCGCCGTTCCGCCTCGGCGTCACCGTCGAGCGGAACGCCCGCCCACCGACAGGCCGTGCGGCACACGACCGTGCGCACGGCGTCATCGAGGACGATCGCATCCTTCTGCTTCCACGCGTTCACCGCCCGTTGCCACTCCTCGGCGAACAGCTCGTCGAAGCGCTGCAGCCGCGGCGGGGTCATCAGCGAGAGGAACATCGCCTTCCGCGCGGCGTGTGGCATGCCGTCGAGCACCGTGACGCTGCCCTCGTCCTGCAGCAGCCAGAGGATCGGTTTGGGCAAGGCGCCCTTCCGCGTGAGGTGCCCCGAGCCGTAGAACATCCCCGCGGCCTCCGGGCCGGTCACGCAGGCGGTCCGCTCGCCCATGATGCGCGCCTCGAACACCGGTGAACCGTGTGTCGCCGCCCGTCGCGAGATCCACCGGTAGGGATCTCGGAGCAGGCTCAGGGTGCTGTCGGGCCAGCGTTCGCGAGGCGCCGGGCGCGACTCGTGAACCGTGAGTTCGGGGGCGGCCAACTCCGGCATGCGCGGAACGATCGCAGGGCGTTCGCCACGCGCCGCGGTCACCCGCTGGCAGATCGGTCACCGGGCCGCCCGGAGTCGACCGAGACGCCGCTGGTGACCGCGCGCGGATCGGGTCATGCTCGGCCCACCCAACGAGAGAGGCCCCAGATGACCCCGTCCGCCACCACCTCCGGTCCCAAGCCCGCCTTCCGCGCCTCCGAGGAGCTCGCCGATCGGCTCCAGCGCGTGCACGTCGACCTCATCGATCTGCACGTCCAGGGCAAGCAGGCTCACTGGAACATCGTGGGCAAGAACTTCCGCGATCTGCACCTTCAGCTCGACGAGATCATCGAGGCCGCGCGCCTGTTCAGCGACGAGATCGCCGAGCGGATGCGCGCGCTCTACATCACGCCCGACGGCCGCGCCGCGACCGTCGCCGAGCAGTCATCGCTGCCGGAGTTCCCGTCGGGCGAGGTCGACACCACGGAGGCGATCGACCTCGTCACCGAGCGCCTCTACGCGGCGTGCGGCACGATGCGCGAAGTGCACGACGACGTGGACGAAGAGGATCCCACGACGGCGGATCTCCTGCACGGGTTCCTCGAGAAGCTCGAGCAGTTCGCCTGGATGGTGAGCGCCGAGAACCGCATCGCGGGGAAGACCACACCGAAGCCGATCGACGAGTAGCGCCCCGGCGGCTGCGGCCGTGCGCCTCCGACGCGCCGGCGCTGCCGATCCGGCCGGCCGGACGAGCATCCTCGTGGTAATCGGCCCGGCCGGATCCGGCAAGTCGACGGTGGCGGCCGCGCTTGCCGACGAGCTGGGCTGGCGCTTCGAGGATGCCGACGCGCTGCACTCGCCCGATGCGCTCGACAAGATCGCGGCGGGCGAACCACTCACCGAGGCCGATCGTGCGCCCTGGCTCGCGCGCGTGGCCGACGTGATCGACGGGGCGCTCGACCAAGCTGGCTCCCTGGTGATCGCGTGCTCGGCGCTGCGCCGCGCCTACCGCGACGAGCTGCGGCGACCGGCGGTCGAGTTCATCCACCTCGGCGTGCCGGAGGCGCAGCTGGCCGAGCGCCTGCGCACGCGGGAGGCGCACTTCGCCGGGCCGGAGATCCTCGCCTCCCAGCTCGAGATCTTCGAGCCGCTCGAGCCGCACGAGCGCGGCCTCACCGTCGATGGCGCCCTCGCCGCCGCCGACGTGGTCGACAGCATCCTCGCGAGCCTCGTGCTCAGCGCGTAGCCAGGCGGGGCGAACGCAACGACCAGCCCGCGGCGCGTCAGCGCCTGGCCACGAGGCGGGCGAGGCGCGCGAGCGTTTGGTCCCAGCCGATCTCGACGCCGGCCAGCGCGGGCTCAGCGCCGGGGGCGATGCCGTCGATCGCGATGGCCATCACCAGGTGCGTGCCGGGGCCGTCGGCGCTCGGATCGAACGCGACCGCGTGGGTGGAGCGAAAGAGCGGCTGGCCGTCCGAGCCAAGCGGCGACATCTCGAAGGTCAGCGACCGGGGTTCGTCGAGGGCGAGGAAGCGACCCTCAGCGCGGTGCTCGGTGCCGTCGCCCTCGGCGAGGACGACGTTGAGCACGCCACCGACCCTCGGAGCGACATCCGCGTCGGCGACCGTGAAGTGCTCCGGTGCCCACCACTCGCGCACGCGCGCCTCGGTGGTCCACCACGTCCACAGGGCGGCTGGCGGGGTCGCAAACCCGCGGGTCAGCTGCATCGCCCGCGGCACAGTGCCAACGCCAGCGGCCGCGCGGCGCTGCTCGCGGCGCACCGCGCGCTCGTAGGCCAAGAGCGCGTCGTCGTCGTCTGAAACGGCAGCGGCGAGCGCCTCCGCCCAGTTGCGCAGCGCCACGAACGCCTCGCGCCGCAGGGCGTAGATCCGGCGCCGCCCGAGTGACGTGCCGGCAACCAGGCCGGCACGCTCGAGCGCCTGGAGATGCTTCGTGGCCGTGGGCTGGCGCAGCCCAACCGCGCTCGCGACTTCTCCCACGGATCGCGGGGATTCGCCGAGCAACTCGAGGATTCGGCGGCGGTTGGGCTCAGCGAGCGCGGCGAAGACGGCGGGGTCCACTTGCACAAGTATTCCTCACCGGCTATACATTCCTCACAAGGAATACGTTCATCGCGTTCCTTCGCCGGTTGAACGATCCCGGCGATGCCATCGAAAGCACCAGGAGACGACCATGTCCGCTGCCCAGAAGATCCCGACCGACTCCGTCCTCCTCGAGCGGAACTACCCGGCGACGATGCCTGAG
Source organism: Solirubrobacteraceae bacterium (assembly GCA_017744415.1). Lineage (GTDB taxonomy): Bacteria > Actinomycetota > Thermoleophilia > Solirubrobacterales > Solirubrobacteraceae > JAGIBJ01. Next base: position 43,428 of record JAGIBJ010000065.1, read on the forward strand.
CAGGTGTGGCAGCTGTGGACCACCGCCGCGGGCATCGAGCAGTGGTGGGCGCCCGAGGGCTTCACGGTCCGCGTCGCCGAACTCGACCTGCAGCCCGGGGGCACGCTGCGATACGCGATGACGGCGACGGCGCCCGAGCAGGTCGCGTTCATGGAGAGCCACGGCATGCCGCTGACGACCGAGTCGACGAAGCGCTTCACCGAGCTCGACGCGCCGCACCGCATCGCGTATCGGTCGCTCGTTGACTTCGTGCCCGGCATCGAGCCGTATGAAGTGGTCACGATCGTCGAGATCGAGGCGACCGCCAACGGCGGCACACACGTCGCGATGCACGCCGAGCCGATGCACGACGCCACCTGGAACGAGCGCCTGCTCGCGGGCCGCTCGATGGAGCTCGACGCGCTCGGCCGCATCCTCGCTGGGTGAGGGCCACGCGACCGGCCCGAGCCGTCGCGTCGATGTCAGCGACCGATGCCGCGGTCAAATCGTTCGTGGCCAGCCCTGGCCACACCGCCTGGTGGCCGATCGCCGGGCGCTCCTAGCCTCGACCGCATGGACCTCGGCATCGACGGCAAGATCGCGCTGGTGACCGGCGCCGACTCGGGCATCGGCTGGCACACGGCCCGCGTGCTGCTCGCCGAAGGCGCAACGGTCGTCGTCTCGGACCAGGACCCGGACCGGCTCGACGAAGCGGCCGAGCGGCTGCGCGGTGAGACGCCCAACGGCGACCTCCACGCGTTCGCCGCCGACATCACCGACCTCGAGGCGCTCGCCAAGCTGCGCGAGCAGGTCACCGGCGCCGTCGGCCAGATCGACATCCTCGTCCAGTCGGCCGGCATCACGGGCGCCCAGGGCAAGTTCCACGAGATCGACGACGACGGCTGGGTGCAGACGATCGACGTCGACCTGCTCGGCCCCGTACGGCTCGTGCGCACGTTCCTCCCCGACCTGCGCCGCGGAGGCTGGGGCCGCCTGGTGTTCGTCGCCTCCGAGGATGCCGTGCAGCCGTATGACGACGAGCTGCCCTACTGCGCGGCGAAGGCCGGGATCCTCGCCCTCGCGAAGGGACTCTCGCGCTCGTACGCGGATGAGGGGCTCCTCGTGAACGCCGTGAGCCCCGCCTTCATCCACACGCCGATGACCGACGCGATGATGGACAAACGCGCCGACGAGCGCGGCACCGACCGCGACGAGGCGATCGACAGCTTCCTCGCGGAAGAGCGGCCGTACATGGAGCTCGGCCGGCGCGGCGAGCCCGACGAGGTGGCCGCGGTGATCGCGTTCCTCTGCAGCGCCCAGGCGAGCTTCGTGAACGGCAGCAACTACCGCGTCGACAGCGGCTCGGTCGCCACCATCTAGCGCGGCCACCGGTGCGACGCGACGACGGCTCGCTGCCGATCGAGGACTACGGCGTCATCTCCGACGGGCGGACCATCGCGCTCGTCGGCGGCGACGCGAGCATCGACTGGTGGTGCGTGCCCGCCCCCGATGCGCCACCGCTCTTCGACCGGCTCCTCGACGGCCGCGACGCTTCCGGGCGCTTCCAGATCGAACCCACCGCGCCGTACGAGGTGCGGCGTGGCTATCGCGACGGCAGCAACGTGCTCGAGACCACCTTCACGACGGCCGGCGGCAGCGTCCGCATCACCGACTCGCTGAACTCCGGGCACGCGGGACGCCTGCCGTGGAGTGAGCTCGCACGCCGCATCGACGGGCTCGACGGCGAGGTGGAACTCGCGATCGACCTGCGCATCGGCGGCCGCCTCGGTACGACGCAGCCCCTCGACGTGATCG
>JAGIBJ010000066.1 GCA_017744415.1 Solirubrobacteraceae bacterium
CCGCTCCGCTGACGCCCGCTCCGCCGGGCGTGCCGTTGCCCGCCGGCCGCGGCCCAGGGAGCCCAGCCGGGCCCCAATCGGGCGAGGTCGCGCCCTCGGCGAACGCGTTCACCTTGATCGTCGCGGCATCAGGGCAGGCAGCTGCGATGCCTGGGAAGTCGGCCACGTACAGCCCCTTGGGCCCTGCCCACGCGAGGCGCGAGCCGTCGGGCGACCAGCTGGGCGAGCTCTAGCGACCGCCCTGGGCGGGCGCATCGAGGCATCGCTCGGGCTCGGCCGGAGCCGTGCCCTGAGTCCGGTAGATCAGCAGGTGGTCGGCCTGGGTGTTGCCGAGGAACGCCGCCGCCGTGCGCTGGCGCGTCATCTCGCCGTCCGAGAGGTTCTGCACCGACGGATCGCTGAACCACCCGAGCGCGTCCTTGCCGTCGCCGGCCGTGTCGATCGCCGACTCCTTGACGAGGCTGCTGGTGGGAGAGGAGACGAGCACCTGCGCGTCGTCCATCCACGAGGGATCCGTCCACGAATACTGCGGCTGGAACCCGGGTGTGTTCCACTCGACGCCCGCATCGCTGCGCGAATAGCCGGTGCCCGTGTAGAGCTGGCCCTGCATGCAGCCGCCGGGCTTACCGCAGTTCGGATCGCCGGACTTGTACTGCACGTAGAACCCGTAGGCCACCTTGGTGCCGTCGGGGGAGATGGCCGGGTCGTAGGGGCCGCTCAGCGTGATCGAGCCGGCGGTGCCGGCGCCGACGGGTGCAAAATCGGAGAGCACGTCGCCCCAGCGATTCATCAGGTGGAATCGCCCGGCCTTGAGCCCGATCAGTCGCCCGTCGTCGGACTGCGAGGCGCTGGAGTAGCCGCCGGCGGTCGTCACCTGCACGGTCTGCGAACCATCGGGTGTCGTGAGGTACACGTTGCCGTCCTTCACGTAGGAGATCGAATCGGCGTGGCCGGGCGGCGCGGTGATCCCGAGGGCGGCGAGGGCGCCGGCGGTGGCGATCGAGGCGAGGGAGCGAGTGTTGGTCGGCATGCACCGCACACTTCCGCGGGCGCCCGCCCCCGGCATCGAGGGGCCACCCCAGACTTCGCTGCCGGCCCCCTGGGAACGCACCCCTAGGCGCCGGGCTGGGGTGGCGCGCAATTCCGGCCACCGATTCCGGACAGGATCTGGCAGGTATCAGCGAACGTCCGTTCGCGGCGTCGCTAGTCTGCGGGTCGTGCCACAGTTCCGCCTCGACAGCCCGTTCCAGCCGACGGCCGATCAGCCGAACGCCATCCGCACGATCAGCGAGGCGATCGAGGCCGGCGATCGATTCACCACGCTCCTCGGCGCCACCGGCACCGGCAAGACCATGACCATGGCCGGCGTCATCCAGGAGCTCCAGCGCCCGACGCTGGTGATGGCGCACAACAAGACCCTCGCGGCCCAGCTCTGCAACGAGTTCCGCACGTTCTTCCCTGACAACGCGGTCGAGTACTTCGTCTCGTACTACGACTACTACCAGCCTGAGGCCTACGTTCCGAGCCGCGACCTCTTCATCGAGAAGGACTCCGCGATCAACCAGGAGGTCGACCGCCTCCGCCACGCCGCCACGTCGGCGCTCTTCGCCCGGCGCGACGTGGTGATCGTCGCCTCGGTGAGCTGCATCTACGCGATGGGCTCGCCGGAGTACTACAACCGCAAGGTGATCATGCTCAGCAAGGGCGGGCTGTTCGATCGCGAGGAGCTGCTCGCCCGCCTCGTCGAGAGCCAGTACGTCCGTAACGACACCGTGCTCTCGCGCGGCGGCTTCCGGGCCAAGGGCGAGGTGGTCGAGGTATTCCCGGCCTACTCAGAGACGGCCTACCGGATCACCCTGTTCGGCGACGAGATCGAGCGCCTCCAGCACTTCGACACGCTCACCGGCGAGATGATCGAGGACGACATGGGCCACCTCGGCATCTGGCCGGCCACCCACTACAACGTCGATCGCGACCAGGTGGCGGAGGCCGTCGAGCGGATCGGCAAAGAGCTCAACGAGCGCTGCGCGGAGCTCGAGGAGCAGGGCAAGGTGCTCGAGAGCCACCGCCTGCGCCAGCGCACGCAGTACGACATGGAGATGCTCCGCGAGACGGGCTTCTGCAACGGCATCGAGAACTACTCGTCGGTGCTCGACGGCCGCCCCCGCGGATCGCGCCCCTACTGCCTGCTCGACTACTTCCCCGACGACTTCGTCTGCTTCCTCGACGAGAGTCATCAGACCGTGCCGCAGGTGGGCGCGATGTACGAGGGCGACCGCTCGCGCAAGCAGGTGCTCGTCGACTACGGGTTCCGGCTCCCGAGCGCCCTCGACAATCGCCCCCAGACCTTCACCGAGTTCCTCGAGCACACGCCCCAGATCGTGTTCGTCTCGGCCACACCGGGCCAGTTCGAGCAGGGCCACTCGACGCAGGTGACGGAGCAGATCGTGCGCCCGACCCACATCATCGATCCGCAGATCGACGTGCGCCCGACGAAGAACCAGGTCGACGATCTGATGGGCGAGATCCGTAAGCGGGTGAAGAAGAACGAGCGCACGCTCGTGACCACGCTCACGAAGAAGATGGCCGAGGATCTCTCCGGCTACCTCACGGAACTCGGTTTCAAGGTCGCCTACCTCCACAGCGAGGTCGACACGCTCGAGCGGATCCAGATCATCCGCGACCTGCGCCTGGGCGTGTACGACGTGCTCGTCGGCGTCAACCTCCTGCGAGAGGGCCTCGACCTGCCTGAGGTGAGTCTCGTCGGCATCCTCGATGCCGACAAGGAGGGTTTCCTCCGTGGCGAGACCTCCCTCATCCAGACCATCGGCCGCGCGGCCCGCAACGTCGACGGCACCGTGATCATGTACGCCGATCGCGAGACGGCGGCGATGAAGGCCGCGCTCGACGAGACCGATCGCCGCCGGGCGATTCAGCGCGCGTACAACGAGGAACACGGCATCACGCCGGCCGCGATCACGAAGGGCGTCAGCGACATCGCCGAGTTCCTGCAGGCCGAGAGCAAGGTGCCGAAGAAGCCCGGCCGCCGCAGCGCCGCGGATCGCGACACCAAGAGCGCCGAGGAGCTTGCGGAGCTGATCGTCGAACTCGAGGAGGAGATGGCGCAGGCCGCCGAGGAGCTCCGCTTCGAGCACGCCGCGCACCTTCGCGACGAGCTGCGCGAGGCCCGTCGCGAGCTCGACATGGCACGCGCCGGCGGCGCAGCCGTTTGATCGATACCGCGAGGTCGAAAAAGGAATGAGCGCGCACGGAACCGCGCGTTAGGAGCGGTAACGCGCCATGGCATTCGGCGTGCCGTTCAACTGTGACGGCGATATGCCGAATCCCGGCACGATGCGCTTCGTTGCTGTCCTCAGCGCTGCCCTGACGGGTGCCCTCGTTGCTGCCGCACCGGCGGCAGCCCGACACCCGCAAGGCACGGCCGTGCCCGGCGTGAGCGCGAGCCCCGACAGCCTCGTCGTCGGCGCGGGCGGAGCGGTGTGGGCGACGATGCCCGGCGGCGCCGGCTCAGTGGCCAAGGTGGCCGCGACCGGAGTCGTCAGCCAGGTGGTCGGTGGCGTCAGTGCCGGTCTGCCGAGCGGCATCGGGCCGCACGACGTTGCGATCACGCCCGACGGCGACATCTGGTTCGTGGTCGACAGCCTGCTGAGCGTCAGTGGCGAGTTCGGGCGGATCGACCACAACTCTGGTGCCATCACGCGCTACAACCTGCCGCTCTCCAACCCGTCGTCGATCGCCGTGGGCGGCGACGGCAAGCTCTGGATGACGGCCGGCAACGACATGCCGCTGCTCCCGGACTACGTCGTCAAGGTCGACCCCGCGACGCTCGACGCCTCCTACTTCCAGGGCGGCCTCACGCTCTTCTCGGAGCCGCGCTCGCTCACCCGCGGAGCCGACGGCGCGCTCTGGTTCGTCGAGGGTGGCGGCTACGGTCGCGTCGGTCGCATCAGCACCGGCGGCTCCATGTCGTTCCGCTCGGTGGGCAGCGCCCCGGGGCGCCTCGGCCTCGGCGCCGATTCGGCGATGTGGTTCTCGCGCGGCAGCAGCCTCGGCTCGCTGGCCACGGATCCGGCCACGGTCATCGAAACCGGCAATGCGCCGCGCGCGATCGCGGCGGGCCCCGACGGCTACACGTGGAGCACCGCCACCGGTGGCGTGATCCGAGTCGGCTCGGACGGTTCCCAGAACTTCGAGAGCGCCGACATCCCAAGCGGCGCCAAGGGCACCGACATCGTCGCCGGCCGCGATGGCCGCATGTGGGTCGCGCTCGACACCGCGCCCTACCTCATGCGCGTGACCGTGCCCCCACGGCTCTCCGCCGCGGCCGCGACCGCCAGCTCGGCGACCACGGGCACCGTGACGGCGACCGTCAACCCCAACGGCATCCCTACCGGCGTCACCGTCGACTTCCGCCGCGGCACCAGCGGCAGCTGGACCCCGCTTGGGCAGGTCGACGTCGGCGACGGCACGACGGCGACGTCGACGCAGTTCTCGCTCACCGGTCTGCCGGCGGCCACCACCGGCGAGCTCAAGGTAACCGCGTTCAACGACGCAGGCACCCAAGAGCTCAAGACATCGATCACGACGCCGGTCCCGACACCGACACCGACGCCCACGCCTACCCCGACCGCGACGCCGAACCCCACGCCGACGCCCACCGCGACGCCGGAGCCGACCCCGACCCCGGAGCCGTGGGCGACGCCGACGCCGACGCCCGCAGTCACCGCGACGCCCGAACCGACGGCGACTCCCACCCCGACAGCGACCCCGACCCCGACCCCCGAGCCGACATCGACGCCGACCCCTGAGCCGACCGCGACCCCGACGCCGACGCCCACGCCGACTCCGACGCCGACGCCGGAGCCGGTGATCCCGCCGATCACCACACTCCCGATCGAGCTGCTGACGGAGCCCGGCGCGACGCCGACCCCGACCCCGTCGGCGACGCAGAGCCCGACCCCGGAGCCCACTACCACCCCGGAACCGACGGCAACCCCCGAGCCGACGGCAACGCCGCAGCCTCGGCCTGACGGCCCGAGTGCCGTGCCGGCGCCGGTGCTGGGGGAGACCATGGTGATGAAGGCCGACACCGGCACGGTGCGCTACCGCGTCCCTGGGTCCAACACCTACCGGTCGGTGAACGGCGCCGTCTCGATCCCGAGCAACTCCGTGATCGACACCACGAAGGGCAGCATCGTGCTCACCTCCGCCGTCGGTACCGGCAGCCAGTCGGGTGAGTTCCGCGGCGGTGAGTTCCGCGTCAAGCAGCAGGCCGCGACCGGTCTCACGCAGCTCGTCCTCACCGGCGCGCTCGACTGCTCCAAGAAGGCCACCCGCGCCACTGCGGCCGCCAAGAAGTCCAAGCGCCGCCACGTGTGGGGCCAGGACAAGGGCGGCAAGTTCGAGACGCACGGCCGCGCCAGCGTCGCCGCCGTGCGCGGCACGAAGTGGCTCACCACGGACACCTGCGCCGGCACCGTCGTGAAGGTGTACGAAGGTGCCGTGCTCGTGAAGCCGAAGGCCAAGGCCGGCGGCGGCAAGGCCAAGCTGCTGAAAGCCGGCGGCCGTCTCTTCACGCCCTACCAGCCGAAGCGATGACCCGCCGGCGCGTCGCGGCCCGCCCCCGCACACTTCTCGTCGCCGGCCTCATCGGGCTCGCCGGTGTCGCCGCCGCCGGCGAGCTCGGCGCTCTGCGAGGCATGGAGGAGCGTTCCTACGATGCGCGCTTCGAGGTGCGCGGCGCGCAGCCCGCTGACGGTGTCGCGATCATCGCGATCGACGAGCGCACGTTCTCCTCGATCGACGCCACCTGGCCGCTGCAGCGGCGCCTCCACGCACGCGTGATCGACCAGCTGCGCAAGGCGGGGGCGAGACCGATCGTCTACGACGTGCAGTTCACGGAGCCGTCAGGCTCCGACGCCGACGATCTCGCGCTGTTCGATGCGGTGGCGCGCACCCCGGGCACGATCCTCGCCACCGGTGAGCGCGACGGGCGGGGCCGCACCAAGGTGCTGGGCGGCGACGAGCAGCTCGCCGAGATCGGGTCGCGCGCCGCAAGCAGCACGTTCATGCATGACCGCTCGGGCGTGATCCGCGAATACGGCCGCGACGACGGCAAGTTGGAGACGCTCGCCTACGCCACGGCGAAGCAGCTCGGCAAGGCGCCTGCCGCCGGCCGGTTCAACGCCGACGGCCGCGCGCTCATCGACTTCCGCGGCCCCGCCGGCACGTTCCCCAGCTACTCCTTCGCCGACGTCCTCTCCGGCAAAGTGCCTGCGAGCAAGCTACGCGGCAAGGTCGTCGTGGTCGGTGCGACCGCCCCAGTGCTCCAAGACGTCCATCCGACCTCCGCCTCCGGCACCCGCCTGATGTCGGGGCCGGAGATCCAGGCCAACGCCATCTGGACCGCCGAGCATGGCAACCCGCTGCAGACACCGCCCGGCTGGACCGCCGCTGCGCTCGCAGCCCTGCTCGCATTGCTCGGCACGGTCGCCGTGGTGCGGCTCGGCCCGTTGCGCGGCCTCGCGCTCGCCGCGTTCGGTTCCGTCGGCTTCGCCGGCATCAGCATCGCCGCGTTCGGCGCCGGCCTCGTGCTCCCCGTCGCCGTGCCACTGGCCGCCTTGGCCGCGGCCGTCGCGTGTTCGTCGCTCGTCGCGTTCGCGGCCGAGATCACCGCGCGCATCCGCCTCACGGCCTACAGCGAGCAGCTCGAGGCCGAGGTGGCCGAGCGCACCTCCGCGCTCGTCGAGAGCCAGCTCGAGGTGGTGCTGCGGCTCGCGCGCACCGCCGAGCTGCGCGACGACGACACCGGGGAGCACGTCGACCGCATGAGCAACCTCTGCCGAGACGTGGCGCTGGAGCTCGGGTTCAGCCAGGCCGACGCCGAGATGATCAGGTACGCCGCGGCGCTGCACGACATCGGCAAGATCGGCGTGCCCGACGCGATCCTCCTCAAGCCCGGCAAGCTCACGCCGGAGGAGTTCGACATCATGCGCTACCACGTGGTGCACGGTGCGACGATCCTCGAGGACGCCGATTCGCCGCTGCTGATCCTCGCCGAGGAGATCACCCGCACCCACCATGAGAAGTGGGACGGCACCGGCTACCCGGCGAAGATCGCGGGCGAAGACATTCCGCTCACGGGCCGGATCGCGGCCGTGTGCGACGTGTTCGATGCGCTCTCCAGCGATCGCCCCTACAAGAAGGCGTGGCCGCCCGAAGAGGTGCGTGCCGAGATCGACGCGCAGCGCGGCCGCCACTTCGACACCCGCGTCGTCGATGCGCTCTTCGCCGTGCTCGACCGCCGGGCAGCCGAGTCGCCGGCGAAGCCGGAGCCGGTCGTCGCACCGACGGGCGAGGCGGCCGCTGAGCCGGAGTCGTCGGCGGGCCGACCGCCGCTCGCGGCCTGAGTCCGCTCAGGCGCGCCGCAGGTGGCGTGCCCAGCCGAAGCAGTAGGCGCCGTACGCCGCGAGACCGAGCCCGACGGCGCCGACGAGCACGTCGCCGCCGGGTTGCCCGAGGAGCGTCTTGAGCGCGTCGTCGAGCCCACCAGAACGCTCGGGATCGTGCTCGATCGCGGCCGCCACGAAGAGCCCGCCGAGGACGCCGTACGCCACGCCCTTCGCGATGTGGCCGGCGATGCCGAGTCGCACGAGCGCTGTGCCGGTGCCGCCGGCCGTCGCCTGCGGTTCGAGCTTGCGCTCGAAGTTGCGCGTGATGCCCTTGCGCACGAAGTAGATGCCTGCGGCGATGACGGCCAGCCCGACGAGCCCGACGAGCACCTGCCCGGCGGGCTGGCTCATGAGCCGCGCCGTGAACGTCTCCCCGGAGCTGTCGCCCGAGCCCGATCCGCCGCCGGCCGCGACCTTCCCAGCCGACCAGGCGAGCGCCCCGTAGAGCACCGCCTTGCCGACCGACAGCGCGCGCTTCGCGGTGCGGGTCTTCTCGTCGTCCTGGTCGCGGTGGCCGACGGCGGCCTCCACCAGCTGCCAGACGACGAGCCCGGCGAGCCCGGCGACGATCAGCCACAGGAGCGGACGCCCCACTGGCGTGCCCGCGAGCTCGCGCATCGCGCCCTGCTGGTCGGCCTGCTCGCCACCGCCGCCGAACATCAGCTGGATCGCGAGCCAGCCGAGGAGGAGGTGCACGACCCCGAGCGCGACGATCCCGGCGCGCGCCAGTTGGTCGAGACCGCCGGAGTCTTTGGCGGCGTGCGCGGTCTGTCGCGGGCTGATGGTTGAGACGTCGGGCATGGTGGTGTCGATCCCCTTCCGGATCAGCCAACGCTGGCAGCCGGAGACCTCGGCCGGACGGGCAGCACCGGGCACAGCCGGGGCGCAGGAGGGCGCAGGGGGCCACCACGCTTGGAGTGGCGCTGGTCAACGGCCGCGCGTGCCGTTAGCGTCCGGCGCGTGCTGCTCTACGACGCTGCCATCTCCGGGAACTGCTGGAAGGTGCGCCAGCTCTTCGCGCACCTCGCGATCGACTACGAGCGCAAGGCGCTGAGCGTGGTCGATCGCTCCGACCGGGTCGCCGAGCTGGGCGCGCTCAATCCGTCGCTGCGCATCCCGGTCGTCGTGGACGGCGACGGCACCGTGCGCATCGAGAGCAACGCGATCCTGCTGCATTACGCCGAGGGAACGGACTACCTGCCGGGCGACACCGACGGGCGCGACGAGGTCATCCGCTGGCTCATGTTCGAGCAGGCCAACCACCAGCCGTACCTCGCCATGCCCTGGTTCCTCACGTGCGTGATGCCCGGCGATCCGGAGCCGAACGCCTTCGGGTTCATGCAGCTGATGGGCAAGCTCGCACTCAAGGCGATGGATGCCCACCTCGCCGCGGGCGAGAGCGGCTGGTTCGCCGCAGGCCGCTACACCATCGCCGACATCGCCCTCTACCCCTACGTCGCTCGCTCCCCCGAGGCCGGTTTCGACCTGGATCGCTACGGCGCCGTGCAGGCGTGGCTCGCGCGCGTGGAGGCGCAGCCGGGTTTCACCACGCCGCCGACCAGGGAGGTCACCGCATGATCAAGCTCTACGAGTCACAGATCTCTGGCAACTGCTGGAAGGTGCGGCAGATGCTCGCCCACCGCGAGCTGCCCTACGAGTCGATCGAGCTCAGCGTCGTCGATCGGTCGAACCGCGCCGACGTGATCGGCGGCGCGAATCCAGCGCTCCGCGTGCCGACGCTGATCCTCGACGACGGCCGCCCGCTGGCCGAGAGCAACGCGATCATGCTCTACCTCGCCGAAGGCACCGAGCTGATCCCGGAGGATCCGTACGAGCGCGCGCAGGTGCTGCAGTGGCTGTTCTACGAGCAGTACGACCACGAGCCCAACATCGCCGTCGCGCGGTTCCAGCTGATGTACGCGGCCGAGCCGGACGAGGCGGCGATCGAGCGCACGCAGATCGGCGGGCGGCGCGTGCTCGCGACGATGGACGACCACCTGCGCGGGCGCACGTTCCTCGTCGCCGAGCGCTACACGGTCGCCGACATCGCGCTCTACGCCTACACGCACGTCGCCGGCGACGGCGGCTTCGAGCTCTCCGACTACCCGGCCGTGCAGGCATGGCTGGCGCGCGTCGCGGCCCAGCCGGGGCACATCACGCTGCTCGGCGACTGACCGGGCGGCGGCCGGCCGAGCCCTGCCGCTCAGGAGGCGGTGACGGCGTGCTCGCCGGCCCAGGCGGCGATCTCGTCTGAACCGGCGATCGCGGTGCCGTCGTCGAAGACGAGGCAGGGAACGAGTGACTGGCCGGTGAGCTCGCGGACCAGGTCCCGCGACGAACTCTTCGTGGTCCAGGGCAAGGCGCGGATACCGCCGACCTTGCGGTGCTCGTAGTCGATCCCGGCCGCGCTGAGGGCCTTCATGGCCTTTGCGCAGGGATGCCCCGAGAGCGGGCCCGGGAGGTCGCTGGCGCCGCCGAAGCACGTGTAGAGCACCATGCGCCGACCCTAACGCGGGCATCAGGGGGCGGCAATAGTGCGGTTCGCACATGCGCGTACCATCGCGGGCGATGGCGGCGATCGACTCCGAGCGGCAGGCAGCGATCGACGACCGTCTCCAGGCCGGGCTCCTGGAGTGGTACGGGGTGCAGGGTCGCGATCTCCCGTGGCGCCGGACGAGCGATCCATATGCGGTACTCGTCTCCGAGGTGATGCTCCAGCAGACGCAGGTGAGCCGGGTGGTGCCGCGCTTCGAAGCGTGGCTCGAGCGCTGGCCGACGGCCGACGATCTGGCCGCCGCGCCGGCGGCCGAGGTGCTCGCGGAGTGGAGCGGGCTCGGCTACAACTCGCGCGCGCTCAGGCTCCACGCCACGGCCAAGGCCGTCGCCGAACAGGGATGGCCCGACGACGAGGCCGGACTACGAGCGCTCCCCGGCATCGGCCCGTACACCGCCGCCGCGGTGACGGCGTTCGCGCTGCGCCGGCCCGCCGCCGCGGTCGACACCAACCAGCAACGGGTGCTCGATCGCTGGGACGGTGCTGCGGGCCGCACCGCGGTCGAGGTGCGCCGCCGCGCGCTCGAGTTCGTGCCCGTCGACGCTCCCGATGCCTGGAACCACGCGCTGATGGACCTCGGCGCGACGATCTGCACCGCGCGGACCGCCCGCTGCGACGCCTGCCCCGTCGCCTCGGACTGCGCTTCGGCCGGGCTCGTCGACCCGGCTGCCGAGCGGGCCCTGCGGCGCGCGTCGCGCCAGGCGGTGCCGTTCGAGTCGACGCCCCGGTTCGTGCGCGGGCGAATCGTGGCCGCGCTCGTGGAGCACGGCGAGATCGCGTTGCCGGCACTCGCCGCCGCGTTGCCCGCGGGGATCACCGCCGAGCGGATCGACGGCGCCCTCTCGGGGCTGGTGCGTGACGGGCTCGTCGTCCGCGCTGGCGACGCGCTCACGCTCCCCACCTAGCCCCCGGCCGAAGCTCCAACATGCCCCGGCCCTGAGAGCCGAGGGATGTTGGAGGTTCGGCGTCGCGGGTTAGTTGAGGATTCGGATGGCTTCGACCGCGAACACGAGCGCGACGATCAGCATGATCGTCCCGCTGAGGAGGTCGACGGCGCGGGCCACCGGGGCGCCGTAGCGACGCAGCACGACCCGCCCGAGGACGCCGAGGAAGATGAACCACACCGCCGAGGCGATCATCGCTCCGATCGCGAACGGCAGACGGCCCTCGGACTCCGTCGCGGCGATGGCGCTGCCGAGGATCGCGACGGTATCGAGGTAGACGTGCGGATTGAGCAGCGACAGCGCGAGCGCCGGTCCGATCACTGCTCGGGGCGCGACGGCCGAATCGGCCTCCAGCAGCGACGCGTAGTCGGCACCGCCGCGCAGGCCCTCGCGCAGCGTGCGCACGCCGAGCGGGGTGAGGAGGACGATGCCGCCGACGAGGAGGAGCACCCGTAGCCAGTCACGGCCATCGAGGAAGGCGCCGGCGCCGAGCGCTCCGAGGGCGATGAGCGCGACGTCGATCGAGGTGACGATCGCGATCACCGTGGCGATGGCGGCCCTCGACGAGCGCACCGCCGTGCGGAGCACGTAGGCGTTCTGCGCCCCGATCGGTGTGATCAGCGCGAGACCGAGCGCGAACCCCGATGCCCCGGCGGCGAGGCTCACCGGAGGCTGGGGGAGACTGCTCGCATGACGGCAGTGTGCCAGCCCTCGCCGCAGGACACCTTGCGCCGGACCGCTCGGCCGTCGCTACCGTGGGGGAACCCATGTCTTCTGGAGGCCTCACCGCGTGACTCTCGACCGCCAGTCCATCGAGAAGCGCGACTTCCCGATCGCTCGCCGCGGCTACGACCCGGCCGGCGTCGACGCGCACCTCGCCCGCATCGCGGACGAGCTCGACCAGCTGCGCCGTGAGCGGGATCGTCAGGCCACGGGCGGTGTCGCCGGCAGCGCGTCGACCCATGTGCAGCAGATCGTCGATGCCGCCGAGAGCACGGCTGAGCAGCTCTTGCGTGAGGCGCAGGGCGAAGCCGCCGAGCTCCGCGAGCGGGCCGCCGGCGATGCCCAGCGTGCCCGACAGGATGCGCTCGAGGAATCGCGCGAGCACGTGAGCAAGGTCGCCGAGGCGACCACCCGCATGATGCAGCGCGTCGAGGCGATGGATTCCGAGCTCGGCTCGATGATCGAGAGCCTGCGCACCGGCGTGAACCGCCTCGTCGCCGACCTCGCCCTGCTCGAGGGCAACATCGCCGACCTGCACGAGCAGCACGGCGGCGTTGCGCCCGTCTCCGCTGGCCTCGGATTCGCGAGCCCGGCCCGCGCGCTCTCCGAGCCGTCGCCCGGCCCGGCGACCGACGCCGAGGTGATCGCCACCGAGACCGACCCTGCAGCCGGTGCTCCGGCAGATATCACCGACGCTGACGAGCCGGCCATCGACCTCGAAGTCGAGAGTGCAACCCCGGACGCGCCGGGAGACCGTGACCAGGAGGCCTCGGCCCGGCTGATCGCCCTCGATCTCGCGCTCGGCGGTGCCGACCGCGATCAGATCAAGGCGGAGATCACCGACCTCTTCGCCCTCGCGAACGTCGACGAGCTGCTCGACGACGTGTTCGCCTCGATCGACGCCTAACCGCCTTCGTATGACCCGTCGCTGACGGCCCGCGCGGCGCGCGGCGCGATCGCCCGTCCGCCTGGACCATCCATCGCGACGCACCTTGGACACCGGGCGAATGTGCACACCGTCCACCCGTCGTACCGTCAGGGCGTGCACGATGTGTCGAGCCCGGTGACCTCGGCACGGTCGCCGTCGCCCCAGCCGCCGGAGCCCTCGGCCCAGGCCGAGTCGCTCGGACGCGACGAGCTGTACGCGGTGATCAACGCCGTCGCGCGCGGTCCCGAACTCGGGACGGTGCTGCCGGCGATCGTCGATCTGCTCAGCGAGGCCACGGCCTGCCACGCCTGCTTCGTCTACCTCGTCGAGGGCGGCGACCGGCTCAGGATGCGCGCCGCCTCCCGCATCTATGCGGATTCCGTCGGACGAGTGTCGATGCGTCTCGACGAGGGCATCTGCGGCTGGGTCGCGCGCCACGACGAGGCGGTGTTCCTGCGCGAGCACTCGCTCTCGGACCCACGCATGAAGCTCGTCCCGGAGCTCGAGGAGGAGCGGTTTCAGTCGATGGTCGCGGTGCCGCTGCGCGGGCGCGAGCGTCGGGTGATCGGCGTGATCGTGCTGCACACCGAGGCGCCGCGGGAGTTCGGCCAGGAGGTGCGCGACTTCCTCATGCACGTCGCCGCGCTGGTCGCTGGCGCGATCGAGAATGCTCGCCTCTACGAGCGTGAGCGCGAGCGGGCGCGGCTGCTCGACGGGCTCGCTGCGCTCGTGCAGCGCATCGCCGGGGTGACCGAGCGCGAGGAGCTGTGGACGCTGGCCGTCGAGGGCACGCGCGCGCTGCTCGGCGCCGACCGCACGCGGCTCGAGCTCGTGACCGGCCCCCAGGGCACCACGCAGGTCGTGGCCCGCAGCGGCCCGCGCCTCGAGCCCGGCGCCGTCGACGCGCCCGCGGTCGACGCGCCGGAGCGCGGCTCGCTCGCCACCCGGCTCGCCGCCGCCGATGCCCACGTCGGCGTGCTCGCGGTCGAGCGCACCGAGCCGTTTACTCGCGTCGAGCGCGACATCGCCGACACGATCGCCGGGCACCTGGCCGTTGCCCTGCGCACCCTCGAGCTGATCTCGCGGCTCGCGGAGGAGAACCTCATCCGCGACCTCTTCGACGCGATCGCGGCCGGGCGCGCCGATCGCGTCGCGAGCCGAGCGCGTGCGGCGCGCATCGATCCCGACCGGCCCTACGCCGTGGTCGTGCTCGAGCCGGTGGATGCTGCCGGTCCGTGGGAGGGCGGCCCGGAGGCCGAGGAGCGGCTGCGCCGTGCGCTACCGGGTGCCCTCTGCGATCTCGGCACCGAACGCCTGCGGGTGCTGCTGCCCGTCGGACGCGGCGCGCAGGCCGCGCTCGAGGAAGTTGCCCGGATCGACGCGATCCTGGCCGCGCTCGCCGCCGACGGCAAGCTCGCCGTCGGCCGTAGCGCCGTGCAGGGTCGGCTCACGGCGGATCCGGTCGCGCTTGACGAGGCGGCAGGCGCCGCACGGATCGCCCGTGCCCTCGACCCGACTGGCGGGATGCGCGCGTGGGAAGGCCTCGGCGTCTACCGCTACCTCGCCCGCGCCGCCGATGGTCCGGCGCCGGATCCCCGCCACGCCGCCGCTGTCGAGGCGCTCTGGGCCTACGACGACCGCCGGGGCTCCGAACTCGTACCGACGCTTGAGCGTTACCTCTCCGATCGTCGCATCGTCCCGACGGCGCGCGCGCTGTTCATCCACCCGAACACGCTCCGTCAGCGACTGGAGCGGGTGGAATCGCTCACCGGGCTCGTCCTCGCCGACGAGGATCCGCTCTCGCTCGAGCTGGCGATCAAAGTGCACCGGCTCGCGCGCGCCGGCGCCTGAGCGGCGTCAGCCGCCGCTGAAGTCCGCGACGGCGGCGGACGTGACCGCCGAGCTCCGGCTGAAGCTGCGCACCGGGAGCGCGCGCGTCTTGGTGCTCGGGGGATCGGCGGCCGTGGCGACGATCAAGCTCGCGAGATCCTGAAGGCGCGTGCCGACGATGAGGTTGAGCCGGCCGTCGGAGAGTGCCGTCAAGGCATCGGCGGACGAAGGCGTGGGGGAGCCGGCTGCCCCGACCCACCGGCTGGTGGTGCCCTTGGCGGTGATGGCCTGGGCGGCGCCGAGGGCGGTCGCATCGTTCCAACCGATCACGAGCCGGCCGGGGTCGAACCCGAGCGCCGCCTTCGCATCGGCGGTGCCCGTCGCCTCGAGTGCGGTGACGGCCAGGCCCTCCTCGGAGAGGTCGTCGACGAGCTGCTTGGCGACCGTGCGGCCGAAGCCCGCCGACCAATCCGCGACCGGCGCCTCCGGCGGCATCAGGACGGTCGCCGCATCGACGGCATGGCTGCTCGCCCATGCGCCGGCGGCGCGAGCGAGCCTTCCGCTCACGGCCTCGGCGTCGAGCGTGAGCGTGGTGCTCGCTCCCGTGAGCGGCGTGAGCAGCGAGATGACGGCGGGGCCGCCGGAGCCGCGGGCCGCGATCAGCGTCTCGGTCGCGGCGGGGTCGAACGCGCCCACGACCACCGACTTCAGCCCCGACGATGCCTCGAGCAGTGGCTTCAGCTGCCTGGCCTGCGCGGCGGCATCGGTGGCCGGATCGCGTTGCGTGAGCGCGGCGTTCGCGCCGCGTGCCGCGCCGTCGATGAGTTTGCGCAGCTCAGGGCTCGGCGCATAGGGCGTGCCGGCGACGACCACGGTGCCGTTCGGCGGTCCGGTCTCGGCGCTCTCGTCGTCCTTGCCGCAGCCGGCGATCGCTCCCGCCGCGAGGAGTGAGGTCGCGAGTGCCGCGATCGTGCGTCGGAGGTTCATGCCGCCGCTCCGGCGGCCCGTCGCGCGCGGCCGTGCATCCAGGTGAGTATGCCGACGAGCCCGAGGAGCAGGAGCGCATGCGCGGTCGCCCCGGCGGTGTCGCTCGCGGCGAGATCGAGGACGACCGTCGACGCGAGCGTGTTCGTGTGGCCCGCGACGTTGCCGCCGATGATGATCACCGCGCCCACTTCGCCGATGCCGAGCAGTGCGGCGGCGAGCACCGCAGCGAGGAGCGCCGGCCGGATCTCGCCGAGCAGAAGCAGCAGGCGATCGCGCGGGCTCGCGCCGAGCGCCCGGGCCTGGAGCACGAGATTCGCCGGCCCCTGCGCGACGGCGGCAGCAGTCAACGCGGCGACGAGTGGCGCCGCGAGCAGCACCTGTGCGAGCCAGATGCCGTTCATCGTGGTGAGCCACCGCAGGCCGCCGAGCGGCGCGCCGGGGAGCAGCAGGAGCCCAAGGATGATCCCGAGGACGACCGGAGGCAGCCCGAGGCCGATGTTCGCTGCGACCGCGCGGAAGCCGCCGACGGGGCCGTGAGCGCGGAGGCCAGCGCGCGCCCCGAGCGGGATGCCCACCAACGCGGCGACGAATGCCGATGCGGCGGCGAGCCACAGCGTGCGGCCGAGTGTCGCGAGGAGCTCGGCGTCGCCGGAGGCGATGCGATCGAGCGCCTCGCCGAGCATGTGCAGCACGAAGCTCATGCGCGAGCCTCGAACCGTGCGCCGCCGAGGAGTCGCAGCCCGACCAGCTCGCCCGTCGAGGGCCCCGGCACGGCGACGCGCACCTCGAGGCGCCCGCGCTCTGTCGCGACCCGAGCGATCGCGCTGTCGGGCTCGGGGATCAGCGCCTCGATGGTGCCGTCGAGATCGCCTTCGCCGGGCGCGACGGTCGTCACCTGGCCGGGGCGCAGCCGGAGGATCTCGCCGCCCGCGAGCTCGAGCCGGCCGGTGAATCCCAGGAACGCGGCCACTTCCTCGCTCGGCGGGGCGCCGAGAATCGCCGCGGGGGCGCCGTCGGCAGCGATCCTTCCGCCGAGGAGCACGAGGAGCCGGTCGGCGATCGCCCATGCCTCGGTGCGGTCGTGGAGGACGACGAGCGTCGCGCGCCGCGCGTCGCGGATCAGGTCGCCGGCCTCCGCGAGGAGCTCACCGCGCACCGCGGGATCGAGCGCGGTGAAGGGCTCGTCGAGCAGCAGCACGTCAGGGTCGAGCGCGACGGCGCGCGCCAGGTGCACGCGAGTCGCCTCGCCGCCAGACAGCGTGCCCGCAGCGCGATCGGCGAGGTGCGCGGCACGGCAGCGTTCGAGCGCGCGCGTAGCCCGTCCCGGCCGCTCCGGGCGCGGCACACCCCACCAACCGAGCGCCGCCTCGACGTTGGCGCGCACCGAGCGACGCGCGAGCGCGGCGCCCTGCAGCGCGGCCGCCACCCGGCCACGCGCCTCGACCGCGCCGCCAGCGACCTCGATGAGCCCTGCGGCGGCGAGTACGAGCGTCGACTTGCCCGCGCCGCTCGGCCCGAGGAGCACCGCGACCTCGCCACGCCGCAGCTCGAGGTCGAGCCCGTCGAGCACCGTCTCGCCGCCACGATCCACGCGCAGGCCGGTGAGGGTCAGGAGCGCAGCTGCGTCCATGCCGTCCGCCGGTGCTGAAGGGAGGTCGCGCCCGCCGCCACGAGCACGAAGAGCGCGAGCAGGACGAGCCCGTTGGCGACCGCGTGGGCATCCGCGCCACCGGCGTTCCACGACGCGAGCGCCGCAGTGGCGAGCGTGGCATCGCTGAGCCCGCTGCCGACGACGAGGATCGCGCCGACCACCGCGATGCTCGTCCCGAACCCGGCGAGGATCGCTCCGATCACTGCGGGGCGCGCCTCGCGCATCGCCAGGGCGGCAATGGCGAGCGGGCGCGCCCCGAGCGCTCGGGCTTGCTGGATCAGTCCGCCCGGCACCGCCTCGACCCCGCCGGCGACGAGCGCGGCGACGAGCGGCAAGGCGAGCACGGTCTGGGCAAGGACGATCGCGTTGGTCGTGTAGATCCAGCCGAGCCCGGCGAGCGGCCCGCCACCCCAGCGCGAGTCGGGCCACATCAGGAGCCACAGCACGAGCCCGACGGCGACGGGCGGAAGCCGCAGGCCGGCCGCGAGCACCAGCCGCACCCACCGGTGCGAGCGGCCGCCTCCGAGGGCGGCCCAGCAGCCGAGCGGCACGCCGAGCAGCGTGGCGATCAGCGTCGAGCGGCCGGCGATCGACAGCGTGTTGCCGATCGTGTCGTAGAGCTGCGGGTCGCCGGTGACGACGAGATGGATGCCGTCGCGCAGCCCGTCGACGAGGGCGCTCATGGGTTGGCGCGGTCGACGTAGACGAGCCGGCCGTCGGCCAACCGGTACACCTCGCCGACGCGCTCGCCCTGGCCGGCGACCTTGCCGCCCTGCACGTCGAGGCTCTTGATCTCGTCGCCGCGGCGCACCGTGATGGTGTCCTTGCCCTCGGAGCGCGTCACCACGGTCACGTCCTTGGCGGTGAGCAGGCTCGTGAGGTTCACCGACTGCAGCGCCGCGAGGAGGAAACCGACCGCGAGCACGAGGCCGACATCGAACATGTTGACGAGGCCGTCCAACGGATCGCCGGCGCGCTCGTCACGGCGGCGCACGCGTGCGTTCACCTTGATGCTCATGCCGCGGGCTCCGCGAGCGTCGCGGCGACGTATTCCAGATCGGAGAGGTCTTGCGCCGCGAGCCGGTCGCGGACGAGCGCGACCCCGAACGCAAGTGCACCGGTGAGCAGGCCGATCACGGTGACGGCGAACGCGACGCGGAGGTCGTCACTGAGGCGCTGCACGTCGCCGCGGGCGAGCCCCGCAAGCGCGGGGGAGAGCGGGATCAGGGTGCCCATCAGGCCGAGGGCGGGCCCGGCGCGCACGAGCATCCGCGGGCGCTCGAGCCGGCGCATGGCGCGAAGGTCGAAGTCGGCGAGCGCCTTCGCGGCGCGCGGTTCGGCCTGCAGCGTGCCGGTCGCCTCGACGATCCGGCCGAGCGCCGCGCTCGCGTCCGCGCCCTTCGCGATCGGCCGGAGAATGTTGGCGGCCTGCGAGCGGTCGTCAGCTGCGATGGCGGTGCGAGCGCGCGGCACGAGGTCGTCGAGCAGAGCGCCGCCGGCGATGCGGCCGCGGCGGCGGTAGAGCTCGGTGGCGAGGATCCCGAGCTCGTACAGCGCGAGGGCGAGCGCGAGCACCACGCCGAACAGCACCGGGTAGCGCAGCAGCTCGACGAGATCGAAGACGACGCGCTCGGGCGCGCTTGCGGCAAGGGTGAGTGTGGTCATCAGGGCAGCAGGGCGGTCCGACGGGAGCGGCGCAGCTCGGTGAGGGCGCCGGCGCCGAGGATTCCCAGGAGCAGGATGCCGGACGCAGCGGATCTCACGATCGACCGGCCGCCCGAGGCACCGCTGCGCTCGGGCTGACTCTCCGGTTGCGCATCCTGCGCGAGGGCGTCGGCGGCGGCCAGCGCGCCCGTGAGCGGCGCGATGGCTGCGGCGCGCTCGATCAGCACGCCGGAGACGCCGGTGCCGGTGCCGATCAGGGGGGCGGGCGTGGGGGACGGGCTCGACGTCGGAGCGGGCGTTGCGCTGGCCGGCGTGGTTGCAGCGGCGGCGGCCGGCGTCGCGGTGGCGGCCACCGCGGCGGTTGGGGCTGGCGTCGCGCCGCCGTCCGTCGAGCGGGACGGCTTGTCGCCGTCGGTCTCGGGATCGCGGGCGCCATCGGACGCCGCATCCGGGCCGCCGCCGCCCTTGCTCTTGCCGGTGCCCCCGCCGCTCCCGCCTGAGCCCTTCGAGCCCGACGGCCCACCCGAGCCGCTCTTCGGCGCACCTGTTGGCGTCGGGCCGTCGTTGCTCGCGGGTGCACCGACGCTGATCACAGCCGCCGCGGAGCCGTACCCGGTGCCGTCGGTCGCCAGCACGCCCACCGTCCAGCTCCCGGCGAGGTAGCTGTGCGTCACCGTCGGCCCGCCGCCTGGGGCCGTGGTGCCGTCGCCGAAGTACCAGGTGAGCGCGGGCGATCCCCCTGCTGGGAGGGAAGCCCGGAGCGTCACGGTCTCGGCCGGCTTGGGAGTGCGATTGCTGACGTCGAGATTGATCGCGATCCGCGGCGCGCTCGACTCCACCCGGACGAACAACGTCCGGCCGACCGCCGGCTGCACCTGATCGGGGCCGTTCACATCGGTGCCCGAGCGCAGCGGCCGGAAGAAGTTCACGGTCCCCTGGCCATATCCGGCGTCGAGCGTCGCGGCGCATGCCGGGCACAGCGGATCACCAGAGAAGCCGCCCCGCACCTCGTCGCCTGACACCTTCACCTCCTTCGCCGTCGCGAGCCCGGCGTCGGCCTGCACGCCGATCGACGTGACCGTGTCGGCGTTGATGCCGACGAGGTCCAGGAGCTTGCGGAGCGACGTGCCGCCAGCCTGGTCCCGCTTCGTCGATGAGCTCGTACGGATCGTGACCGGACGGTCGCGCGGTACGTCGGGTTCGCCGAGCGTGCTCGGCGGCACCACCAGCGAGTTGCCGTCGAGGCGCAGCCGCAGCGCCGGATCGGCGGCGAGCACCGGAGCCGGCGGCACGAGCGTTGCCGCGACGACGAGCGCCGCCGGCGCCCACGCTGCCATCTGACGGATCAGCGCCGGCGCTCCTTGAGCGTCACGAGCTTGGTGAGGGTGCTCCTGTTGCCGGCGGGATCGGTGGCGACCACCGTCACCCGGTACCGCGCCGCGCGCAGCTTGCTGAGCTTGCGGCTCACGGTCGAGGCCTTCGTGGCCTTGATGGTGGTGGTTTTCACGGTGTTGTAGCGGTGGCGAGCCTTGCCGCGGATCTTCACGATCCGCTGGCGTGCCACCGTGAGCTTGACGGTCGCGCTCTCGCTCACGCGGACGGACACCTTCTTGGCAGTGAGCGTGAGCTTGCTGGCCTTGGGGGCCACCGTATCGCCCGGCTTCGCAGGCGTGGACGGAACGGTCACGGTGCCCAGCGCCGACGACGATGGGCTGAATTTGCCGTGGCGCGACCAGCGCGCGCGGTACTGCGTGGTGCTGGTGATCGAGACGGTGGCGCTCGCCTTGCCGGTGGCGGCGGTGGTGACGGTCGCCGCCGCGCTCCAAGCCTTGCCCCCGTCGGTCGTGGCCTCGATCGTTACCGGCAAGCCACTCACGTTGCCGCCCCCGGGGAGCCGGTCGACGGCCGTGAGGCTGAGCGTGATCCGGCTGCCGGCGATGGCGGCGGTGGGAATGCTCGCGTCGATCCGCGGGAAGGCATCGCCACGAAAGGCCGGATCGGCGGCCGACGGAAACGTCTCCAATGCGGCCTGGAAGCGCTCCGACGTGAGGAAGTCGAGGAACCGGGTGCCTGCAGCCGTGTTCGGCTTCGGATCGGTCGAGATCTTGTCGGGGTTCACCACGTACGCGGAGAACGGGTTGATGAGCAGGTTCTCACCGCCCCGAGTGCCGGGCGTGTTGCGGTCGCCGAGGATCTTGAGGCCCACGATCTTGCCCTCGGCGAGTCCGCGGTTGAAGGTGCCGCGGTCGACCAGCGTGTAGCAGCCGCCGTTGGGGTTGGCCCCCGTGGGGGTACAGGCCTCGGCAACGTTGAGGTTGGCCGCCTGGCCGAGATTGGTCTTCTCGTACCAGGCTGGGGAGGTGCCACCGGAGCCGGGCTCGAGGCGCACCGCCGAGCCGCCACCGTTCAGGGCGGCCTGCTTGCTGACGGAAGCGTCGGTGAGTCCCCACATCGTCTGCTCCTGCACGTTGGTGCCGGAGTTGTCGCCGCGCGAGACGAACGTTGCCTTCCCGTCGGCGCCGGCAGCCGCGATGCGCTCGAAGGCCGTGATCGCATCGTGGGGGGCTGAGCCGAGCACGCCCGCGGGATCGGAGGACGGTCCGACGATCACGTAGTCGGAGTAGAAGATCGCGCGGCCGACGGGCTCGAGCGAGAAGCCGTCGTTCACGAAGATCGCTTCGAGGCTCGGTGCGTGCGTGATCACCACGTCCGCGAGGCCGGCGCGGGCATTGTCGAGGGCTTTGCCGGTGCCGACGCCGACGTATGCGAGCTCGTCACGGGGCTGGGCCGTCTTGTACGCGTCACCGAGCAGCCCGACGACGAGCCCGGCATCGATGGTGTCGGTGGTGCTCTGCACGCGGATCGTGTCGGCTTTCGCGGAGGCCAACGGGAGCGCCAGCGCGAGCATGGCGGCGGTGAGCCCGAGGCGGCGAGCGGAGCGGGGGATGGTGAGCGGCATCGAGATCCGGGTCGGAACCGCCGAAACCCTACTCAACTCGCGTCACGTGCATATGAAATGCATAGGTAATCGATGCGCGACGGCCGCGTCGCTGAGCCGGACGGGTTCGCCGCTCGACTACGATCGCGCGATGGCCGAGCCCGCCACGCCCGCAACGCTCTCGATCGGCGAAGCCGCGTCGGCGCTCGGCGTGAGCGTCGACACCCTCCGGCGTTGGGAGCGTGCGGGGAAGGTGGAGTTCGAGCGCGACGGCAACCGGCGCGTGATCTCGGCGACCGTCGTCGCCGCGCTGTTGGCCGAGCGCCGCCCGAAGTCCGGGTCGAGTGCCCGCAACCGCCTCGATGGCGTCGTCGTCGCGGTGACGCGAGACGAGGTGATGGCGCAGGTCGAGCTCGCCTGCGGGCCCTACCGGATCGTCTCGCTGATGAGCCGCGAGGCCGCCGACGAACTCGGCCTCGAGCCGGGTGTGCGCGCCTCTGCCGTCATCAAAGCGACCACCGTCGTCGTCGAGGCATAGGCGCAGACGCGCTGCGAGACTCGGTCTGTGTCCGCCGTCACGCGGCGCTATTGACTCATCCTCAGCAGAGCGACGACCCCCGTTCGGCCGATTTTCTGGGCGTTTGGTAATCATCGGGACCAACGCTGGTAACGCAATGCACCACTTGTAGGTATTGGTGCAATCATGGCCGCATGGCCTACCCAGCCACCGCATTCGACGGGCGTTTCCTGCGCTCGGAGCTGTCGCGCAACGCGTGGCTGTGGCGCGGCGTTCGCGTCGCGCTCGTGGGCTTCACGGTCGTGGCCGCCGGCTCTGCCTCACTCCTCGACGTCGCCGACCCGTCACGGGTGCACTGGCTGACCCTCGTCCTCGCGATCACGACGATCCTCGTCTTCGTCAGCGATCCGCCGCGGCCAGGTTCCTGGCAGGCGCATCTCGCGCTTACCGCCACCTACGTTGGGCCTGCGCTCGCCATCGCCGCGACTGGCCCGAACGCCGTCGCCGGTCTTCCGTCGGCGTTCTTCGCCGGCACGCTATGCCCGCTCTGGGCCGTGCGCCTGCGGCCGGCCTGCGCGCATCTCATCGCCGCGACCGTCGCGCTGCTGCTCCCGGCAGTCCTCGGCCTCGTGAGCGCTGACACCATCATCGCGATCGTCGCCGTCGTCCCCGCGTTGTGGGTGATCGCTGGATGTATCTCGCTGGTGATGATGCGGATCGAGCGGCAGGGCGCGCAGCTCGCCGCGATGGTCGATCGCGATGCCCTGACCGGGCTCGGGAATCGGCGCATGCTCGATCGCACCCTGGCCGAGTCGATGTCGGGCCACGACGAATCGTTCGCGGTGCTTGCCCTCGACCTCGACGGTTTCAAGCTCGTCAACGACACCCGCGGTCACGACGCGGGCGACGCCCTGCTGCAGCGGATTGCCGAGGCGTTGCTGCGCGCATGCCCCGACGACATCGTCGTCCGGCAGGGCGGCGACGAGTTCTGCGTGGTGCTCCGCGCCACCGACGAGGATGCCGCGCGTCGCTCAGCTGCCCGGGTGCGTGCCGCCCTCGCTGGCCTCGATCGCGAACTCGGCCTGCCGGTGCGGACCGGCATCGGCGTCGCCGTGTTCCCGGACGACGGCGCCACCGCTGACGCCCTCCTCGAACGCGCGGACGCACGCCTCCTGATCGACAAGCTCGCGGCGGATCACGAACCGGTCGACGCCGGCGCGCTGGAACCGCCCCGTGCGATCGCCTCCGACGGCGGAGACGGCCTCGCTGACCACATCCTCGCGCTCGCCGTTGGCCGGCGCGAGCTCGAGCGCCACTCCTTCATCTGGCGTGCGCAGTCGGCGATGTACGCGCTCTACGCGTTCGTCGGCATCGGGGTCTGCCTCGTCTGGCCGGAGGTCGCCGGGCCCTGGCTGAAGTACATGGTTCCGGTCGGTCTTCTCATCAGCGTGGTGTTCACCAGGATCGGCCCGCCGGCGCTCGGCTCGCGTCTCAACCACGTGACGCTGTCGCTCTGCTATCTCACGCCCGCCGCGCTGCTGGTGGTCTGTGCGCCGCACGGCGCATTCGCCATCGGCTGCCTGGTCTTCGTCGGCCCGCTGACAGCGGTCCGGCTCACCTCGCGCCGGCAGATCGCGGCGCATCTCGGCACGGCCGCCTTCGCGCTGATCGCGGCGAGCGTCGTCGTCGGGCACGAGTTCGCGATCGTCGCCGCCGTGCTCCAGGTGGTCGTCGTCAACGCTGTGCTCTGTGCCTGCTGCGTCGTCCTGCTCGAGATCGCGGAGCTCCAGAACGAGCATCTGCACCACGCCTCGCGGCACGATCCGCTCACGGGCCTCGCCAATCGCCGCCGTCTCGACGAGGTGCTCGCCCACCGCATCGAGCAGGGCGAGGTGTTCTCCGTGATCGCGCTCGACCTCAACGGCTTCAAGGCGCTCAACGACACCGAGGGCCACGCCGCCGGAGACCGCGTGCTCTGCCAGGCCGCCGACGCGCTCGTCGCCGCGGCCGGCCCGGACGCGCTCGTCGCTCGCCAAGGCGGTGACGAGTTCTGCGTCGTGCACCCCGCTTCCGATCCCACGGCGCTCGACGACTGCCGGCGCGCGATCGCGGGCGCGCTCACGAGTGTGCGGTGCGGCGACGGCGTGCTCACGACCGGCATGGGAGCGGCGACCGCAATGGTCGACGGCGCCACACCCCGCGAGTTGCTTGCGATCGCCGATGCACGGCTCGTGGCTGACAAGGCCGACGGCCGGCGTGCTGGGAGCCCGCGGCGCTGGCCCGAGCGCCGACCTACCGCGCCCGATGTGAGCTCCGGTCGCGCGCGCATGCGCCGCGGCCACCACGCCTGACGGCCACACCGCCCGCGCCGCTCCGGCACGCCGGTCCGCCCATGGCGCGGGCGCTCCGTATAGCCGGAGTGCCCATATCTCGACCAGGTGCCCCGGCGTACCGTTGACCGCGGGCTCGCCCCGAGGAGTTGACGTTGTCGTATGCCATGGCCACCGGATCGGTTCGCTACCGGTTCGACACGCTCAAGGAGCTGATGGCCAAGGCGTCGCCGATGCGTTCAGGCGACCTCCTCGCGGGTGTGGCCGCCGCCTCCGAAGAGGAGCGCGTCGCGGCGCAGATGGCCCTCGCCGACGTGCCCCTCGCGGACTTTCTCGAGGCGGAGTTCGCGCCGTACGACGAGGATGAGGTCACCCGCCTGATCCTCGACAGCCACGACCCTGAGGCGTTCGCTCCCGTCGCCTCGATGACCGTCGGTGAGTTCCGCGACTGGCTGCTCTCCTACGACGCCACGCCCGGCGCGATCTCGGCGCTCTCGCCCGGCCTCATGCCCGAGATGGCGGCGGCGGTCTCCAAGCTCATGCGCAACCGCGACCTCATCCAGGTCGCGCGGCGTATCACCGTGCGGACGGCGTTCCGCAGCACGTTGGGAGAGCCGGGTGTGATGGGCACCCGGCTCCAACCCAACCACCCGACCGACGATCCCGCCGGCGTCGCCGCGAGCATCGTCGACGGGCTCTCCTACGGCTGCGGCGATGCCGTGATCGGGATCAACCCGGCCACCGACTCGCCCGCGGCGACGATCGCGCTGCTGGAGCTGATCGACGAGGTGCGCCAGCAGTACGACATCCCGACGCAGTCGTGCGTCCTATCGCACGTCACCACCTCCATCGAATGCGTCGAGCGCGGTGCCCCGGTCGACCTCGTGTTCCAGTCGATCGCGGGCACCGAAGCTGCCAATTCAGGGTTCGGCATCTCCCTGTCGCTCCTCGCAGAGGCCCAGGAGGCGGCGCTGTCGCTCGGACGCGGCACGGTCGGCCAGAACGTCATGTACTTCGAAACCGGGCAGGGCGCGGCCCTCTCGTCGGGCGGCCACCACGGCATGGATCTGCAGACGGTCGAGGCCCGCGCCTACGCCGTCGCCCGCGCCTACGACCCGTTCATCGTGAACACCGTGGTGGGCTTCCTCGGCCCGGAGTACCTCTATGACGGCAAGCAGATCCACCGCGCCGGTCTGGAGGACCACTTCTGCGGCAAGCTCCTCGGCCTCCCGATGGGCTGCGACGTCTGTTACACCAACCATGCCGAGGCCGACCAGGACGACATGGACACGCTCCTTGTGTCGCTCGGCGCCGCGGGGCTCACGTTCTTCATCACCGTCCCCGCGGGCGACGACGTGATGCTTGGCTACCAGTCCTGCGGCTACCACGACGCGCTGTTCGTGCGCGAGGTGCTCGGCACGCGCCCGGCGCCCGAGTTCGAGGCCTGGCTCCACCGAATGGGGCTCGTCGGCGACGACGAGCGCGTGCGGCCGCTGCCCGGCGTGCTCGATCCGGCCACGCTCCTGCCGGCTGCAGGCGCCGCATGAGGTCCGGGGAGTCGGGAGCGCCGGAGCCCAGCGAAGCCTTCCCGTCCGTTCCGGGCGAGGCGACGTCCGCGTCGACGCCGTCGGCGCCGACCACTGGATCCACGACGACCGCGGACGCATGGGCAGCCCTCCGGAAGCTCACCCCGGCGAGGATCGGCCTCGCCCGTGCCGGCGATGCGCTCGCGACGCGCGACCAGCTCGAGCTGCGGCTCGCGCACGCCCGAGCGCGCGATGCGGTGCACGCCGATCTCGATGTCGCGGCCCTGCGGGAGACGCTCGACGGCACCGGCCCGGTGCTCTCGGTGCAGAGCGCCGCGGGGGATCGTGCCCGTTACCTCCAGCGTCCCGATCTCGGCCGCACCCTCGCGGACGGCGAGGTCGAGCGGCTCCCCGCGGCCGGCGGGGATCTCGCGTTCGTGCTCGCCGACGGTCTCTCGCCGGTCGCGGTTCAGACGCACGCGCCGGGCATGATCGCCGCGATCACGGAGCGCCTCCCGGACTGGCAGCTCGCCCCGACGGTGATCGCAACGCAGGCGCGAGTGGCGATCGGTGACGAGGTCGGCGAGGCCCTCGGCGCGCGGTTCGTGGCGGTGCTCATCGGCGAACGCCCGGGACTCTCGGCCGCCGACTCCCTCGGGATCTACCTCACCTACTCGCCACGCGCCGGCCGGATGGACTCCGAGCGCAACTGCATCAGCAACGTGCGCCCGCCCGTCGGCCTCTCCTACGCTCAGGCCGCCGACAAGTTCGTGGCGCTGATCCGCGAGGCCGACCGCCTGGGCCTCACCGGCGTCGCGATCAAGGACGAGGCGCCGGCGCTCGGCAGCTGAGGCGCGCCGCTCTCAGCGGTGCTCGATGCGGCGGCCGCGGACGATCGTCGCGGAGCCGCGGGGCACGTCGAAGCGGTCGTCGCCGCCGAGGCCGATCAGGAGGTCGCGGCCGCCTGAGCCCGAGATGCGATCGGCGCCGGTCGAGCCGACGATCACGTCGTCGCCCGTGGTGCCGCGGAAGGCGAGGCGCCGCGCCGGGCGCGTGGCCGACGGCACCGGGGGGATCGGGCGCCCAGAGATCGTCGGCGGTGTGCCGCCGGCGAGCAGCGGCGGGAGCTCCGGCATCAGGCCGGGGCCGTCGGCGTCGGCGGGGCGGGGATCGATGCCGAGCGGCTCTTCGGTGCCGAGGATCGCTCGGGTGGCGACCGACGCGCCCGTGCTGCTGGCTACGCGGCCAAGGCGCAGCCGCAGCTGCGAGCGCACGGGGAGGCTGCGGTCGTCGCCGATGCGTACGCGCACGAGCGCGCCCGGGCGGATCGCGAGCCGCGCGGCAGCGATGCCGCCGCGAACGGGCAGGCGCGCCGCGGTGGTCCAACGGGTGCCCCGGAGCTGCTCGACGACGGCCCTGGCCGTGGTCGGCGAGCCCGCCGGGAGCTGGCTCCACACGTAGGTGCCGGACTGGCCGAGCGCGATCGCGGCGACCGGGAACCGGAACGCCGCGGCGAACGGCTTCTCGTCGCCCGGGAGCTGCCGGGGATCGCCCTCGAGGTTGGCGGTGAGTCCGGCGAGGCGCTCCTCGCCGGCGGTGCGATCAGCGGGAGGATCGGTGGCGAACTGCCAGTCCACGAGCGTCGCGCCGGCCTGGTGGAGGCGGAGCATCGCGCGGCCGGTCACGGCGGCCTGGTCGGCGCCCGCGATCGCGTGGTGGCCGGCGGTGGTCCAGTTGAGCTCGGTGATCCACAGCGCGGGGGCAGGGCCGGAGCGGAGTCGTCCCTGGGCACGTGCGTCGGCGAGGAGCTGCCCGAGCTTGGGCTCGAGGTCGGCGAGCGCGATGTCGTCCGGGCTGCGAGCCGGGCGATCCGGATCTGCGACGGAGAGCGGGTGCAAGGCGATGGCGTCGAACGGCAGCGGCGGGCCGCACGTCTGCGGCGATTCCACCCCGACGCACAGGAGCGAGCGCAGGAAGCGCAGCGGGCCGACCCGTCCGGCGCCGTCGACGTCGGCGCCCGTCGGGGCGAGCCCGGCGAGCCCGACGACGGCATCCGGCTGGCGGGCGTGGATCGCGGCGTAGGCCGCGCCGTGCATCCGGCGATACCAGCGCGCCGAGAAGAGCTGAGGGCGGCTGCGTACCGCGACCCACTGCGGGCTGAGGTAGCGCGCGAGGTTCGGCTCGTTCCAGGTCTGAAAGTCACGGATCCGCGGGAGCGCCTGACCGGGACGCTCGGGATCGGGGTAGGTGCCGTCGTAGCGGCGGGCGACGGCCGACGCGAACGCGGCGAGATCGTTGGGCCGCGGGGCCCAGGTGCCGGGAGTGGCGTAGACGTAGCGCGGCGCGGACTGCGCCCAGGGTGGCGCCGCCATCAGGTAGGCCAGCGGCGTGAGCCCAGCGGCCGACAGATCACGCAGCGAGGCGTCGATGCGGTCCCAGCGGTAGGTGGGGTTCGCGGGATCCGAGAGCGGGACGGCCGACTCGTCGGGGCGCGAGAATCCCTCGTTGCGCACCACGGTCGACCAGCCGATCGGGAACCGCGCGATGCCCGCGCCGGTGCGCTGCGCCACGGAGATGCCGGCCGCGCGCATGGCCGGATCGGCGTTCACCAGCAGCCGTCCGTCGGAGAGTCCGCGCAGCGGAGCGCCCGCCCCGGCCGAAGCCGAGACGGGTGCGTGCGGCATGGCGGCTCCTGCGCCAGCCGCGGAGCTCGCGGCGACGAGGAATGCTGCGAGGGCGGCGGTGAACGCCGCCCGGCAGAGCCTCACTTCGCGGGGATCTTCACCGACGTGACCGGCAGCGGGCTGGAGTTGCCGGCACCATCGGTCAGGGTCGTCGCCAAGAGGAGCTTGGCGCCCTTCTTGCCCGCAGCGCTCTTGACCTTCTTCTTCGACGACGGATCGATCTTCACGGTCACGTCGACGGCACCACCGGCGGCGACGGACGCCATCGACTGGCCCACGACCACCTGCTTGACCTTCCGCTTCTTGCCCTTCTTGCCGTTCGTGGTCTGGAGGGTCAGCACCGACTTCACGCTGGCGGCCTCGGCGCAGCTCACGCGGAAGGTGATGCCCTTCTTCGTGAGGTCCTTGAGCTTCTTCACCTTCTTCGGCGCTGCCGAGGCGCCCGCGGGCGGCAGGGTGTCGGGCGGGATCGGTGGCGGCGGGCAATCACCCACGAGCCGCTCGGAGTGCGAGGTGACGGTCACCGACGGGCTCTGGATGAAGAGCGTGTCGGCCCACAGCACGTGGCCGCGGATCAGGGCGCGCTTGAACGTCGCCTCGAAGGTGCCCGGGCCGGCGTTCGTGATGAGACCGCTCGTCGTGAGGTTCGGATCGTCGTCGTAGCGCCAAGGGTGCTTCACGTTCACGTACTCACCGACGCCCGTGATGCTCGCGTCGGGCGTGCGCAGACCGGTGCCCTTGATGGTGCCTGCGCACGTGGAGGCGTCGAAGACGGGGCGCCCGTCGTAGATGGCCTGGGCGTAGAGGCCGCCGGTGTTCTGGTCGAGCACTTGGAACACGTCGCCCGCGAGCATCTCGGGCACCGACACGCTGCCCCAGGCGTCGCCGCCGCCATCCTCGACGGCGATCGGCGAGCCGTTGCGGAGCAGTCGTGCGTACGGACGCTCGGCGCCGGTGAGGCCCAGACCCCCGGTGCGCTCGAACGCGGCTCGGTCGGGCTTCAGATCGTTCGGCTGCAACGAGACGCTGTCGACGAACGACAGCTCCCAGGCGACGGGCTTGTTGGCGGAGCCGTTGGTGGCGTTGGCGCTCGGTGCGGCGAACGCGGCAGTGGCTGCGGCGATGCCGCAGGCAGCCGCGAGCCGCCCGGCCGCGCGATCACGGAAGGGGAACATGGCGTGGGTGGGTCGTGGACGGGTGGCGCGATCGGTGCCGGCTTGGCGCCGATGTGTTCGCTCGGTTGGATATCGGCATGAGGCCGACCACCGTGAACGCGCCTGGACCGTTGACCGGTTCGCGGCGTTGCGTCCTTGCCCCGCGCCCATCCGAACGCCCAATCGCCGGCTAGCGAACGGCGAAAGCGCTGAACGTCTTGCCGGCGGCGTGCTGCCACGCGCGCACGCGGGCAACCAGCGGACCGGTGCCCGAAGGCACGCGCACCGTGAGCTCGTAACGGCCGGTCTTGAGGTTGAAGCGTGCCTCGCCGACCTGCGCGAGCGCTTTGCCGTGCTTGCAACCCGCCGCCGCGCGGCCACCGTAGACCATGAAGCTGGTGCTCTGGCGGCGGTACGGCTCGGCCAGTGTGCCGACGAGCGTGGCGACGTGGCCGCGCACGGTCATCCGGGCGAGGTCGTTGTCGCGCTCGGCGCGGATCGCGCGGGAACGGGCAGTGCCGGCCTTCGCGTAGATGCGCGCGGGCGCGCTGCCGGCGCGCATCGAAGCCGCGGTAAGGCGCGCGACGAAGGTGCCGTCGGCCTGGACCGTGGTGCGGCTGATCACGGCGCCACCCTCGCGGATGAGCTCCACGGCCGTGCCGGCGGCGAACCGGGCGACGCCCAGGGCGCGACCTCCGCCATCGGTCATCGGCGCGATGCGAGTCAGCGAGATGCCTTCCGCCGCGCAGGTGGCCAGCGCGAAGCCGGCGCTGCTGCTGTTGCCGGGTGCGGGCGTGCTCATGGCCGGCGGTGTGCTGCCGCTGCCACCGAGCTGGTCGCGCGTGGGGGCCGGCGTGGCCGTCGGTGCCGGGGTCGGCGCGCTGGTCGGGGCCGGCGTCGTGGTCGGCGTCGTGGTCGGAGCCGGCGTGGCCGCCGCGGTCGGCGTCGGCGTGGCGGTCGGCGTGGGCGTCGCGGTGGCCGTCGGTGCCGGGCTCGGAGTCGGCGTTGAGCTGGTGCGCAGAAGGCTGATGGTGGCGTCTGCGCCGACCGACTCGTTGCCGGCGGCGTCGGTCTGACGCACCCGCACGCGGTAGTCGCCGTCGTGGTCCGGGAGGATCACGCTCGCGGTGGTGCCGGTGCCGAGCGAGATCGTCGCGATCACGCTGCCGTCATCGGCGAGCACGTCGACGTAGGCGAGATCGGCGTCCGACGCTCGCACGACGTTCACGAGGCGGGCGCGGAGGTTGGCGGCACCGGAGACGCTCGGAGCGGGCGCCGCCGTCGGCGCCTGCGTGTCGAGGTCGACCGCGGTGCTGGTCACCGACGAATCGTTGCCGGCGGGGTCGGTGAGGACGAGGCGCACGCGGTAGGAGCCGTCGACGGCCGGGAGCGTGACATCGAAGTGGTCACCGGCGATGCCGGGCATCGTGCCGACGACCTGGCTGGAGCCATCGAGCACCTCGGCGCGAGCCGAGAGCGCGTCGGAGGGGCGGACGAAGCTCGCAACGCGCAAGCGACCCTGACCTGTGGCCGGGGCGACGTCGAGCGCGACCGCTGCGGTGGAGGGGCCGACGCGATCGAGGTGCACGGTGGTGGTGGAACTGGTGGTCGATCCGCCCAGCGAGGTGCGGACGATGCGTACGCCGTAGTCGCCGTCGGCGTCGGGCAGCGTGATCGCAGCGGTGTTGCCCACGGCGACCGGCACGGTGCCGACGACGCTCGCGCCGGAGGTCACCTCCACCGATGCACTGAGGACGCTGAGGTCGCGGTCGAAGAGGACGGTGCGGTTGCGGCTCGCCTCGCTGCCGCCCACGACGGGAGCAGCGTCGGTGGGCGCGGCCGGCGCCGTGAACGTGGTGTCGGAGCTCGTCACGGAGCCATCGGCACTCGTCGCCGTCACGCGGGCGTGGTAGGTGAGGCCGGGGACGAGCCCGGCCAGCGGGATCGAGTAGGCGGCGCTGCCCGAGCCGTTGACGACGACCGGGCCGGCGGTGCCGCCGTAGAGGGTGGTGATGCCGAGATCGGCCTGCACGCTCGTGGCGAGCCCGTGCGGATCGACCGAGCCCGTGATGCGCGAGCCGGTGAGGTCGGTCTGCACCGTCGGGGTGGTGAGGCCGGAGGGCGGCGTGAGGTTGGTCGCGCCGATGGAGATGTCGTCGTACCCCACCGAGCCGCCGACGGCGACCGCGACGGGCGTGGAGAACTGCGACTGCAGCTCCAGGCGGTAGTTGTGGCCGCCGACGAGCGCGCCACCGGGGGCAGCGACGTCGATCGAGGTCCAGCCGCTGGACGCGATCGCGGTCGAGGCGATGAGCCCGGTGCGGGTGGCGGTGGTGGTGTCGATGAGCGTGGCGCTCATCGAGGCGCTGCCGCCGAGGCTCAGCAGCGTCGCGACATCGGCGGTGCGCTTGAGGTGCAGCCAGACGCCGCCGTTCGGCGTCGTCGTGGGCGTGAAGATGGGGGAGGTCCAGGTGGCGGTGCCGCTGGAGAGCAGGCCGATCAGCGTGCTCACGCTCGTGCGCAGGTAGCCGTCGGAGGCGCCGCTGGCGCCGCCGGTGCCCTGCCACGTGGAGCTGACGATGGGGCAGGTGACGCCGGGAATGACGCACGCACCACCCTGCGAGCTGGTCGGCGTCCAGCCGGCGGCATCGAGTGCGACGGTGCGCGCGGCGGCGGCCGGGTAGGTCTCCTGATCGGCGGCGTGGGCGGCCGGCGCACCGGCGAGCACGAGCAGTAGGAGAGCGAGGGCGGATCCACAGCGGAGGCGCATGACCGTCTGGGTCGTCTGCGAATCGCCGTCACGCGAGTCGCACCGGTCCAACCAGGCGCATTCGAATCGATACGCGGCGTTGCACCCCTTTTCTTCCTGTACGACCGTCCAGCAAGTCGCTCGACGGTGGCGAAGTCGCTGCGCTTCCAGCGGGGCGGAGCTGGGGCCGAAGCGTCGGCGTCAGGCCTGACGGCGCACGAACGAGAGCGTGATCTGGCCCGGATCGACGCGGATCCGCGACACGCCCGCAATGTCGTGCTTCACCGTGAAATGCGTCTCGAGCAGTTCGATGTAGGCCTGCCCAGGGGCGAGCCGGAGGCCGGGCGGGCCCTCGCGCGTCGCGAGCTGGGGGAGCAGGTCGCTCGTCGCGTAGTCGACCGGCGCGATGCAGTTGCGCGCGATCAGCGCGAACGTCGAGTCGCCCGGGTCGACCTCGCTGATCTCCACGGTGAGACGGTCGAGCGGTACGACGTCGGTGATCGTGATCACGGGCATTCCGTCGGCCGACAGCAGCCGGTCGACGAACAGGCACGGCGTCTCGGCGTCGACCTCGAGCGCGGCCGCGAACTCGGCGGCCGGTTGCGTGTCGACGGTGTGTCGCTCCGAGGGTTCGTGACCCTGCTGGGCGATGAGGCTGGAGAACGCGACGAGCCGGTTGAGACGCATCGACGACCGGAGCACGTGGCGATTGATCGTCGTCCCGAAGCGCCGGCGCCGCGTGAGGATCCCGTCGGCCTCGAGCGAGTGCAGCGCTGCCCGCAGCGTGGCCCGGCTGACGCCGAACTCGGCCGCGAGCCTCGCCTCGGGCGGGAGCCGGTCGCCCGGGAAGGCGTTGTCGATGATCGCCGTCAGCAGCGCCTCGCGCGTGAGTTCGGCGATCGAGCGTCCGTCGCCCCGCGCTTCGACCGGTGCGAGTGCCCTCATGCGACCGCTGCCGGCTCGGGGCTGCGGAGCGTGGCGAGCAGCTCGTCGCTCGTGATCAGCGCGTCGCGCTGGAGGTACTCCATCGCGCGGAGTGAGGCGGCGTGGGCCTCCGGCGACGATCCGCCCACCGCATCGGTGACGACCCGACACACGTAGTCGTGCTGGTGGGCGTCCGCGAACGTGTAGTGCACGCACACGTCGGTGAGTGCGCCGACGAGGATCACGGTCTCGGCCTTGTAGGCCTTGAGCACGATCTCCAGCTCGGTGCCGAAGAAGGCCGAGTAGCGGCGCTTGCGGATCAGGTACTCGTCGCGCAGTGGCTCGAGGCCGTCGGCGAGCTCCGTGCCCGGGTCGCCCTCGAGGCAGTGCACCGGCTCGGCGCCGTCGAGCTCTCGCCCGAAGTCGAGGAGCGTGCGCTTGTGCACCTCCTGGATGAACACGGGCGGCACGCCGGCCTCGCGCGCGGCGGCGACGATCGCACGGATCCGCTCGTGGCGCTCGTGGGCGCCGGTCATGATCGGGATGCCGTTCCCCGGAGCGGGATCGTCGCCCGCGGCTCCGAGCTCGCCCTTCATCACGTCGATCACGATGAGGACGGCATTGCCTTGGATCGCCATAGGTCAGACCTTAGGTCACCCGTTTGGCGCACCGGTGTGCGAAGTGGCGAACTCGGCGCCGGAGTTCTTAGCCCGTCGGACAAGGGCGCTGCGCTTGGCCATTCCTATGGTCCGACCAATGGATCACACGACGGAGGGCGGAGCCGTAGAGCTCCGCCGCGACTTCACCCTACGTTCGGCGTTCTCGCTCGCGTTCGCGTTCATCTCACCGATCATCGCGCTCTACGCGATCTTCGGCCTCGGCGTGCTCACGGCCGGCGCCACCTTCTGGTGGGCGTTCCCCGTCGTGCTCGCCGGCCAGCTGCTCGTGGCGCTCACGCTCGGCGAACTCTCCTCGCGGTGGCCCGAAGAAGGCGGCCTCTTCCAGTGGGGACGCCGGATGCTCGGGCGAGCCTACGGCTGGGCGACGGGCTGGGCCTACGTGTGGACGCTGATCGCCCTGATCGTGGCCACCGTCTACGCCGCGAGCGCGTTCCTGGCGACGCTGATCGGCATCGATGAGCCCTCGACCGGCGTGCGGCTCCTGCTGGCGCTCGGTTTCCTCGCGCTCGCGACCTACTGCAACACCATGGGTGCGCGGCCGCTGAAGATCTTCGTGATCGCCTCGATCGCCTGCGAGGTGATCGGCAGCGTCGTGATCGGCACGATCC
Source organism: Solirubrobacteraceae bacterium (assembly GCA_017744415.1). Classification (GTDB taxonomy): domain Bacteria; phylum Actinomycetota; class Thermoleophilia; order Solirubrobacterales; family Solirubrobacteraceae; genus JAGIBJ01. The sequence goes on from JAGIBJ010000066.1 coordinate 34,865, forward strand.
TCCTCGCGTTCCACCGCGAGAACAGCCTCGCCGACGTGATGAGCGGCTTCACCGATGGCGGCGCCGACTTCGCGTTCGGCCCCTTCCTCGCGGCCGTGGCGATCGTCGGTTGGGCGTTCATCGGCTTCGAGGCCGCCGCCGACATCGCCGAGGAGGTCGAGGAGCCCGAGAAGAACGTGCCGAAGGCGCTCATCTGGTCGCTCGTGCTCGTCGCCAGCATCGTGATGTACGCGGGCCTCGCGCTGATCCTCGCGATCCCGGATCTCCCGGCCGTGATCGCTGGCGACGTCGCCGATCCGATCGCCGCGACCCTCTCCGGCGAGCTCGGCAGCTGGATCGTTCGCCCGATGATGTTCATCGTCTGCACGGGCTTCCTTGCCGGCACCGTCGCGGTGAGCGCCTCGGTGTCGCGCGTGGTGTTCGCGATGGCTCGCGAGCGCGAGCTGCCGGCATCCGGATTCCTCACGCGCCTCTCGACAAAGGAGGCCATGCCCGTCAACGCGATCCTCGCGACGTCCGGCATCGCCGCCGTCCTGCTCGTCGTCGCGGTGCTCGTGAAGTTCTACGACACGCTCATCGGCCTCGCGACCGGCGGCTTCTACATCTCGTTCGCCATGCCGGTGTTGGCGCTCCTCGTCACCCGCGCCCGCGGCGCCTGGACGCCGGGCGCCTGGAGCATGAAGAGCGGCGTGAGCCTCACCGTGAACGTGCTTGCCGCCGCCTGGCTGCTCTTCGAGGTCACCAACATCGCGTGGCCCCGGGACATCGGTCTCGACTGGTACGTGGAGTGGGGCGTGCTGATCATGCTCGGCCTGATCGCCGTGCTCGGCGCGATCACCTACCGCGGCGTGTTCAAGCGCGAGCCGGCGGAGGCACCGGCGACAGCAGCCGAGAGCGTCGTCGCCTGACGCCACCGCCACCCGGCGGCCGGGATGCGTGGTGCCGCGGTGGCGCGCTGCGGCAGCACCCATCGAGGGTCCGTGCGCTTCCTGGGGAGGGGCGCGCGGGCCCCTCGGCCGTTCGATGGGCCGCCAGGCGGGGCAGGCGTTCGATGGCAGCGAGGCGGTAGGCGATGAGCTGGTGCAAAGCCTCCCGCCGGCGGGGTGTTTCGCCGCGTGGTCGTCTGCGGCGAGGGCGCGCAGGCGGCAGGCGATGAGCTGGTGCCGCGGCCGACGCCGGCGAGTGTTTCCGCCGGTGATCGAAGCAGCGTGTGACGTTTTCGTTTGGGGTGTGGACGAAAACGTCACGGGCTGCCGCGGTGGTCGTGCGCGTCTGGCACACCGTGTGACGTTTTCGTCTGGGGTGTGAACGAAAACGTCACGGGCTGCCGGCGCGGGCCCTCGGCACACCTCGCCGCTCGCCATCCCCCGAGCGCTGCTCCGCCCTCGGTGCAGACGAGCGGCCGCCCGGACTTCCGCGAGCAGGAGCCGTGGCACCCACGTTTGCCCGCCGGTGCGTGTCGCCCGAGCCGTACGCGCGTGCTCGTCAGTGGGGTGAGCGGACGGGCTCGGCGGACTGCGGGAACGGCCGGCTCGTCGTATAGGAGCTGAGGTCGAGCGGGCTGCGGCCGGTGGCGATGAGGTCGACGAGCGCCTCGCCCACGGCGGTGCCCGTCTTGAAGCCCGTGCCGCTCCAGCCGCAGTTCAGCCAGAGGCCGGGCACCGCATCGCCGGAGCGATCGAGCGCGGGCCCGACGAGTGGGAGCGCGTCCGGGGTCATGTCGAGCATGCCCGCGCGGGTATCGACGACGGGCTGCCCGCGGAAGCGCGGGAGCCGACGGGCGAGCCGCTCCGAGGTGTCGGTGAGGAACGCGTCGTCGACCTCGGGTAGGTCGGCATCCGGGCCGGAGAGCGGCTCGTCCGTCCAGGTGCGGCGTCCGACGAGCGTGCGGCCCGCGGGATCAGGACGCAGGTAGATGCCGTTCACGGCGTCGATCACGATGAGGTGCATCGGGCCGCTCCGCCGGACGAAGCCGAGCTTGACGGCCGTGGGGCGGATCGGGAGGTCGACGCCCGCTGCGGCCGCGAGCGCCACCGACCACGCGCCGCTGCACAGCACCACCTGCTCGGCCTCGAGCATCTCGGCGGCGTCAGTCGCTGCCGACCGTACCTCGGCGCCCGTTACCGTGCCGGAGCCGTCGACGAGCAGCCGGAGCGCGGCGGTGGAGGGTCGCAGCTCGGCGCCGGCCTCGGTGGCCGCGTGGGCGAGCGTGGCACACGTCTGCGCGGGATCGGCGAATCCCGACCGCGGCTCGTAGGCCACCACGCCCACGTCGCTCACGTCGATCGACGGGTCGATCCCGCGCAGTTCGTCGGCGTCCACCAGGCGCGTCTCGACGCCGACGCTCTGCAGCGTTCGCGTGCGATCGGCAAGGGCGCCGCTCGTGACCTCGTCGGCGGTCGGCACGTACGCGAAACCGGTCGACGTGAACCCCGATGGGCCGCCGTAGCGCTCGGTGAACGACTCGAAGAGTTCGAGGCCGCGGAGCGCCAGGCGCGCCGACGCCGCATCCTCGTAGTGGGTGCGCACGAGCGCGCCGGAGCGCTGCGTGGAGACGCCGCCGAGCTCGGGGGCAGCCTCCACGAGCACCGTCCGCAGGCCGCGGCGCGCGGCGTGGACGGCCGTGCTCAGGCCGGTAATCCCGCCGCCGATCACCAGCAGGTCGTAGTCAGCAGGCATCGGCCGGCCTCCTCGTGGTTCCTCGTGTCGATCCGTGACGCGGCTCAGACGCGGCGCAGGTAGGTGTCCTGCTCCCAGTCGGTGACGGCCTCCATGTAGGCGGACCACTCCATGCGCTTCACGGCGACGAACTCGCAGATCGCCTCCTCACCGAGCACGTCGCGGAGCACCACGTCGCGCTCGAGCGCATCGACCGCATCCGCGAGGGTGCGTGGCATCGTCTCGGCGCCGAGCGCCGTCGCGATGCCGTCGATCGGTGCACCCGGGTCGAGCCCGCGGTCGATCCCGTCGAGGCCCGCGGCCACCATCGCCGCGATCGCGAGGTAGGGGTTGCACGATGCGTCGATCGCGCGGTTCTCGAACCGGCCGGGGCCTGGTACGCGGAGCATGCCGGTGCGGTTGTTGCCGCCGTAGACGATCGCGTTCGGCGCCCAGCGAGCGCCGGAGCTCCCACCCGACGAGTGCAGGCGCCGGTAGGAGTTCACCGTCGGCATCGTGATCGCCGCGAGCGCCTTGGCGTGGTCCATCACGCCCGCGATGAAGCTGTAGGCCGTCTTGCTGAGGCCGAGCCCGCGCGGGTCGCCGTGGTCGAGGAACGCGTTCACGCCGTTCTCGTCGACCACGCTCATGTGCACGTGCGCGCCCGACCCGGTGCGGCCCGCGAGCGGCTTCGGCATGAAGCTCGCGATCGCGCCGTGGGCGCCGGCGATGTCGGCGATCATCGTGCGCAGGAGCGTGAAGCGATCGGCCGTCGTGATCGCGGCCGCGTGGTGGAAGTTGATCTCGAACTGGCCGTTGCCGTCTTCGTGGTCGATCGCCGAGACGCCCCAGCCGAGCTGCTCCATCCCGCCGACGATCTCGCCGAGCACGCCACTCGTGCGCAGGAGTGAGCCGAGGTCGTAACAGGGCTTGTCGAGGGTGTCGAGCGGATCGAGCGGCGCGAGCTTGCCCGCCTCGTCACGGCGCAGCAGGAAGAACTCCGGTTCCATGCCGACGATCGGTGCCAGACCGCGCGAGGCGGCCTGCGCGCAGACGCGAGTGAGGATCGCGCGTGCATCGCAGGTGGCGATGAGGTCGCCGTCCGTCACGGTCGAGAAGGCGACCGCCATGTTCGGGCGGTGCGGCAGCACGGTGAGCGTGGAGGCATCCGGGACGGCCACGAACTCCGGGTGCTCGGGACCGCGCGCGAAGCCGTGGTTCGCGAACGCGGCGAAGCCGGCGCCGCAGCCGTCCGGCCCGGCCGTCGAGGTCCATGCTGAGCGCGGGATGAGTTTCGCCTTGGCGGCGCCGTGCACGTCGACCCACTGCACGGCGACGAACTCGACGCCCTCCGGCAGCTCGTCGGGCAGATCCGCCGAGGGATCGGGCTGGTGGAACGAGGTGGTGGTCACGCGAGGGCTCCGGTGGTGGTCGGGGCGGTGAGCGGGGGAGCCGGGGCGGGCTCGGGCTGGGATGGGGCGAGGCCGGGAATCCACGACGTGCCGGCCAGCGGCACCCGTGCCATCGCGGCGCTCTCGACGGTGAGCGCGACGAGGTCCTCCGGTTCGAGGTGGTGCACGTGGCTCTTGCCGCACCCGCGGGCGATGATCTGCGTCTCGAGCGCGAGCACGCGCAGGTAGTTGGCGAGGCGGCGGGCGCCGAGCTCGGGGTCCAGGCGTGAGGCGAGCGCCGGATCCTGCGTCGAGATGCCGGCCGGGTCCTGGCCGGCATGCCAGGCGTCGTAGGCACCGGGCACGGTGCCGAGCTTTGCGTACTCGTCGGCCAGGCTCGGGGAGTTGTCGCCGAGGGCGATGAGCGCGGCCACGCCGATCGAGACGGCGTCGGCGCCGAGCGCCAGGGCCTTTGCCACGTCGGCTCCGGAGCGGATGCCGCCGGAGACGATCAAGCGCACGTCTCGGTGCACGCCGAGGTCGCAGAGCGCCTCGACGGCCGGCGGGATCGCCGCGAGGGTCGGGATGCCGACGTGCTCGATGAACACGTCCTGGGTGGCCGCGGTGCCGCCCTGCATGCCGTCGATCACGACGACATCGGCGCCCGCCTTCACGGCGAGTGCCGTGTCGTAATACGGCCGCGACGCCCCGACCTTCACGTAGATCGGCACCTGGTAGTCGGTGATCTCGCGCAGCTCGACGATCTTGATCGCGAGATCGTCCGGGCCGGTCCAGTCGGGGTGGCGGCTCGCGCTGCGCTGGTCGACGCCCGGCGGGAGGTCGCGCATCGCCGCGACCCGCTCGTTCATCTTCTGGCCGAGCAGCATCCCGCCGCCGCCGGGCTTTGCGCCCTGGCCGACGACGATCTCGATCGCATCGGCGCGGCGGAGGTCGGTCGGGTTCATCCCGTACCGGCTCGGCAGCAGCTGGTAGACGAGCTTCTCGGAGGCACCGCGCTCCTCGTCGGTCATGCCGCCGTCGCCGGTGGTGGTGCTCGTGCCGACCATCGAGGCCCCGCGGCCGAGGGCCTCCTTGGCATTGGCGGAGAGCGCGCCGAAGCTCATCCCGGCGATCGTGATCGGGATGTCGAGGGTGACCGGCCGCTCGCACCGGCCCGCGCCGAGCACGACGCTGGTGTCGCATGCCTCGCGGTAACCCTCGAGCGGGTAGCGGGTCATGCTCGCCCCGGTGAAGAGGAGGTCGTCGAAGTTCGGCACGCGGCGCTTGGCTCCGCCACCGCGGATCGCGTAGATCCCCTCGGTCGCCGCGCGTTGAATCTCCGCGATCGTCGCCGGGTCGAATGCCGCGGCACCCCGCGCGAGCGGGTATGGGTGCTGCTCGGGGTAGCTCACTTGGCCTCGATCCGGTCGGCGGTGAAGTGGTAGAGCGCGCGGGCCGAGCCGTAGCGGCGGAACTCGCCGGCGCTCACGCCCTCGGTGCCGGCGGCATCCAGGAGTTCCTGGATCTCGGCCAGGTGCTCGGCTCGGACGGGCTTCTCGATGCAGTCGGCGCCGAGGCTGGCCACGCTGCCGCGCACGTAGATGCGGGTCTCGTAGAGCGAGTCGCCAAGCACCTCTCCGGCATCGCCGCACACGAGGATGCGGCCCTTCTGCGAGAGGAATCCGGTGGCGTGGCCGACGTTGCCCTCCACGACGATGTCGGCACCCTTGAGCGAGATGCCGCAGCGCGCAGCGGCGTTGCCACGCACCACGAGGAGCCCGCCGTGTGCGGTGGCCGCCGCGGCCTGGCCGGCGGCCCCGAGAATCTCGACGCGGCCGCTCATCATGTTCTCGGCGACGCCCACGGCGGTGTTGCCCGTCACCGTCACGGTCGCGAGCTGGTTCATGCCGGCGCAGTAGTAGCCCGCGTGGCCGTCGATGGTCACCTCGAGCGGCGCGTCGAGCCCGACGGCAAGGTTGTGACGACCAGCCGGATTGCGGACGGTGAAGCTGCCGCTCGTCGCAGCGCGGAGCGCGCGGTTGAGCTCGCGCACCGTGGTCATCGTCAGGTCGAAGGCAGTGCCGTCGCCAGTGCCCACCGGCGTGGCGGGCTGCTGCAGGGGCGTGGTGTGGACCAGGGTCATGGATCCTCGGGTGGACGGGGGAGAGGTCGCGGGAGCGACGGGCTAGAGGACGATGGCCGGCTCGCGGAACCAGCGGTAGATCCGGCCCGGTTCGGGCTCCCAGATCTCGGCGTGCTCGGCGCCGGGCAGCGTCGCGATTGCTCTGAACTCACTGGCCATCGCCACCCAGTCGTCGGTCTCCGCGAGCACCGCGGGCTTGCAGCCGATCGGATCGCGCACCACGGCGAAGCCGTCGTGCGTGCCGATCGCGAAGGTGAAGAACCCGTCGAGGTCGCGTTCGGCGGCGGCGAGGGCCGCGTCGAGGTCGTCACCTTCGCGGAATCGCCACGTGAGGTAGCCGGCGGCGACCTCGCTGTCGTTGTCGGTCGCGAAGCTCACGCCACGCTGGCGCAGGGTGCGGCGCAGCCGGTTGTGGTTGCTGAGCGAGCCGTTGTGGACGAGGCAGAGGTCGGGGCCCGTCGAGAACGGGTGCGAGTGCTCGGTCGTCACGCGGCTCTCGGTTGCCATGCGGGTGTGCGCGATGGCGTGCCCGCCGCTCATCCCTCGCAGGCCGCAGGCGTCGATCAGCCCGCCCGGGCCCACGGCCAGCCCAGCCCGCTTGAACGTCTCGATCGAGCGACCGGCAGAGAGGAGCACGAGGCCCGGCTCATGCTCGGCAAGCCATGCCCGCACGTGCTCCGGATCGGCGGCGACGACGAGCACGGCCTGATCGCCGAGTGCGCGCATCACCTCGGCGCTGCCGAGGAGGCTGAGCGCGTCGGCGACGGCCAGCCAGTCGCGCGGGCCGGCGGGGTCGAGTACCGACACCTTCGCCGAGCCCTCGGGCACCGGGTCACCGTAGATGGCGACCCCGGCGCTGTCGGGTCCGCGATCGACGAGCTGGTCGATCATCCCCGCCAGGTGGTCACCCAGCGCCGCCTCGAAGGCGGGCGTTTTCGCGAAGAGCCCTGCGATGCCGCACATGGCTCTCAATGTCGCGACTCAGCGCCCGCTTGCCCATAGACGCCTGGCGCACGATCGCGACGGGCGCTGTGTGCAGACTGACCACTCCGGAGCCGCCCCCGAGGCTCCGGAAATGGTGAGTCGTGACGTTCCGGCTTGGCCGGGCGTCGGGGTCGGACGTGCCGACCCGGAGTTGATCAGCCGCGGCGGTAGGGGTCGACCATCACCGAATCGATGCTGGTCGAGCCGATCGAGCCGCCGGCGAAGGCGCCCCACAGACCGACGCCGAGGGCGACCTGGTTGCCGGTCGAGGTGAACTTCAGCTGCACGCTGGCGGTGGCGTCCGCACCGGTGAGCGGGATCTTCACCGCGAGCGGTGAGACCTTGGACGGCGACCAGCTGCCGGAGCCCCAGCTCTGATCGGCGTTCGACGTGAACTGGTAGGTCTTCGTGGCGCCGCCCACGGTGTAGATCACTTGCGCGTTGTAGCCGGCGACGGCGTTGTCCGGTCGGCTGACGAAGCGGAAGTACGGGTTGGTCTCGTCGACGCAGAACGCCGGCGACGTGGCCGTGGCGTTGAGCGGGAGCTTCAGCGACTTGCTGCCGGTGGTGATGCCGCTCGTCTCGTTGCCGGACTGGAACGACGCGCCGCCCGTGAGGGTCCAGCCCGCGCTCGACTCGAAGTTGCCGCCCGGAGCGAGCGAGTAGTCGGCGGTGTCGCCGAACTTGGCGAAGGCCTTGGTGGTCTCGGTCGCCGGGCAGGCAGCGTTCGCGGCGGCCGGGGCTGCGGCGATGGCGGTGGCGGCGAGCATGCCGGTCAGGAGGGCGTGACCTTTGCGGAGGGGCATCGACATCTTCCGTGATGAGGGGGACGTGCCTCCATCCGTGGAGGCATTGCCGTCGATGTCGGCGGCGGCGCGCGGAGCATGAGTCCCGACGCACCGGATCTCAGGAATCCGAGCGATCGAGAGGCTGTGCCATACGACCCTCAAACGGGGGACGCGCCGTTGACTGGACGCCTTGCCGATCGGCGCGCCGCCGCTCCGATCGCGCCGCTGCCCTGCGTGGCTGGGAACCTCACACCCGAACGTCCGTTCGCCCGGCTAGACTCACGGTCGTGGCATCCCAGAAGATCGTCGTCCGCGGCGCGCGCGAGCACAATCTGAAAGACGTCTCCCTCGAGATCCCGCGCGATTCGCTGGTCGTGATGACGGGTCTCTCGGGGTCCGGCAAGAGCTCTCTCGCGTTCGACACGATCTACGCCGAGGGGCAGCGCCGGTACGTCGAATCGCTCTCGGCCTACGCGCGCCAGTTCCTGGGCCAGATGGACAAGCCCGACGTCGACACGATCGAGGGGTTGTCGCCTGCGATCTCGATCGACCAGAAGACGACGAGCAAGAACCCGCGCTCGACCGTCGGCACGGTCACCGAGATCTACGACTACCTGCGTCTGCTGTGGGCGCGCATCGGGATCCCGCACTGCCCGAACTGCGGCAACGAGATCAGCGGCCAGAGCGTCGAGCAGATCACCGACACGATCCTCGACATGCCCGAGGGCGAGCGGCTGATGATCATGGCCCCGATCGTCCGCAACCGGAAGGGCACGTTCGCGGATCTCCTGAAGCAGCTGCGCACCGACGGGTATGCGCGCGTGGAGGTGAACGGCGAGCTGAAGATGCTCGAGGACGAGATCGTCCTGGAGAAGACCTACAAGCACGAGATCTCGCTGATCGTCGATCGCGTGATCGTGCGCGGCGAGAGCCGCTCGCGCATCTTCGAGGCGGTCGAGGCCGCGACGAAGATGGCCGATGGCCTCGTGGTCGTCGCGACCGTGCCGCGCGAGGGTGAGCCCGAGCGCCGTACGTTCTCGGAGCGCTTCGCGTGCACGAACTGCGGCACGTCGATCGCCGAGCTCGAGCCGCGTTCGTTCTCGTTCAACAACCCACACGGTGCCTGCCCGCGGTGCACCGGTCTCGGCAGCCAGCTCGAGGTCGAGCCGGAGATGGCGATCCCGGATCCGACGCTGTCGCTCGCCGAGGGCGCGATCATCCCGTGGCGCCAGGCCGGCGCCTGGTCGGGCTATTTCGATCTCGTCCTGCAGGCCGCGGCCGAGGCCTATGACATCGATCTGTTCGAGCCTTGGGAGCAGCTCCCGGAGTCGGCTCGCCGCACGGTGCTCGAGGGCACCGGCGAGAAGATCGAGGTGAAGTACAAGAACCGCCGCGGCCGCATCCGCACGTTCTCGACGACGTTCGAGGGCGTGCGCGGCAACCTCGAGCGCCGACACCGCGAGTCCGACTCGGATGCGGTGCGCGAGAAGATCGAGCAGTACATGGCGATCCGGCCGTGCCCGGAGTGCCAGGGCTCGCGACTCAAGCCCGAGGTGCGCGCGGTCACCGTCGGCGGTCTCGGCATCCACGAGTTCAGCGCGCTGAGCGTGCGTCGCGCGCGCACGTGGCTGGAGGGCGTCGAGCTCTCCGACACCCACAAGCACATCGCCCGCCTGATCTTCCGCGAGATCGAGGAGCGCCTGCGGTTCCTCGACGACGTCGGGATCGGCTACCTCTCGATGAGCCGTTCGGCCGCGACGCTCTCGGGCGGCGAGGCGCAGCGCATCCGCTTGGCGACCCAGATCGGCTCCGCGCTCGTCGGCGTGCTCTACGTCCTCGACGAGCCGTCGATCGGCCTGCACCAGCGCGACAACGAGAAGCTCATCAAGACGCTCGAGCGCCTCCGTGATCTCGGCAACTCGGTGCTCGTCGTCGAGCACGACGAGCAGACGATGCGCCGCTCCGACTTCCTCGTCGACATGGGGCCCGGCGCAGGCGAATACGGCGGCCGCGTCGTCGCTGCTGGCAAGCCCGAGGAAGTGATGGCCGATGCGCAGTCGCTCACGGGCCAGTTCCTCAGCGGCAAGCGCGGGATCGGGCTACCCGAGCAACGGCGCAAGGCCAAGGGCCAGCTCACGGTGCGCGGTGCGAGCGAGCACAACTTGCAGGGCGTCGACGTGAGCTTCCCGCTCGGTGTCCTCTCGTGCGTTACGGGCGTCTCGGGCTCCGGCAAGTCGACGCTCCTCAAC
>JAGIBJ010000067.1 GCA_017744415.1 Solirubrobacteraceae bacterium
CGTCCAGGCCGATCCGCGCCCACAGGTCCGGCACGCAGATCGGCTCGCCGAACACGGCCTGGGCGCCGGGACGCCGCTCGCCCTCGCCGAGCACGGCCTGCGCGGCCACCACCTCGCGCAGCACGTCGGCACCAGCAGCCTCGTCGGCCATCCGGCCGAACACGCCCGGGCCAGCGAGCTGCATGGCGCCGTAGCCGACGCGCGTGACGACGGCGTCGTCGGCCATCGCGAAGGTGCCACCGGGGAGCGTCAACTGGGTCATGGGAGGAGTCCTTCCTGGATCGATCACCGCGATCGACCCGATGCAGCCATGCTCCGCCCGCTCGGCCGCGGCGAAAAGAGACCGGTTGATCCAAGGACGGGCCGTCCCCGGATACGCCGCCAGACTGGGACCGGCCGTCCCTGGATACGCCGCGTGGAGCTCGCGCATACTGGGACGATGGACCGCGAAGGCCTCGCCGAATTCCTGCGGCTGCGCCGCGAGGCGCTGCAGCCGGCCGACGTCGGCATCGACCCTGGCCAGCGCCGTCGCACGGCGGGCCTGCGCCGCGAGGAAGTCGCGAGCCTGGCGGCGATGTCGACCGATTTCTACACGCGCCTCGAGCAGGCCCGCGGCTCGCATCCGTCGGAGACGATGGTCGCCGCCGTCGCCCGCGCCCTGCGACTCTCCCCCGACGAGCGCGATCACGCCTACCGCCTCGCCGGCTACAACCCGCCGGTGCGCGTCGCCCGCACCGACCACCCGACCCCCGCGCTGCTGCGGATCATCTCGCTCCTCGACACGCCCGCCCAGATCACGAGCGACCTCGGCGTGAACCTTGCGCAGAACTCGATGGCGATCGCCCTCATGGGGAATCAGATGCGCGGCGAGGGTCTGCGCCGCAACATGATCTACCGGTGGTTCACCGAGCCCGATGCACGGGCCCGCGTCCCTGCCGAAGACCATCCATCCCACAGCCGCAACTACGTGTCGACCGTCCGCACCGCCCACAGCCGCACGCCCGACGACCCCGAGGCGAACGCGCTCGTCGACGGCCTCCTCGCCGCCAGCTCGGAGTTCGCCGAGCTCTGGGCCGAGCACCCCGTCGGCTTCCGCCTCGAGAGCCGCAAGCGCTTCCAGCACCCGAGCGTGGGCCTGCTCCACCTCGACTGCCAGTACCTCACCGCCGACAACCTCAGCGAGCGCGTGATCGTGTTCACCGCGGCCCCGGGCTCACCCGATGCCGAGAAGCTGCGGCTGCTCTCAGTCGTCGGCGACCAGTTCTCCGGCGTCACGGCTCACCCGGCAGACGAGCCCGGCTGACGCCTACGTGCGCCGGCCGAAACGCAGGTAGCTCAGCGGGCCGATGAAGTTGACGAAGAGCGCCGGATACCACGCCTTCTTCGGCCCGCGCACCTGATCTGCCGGGCGCGCGTGGAGGTCGCGCAGGGCGATCGCGAGGAGGCCGAGTTGCGTGACGGCGCCGACGGCGATCGCCGCGCGCGAGCGGGGTGCGAGCTGCTTGAAACGGGCCATGCGTCGAGCGTAGGCCACGGGCGCACCGACCGCCTCCGGTGCTTGCCGCAGCCGCCGGCGGGCTCCGCCACCGGCAAGACGCGCGCGCCCCGTGGAGGCGCCTTACTTCACGTCGACCCGGGCCGCGGTGCGCGCGGCCACCTCGCGCTGCGCGTCGACCCACGCTGCCTCGTCGCCGCCGAGCGCGTGGCGTAGGAACGCGGTGCTCGTCCCCTGGACCACCTCGACGAGCTCGGCGCTCATCGGAGGCTTCAGCTCGTGCCCCGACAGGAACGTGTGGATGCCGCCGAGATAGTGCTCGGCCCCGTGGAGCGTGAGCAGCGCTTCGGCGCCCGGAGCGAGGCGGAAGGCATCGGTCCACCAGTCCGGGCCGCGGGTGGAGAGCATCGACTGGTCGGCGTCACCCCCGACGACGAGCGACGGGGTCGTGAGGCCCGCGAACTCCGGGTTCATGAACGGGAAATGCTCGGCGGCAAAGGGCGAGAGATCCTCGCCGCCCGTCCCGGCGATCGCAAGCAGCACGGCCGCGCCCACGCGATCGTCCTTCCAGCCCTGCCGTTCGCCGATGACGCTGGCCCCGGCGAGCGCGCTCGCCGTGGTCGCGCCCCACGAATGCCCGGCGACGGCGATCCGGTCGCGATCGAGCCGACCCGACAGTCCCGGAATCGCCGCCTCGACGACATCGAGATGGTCGAGCACCGCGACGAGGTCGTCGATCCGGTGGCGCCAGATGTGCGGCGTGCGCGGATCGGTCGGGGGCACGGCGAGCGACGACGAATCCAGGTGCGTCGGCTGCACGACCACGAACCCCTCCGCGGCCCAGTGGTTGGCGAGCGGGCCATAGCCATCCATCGATGAGCCGAAGCCGTGCGAGAAGACGACGACCGGGAGGGCGCTCCCGTCGACCGGTGCGGACACGCGCACCTCGAGCTCCGCCCCGCGACCGGCCGAACTCGGGATCACGACCGGCCGGACGGAGATCACCTTTGCGGTCGTGCCGGGCGATGCGGGGGTCGTGGTGGTGGTCGTGGCAGTCATGGCGCAGGGTCCTTAGAATCGGAAACGGAGTCGGTGCCCACTTCACGATAGCCCCTAAACGGGCACCCTGCCCATTTATTCCTCTCATGACTCCGCCCGAGCCCACGCGGCGCGCCGACGCCACCCGCAACCGCGACCGCATTCTCGAGGCCGCCCGGGCGGCCTTCGCCGATCCCGCCGCCGACGTGTCGATGATCGAGATCGCGCGGCGGGCGGGGGTCGGTTCGGCGACGCTGTACCGCAACTTCGCGAGCCGCCGCGAGCTGCTCGAGGCGCTCTACGTCGATGAGGTCGATGCACTGGTCGATGCCGCAGGCGCGGACGCTGACACCCCGGGCGACGAGCTCATCGCGTGGGCGCGGAGCTTCTACGCCTACTTCGCGAGCAAGCGGCACGTGGCGAGCGCGCTGCTCGAGCATGCTGACCCGGACGACCCGTTCTTCAGCACGGGTCGCTCACGCGTGATCGCCGCGGGCACACCGCTGCTCGCCGCCGCCCAGCAGGCCGGGGAGATCCGGCCCGACCTCTCCCTCGGCCAGGTCCTCGACCTCGTTGGCGCCGTCGCCAAGGTGTCCGATGACGACGCCTATCGCGCTCCGATCCTCGAGGCCGTGCTCGACGGTCTGCGGACGCACCCGGCCGACCGCTGAGGCGCCTCAGGCCAGCAGGTCGAGCGCCGCGCCGGGCACCGGCTCGGCGCCGTCGGCCACGAGCGCCCAGATCGGCTCGACGAGCGCGGGCGGCGCGGCCATCAGACCGTACGGTGCGGCGTCGGTCGTCGGGAGGTAGCGCACGTCGAGGCCGACCTGCTCGCAGAGCAGCGCGCCGGCGGCGATGTCCCAGGGGCGCACGGTGCGCTCGTAGTAGGCGTCGAGGCGCCCGGCGGCGGCCCAGCAGAGATCCAGGGCAGCGGCGCCCGTGCGGCGTACGTCTCGCACCTGGTCGATGAGGCCTGCGATCACCTTGGCCTGGTGGCGGCGCACCTCGGCGCTGTAGGCGAAGCCGGTGCCGATCAGTGCCTTGCCGAGCTCGACGTCGCGCTGCGACGCATCGTCGAGCGGCGTGACCGCATTGTGGCGATCGACGAGCAGGGCGAGCCCACCACGCGCCGCGACGAACGTCTCGCCGGCGAGCGGATCGATGACGACGCCCGCCACGGCGCCCTTCGCGTCGCGCACGGCCACGGAGACGCACCACGCCTTGAGGCCGTAGAGGAAGTTCGTGGTGCCGTCGAGGGGATCGCAGATCCACACGAGTCCATGCTGCGCGGCCGCCCGCGCGGCCAACACGGCGTCGCCGCCGTAGAGGTCGCCGTCAGCGGAGGGCTCGGTGCCTGCCCCATCGAACGCGACGGGCGTCCCGTCGGCGCGCGTGAGGCCGCCCTCCTCCCCGAGCACCACGTCGTCCGGGCGGCGCTCGGCGAGCACCTTGCGGATCGCGGCCTCGGCGTTCACGTCGGCCTCGCTCACCATGTCGGTGCCGGTCGACTTGGTCTCCGTCGCCGACACGCCGCGCGCGAAGTACTTGAGCAGTACCGCCGCCGCGGCCGCCGCGGCATCGCGCGCGACCTCGAGCAGCTCGCTCGTGAGGGCGGCTTCCTCGCCGGTCGGCTGAGGGTCAGGACTCATGCTGAGCGGGCTCCATCGTTCAGGGTCGCGATGCGGCGGATCATGCGGCAGGCGGGCCCTCGACGGGCGCGCCGGGCCCGAGCGGCCACGGGCGCTCGCGCTCGAGCTGGGCGCCGAGCTGGAGCAGCAGCCGCTCGCTTCCGGGGCGCGCGGTGAGCAGCACGCCGATCGGCAGGCCGTTCGCATCGACGCCAGCGGGAACCGTGAGGCCCGGCCAGCCGAAGAGATTCCAGGTGTTGATGAAACTCACGCGCCGCGCGGCCGCGAGCATCGTGAAGAGTGCGGGCTTGCCGTTGCGCTCACCGGCCACGGGCGCCGTGCACGGCATCGTGGGCGTGAGGATCACCTGGGCGTCACCGATCGAAGCGTCGAGCGCGGCACGCTCCTTCGTCAGGTCCAGAGCGAATGGCAGGAACCGTCGGGCCGGGCCGCCGAGTCGCGAGACGAGCCGCGTGATCGGCTCGGCCTGCGCAGGATCGTCGCTCGCGAGGAGATCGGCGCGCGCCGACGTGAGGTAGCGGATCGTGAACTTCAAGCCCGCGCGCCCGAACTTCAGCCGGCGCGGCTCCACGTCGTGCCCGAGCCGACGCAGCAGGTCGGCGGTGGTGTCGGCAGCGCGCGACGCCGACGCCTCCACCTTGCCGCCCTGCGGCAGGGGCTGATCGGCGGAGCGATCCGAGGTGAGCGCGATCTTCACGGGCGCCGGCGCCTCGCCGACTGCGCCCGAGAGCCCGTGCGGCTCGGCGAGCAGCACGTCGTAGAGCAGAGCCGTGTCGGCGATCGAGCGGGTGAGTCCGCCGTAGGAGACGAAGCCGGTCCACGGATCGGTCTGCGGCGCCGTCGAGATGCTGCCGGGCGTCGCGAAAAGCCCCGGGAGCCCGCACCACGCCGCCGGCCCGCGGATCGAACCGCCCCCGTCGCCGCCGAGCGCCATCGGCACGAGCCCGGCCGCCACGGCCGCCGCCGAGCCGCCGCTCGAACCTCCGGGCGTGCGCGATGGATCCCACGGGTTGCGCGTGATGCCGCCGAGCTCGCTCTCGGTGTAGGGCGTGAGGCAGAACTCGGGCGTGCGCGTGACGCCGACGATCACGCCGCCCGCCGCTCGGATGAGCCGGATGATCTCGGCGTCCTCGGTGGCCGGGCTCGTGCGCGTGCGCGAGCCTTTGGCGATCACTTCGCCCGCCATCTCGAACTCGTCCTTGGTGGCGACTGGCACGCCCGCCAGCGGCAGGTGTTCCCCGTCGGCGAGGCGTGCCGCGACGGCATCGGCCTCAGCCAGCGCACGCTCGTGCCAGACGAGCCGGAACGCGTTGAGTTCAGGCTGGGAGGCGTCGATGCGAGCCAGCGCCGCCTCGATCGCCCGCCGCGGGCTGAGCTCGCCGGCACGTACGCGAGCGGCCGTCGCGCTGGCACCCACCCAGCGCAGCGTCTCGGCAAGGGGATCCGGCGCGGTCATGCCGCAACCATAAGAGGGCGACCTTCGGAGCGTTGCCGCGAGGCGTCCCCCGACGGGTGAACTTTCCGGAAAGCGGTGGTTTTGCGCCAGCACGCCACGCTTGCGAGGCTGCGGACACGCCAAGACCTGGACGGACGTTCATCCCTCCGTACAACGGTCCACATACCGCGCTCATTCCTCTCCCTCATGAGCCTGCCGCCCGACATCACTTGAGATCGCCGTGACCGCACCGCTCTCGCCCACCGCCATCAAGCCGCCCACCGACCGCGAGCGTGAGTTCGCCTTCGCGGCGCTCTCCTCGCCGTCCACCGCTCGACGGCAGGCCCGCGTCGCCCGCACCGCTGCGGCCGCCACCGGGCTCTCGGGATCGGCCGCCGACCCATCCACCGCCGCCGGCACCGTCGGCTCGCTCGGCACGCCGCTCGCAGCCACGAAGAAAAAGACGACGGCCAAGAAGACGACGAAGAAGAAGACCAAGAAGAAGAAGCTTCCGGTCTGCACGAAGAAGGACCTCAAGAAGTCCAAGAAGAAGCGCCGCAAGTGCCGCGTCGTCAAGAAGAAGCCCGTCGCTGTGGGCAAGCTGCCCTCTCCGACGGGCCCCGCCGCTGCCGCTCCGATCACGACCCCCGGCACGGGCGCCTGGACTCCAGCTCCGCAAGCCGAGAAGACCGACGGCCTGCGGACGTACCGCGGCGGGTTCGGCAAGGGTGAGGCCACCCGTCTGCTCTTCCGCGCCGGCTTCGGACCGCTCCCGGGCCAGGCCGACGAGTTCGCCGGCCTTGGCGTCGAAGCCGCCGTCGAGCGCCTCATCAACCCGCCGGCCGGCGCTCAGCTCGTCGGCCCGGCACCCGACGGCGACTTCCTCGTCGGCGGCAACTTCGCGCCGGAGGATCACTGGGGTCACGGCCATCTCGAATGGCTCGACCGTATGGCGCGCTCCACCGATCAGCTCGGCGAGCGCATGACGCTGGTGCTCCACGACTGGCTCGCGATCTCGGCCTCCGGCGCCGAATCGAAGGGCGTGCACAGCTACATCCAGCTGCTCCGCAGCGGGTGGCGCGGCTCCTTCCGCACGCTCATGCAAGACCTCACCGTCCACCCGGCGATGCTCGAGTGGCTCAACGGCCTCGGCAGCCGCAAGGGCGACGCCAACGAGAACTACGCCCGCGAGCTCCAAGAGCTCTTCTGCCTCGGCGCCGACCGCGGCGCCTACACCGAGCAGGACGTCCGCGAGTTCGCCCGTGCGCTCACCGGCTGGACCGCCGACTGGAGCGACGCGCTCGGCCTCCACAACTTCCGCTTCGTGAAGAACCGCTGGGACTCCGGTATCAAGACCTTCTACGCCGGCAAGGCCTACGAGAAGAAGGGCGCCTTCGGTACCACCGACGCCGTGAACGCGGTGATCGACCACCCGATGCACCCGTCGTACGTGGCGCTGCGCCTCTGGGGTGCGTTCATCCCGACCGCTCCCACCGCGCAGACGCTCGCCGAGCTCGAGGCGCTCTACCGCAGCAGCGGCGAGCAGCTCCAGCCCCTCGTGCGGGCGATCCTGCTGCACCCCGACCTCTACAACGGCCCGTCGATGACGAAGTCGCCGGCCACGTACGTCGCCGGGCTGCTGCGCAGCCGCAGCATGGGCATCGACACCGAGGCGTGGACGTGGATCTGCGGCCAGGCCGGACAGATGCTCTGGTACCCGCCGAACGTGAGCGGCTGGAACGAGCGCGCCTGGCTCAACACCACCACCTACGACGCCCGCTGGAGCGCCGCGACGACGATCGTCAACGACTGGCGCGTCGAGGAAGCCGCCTACGTCGGCTCCACCGAGACGCCCGACCAGGCCGTCGACGCCGCCCTCGCGTTCTGGGGCAACCCCTTCGTCTCGACCGCTCACCGCGCCGCGCTCCTGCAGCACGCCACGCAGTCGATGCAGACCTCTTATTGGAACAACGCCCGTGCGCAGCGCGCCATGCGACAGAACACCCTGCGCATGCTCGTCGTCGCCGCCCCCGACCACCAGGTGAGCTGACCCATGCGCCCCGCCGCCCGCCATCACCACTGTCAGAACTTCGCCCGCTCGCGGCCTGCCACCGCCGGTGACGGCCTGCCGCAGATCGAGGCCGGCATGCCCGCGCCCGCCGGCACGGGCCTCACGCGCCGCTCGATGATGATGCGCTCGCTCGGCCTCGGCCTCGCCGTCTACGGCGCGGGCGCGATGACCGGCGCGGAGCGTCTGGAGGCTGCGATCAACGACGCGCTCGCGCAGCACAAGGTGATCGTCTCGGTGTTCTTCGACGGCGGCTGGGATGCCCTCAGCGTGCTCGTGCCGTTCGGCGACGACCACACCCATGAGGCACGCCTCGCGGAGCTGCGCCCCGGCCTCTCGGGCGCGATCGACCGTGCACAGGCGCGCGTGTTCGCGCCCGATCCGAGCCTCTCGTGGAACCCGGCCGCGCAGGGCCTCGTCGATCTCTGGGACGACCCGTCGGTGGGCGTCGCCGTGATCCCGTCGGCCGGCTACCCGGATGCCGACGGTTCGCACTTCACGAGCCGCCACTACTGGGAGGTCGGTGCCCTCGACGTTGGCGGCACCAGCGGCTGGCTCGGACGGTATCTCGACCGGGTCGGCAAGCCGGACGTGCCGATCCAGGGCATCTCGATGGGCGGCTACCTCTCGCCGATGCAGGCGACCGACCGCGTGCCGGTCTCGGCCGTCTACGACATCTCCGGCTACGACTATTGGTATCCGGGTGGCTGGCGCGGCAACGGCCCGGTCGGCATCCCCGATGTCGCGACCAACAACCTGCGCTCGCTCGCGACGACCGTCACGGGCGACCCGCAGCTCGCGACCGCCCGCATGGTGACGGAGGCCAGCTTCCAGCTCGTCGAGGATCTCGCCGCCGTGCAGACCTCGCCGGCGGCCCCGGACAGCCTGTACGGCGCCAACCCGGAGGGCATCGCCCGCCAGCTGCGCGACATCGCCCGCCTGCTCGACACCCGCATCAGTGGCAACGCGCTGCCGATCCGCTGCATCTCGGTGAACGCGCAGGGCGGCTACGACACCCACAGCGACCAGGGCGCCTCGTTCGCCGAGGACCTCAAGGCCAACTGCGACGCGATCAAGGCGTTCTGGGCCGACCTCAAGGCGCGCGGCGAGGACGACCGCGTGTTGATGCTGTGCTGGAGCGAGTTCGGGCGCCGTCCCGAGGAGAACGGCTCCGGCGGCTGCGACCACGGCGCCGGCGGCACCGCGTTCGTGATCGGCAGCGGTGTCAAGCAGGGCATGATCGGCGAGTTCCCGGGTCTCAAGGCCTACGGGACCGCCGGCGCGGGCCTCGACGCCAACGACAACCTGCGGTACACGACCGACTTCCGCTCGATCGAGGCCGCGATCCTCGAGCAGTGGCTCGACACCGACGCGGCGGCCGTGCTGCCAGGCGTGAGCGGTCTGGCGCGGCCGACGCTGCTCGGTTCCCCTCATTAGGGCACACGGTTCAGCGCGCGGGCGCCGACCTGCGGCCGAGCCCTCAGCACGCCCGTATCGTCGCCGATCAACCAATTGAGCGCGCGGATTCGCCGTCCGCGTCGCCCTCCCCGCTCGATATGGCCTCCTCCCGCTCCTCCCGCTCACCGAAGCTCGGCCGTGCCGGTGCACAACGCCTCCTCTGGCGAGCCGGCACGGGCCCGGGCAAGGGCGACCTGCGCCACTTCGGCTCGATGACGGTCGACGGCGCCGTCGACCAGCTCCTGCACCCGAAGAAGAAGCGACTGACCGGCCCGGCGCCGAGCGGCGCGTTCCTCGTCGGCGGCAACTTCGCTCCGGCCGACGAGTGGGGCCACCTGCACCTGCTGATGCTCGACCGGATGGTGCGCTCCACCGACCCGCTCGGCGAGCGCATGACCCTCGTGCTCCACGACTGGTTCGGCGTGAGCCAGTCCGGCTCCGACGTGCAGCACATGCCCGCCCACATCGCGCTGCTGCGCAACGGGTGGCGCGGCTCGTTCCGCAAGCTCCTCAAGCGCATCACGGTCGATCCGTCGATGCTGATGTTCCTCGGCGGCACCAGCAACCGCATGGGCGCCCCGAACGAGAACTACGCCCGCGAGCTGATGGAGCTCTTCACGCTCGGCGCTGACCGCGGCGCCTACTCCGAGAGCGACGTGCGCGAGCTCGCGCGTTGCCTCACCGGCTGGCGCAACGACTGGGGCCAGAACGCCGGCGCCTACAACTTCCGGTTCGACCCGGCGTTCCACGACGCCGGCAAGAAGGAGCTCTTCAAGGGGCGCTCGTGGAAGGTCAGCGGGCGGCTGGGCTGGGAAGACGCCGTCGACGCCGTCGTCGACCATCCGATGCACGCCACGTTCGTCGCCGAGAAGCTCTGGAGCTACTTCATCCCCACCCCGCCGTCGCCGCCGACGGTGCAGGAGCTGGCGCGCACCTACCGCCGCAGCGGCGAGCACCTCCTCCCCGTCGTCCGCGCGATCCTGCGCCACCGCCGGCTGCACGATGGCGACTCGATGGTGATCCCGCCGGCCGTCTGGGCCGCGGGGCTGCTGAAGGCGCGTGGGCGCGGGATCGACACCGAGGCGTGGACGTGGCGCCTGGCCGACGCCGGCCAGATGCTCGGCCAGCCGCCGAGCGTCGCCGGATGGGACGACGAGGCGTGGCTCTCGACGTCCGCCTACTCCGCCCGCTGGGGCATCGCGATCCAGGCCGCCGGCGTCGCGCCGCTGAAGGCCGCCGACTACGACGGCATGCGTGAGACGCCGTCTGAGGCGATCGACCGGGCGATCGCGTTCTGGGGCAACCCCGAGATCGCACCGCCGCACCGCAAGGCCCTCTCCCGCGTGGCCGCCCACAAGTGGCCCGGCCACGGCCCGCTCGACAAGTACGGCTCGGAGGCCGCGTTCAACGCGACCCGCCAGAACACCCTCCGGCAGGTGCTCGTCGCCGCCCCCGACTTCCAGGTCTGCTGACCCGCAATGAGCCACCAGCACTGCCACGACTACGCCCGTTCGCACGCCATGGCCGGCGCCGGGCTTCCGCAGATCGAGCCCGGCATGCCGGTGCCCGCCGGCACGGGCCTCACCCGTCGCTCGATGCTCCTGCGCACCCTCGGGCTGGGCGTCGCCGTCTACGGTGGCGGCGCGCTCGCGGGCGCCCAGCGCCTCGAGGCCGCGATCAACGACGCGCTCGGTCAGCACCGCGTCGTCGTCTCGGTGTTCGTCGACGGTGGTTGGGACAACCTCTCGCTCCTCGCACCGTTCGGGCTCGAAGCCGATCTCGCGCGGCTGCGCCCCAACCTCACGACCTCGATCGACCGCGCCAAGGCCGTGCCGCTCGACCTCGATCCGCGCCTTTCCTGGCACCCAGCTGCGGCCGGCCTGCGGGCGCTGTACGACGATCCCGCCATGGGCGTCGCGATCGCTCCCGCCATCGGCTACGACGACGCGAACTACTCGCACTTCACGAGCCGCCACTTCTGGGAGACGGGCACCACCGAGGTGAACGGCCGGACCGGCTGGATGGGCCGCTACCTGGATCGCGTCGGGAGCCCCGATGTGCCGATCCAGGGAATCACCGTCGGCGGGTCGCTGTCGCCGTCGCTGGCAACCGGCAAGGTGCCCGTGTCGGCGATCTGGAAGGTGGACGGCTACGATTACTGGATCCCGGGCGCCTGGGGCCCGAACGCCGACGCCGGCAACGGCGCACTCCGCCACCTGGCGGCGAAGAAGTCCGGCGACCGATGGCTCGATCAGGCGCGGCTCACCACGGGCGCGGCCTTCGGCCTGCTCGACAGCGTGCGCGCGACGAAGCCCGTCCCCGCGTCGGGCGCCGCGTACCCGACGATCCAGAGCCAGTTCGTCACGGGCCTGCGCGACACGGCCCGTCTGCTCTCGACGCGCGTCAACGGCTCGGCGCTCCCGATCCGCTGCGTCGGGCTGCGCGCGCACGGCGGCTACGACACGCACTCCGCGCAGGAGCCGTCGTTCAGCGAGAACCTCAAGATCACCGCCGACGGCATCCGCGCGTTCTGGCAAGACCTTGCGGCCCGCGGCGAGGACGATCGCGTCGTGATGGTCGTCTGGAGCGAGTTCGGCCGGCGCCCGGCCGAGAACGGCTCCGCAGGCTGCGACCACGGCGCGGCCGGCACGGCGTTCGTGATCGGCCGCCAGATCAAGCAGGGCCTCATCGGCGAGTTCCCAGGGCTGCAGGCCGCGGGCTCGACCGGCTCGGGGCTGATGCAGGACGGCAACCTTCGCGCGACGAGCGACTTCCGCGGGCTCTACGCCGCGCTCCTCGAGCAGTGGCTCGGCACCGGGGCCGACGGGATCATCCCCGACGCCGCCAAGTTCGCCCGCCCGGGGCTCATCTGATGCCGCGCCGAGCACTCAGCGCCAGCCGCCGCCGACCGCGACTCACTGGCGCGATCGTCGCCTTCTCCCTCGCGCCCGTCACGGCCTTCGGTGTCGCCGCGCTCACCTGCGACTGCCCGGAGCACCAGCACGGCTCCACGGTCGCGGCCCATGCGACGCATCCCGGCGTGCCCGGGGCCGCCGCGATCCACGCGATGAATGCACGCTGGATCGTCCGCGACGAGCCGACCGCCACGCGCCTGGCGACGGTGATCACCACGCGCGAGGCGACGACCCAGCTCTCCAAGCGCTGCCGCACCCTGATCAAGGCCAAGCGCAGCCGCCTGACGACGACGGAGAAGCACAAGCGGCTCGGCTGCGTGCGCGAGCGCCGCGCCATCGTGCAGCGCTCGATCGCCGAGGCGACCGGCCAGCTGCCGGCCACCGCCGACCTTCCGACGGGTTCGCCCACGCCGACCCCCGCCCCTGGGTCGACACCCGCGCCCGGCGCCTCGCCTACCCCCATGCCGACCGCCACGCCGGCGCCGCGCGGTGCCTGCGCCAGTGTGCCGAACGCCGTTTACGCGGCCGTCGGCGTCGATGCCTTCGACGACGGCACTCACCTGTACTTCCAGCTCACGCGCGGCAGCGTCACCGCCGACTGCGTGAGCTTCGAGCTGCGCAACCACGACTCGCAGGCCCACAACCTCTACGTCCAGGAGAAGGGCAGGCCGTCGACCGCCAAGCCGGTGATCGCAAACCTCGCGCCGGGCGCGGGCGGCACCGTCACGCGCGCCACCGCCGAACTCAAGCTCGACCCGGGCACCTACACGCTGCGTTGCGTGATCCCGGGTCACGAGGCGATGACCGTCGATTTCACGGTCGTCGCGCCACGCTGACCAGCCAGGCCCGCGCTGACCACGCGGACCACCGCGTGAGCGCGCCCACCGACCGGCACCGCCCGACGACTCGCCCGCCTGCGCCCGGCGCGCAAACCATCGCTCTGGAAAGTGAGCCGTGGAGCGTCTGATGACGTACCTCAAGTAATGGCTCCAGCGATCCTCTGGTACCGCCGCGACCTGCGCGTCCACGACCTCCCCGCGTTGGCCGCCGCGATCGGCGACGGCGGCGACGACGGCGTGATCCCGGTGTTCTGCTTCGACGACCGGCTCCTCGGCGGTCGATTCGCGAGCGCGCGCCGCACGTGGTTCCTGCTGCAAACCCTTCAGGCACTCGACACGCGCTGGCACGAGCTCGGCGGGCGGCTCTGGTTCCGCCGCGGCGACCCGGCCGAGCAACTCGCCGAGGTCGTCCGCGAGACCGGTGCGACGGTGGTGCACGCGAGCGAGGAATTCAGCGGCTTCGGTCGCGCGCGCGACGCGCGCGTCGGGGCGGCCCTCGCCGACGCCGGTGCGCAACTCGACCTGCACCCGGGCGTCGCGATCGCCTCCCGGCTTGGCGAGATCCGCACGAAGACCGGCAAGCCCCACACGGTGTTCACCCCGTTTTCCAAGGCCTGGGCCGACCAGCCGCGCCGCGAACTCATCAAAGCACCGTCGGCGCTCCACACGCCCCGTGGGCAACGCGGCGAGTTGCCCACGCTGAAATCCCTCGGCTTCGACGCCACCGACGCGCAGGTCGACGGCCCGCCGGCCGCCGGCGAGATCGCTGCGGTCGACGCCGCCAAGCGCTGGGCATCCGCGCCGCTCGCCGACTACGAATCGCGCCGCAGCGACCTCGCCGCCGTCACCTCACGGCTCTCTGCCCACCTCCACCTCGGCGCCCTCTCCCCACTGCTCCTCGAGCACCTCGTCCGCGAACACACGGGGCGCAGCGCCACCACCTACCGCACCGAGCTCGCTTGGCGCGACTTCTACCTCCAGGTGGTGCTGCACCACCCGCACGTGGCCAGGCTCGAATTCCAGGCGCGGTACCGCGAGCTGGCTTGGGAGGACGACCCGGAGGGCCTCGAGGCGTGGCAGCAGGGGCGCACGGGCTATCCCGTCGTGGATGCCGCGATGCGCGAGCTCGCCGCCACCGGCTACATGCACAACCGCGCCAGGATGATCGTGGCCTCCTTCCTCACGAAGGACCTCCACCTCGACTGGCGCCACGGCGAGCACTGGTTCATGCGCCATCTCCTCGACGGCGACCTCGCGAGCAACAACGGCGGCTGGCAGTGGACGGCCTCCACCGGCACCGACCCGGCGCCCTACTTCCGGCGGATGTTCAACCCCACGCTCCAGCAGAAGAAGTTCGATCCGAGCGGGCGCTACGTGCGGCGCTGGTGCCCCGAACTCGCGGGCGTCCCCGACAAGCACCTCGCCGAACCGTGGAAGATGACGCCCGACGAGCAGGACGACGCCGGCTGCCGCATTGGCTACGACTACCCCGAGCCGATCGTTGATCACGCGGTCGAGCGCGCGCGGGCCGCGGAGCGTTACCAGGCGGCCGCTGCAGCGGTCTGATCGCGATCGCCGCGCGGGTCCGTTAGCGTCGTGGCGGTGACGCGCGCCCCCGACTCCCCAGCGCCGGTCGCGATCGTCGGCGGGTCCGGCGCGCTCGGCTCGGCACTGGCGCTCCGCCTCGCCATCGCCGGGGTCCCGATCCTGCTCGGCTCGCGTGATGAAGGCCGCGCCGCCGAGGCTGCGGCTCGCCTCGCCGCTCGGCTTCCCGAGGGCGCTCCGAGCCCCTCGCCTGGGGGCAACGCGGAGGTGGTCGCCGGTGCCGAGGTCATCCTCCTGTGCGTGCCGTTCCGCAGCCACTCGGAGACGTTCACGAACCTCCGGGATCACTTGCGCGCCGGCCAGCTCCTGATCGACGCCACCGTGCCGCTCGCAGCGGCGATCTCGGGCAAGGCGACGCGCACGATCGGCGTGTGGCAGGGCTCCGCCGCCCAGCAGGCGCTCGAGATGGCGCCCGACGGCGTGCGTGTCGTCTCGGCGCTGCACACCGTCTCCGCGAAGACGCTCGCCGACACCTCCGCGCCGCTGGCCGAGGACGTGCTCGTCTGCGGCGATCGCAAGGCCGACAAGCGTGAGGCTGCCGGACTTCTGCAGCGCATCGACGGGTTGCGCGTGGTCGACGCCGGCCCCCTCGAGCAGTCCCGCATCGTCGAACAGCTCACGGCCACGCTGATCGGCATCAACGTCCGTTACCGCACGCACGCCGGCATCCGGATCACCGGGCTGCCGGACGATCTGTGGCCCACGCCCTCCGAGCCTTCACCCACGTCCAAGGAGCCCCGATGAGCACGCCCGACCACGCCGAGACGAAGGTCGTCCTGCTCTCCGGAGGCACGGGGGGCGCGAAGCTGGCCCGCGGCTTGCTCGACGTCGTCGGCGGCGGCCTCACGGTGCTCGCGAACGTCGCGGACGACATCGAGATCTACGGCGCCCACGTGTCGCCCGATCCCGATCTCGTGAGCTACTGGCTCGCGCACCGCGTCGATCCTCGCGGCTGGGGCATCGAGGGCGACTCGTTCACGGTGATGGACGAGCTCAAAGCGCTCGGCGAAGACATCTGGTTCAACTTGGGCGACCGCGACCTCGCCGTCTGCGTGCAGCGCGCGCAGTGGTTCAAGGAGGGCGTGCGCCCGACGGAGGCCCTCGCGCGACTCACCGAACGCCTCGGCATCGCCGCGACGGTGCTCCCGCCGACCGACGACCAACTCCGAACCACCGTCGAAGCGCGCGGCAAGCGCACCGGCGTGCAGGACTTCCTGATCCGCCGTCACGGCGCCGGCCCGATCAGCGACGTCACCGTCACCGGCCTCGAGGAGGCGACGGTCACGCCCGAGACCTTCGCGGCGATCGAGGCGGCCGACCTGATCATCATCGGCCCGTCGAACCCCGCCCTCTCGATTACGCCGATCCTCGGCCTGCCGGGGCTGCGCGCGGCTGTGAAGGCCGCTTCGGCTCCCGTGATCACCGTGTCGCCTCTGGTGCAGGGCCGTGTGCTCAAGGGCCCGACCGATCTGTTCCTCGATCACCTCGGCGTCACCCACGACGCGGCCGGCATCGCCTCGCTCTACGAGGACGTGACCGACGGCGTGATGAGCGACGACGCACCGACCGCTGCCTTCCCGACCGACCGGATCCAGCACCGGCAGGTCGACGTGCTGCTCGACACGCCTGAGCGCCGCCGCGAGGTCGCGCGCGCGCTGCTCGAGTTCGCCGAGGCCCTCGATGGTTGACCCACGGCGGCGTCGTGAAATCGATCATCTAGGCTCGGCATGATGAGCGAGCCGGTCTTCCGCCCGGCGCAGCCTGCGCCCCCGGCCCCCGAGCTCGAGGCCGAGCCCCGCACGCCGAGGCTCGATCCGCTGCGGCCGGCCCTCGCGATCGTGCCGGTGAAGCGCCTCGACATCGCCAAGTCGCGCCTCACCGGCGCACTCGATGCCGCCGACCGCCGGGCGCTGATGCTCGCGATGCTCGCCGACGTGCTGATGAACCTGCGCCGCTCCCGCGGCATCGGACGGATCGTGGTCGTCACCGACGATCGTGAGGTGCGCCACCGCGCGATCGCCGAGGGTGCCGAGGTGGTCGCCGACCAGGACGCCGGCTCGCACAGTGCCGCCGCCCTGCGAGGCATCGCCGCCGCCGCGTCGCCGCAGGATCGCGTGCTGCTCGCTCCGGGCGACTGCCCGCTGATGCGCGTGGAAGACCTCGACGAACTGCTCTCCACGCCTCAGCCCGCGGTCGTCGTCGTGCCCGACCGCCATGGCCACGGCACCAACGCGCTGCTGCTCGATCCGCCGGATGCGATCGACCCGTCGTTCGGAGAGGGCTCGTGCGAGCGCCACCTCGAGCTGGCCCGCGCCGCCGGCGTCGACGCCGCCGCCCGCGTGGTGCCGTCGCTCGCGCTCGACATCGACACGCCAGACGATCTCGCGATGCTCCGTGCGCAGTTCCGCAGTCAGCGTGGTGGAGCGCCGGCCACCCGCGGCGTGATCGCATCGCGTATCGGATGAGCCTTCGCGTCTCGGCCGTCGACGGCCTTCCGGAGATCGCGCCGGGCGACGATCTCGCTGCGCTGATCGCCCGATGCGGTGAGGAGCTCTTGGCCCCTGGTGCCGTCGTCGCGGTCGCCCACAAGCTCGTCAGCAAGGCCGAGGGCCGAATCGTCACGCTCGCCGACGTCACGCCGTCACCCCTTGCCACCTCGCTCGCGGAGGACCGCGACGACGGCGATGCCCGCCACGTGCAGGTGATCATCGACGAGTCGGAGGAGATCGTCCGCGCCGACCGCGGCATCCTCATCTGCCGCACCCGGCACGGCTTCGTCTGCGCGAACGCCGGCGTCGACCGGAGCAACGCCCCCGACGACGCCGCGATCCTCCTCCCCGTCGACCCCGATGCCTCGGCGCGCGCGCTGCGCGCCGAGCTCGAGCGCCTCACCAGTCATGCGCCGCTCGCGGTCGTCGTCACCGACTCGTTCGGGCGGGCGTGGCGCCGCGGCCAGGTCGACACGGCGATCGGCGCTGCGGGGATCCCGGAGGCCGTCGACCATGCGGGGCGCTCCGACCGGGCCGGCCGCCCCCTCGTCGCCACGCTCCCCGCCCTCGCCGACGAGATCGCCGCCGCGGCCGGTCTCGTGCGCGGCAAAGCCTCCGGCGACGGCGTCGTCGTCCTCACCGGCCTCGAGCACCACGTCACCGCCGACGACGGCCCAGGCGCCGCCGCTCTGATCCGCCCCACCGGCGAAGACCTCTTCCGCTAGCGCACGCTCCGAACGTTCGGGCCCTCCACGGGGCCAAGCATTCGGACCTCCCGCGCCGAAGCATGGGAAGCCCAACGCAGAACCCCCCTCCACGGGGTTCGCGGTTGGGCTTCCCATGCCTGTCGCCCAGCCGTCAGCGTCGGCGCAGGCGCTGGCCCAGCGCGACGGCCATGCCACCAGTGCGAGAGACGGAGCTCGTACCGACCACGCCCCGACGTGTCGACCTCGGTGTAGACGAGCTTTCCGTAGGGTTCGCGAAGGAGACGACGCCGCTCGCGCGGTGTCAGCCCGATGAGTTCGGCATCGCCGAACACGAGCGACAGGCGACGCTCGCCATCACCTCGCGTGTTCGGGCAGGCGGCGACGAACTGCCACTGGCCGGGCGCGGTGCACTCGAGCTGCTCGACGACGGCATCGTGCAGCAGCTCCTCTGCGTCGCCCCGATCACGGTGCAGGAGGTCTTGGAGCACTGGCGGCATCTCATCGAAGATGCGATCGGCGTACCGCTCGTATGCCTCCCAGCGGGCGGCGAGGCGCTCGTCGGGCTCGCCGACGATCTCATGCTTGAAGCGGAACAGTTCCCGACGGCGCCGGCGACGGAACATGGTCGCGTCCTAGGCGCCGGCGGCGACCGGCAGCGGATGCTCCGTGCGGATCGCGTAGCGCGTGGTGCGCTCGGCGGCCGGGCGGCCTGCGGCGTGGGCGGCGGCGATGAGTTCCGCGGGCTCCAGGCGCACGCCGTGGTCGGCGCCCGCAAGGCGAGAGATGTTCTCCTCCATCAGGGTGCCGCCGAGGTCGTTGACGCCCCAGCGCAGCGACTCTGTGGCGAGCTCGAGGCCGAGCTTCACCCAGGAGGTCTGGAGGTTGGGGATCGAGCGGCCGAGCGCGAGACGGAACATCGCGGTGAGGCGCAGGGTCTCGTCCGCGTCGAGCTCTCTCACGCCCTTGGTACGGCCCAAGAGCGTCTGGTGCGGGATGAACCGCAACGGCACGAACTCCGTGATACCCGCGGGCGCAAGTGATGCGCGGTCGGCGTGCACCCCCTCAATGCCGCTGCCGACACCAGCGGCCTCGCGACGAGCGGCGCTGCGCTCCGCGATCCCGCGGACGGTGAGCAGGTGGGTCGCAAGGTGCCGCGGCTGCTCGACGTGCCCGAACATGACCGTCGAGGTCGTCGGCACGCCCGCGGCGTGGGCGGCCTCGATCAGCTCCACCCAGCGCGCCGACGGCAGCTTGTTGGGGCTGATCTGATCGCGCACCTCGTCGTCGAGGATCTCCGCCGCCGTTCCCGGCACCGACCCGAGCCCGGCCGCGCGCAGGCGGCCGAGTACCTCGCCCGCACCGAGGCCGCTCGCGCCGATCATCGCGTCGAGTTCCATCGGGCTGAACGCGTGCAGGTGCACCTCGGGCGCGACGTCGTGGGCGATGCGCAGCCACTGCTCGTACGTGTCGAGCGACCAGTCCGGGTGGATGCCCGACTGGATGCAGAGCTCGGTCGCTCCGTCGGCGACGGCGTCAGCGATCCGCGCCCGCACCTCGCCCTCGCTGAGCTCGTAGGCCTCCGGCGAGCGGCGCGAGTGACCGAAACCGCAGAACGCGCAGCCCACGGTGCAGATGTTGGTGAGGTTGAGGTTGCGGTTCACGACGAACGTCGCCACGTCGCCGCAGAGGTGTGCGCGCAGGGCGTCCGCGGCCTGGCGGGCATCCTCGACGACCTCGGGCCGGCGGTCGGCGAACAGCGCGGTGAGCTCGTCGTGACCGAGCGGCTCGCCAGCGGCCGCTCGTGCGACGGTCCCGGCCAGCCCATCCAGCGACGGGATCCGGCCGCCTCCACCGCCGCGCGCCAGCTCCTCGCCACCGTCGCGCTCCTGCCAGGGCAGGAAGGTCCAGTACTTCGTGCGCACCACGTCCATCACCGGTGGGGCGATCCAATCCGGCGTGAGGAACGGCGCGTGCGCGCAGAGGCGCTCAGCCAGCGCGTATCCGTCCGGCGCGAGACGCTCACGCACCTGCTTGGGGCTCGGGAACGGATGCTCCGGCGAGATGTGATCCCCGTTCGCGGAGAGGCCGCCGAGATCGGTGGCGCCGGCGCGCACGAGCTCGGGCCAGAAGTCCGAGAGGTTCGGCGGCACCTGGATCGCGATCCCCGGCATCGCCGCGCGGGTGTGAACGATCAACTCGACGAGATCGTCGATGGTCACCTCGCACGACCACGCCGGCGCCTCCACGTGCGCCGGCGGCGCACCCAGGCCCGTGCGCCAATAGGCCTCCGCAGCCTCGGTGGCCACCTCGCCGGTGTCCTCGCCGTAGTACCTGCGGTGGGGCACGAAGTTCTGGAGGATCACCTCCTGCAGGTGTCCGTGTTCGGCGTGCAGCGCAGCAAGCGCGTCGATCGACGCGAGGCGCTCCTCGCGCGTCTCGCCGATGCCGACGAGGATGCCGCTCGTGAACGGGATCCGCAGCTCGCCCGCCGCGCGGATCGTCTCGAGCCGGCGCGCCGGGTGCTTCGTCGGCGAGCCCGCGTGCACCGTCTCCATCAGGCGCTCGCTGATCGACTCGAGCATGAGTCCCTGCGACGCCGTCACTTCACGCAGCCGCGCGAGCTCAGCGCTCGTCAGCACCCCCAGGTTGGTGTGCGGGAGCATGCCGGCCTGGAGCCCGCGCTCGCAGGCCCAGATCACGTAGTCGAGGAACGACGCGTGCCCCCACTCGGCGAGCTGTTCCCTGACGCCGCGGCGCACCTCCGGCTCCTCGCCGGTGAGCACCAGCAGCTCCTTGATCCCGCGCCGCGCGGCGCGGTCGATCAGCAGCTCCACCTCGGCCGGCGTGCGCAGGTGCGCCTGCGTCGTCGCGAACGCGCAGTACTTGCAGTGACACTGGCACGACCGCGACAACGAGAGCGTGACGTTGCGCGAATACGTGATGCGGCGAGCCATCGCTAGCGAGTCTATGAGGCCGAGCGGGACCCGCCGCGACGGCGCCCGGACAGCGCGCACGGCCCCGAAACGACGAAGGGCCCCGGCGTTGCCGCCGGGACCCTTCGGTCAACTGGTGCGTTTGAGGGCGCTACGGCCCGGTGAGGGTTAGTTCTCCTCGGAGAGCGTTGTGCTCGGGGCGACCTCGCGGTCCTTGTCCGGGCCGAGGAGGCCGTTGTAGAGGAGCGCGGCGAGCAGCGCGCCGACGATCGGGGCGACGATGTAGACGACGATGAACACGAGCGTCTCGCCGAACGAGTTGCTGATGAGCGCCGGGCCGAACGCGCGAGCCGGGTTGAGGGCGCCGCCGGTGAACGGGGCGGCGATGAAGTTCGCCAGGCCGAGCGAAAGACCGATGGCCAGCGGGGCGAAGCGGCGGTCGCCGCCCGGAGCCACGGCGGTCGCGACGATGGTCGTCACGAGGATGAACACGCCGATCATCTCGAAGACGAAGCCGCCGCCGATGCCGTCCTTGCCCGAGGCGAGCTCCTTCGTGACGCCAGCGGCGCCGAAGTTGGCGATGGTGCCGATGTCCTTGGTGAACGCGAGCGCCAGGAGGCCGGCGGCAGCGACGGCACCGAGGAGCTGGGCGATGATGTAGACGATCGCGTCCGCCGACTTGATCTTCTTGATCGCGAGGAGCGCGATCGTGACGGCCGGGTTGAAGTGGCCGCCCGAGAAGCGGCCGAACGAGGCCACGAGGACGGTCAGCGCGAACGCGTGGACGAGGGCGATCGACACGAAGTCGACGAAGCCCAGGCCACCCTGGGAGTTGGACGACGCAACAGCGCCGATCGCGAAGACGAGGAGGAGGGTGCCGACGAACTCAGCCACATATGCGGACGGAGCGGTCGTCGGGTCCGCAGCGGGACGGGTACGAGCAGTGGAAGCCATAGCGCCGCGATCCTAACCACACAAGGGGCGGCATGACGCCAGCGTGCCATCGGACACACCTGGTCTGAGGCGCTACGGGCCGGTTTCGACCGCCGTCGGGGGACAGAATCGCCTGATTGGGCGGGCTATTGCGCGCGGATGCGCTTGAACTCGCCGATCACCGACGCCGGGCGGCCCCACGTCTGGATCGTCTCGACGCGCCCGGTGCGAACGCTCGTGACCGTGATCTCGCCATCGATCGCGACATCGTCGAGAAGGCGGAGCGCGGCGTGCACTGCCGGCACCGCGGCGGCGTGACCGAACTTGTGCGCGACGAGGATCCGCCAGTGCTGATCGGCTTTCGAGTAGGGCTGCGCGTTGCAGGTGACGAGCAGCGTCGCCGCCTCCACGTACCGCGACTCGTCAGCGATGCGCAGGTCGAGCTCGAGGTTCGTCCAGTCGCCGGGGAGGGAGTCGACGATGGACTGGAAGGTGTCCGCGAGCGCCATGACGGAGAGCGTAGCGGGCGGGCGTCGCGGGACGCGAGCGGACGATCGGCCGAACGGCGGTCAGTTACATTCGTGTAACCCCACCATAAAGACGTTATGGTGCGCCCATGGCCGAGGCGACGACCCAGCAGACGATCGAAGCACCGTTCGTGCTTCCGAACGGCACCGCGCTCGACAATCGGCTGGTGAAGTCGGCCCTGAGCGAGCAGCTCGGCACGCTGCGCAACGCGCCCACCGAGAAGCTCGAGCGGCTCTACCGCGCGTGGAGCCATGGTGGCTTCGGGCTCGTGATCACCGGCAACGTGATGGTCGACCGGCGCGCGCTCGGCGAGCCCCGCAACGTCGTCGTCGAGGACGAGCGGGATCTCCCCGCACTCAAGCGCTGGGCGGCCGCCAGCAAGGAGAGCGGGAGCAACCACACCTGGGTGCAGATCAACCATCCGGGCCGCCAGTCGCCGCGCATCCTTTCGCCTCGCCCGGTGGCGCCCTCCGAGGTCGCGCTCAAGATCTCCGGCCAGTTCGGCCGGCCGCGCGCGCTCACAGCCGCAGAGATCGAGGAGATCATCGAGCGGTTCGCCCGCACGGCGGAGATCGTCGTCGGCGCGGGCTTCGACGGCGTTCAGATCCATTCGGCCCACGGCTACCTCTCCAGCCAGTTCCTCTCGCCGATCACCAACCAGCGGGACGACGAGTGGGGCGGCGACCCCGAGCGGCGCATGCGGTTCCTGCTCGAGCTCGTGCGCCGGATCCGCGCGCGCATCGGCACGTCGGCGGGCCTCGGCGTGAAGCTCAATTCGGCCGACTTCCAGCGTGGCGGCTTCACTGAGGAGGAGTCGATGGGCGTCGTCGACGCCCTCTCGCGTGAGGGCATCGACCTGCTCGAGATCTCGGGCGGGACCTACGAGAGGGCGGCCATGATGGGCGGCGCCGGTGCCCGCCAGCGCGAGAGCACCAAGCAACGTGAGGCCTACTTCCTCGAGTACGCCGAGCGTGTGCGCGAGCGCGCGACGATGCCGCTCATGCTCACGGGCGGCCTGCGGTCGCGGGCGGCGATGGACGAGGCGCTGCACACCGGCGCGGTGGATCTCATCGGCCTCGGCCGACCCGCGTGCCTGGAGCCCGACCTCGCCGGCCGCCTCGTGCGCGGGGAATCTGCCGCGGCCCTGCCGACGCGCGAGCTGCGCCTCGGCATCAAGCAGATCGACGACCTCGGTGAGCTCACCTGGCACACCACGCAGCTGTGGCGCCTAGGCCGCGGCAAGCCTGCGGCGAGCGACCGCCACCCCGTCGTCGGCGTCGCCGAATACCTCGCCGCGACGGTGCACGGCGGCGTCATCCGTCAGGCCCTGCGCCCGCCGCGCTACTAGCTCCGCACGCCGGCACCGGGCCGCATCGCGCCGCCGTCGCGCTGCCGCGCGGCCCGCGCCGACACGCCATTCGCGCTGCGTCCCCGCGCGGCGCACTAGCCTGAGGACGTGGCCAGCGAACCGCAGTCCACGCTCGCTCCGAGCCCCGCACCCGCGGAAGCCTCATCGATCGAGGTGGTGTCGCTGTCGGCCGAGGCCGAGCGCGCGATCCGTTGCGGCGCCGCGCTCATCGATCGCTCCGATCGCGGCAAGCTCGCGCTCAGCGGTGACGCCGCCGCCGAATGCCTCAACGGCCAGGTGACGCAGGATGTCACCAAGATCGAGCCCGGCTGCGGCGCCTATGCGACGTTCCTGACCACGAAGGGCCAGATGCTCGGCGACGTGCGCATCGTGCGCACCGCCGACACGTTCGAGCTCGACACCGAACGCGTGAGCTTGCAGGCGCTGTTCGACGCGCTGCGCGTGGGCGTGCTCGGCCACGATGCCGAACTCCACAAGCGCACCATCCAGCGCGGTCTGATCTCGCTGATCGGCCCGCGCGCAAAGGTGGTGGCGCAGGTGGAGGACCTCGGCGGCTGTGAGTTCAGGAACGCGCCCTTCACCGTCGACGGCGTGCCAGCGCACGTGATCGTCACCGACGTCGGTGTCGACATCCTTTGCGAGGCCGAGCTGACCGAGCAGATCATCGCCTCGCTGAAGGCGCGTGGCGCCGTGGGGATCAGCCCCGCCGAGGCCGAGGTGGTGCGCTTGGAGCGCGGCCGCCCGCGCTACGGCGTCGAACTCGGCGAGCGGACGATGCCGCAGGAGGCTGGTCTCAACGACCGCGCCGTGAGCTTCACGAAGGGCTGTTACGTCGGCCAGGAGACCGTCGCGCGGCTCTTCTACCGCGGCAGCCCCAACAAGGTGCTGCGAGGGCTCCGCTTCGCCCAACCGCCCTCGGGCGACGGCACGGTGAAGTTCGGGGAGAAGGCCGTCGGCGAGGTGAAGCTCGTGGCCGAGTCGCCCCGCGTGGGGATGGTTGCGTTGGCGCTGCTGCGGGTCGCCGCCGAGCCCGGCAGCACCGTGCACTGCGGCGGCGCGGAGGCCACGGTGGTCGAGCTTCCGTTCGTCCGGGACGACCGGGCGCTCGCCTGCTGCAAGGACTCCTCGGCGCCCCCTCAAGACCAGGCCTGACGGCGCGCGCGCCGCGTCGATACACTCCGGCGCCGAGAGCGCGCTCGCGCGCCTCCCCCGCTAGCGGGCGCTTTCACCTTTTCTGCCTTTTCGAGGAAGGACCGCCGTGGCTGTAGACATCAGCAGCGTCGCGACGATCGACACCGAACCCGGACAGCTCCCCAAGAAGATGGCCGCCTGGGTCATCCGCCAGGAGCGCGAGGGCGAGCCCAAGGACGCGATGCAGCTCGAGGAGGTCGACGTTCCCGAGCCGGGCGCGTTCGAGGTCGTCGTTCGCGTGATGGCCGCCGGCGTGAACTTCAACAACGTCTGGGCGTCGCTCGGCAAGCCGATCTCCATCTTCCGTTATGGCGATCACCCCGAGACCGGTCACCACATCGGTGGCTCGGACGCGTCGGGCATCATCTGGAAGGTCGGCCCGGGCGTCACGCGCTGGAAGGTCGGCGACGAGGTCATCGTCCACTGCAACCAGGCCAGCTACGAGGACGTCGAGGTCCACGGCCTCGACCCGATGGCGGCGCCGTCGCAGCGGATCTACGGCTACGAGACCACCTGGGGCTCCTTCGCGCAGTTCACGAAGGTCCAGGCGCAGCAGCTGCTCAAGAAGCCGGAGAGCCTCTCCTGGGAGGAGGCCGCGTCGTACGGTCTCACCTACTTCACCGCCTACCGCATGCTCATGACACGCGGCGGCCTCAAGGCCGGCCAGAAGGTCCTCATCTGGGGCGCGGCTGGTGGCCTCGGCTGCTTCGCGACCCAGCTCGTCAAGGCTGCCGGTGGCGAGTCGGTCGGCGTCGTGTCGTCCGACGAGAAGGGCGAGCTCGTCAAGCGCCTCGGCGCGGTCGACTACATCAACCGCAACGACTTCATCGGGATGATGCGCAAGGGCGGTGAGGAGGGTGCTGCCGAGAAGGAGCGCTTCCTCGTCTCGCGCGAGTTCTCCAAGAAGGTCGCCTCGATCCTCGGCGACGCGCCCGACATCGTGTTCGAGCACGTCGGCCAGGCGACGTTCCCGACCTCCGTGCTGACGGTGAAGCCGTTCGGCAAGGTGGTCATCTGCGGCGCGACGTCGGGCTTCAACCTCGACTTCGACGTCCGCTACCTGTGGATGAAGCAGAAGGAGATCGTCGGCTCGCACTTCGCCAACGCGTGGGAGTGCAAGCTCGCCAACGACCTGATCGTCGAGGGCAAGATCCAGCCGGTGCTGTGGAAGACGCTTGGGTTCGACCAGTGCGCCGAGGCGCATCAGATGATGTACGAGAACAAGCACTCGGGCAAGATCTCGGTCCTCGTCGGCGCCACCGAGCCCGGCCAGGGTCGCACGGCTGACGGTCCGGGCGCCATCTACGCCGAGGTCGGTGCCTAACCATGGCTAACTACTCCTTCCAGATCCCGTTCTACGCGACCGGTCTGCGCAAAGACGAGGTCTCCGCTGCTCTCGAGCAGGTTGCCCCGATCGCGGCGCGCTACGGCGGCACCCATTGGGCCGTCTATCAGTCGCAGGAGGACCTCTACAAGTTCCTCCTGATCGTGGACTTCCCCAGCAAGGCGCAGTTCGAGGCCTACTGGTACGGGGAGGAGTCGCGTGAGATGCGCGCGGCGATGTCCGGCTACTTCCAGAACCCCGTCACGTACGCCCCGTTCGGGATCGTGACCGAGGGCTCGGCCGTCACCGCCAACGTGTAGCCCACGCAGGCAAGCATTCGCTTCCACGAGGGGTCGTCGCGCCGAGAGGCGCGGCGGCCCCTCGGTCGCTTGCGGCTAGGGGCCCGAGGTGAGCGTGAAGGTCCAGGTCGAGGTGTACGCCCCGGCGTACGTCGTCGCCGGGACCGACAGCCGCCAGGTCGGGGTGACCGTCTGCGCGCCCATGCCGGTGCCCGCGGCTGCGGTGTAGAGCTTCTGCGCGGTTGGTGCGCTCGCGGCCGCGGGGAGGGTGAAGGGGTACGTGACGGCGTTGGTCGCCAGGGTGCAGGTCGTTGACGCCTTGCACGCGAGCGAAGGCGCGGTGGTCACCGTGGTCGCGGTGTTCGAGAGGTTCCGGCTGCCGGTGGTGAAGGTGGTGGATGTCGCGGCGATCGACCAGCCGGCCCCCGAGCCGGTGGCGTCGCCGACCGTCAGCGGCTGCGTCGCCGTCAGCACCTGGTTCGCGCCGTTCAGACTCGTTGAGAACGTGACGTTGCCTGGGGTACCGTCGATGAACGAGAGCGTGCCGGCGTTGAGTGTCGCGGAGACAGCCACGTCGGCGTCCGGAGGCTGAGGCGCTGCGTACTTGTACGGCTTGCCGATGGCATCGCCGGCGATCGCCGTGCTGCCCCCGGCCCACGTGACCGAGTACATCGCGGCGGCGGAGCCGGTGTTCTCGGTGGTCCAGCTCGAGCCGCCGTTGTCGGTGAACGAGCTTTGGTTGGCGACGCCCACCGCGATGCAGCGCGTGTCGCTCGCGCACGAGATCGCGTAGATGTCAGGGGTGGTGCCGCTCGTCAGGTT
This sequence comes from Solirubrobacteraceae bacterium, assembly GCA_017744415.1. GTDB lineage: Bacteria > Actinomycetota > Thermoleophilia > Solirubrobacterales > Solirubrobacteraceae > JAGIBJ01. The sequence continues at coordinate 27,098 of JAGIBJ010000067.1, forward strand.
GCTCCAGTTCGCGCCACCGTCGGACGTCTTGGCGATGGTGCCGTCGGTGCCGCCGACGTAACACACCGAGAGCGAGGGACATGAGATGCCGTGCGTGTACGGCGAGATCACATCGGAGATCTGCGCCGACGTTGCCACCGACGACCAGGTGTCGTTCGCTGCCTGCTTCTTGTAGATCGCACCGGCGGCGGTGATCGCATAACAGACCGTCGTCGAGGGGCAGGAGACGCTGTAGAGCCCGGCGCCCCCGGTCTGCGTGCTCCCGATCGGCCAGGTCGCACCACCATCGGTCGTCTTGCGGATCGCGCCGGTGCCGGAGACCGCATAACAGACGCTCGTCGAGGGGCAGGCGATGCCGTAGAGCGCTGGAGTCCCGGTGGAGACCGTCGTCCAGCTCACCCCGAGATTGGTGGACTTGTAGATGTTGCCGTTGTCGCCCGTCGCGAAGCACAGGGTCGTCGAGGGGCAGTCGAGGCCCCAGGTCGAATCCGTGAGGTCGGCGGCCGAGGCGGTCCAGGTCGTGCCGCCGTTCGTGGTGTATTGGGATTTGCCGACGGTGTTCTGCTGAACGCACGTGGTGCTGGTCGGGCATGAGACGCCGGGGATGATCACCGCAGTCAGCGCCGAGGTCTGTCCCGTCCACGCCGCCTGCGCCGCCACTGGGAGCAGCGCGAGCGCCGTGAGGCAGATCGTGGCGAGAACCAGGGCTGACCGGCGCAGCGCCCGACTCATGGCCCGGTCACCACGGTGAGGGTCCACGTCGAGCTGTACGTGCCCGACAGCGCGTTCGCAGGAACCGCGAGTGCCACCGACAGCGAGAGGTCGATCGCACCGGTACCGCTGTAGGCACCGGCGGCGGCGCTGAAGAGCTTGGTCGCCGCCGGCGCGGTGGCGGCGGCTGGCAGCGTGACTGGGTAGGTCACGGAGTTCGCGGGCAAGCTGCAGTTGCCCGTGCCGGCCGTGCGGGTGACCGCGGTAATGGTCGTCGCCGTCGTGGGCAGTGCGTTCGCTCCCGACGTCAGCGTCGTCGACGTGCCGGTGAGCTTCCACCCCGTTCCCGTCCCGGACTGATCGTCACCGGTGAGAGCCAACGTGGTCGTCAGCGTCTGATTGGCTGCAGTGAGCGTGGTGCTCGGGAAGGTCAGCGTCGACGGCGCAGTGAGACCCAGACCGCCGCTCGTGCACGCCGCACCCGCGGGCGCGGCGGTCACCCCGAGGAGGGCCGCAAGGAATGCCAGCGCCCCGGCCCCATTGACGCTCACGCCGCGCCGACGGCTGCAGCGGCCCCAGCTTCGCGGGACCGCCGAGTGCGGGGACCGGCGTTCGGGTCGCCGACGGGTACTGGGGGAAGACGGGGCGCTCAATTGACGAGCGGCGCGGGGACGTCAATGCCGCTGTAACGAGGTAATCGGCGTTTACGTGGGCGAGGTACAGCCCCGCTCGGGTAGCGGGAGGCCCCGCAGACGGGCGTTTTGGCGAGAACGCCCGCCAGGGCCCGGTTTACCGGGCAAAGGTGTCCCCTACCTGGCGCATCTACCCCAGCACTGGGCCTGCGGCAACATCGGACAAATGTCCGGAGAGCCACCGCCGCTGGTTCTCCACCGGCCGCCAGCTTCGACGGCTGGCCGCCTGCCTAGCGGTTCAGGACCAGCTTGCCGGTGGCGGTACCGGTCTCGCCGGCGGGTGTCTTCAGCGTGATCTGCACGGTGACGGCGGTCTTCGGCTTCTTCGCGACAAGCTTTCGGCCCGCCTTGTTGAGCTTCAGGACGATGGCGCCGGGCTTGCTGGTGTTCACGAGGACGCTTCCGAGGAGCTTGGCCTTGCTGCGCTTGGTCGCTTTCGAGAGGAGCTTCACGCGAGCGAGCGTGTTTACGGGCGCGCCGATCGTTTGCGGGACGGAGAACGTCACCTTGCCGCCCTTGGCGACACCGCGCTGCTTCGAAGTGCCGGTCACGAGGCTGCGGACGCGCGCGGCGAGCTCGTTCGGCGGAACGAGCGACTTGGGGATCGGCGTCGCGGCCGGCTTGGGCGTCGGGGTCGGCGTCACCGTGGGCGTCACAACGGAGGGCGGCTTTGGGCCGACAGGGATGCGCCGTTCGAACCCGAAGCCGATCGAGCCGGGCCCCGGGCCGAACCAGCCGGAGAAGCCGAACGCGACGATGACGGCACCGTGATCGTCGGCGGTGACGGTGTAGGTGGGACCGGTGCCAACCTCGGTGCAGTCCGAGGCATCGGTATCCATCTCGGGGCAACGCCGCCACGAGATGTCGAGCACCTCCACCGGAGAGTCGCTCGGAGAGATCGTCGTCGACGTCAGCGAAAGCTTCCAACCGACTCCAGCGAGGCCCATGGGAAGAATCTCGGACGTGTCGACCGGGCCGCTGCGCCGCTCGCAGTCGGCGATCCATGATGTCTCACCGGGGTTGAGCCCCCAGACCAGGTCGTCGCCGTCACCGCAGGTCGAGCCGTCGGCCGCCACGTCCGGTTGATCGTCTTCGCCGACGTAGGGGTTGCGGCGCACCGAGACGAGATCGTCGCCCGGGCCGGCGTCGAAGGCGTCCACCTGCTCGGAGTCGGTGAGGTCGTCGTCGCCTTCGCCGCCGCGAAGCACGTCCTCGCCCCAGCCGCCATCGAGGACATCGTCGCCACCGCGGCCTTCGAGCGTGTCGCTCCCCGGGCCGCCAGTGAACTCATCCACCTCGCCGCCGCCGATCATCGTCGACTCCGCTGCACTCGACGTTGCCCGCAGCGGCATGCCGAGGTTGCCGGTCACGATCAGCACGTCGGAGTCACCCTCGGCAAGGTCGATCACCATTGGGCGCTGGTAGGGAGCGTCGTCGGTGGGCTGCGCAAGGCCGCCGACGGCACAGTCGACGGTGCGTTCCGCGTCGACGCGCGTGCACCGGTCGCCGGCGTAGGAGCTCGAGCCGGGCTCCCCGAGCCCGATCGCCTCGCCGGCCCAGACCGTCAAGCGGACCGTCTCAGCGTTGACGCGCTCCAGCCCGAGATGGTTGTCGGTCGCATCACCGTCGGCGTACAACGTGTTGCCATCGACGCTGAGGCCGACGACCTTCGGGCCGTACGCCGAGGCCGTCGCTGGAAGCAGCACGAGGGTCGCGAGAACGAGGGCGGCGAAGCGGAGCACCGCGCCAATCTACTGTGTATCGGCGGCATGCGCGACGCAGCGGTGCGCAATGCAACACGGCGTTAGGGCACAACCACGGAGGGCCGGGACGCATGCGGCGTCCCGGCCCTCCGGTGAAGCGTGGTAGCCGGCGTGTGCCGGCGGTGGCTCAGCCCTTCTCGAGGGGCGCGAGCGTGAGACCGAATCCATTGAGGAGGTCCCAGTAGTGCTCAGCGAGCTCGAGGTGCCCGGACCAGACGATGCTCTGGCCGGTGTTGTGAATCTGATCAGCGATCGTCAGGCCCTGGGGGTGGGAGACGCCCGGCAGCGTCTTGGACAGCGCGATGGCGACGCTGTCGAAGGTGTTGTGGTCATCGTTGAGAACGATGACGCGCCAGGCGCCGCCGAGACCGGTTCCAGGACCAGCGACGCTGGGAAGCGTTGCGGTGTTGGTCATGGCAGCGGAGGAAACGGTACGGGATGAGACCGCGTTGTTCAAGCGATCTTCAGGTCGGTTCAGGACGCCTGGGCGGCGAGGCGCTCGCGCTCGATCTGAAGGCCGTGCCAGAGGGTCGCCGCGGGCATCGTGGTGGCGTAGCCGGTGACGCGCTCCTGGCCAGTGGCGGCAGCGACCGCGGCGGCGAGTGCGTCGCCCCAGAGGTCGGCGTCGAGCTTCGCGGCGAGTGCGGCCCAGGCGCGCAACCCCTCGCGGGCGCGAGCCAGGTGGAGGGCGACGTCGTCGTAGGCGCCGAAGTGGGTGAGCATCAGCCGGCGCGGCTTCCAGGCAGCGATCACGTCGAGCGAGCGGTTCCAGGCGGCCTGGTCGGTGTCGGGCGGCGTGGTCATCGGGAGCACGAACTGGTGGCCCGGTAGGCGCACGCTCGCGGTGTCGCCCACGTAGGCGTCGCCGGTGCCGGTGTGGAGGAAGCTCACATGGTGCTTGGCGTGGCCCGGCGTCTCGGCGATCACGAACTCGTCCCGCTCCTCCTCCCCATCCGCAGCGACGATCCGCACGCGCTCCTCGGGCACCGGCACGATCTCGCCGAAGAGGCGCGCCAGCTCGGCGGCGCCGCCGTACACCTGCTCGGCCGACGCGATGAGCCGGGCCGGGTCGATGAGGTGACGCGCGCCGCGCTTGCTCACCCACACCTCGGCATCCGGGTGCTCGCGGAGCAGCGCGCCGACCCCGCCGGAGTGGTCGAGGTGGATGTGCGTGACGAGGATGCGCCGCAGTGGCGCCCCGGCGAGTTCGTCACGGATCGCCTGCAGCGACACCGTCGGCCCGGGATCGACGATCGTGTGCTCGTCCACGCGCCAGCAGCAGATCTGGGTGGACTGCCCGAGGTACTGCGTGTCGATCGCGGTCGCGGTGGCGGTCATCACAGGAGCTTCGCACGCGCAGTGTCGCGAGTCGGTACGTTTCACGTCCCCCGGCATTCGCTCCCGATGTCCCAACCAACTCCGGTGAACTCCTTGCGCCGAACCGCTCTCGTCCCTGTCGTCGCGCTCGCGACGGTGCTGTCGTTCCCGGCTCTGTCGCTGGGTGCCCCCACGTGGTCGAGCCCGTCGGTGCTCTCACCCGCTTCCACGGTGCCCCAGACCGCGACGGTCAAGACGGCAGCGGACGGGACCGCCACCGCGATCTGGCGCCAGTACTCGCCGGCGGAGGCCACGTGGACGGCTTACCGCACCGCCACCGGCTCCTGGTCGAGCCCGGTGCAGGTGCCGACCGGCACGCTGTCGGTCGCGAACGGCGGCCACGCCGCACTCGCGATCGCCGATCAGGGCGTCGCGAAGGTGTCGACCCGCAACGCTGATGGCTCCTGGACCGTTCCTGTCGTGGCCGAGCCCGAGGCAACCCCGAGCAACCCCTTCGAGCAGGCCGCGACCGGCACGGCCGGGATGGCCGCGCTCCCCTCGGGCGACGTGCTGAGCGTCATCGGCCGCAACTGGTGGAGCACCGGTGGCGGGATCAGCAAGCCGCTCCGCGGCGAGATGCTCACCGGCAGCGTGTCCGGGTCGACGTACACGCCGAGCACGACTTGGGACGACGACGGCCCGAACCCGAGCACCCTTTACGCGCCGATCGCCCTCGCCAGCAACAAGTGGGGCGCGACGACGCTCGTCACCGCAGGCAGGGTGCGTGACCGTTCCGACCTCGGCTTCTGGGGTTACTGGCGAACGATCGACGCCTCCGGCGGTCCGCACACGAACGAGCAGGTCGCGCTGAGCAGCAATGGCAGCGCCGTCGTGTCGTGGAGCGGCCGCAACGCCAACGGCGAGTCGGCGCAGTTCATCAGCCGGCGCAAGGGCAGCTACGACGTCTGGACGCCGCGCCAGGAGCTCGGCGGCGTCATCGGCATCGACGACCTGGGCCGCACCACCGTGGTCACGCCGCTGGCGAGCGGGGCCGGCCTCGAGGTGCGCACGACTGACACCTACGAGAGCGACTTCTCGGCACCGGTGCTGATTCCGGCGACCGACGCTTCCAAGCCGAGCCTCTCGATCTCTCCGAAGGGCCGCACCGTCGTCGCCTACGTCGACGGCGACCGCGCCGAGGTCGCGGTGCGCGAACCCAACGCCACCGCCTTCACGACGACCGATCTCGGCACGCAGTCGGGTGACGGCCCGGCCGCCTCCGCCACCGACAGCGGCGCCTCCGTCGTCTGGACCACCGGCGACGGCGACCTCTCCACGGCCACGTTCGCGGGCGTCACCCCCACGCCGTCGCCCGCCCCCACGCCGACGACGCCGGGCCTCCCGAAGGCGCCGTGGTCGGCACCCACCACGCTCGTCGCGCAGCCCGATCTCTCACGCACGACCGCCGTGAGCACGGCCCAGGACGAGCAGGGCAACGAGGTGGCGGCGTGGTCGACGGCCACTACCAATAGCTACTACCAGCCGGCGCCGAACTCAGTGAGCGTCGCCAGCCGCCAGGCCGGCGGCACGTGGTCGGCGCCGAAGACGTTCACGCTCCCGTCGGCGCAGCCGTACTACTACGGCGCCGGCAAGCCCGAGATCAGCATCGCGGCCGACGGCTGGGTCGCCGTCTCATGGCTGATGCAGGCCCGCAACGCCACGCCGTCGGCGCAATTCGTCACCCGCACTCCCGCAGGCGAGTGGTCGGCGCCCGAAGACGTCGCCCCGCCGCTCACGAGCACCAACCTCTACGGCACGAGCGAGGCGCACGTGGGCGTCGGCCCGGGCGGCGAGCTCTTCGCCGGCTGGACCCGCGTGACGCTCGCCAGCACCACCACCGGTGACGCGATCACCACCGAGCACCGCCTGCGCCACCGCGCAGCCGGCAGCACGACCTGGACCGACGATCCGCTTGCAGACCTCACCGACCGCACCATCGATGCCACGTTCGATGCCAAGGGCAACGCGTACGCCATGTGGTTCGATCGCCGCGGCCTCAAAGGCCACTTCCGCCCTGCCGGCGGGAGCTGGGGCAAGGAGGAAGTCCTCGATGGCCCGGTCGACAACCGCCTCGGCGAGGTGAACGACCTCCAATACCTGTTCACGGCCAATGGTTCGGTGGCGGCGCTCTGGACGCGCCGCATCGACGACCAGGTGAAGCTGCAGGGCGCGCGACGTAGCCCCGACGGGACGTGGGGCGCGATCGCCGGCGGGGGCTACCCGGCGGCGTCGCTCAAGTCCGTCGAGATCGCGCTTGCGACCGCGGGTAACCGTGCCTTCATGGCCATGGCGACGACGACCTCGTACGGCGATCCCGAGAAGCTCACCGGAGGGGTGGACGTCTTCACGACCGAGCCCGACGGCACCTGGCGAGGTGCTTCGTCGCCGGGCAGCGGCGACAACTCGGTCCCGGGTTCGGGCGATCCCCTCTTCCACGACCTCCACATCGCCGGCAACGCCAGCGGCGCCGGGATCGTCACGTGGGTCGGGCCGTATGGGCTCGGCGGAGCGACGCGCACGTCGGCTCCGTACACCGGCTGGGCCGAAGGCCTCGGTGGCAAGATGTTCGACAGCCCGCTCGCCGCGAAGCCGTACGGAGTCTCGCTCTCGCCGAGCGGTCAGGCCGACCTCGTGTACGGCGCCGAGAAGTCGGTGCTGAGCACGACGGCGCAGATCGACACGGCGACGACACCGACGCCCACCGCGACGTCGACACCCAGCCCGACGGCAACGCCGGGCCCCACACCGACGCCGACCGCGACGCCGACCCCGACCGCGACGCCGGCTCCGACTGCCACCCCGGCCCCGACCGCGACGCCAGCGCCGAAGGTCGTCGTCCCGATCCGCCTGTCGCTGATCCGCTTCGGCGCCTGCCCGAAGGCCGTCACGGTCACCGTCCTCGGTGGTCCGACGGTCAACCTGCCGACCTCCGGCCGCTGCGGCGTGGTCGGTTCGGTGCCGCTGCCGGCTGGTGCAACACCGGGCCGACGGGTGATCGTGATCGTCACCGGACCCGGCATCCTGCCCGGCGTCGCGCTGCCGATCACCCGCCCCGCGATCTAACACCGGCTCAGGAGGAGCGGCGGCACACCCCAAAGCCGCCGCTCCTCCGTAAGATTGCGGGCATGAGCGACACGCCTGCGCACCGCCTGCCTGAGCGCGACCGTCCGTGGGTGATGCGGACGTACGCGGGGCACTCCAACGCGAAGAAGTCCAACGCGCTGTACCGCAGCAACCTGGCCAAGGGCCAGACGGGCCTCTCGATCGCCTTCGATCTGCCCACGCAGACGGGCTACGACGCCGATCACGTGCTCGCGCGCGGCGAGGTGGGCAAGGTCGGCGTGTCGATCGGGCACAAGGGCGACATGCACCAGCTGCTCGACGGCATCCCGCTCGACACGATGAACACGTCGATGACGATCAACGCCACCGCGGCGTGGTTGCTCTCGCTGTACATCACGACGGCCGAGGAGTCGGGCGTCGATCAGAAACTGCTCTCGGGCACCACCCAGAACGACATCATCAAGGAGTTCCTGGCGCGCGGCACCTACGCGTTCCCGCCCGGCCCTTCGATGCGGCTGATCGCCGACATGATCGCCTACACGGTCACCGAGGTGCCGAAGTGGAACCCGATCAACATCTGCAGCTACCACCTGCAGGAGGCGGGCGCTACGCCGGTCCAGGAGATCGCGTTCGCGATGAGCAACGCCGTCGCCGTCCTCGACGCCGCCCGTGAGCGCGTCCCGGCCGAGCAGATGGGCAAGGTGTTCTCGCGCATCTCGTTCTTCGTCAACGCCGGCGTGCGGTTCGTCGAGGAGCACGCGAAGCTCCGCGCGATGGGCATCCTCTGGGAGGAGCTCGGTCGCGAGCGTTACGGCGTCACCGAGGAGAAGTACCTGCGCTTCCGCTACGGCGTGCAGGTGAACTCGCTCGGTCTCACCGAGAGCCAGCCGGAGAACAACGTCCAGCGCATCGTGCTCGAGATGCTCGCCGTCACCCTCGGCAAGAACGCCCGCGCCCGCGCCGTGCAGCTGCCGGCCTGGAACGAGGCGCTCGGTCTCCCTCGCCCGTGGGACCAGCAGTGGGCGCTGCGCATGCAGCAGGTGCTCGCCTTCGAGACCGACCTGCTCGAGTACCCCGACATCTTCGAGGGCTCGGTCGTGATGGACGGCCTCGTGAACGAGCTCATCGAGGGTGCCCGCCAGGAGATGGCCGTCGTCGCCGAGCACGGCGGCGCCGTCGAGGCCGTGCCCTACATGAAGGCCGCGCTCGTCGACAGCCATCGCGAGCGCCTGCGCCGCATCGAGGCGGGCGAGCAGACCGTCGTCGGTCTCAACAAGTACGTGGAGAGCGAGCCGAGCCCGCTTGTCGACGAGGAGGGCGGCATCATGACCGTCGACCCCGCCGTCGAGGCCGAGGTGCAGGCCGCCCTCGCCGAGTGGAAGAGTTCGCGGGACCAAGCCGCCGTCGATGCCGCGCTCGAGGAGCTGCGCAAGGTCGCCGCCGACCCGAGCCAGAACATCATGCCCGCGTCGATCGCCGCCGCGAAGGCGGGCGTGACCACCGGCGAGTGGAGCCAGGCGCTCCGCGATGCCTTCGGTGAGTACCGCGGCCCGACGGGCGTCGGCGAGGCCACGGCCGGCCCCGCCAGCGACGAGATCGAAGCCCTGCGCGAGCAGGTCGCCCAGCTCGGCGAGGCGCTCGGCCGCACCCCGAAGATCCTCGTCGGCAAGCCCGGCCTGGATGGTCACAGCAACGGCTCCGAGCAGATCGCCGTTCGCGCCCGCGACGCCGGCTTCGACGTCGTCTACGAGGGCATCCGCCTCACGCCCGAGCAGATCGTTCGCTCGGCCGTCGACGAGGGCGTGCACCTCGTCGCGCTCTCGATCCTTTCTGGTTCGCACATGGAGCTGATCCCGAGCGTCGTCGGCCAGCTCCGCGCCGCCGGCGTCGACGTGCCCGTCGTGGCCGGCGGCATCATCCCCGAGGCCGACCATCAGCCGCTGAAGGATGCGGGCGTGGCCCGCATCTACACGCCCAAGGACTACGACCTCACGCAGATCATGCGCGACATGGCCGACGTGATCGCCGACCATGCCGGCGTGAGCCAGACGGCCTGAGCGCCGTTCTGCGACGCACCCTCCAGCTCGCGGCCGCGACCGCGACCGCGCTTCCACCGCTCGCCCTCGTGGCGTGCGGTGGTGGCTCGAGCGGCGTGACGGCCACGACCGCGCAGCAGCAGCTCGTGCTCGTCGCCGACCGCGTCGACGCGTGTTACGCGAAGACCGGCGACGTCCGCAAGTGCACCGACGCCGCGGCCCTCGGCGACCTCGGCGAGGCGAAGCTCGGCGCCGGCACGGGCGTGGTCGACCTCGACGCGACGCAGCCGACGCGCTACCAAGTGACCATGAAGGTCGACGACCGCACGAGCTTCGCGATCCTCGTGCAACCGGTCGGCGCGCGCAAGCGTGTGTGCTCACCCGAGGGTGCGGGTGGCTGCCCGAAGGGCGGCGCCTGGTGACCCGTCGCGGCCTGGCACGGCTCGGCGCGCTCCTTGCTCCGCTCGCGGCCACGCTCACCGTCGCCGCCTGCGGCAGCGACGCGCCCGTGTGGAAGGGCGACGAAGGCCGCATCGACCCGAAGGCGGCCTCGATCGCGCCTGCGTCGACGACCGTGCCCGACGAGCCGCCAATGGCCACCAACCCGGCTGATGCCCCGAGCCCGGGCGGCACGAACCCCGACGGCTCGACGTTCGGCACCACCGCCGAGCAGCCGAAGACCGACGCCATCAAGCAGGACAACGCGGCGATGCTCGTCCTGCGCACCGCGATGTCGATCATCGAAGGCTGCCACTCGGGGCGCCCGAGCTACGCCGAGTGCGACGAGCAGCGCGACCTCGGTTCGCGCGACGAGGTCGGCGTGATCTTCAGCGACGGCATCCGCCCGCTCGAGGTGAAGGCCAGCGGCACGCCGAAGAGCGTGCGCCTCACGACACGTTCCGAGAGCGGCGCGCGGTTCACGGTGGGCCGCAGCCCGAACGGCGACCGCTTCAGCTGCACGCCTGCTCCCGAGGGCGGCGGCGCGTGCCCCGAATCGGGCACCTGGAGCTGGTGAGCGCCTCCTCGCTCAGGCCTGCGTCGCGGGCCTGACGAGCATCTCGTTGACCGCCGCGTGGGCCGGTCGGCTCACCATGAAGAGGATCGCGTCGGCGATGTCCTGAGGATCGAGCGTCTGCTCGGTCTCGAGCTCGCGCTTCGCCCGCTCGCGCGCCTCGTCGTGCGTGATGTGGTCGGTGAGCTCCGTCGCCACGGCTCCAGGCTCGACGAGCCCGACCCGCACGCCCCGGTGCAGCAACTCCTTGCGCAGCGCATCCGACCAGCCGTTGAGGCCCCATTTCGTCGCGCAGTACGCCGCCGCGCCCGGGCCGGTCTGCCGGCCGGCGACCGACGAGACGTTGACGATGTCGCCGCCACCGTCGGTGAGCGCGTCGAGGAACGCGTTCGTCGTGTCGAACACGCCGCGCAGGTTGACGTCGAGCATTTGGTGCCACTCGCGCACGTGCCCGGCCTCGAACGGCGAGATCAGCATCACGCCGGCGTTGTTGACGAGGATGTCGGCCCGACCGAGCTCCCTCGCAGCCACCGAGGCGCGGTTGAGCCCCGCCGGATCGGTCACGTCGCATTCGACGGCCAGCGCGATGCCGCCCGCGGCGGCGATCTCCTGCTGGATGGCGGCGATACGGTCGAGGCGACGCGCGAGCAGCAGCACCTGCGCCCCGTGCGCGGCCAGGGTGCGTGCCGTGGCCTCGCCGATGCCGGAGCTCGCGCCGGTGATGACCGCGACGCGGCCCGTGAGATCGAGATCCATGCCCGCGAGCCTAGCCACGCAGGTGCGCCGGGCTGGGCCAGTGATGCTTAGGGCTTCTGCGAGCTCGGCCGGACGAGGATCTCGGCGACCGCCGCTCGCTTCGGACGGCTAACGATGAAGTAGACGGCGTCGGCGATGTCCGCAGCCTCCAAACGCTCGACGCCGTCGTAGCGCGCGGCGTAGGTGTCGCGCGTCTCCTGGTGGCCGATGTGGTGGGTGAGCTCAGTGGCGGTGACGCCCGGCTCGACGACGCCGACCCGCACGCCCGTGCCCGCGAGTTCCTTGCGGAGCGCGTCAGACCATGCGCCGAGGCCGAACTTCGTCGCGTTGTAGACCGAGTTGAGCTCGAACGTGACGCGGCCGCTGAGCGAGGAGATGTTGACGATGTCGCCGCCGCCCTCCTTGATGGCCGGCAGGAACACGCGCGTCGTCTCGAGCACGCCGGTGAGGTTGACGTCGATCATCTGGCGCCACTCGGCGACGCGGTCGGCCTCGAACGGCGAGAGCAGCATCACGCCCGCGTTGTTCACGAGCAGATCGACCCTCCCGAGCTCCTCGGCGATGCGCTCGGCGGCAGCGGCGATCGACGGCGGATCGGTCACGTCGGCGGCGAGCGGCAGTACCTTCGCGCCGTACTCGGCCAGCTCCAGAGCGAGCGCCTCGATGCGATCGACCCGCCGGGCGAGCAGGGCGACGTCGGCGCCCTCCGCCGCGAAGAGCCGGGCCGTCGCGGCGCCGATCCCGCTCGATGCCCCGGTGATGACGGCCACTCGGCCCTGCAGCGATCCACTCACGCAGCGCAATCTAGGCGGTCGGAGCACCTGCCGTGCGATCCGCAGGGCGTGAGCGGGACCTAACCGTGGCCAGCACCACGGTTACGTCCCGCTCACGCCCTGCGTTGGTAGCGTCCGGCGCCTGATGCCGGCCCCGACCGCCAGCGAGCTCGCCGACCGCCTCCTGCAGGGCGACCGCACCGCCGCCCCCGCCGTGCTGAACCTGCTCGAGAACCGCGCCGAGCGCACCGCCGACGAGCGCCGCGCGTTGCTCGCGGCCCTGTCCCCCGCCGCCACCGGCCGCGAGCTGCCCGGGCACGTGGTCGGGATCACCGGGCCACCCGGCGCCGGCAAGTCGACGCTGCTCGGCGCGCTGATCACCGAGTGGCGCCAACGCGACCGTACCGTCGCCCTGCTCGCCGTCGACCCGAGCTCCAAGCGCTCCGGCGGCTCCCTGCTCGGCGACCGTGCCCGCCTGTTCCTCGATCCCGAGGACCGCGGCACGTACGTGCGCTCGATGGCCTCCGCGGGCCAGCTCGGCGGCCTCGCGCCCGCCACCCGCGCCGCTGCCCACGCCCTCGCGGCCTGCTTCGACGTGGTGGTCGTCGAGACGGTCGGCGTCGGCCAGTCCGAGACGGAGATCGCCGAGGTGGCCGACACCACCGCCGTGATCGTGCAGCCCGCCTCGGGCGACGCGCTCCAGTTCCTCAAGAGCGGGATCATGGAGGTGCCCGACGTGCTCGTCGTGACCAAGGCCGATCTCGGGCTCGTCGCCCAACGGGCCCGCCGCGACCTGCTCGCCGCGCTGCGCTCGATCGGCGACGCCGACACCGAGGTCGTCCTGCTGTCGAGCGTCGCAACCCCGCCGATCGGCATCGGCGATCTCATCGACGCCCTCGAGCGCCATCGAGCGCGCACCGACCTCGCCGCCCGCCGCACCTCCGCGCGGCGCTCGAGCGCACTCGCCGCCTTCGCCCGCGAGCACGGCGAGCGAGCCGTGCGGCAGCTCGGCGGCGCGCGGCGCGCCGCCCATGCCCTCGACGACGAGCCAGCCGACCTCGATGTCGAGTCGCTCGTCGCCCGCCTCGCCGACCGCGCCGCGCAGGGCGCAGCCGTGACAGACTCCTAGCCCGTGCCGCCGCTCCTGCGACAGTCGCTCCTGCTCATCGTGGTGTTCGCGATCGTCACCGCGATCGCCTCGGCCGCTGGCGCCGTCAACCTGGGCACCGCGATGACCTTCGGGCAGGTCGCGTTCGCCGCCGTGCTGGTGTTCCTGATGCTTCACGGAACCGGCGCACCGGGCGATTCCGCCCAGGAGGCCGACGCAGACGCGTCCGGCCAATAACATCTGATCCGTGCAATCCGAGTTCTCCAAGCCCTGGCTGCGCTGCTACCGGTGCTGGTCGACGCGCCTCGAGGTGCAGGTGCATTACGACGGCATCCACCGCATCGACCCGATCACGGGACGCCGCGCAGAGGCGATCGACGAGCTCCAGGAGGCCGTCGTGCAGTGCCTCGACTGCCTCCACGATCAGCCCCACCTCGGCTTCAGCGACGATCGAGTCGAGCCCATCGAGGACCGCTGGGAGCGCATGATCGCCGGCACGCCGTGGGTCGCGTCGTGCACCGTGCGGGTCGACGGAGAGCTCGTGGAGACCTGCGAGGGCCCAGAGGCCGCCGACGCGCTCTCGTTCGCGGCCTTCGGTGACCACGGCACGCGCGAGTTCTTCACCCACGTGCGGTTCCATACCCACGAGAAGGACGGCAGCGTGATCATCCACCTGCTGGTCGAGCTCTACGCCCGCAGCCTCGACGAGGCCACCGACGTGCTCGAAACGGCCGCCCGTGGCGGCCTCGCGATCACGTCGCTCGCCGAAGAGGCCCGGCCGCCCGCAGCGGTCGACGACGGCCACTAGGGCCGGTCGGCCAGCCGGCAGTCGCCGTTCACGCGACACCCGTAGCGTCGGGGACGACGCGAGGACGACTGCTGCGTTGAACCAGCTGGCCGCCTGGCGTCTCTGCACTGACGGCAACCCCAAACAGTTGCATGAGCCATAAGCAACCCAAATGGGTTGCAATCCGCGAATGCAACCCGGTAAGGTTGCCTCGTGCCGCCACTGCTCATCATCACGGCCGACCGCCGTGGATCCCGCCGGAGCGAGATCGACGCGGTTCCCGAAATGCTTGCCGACCTGTCGGACGTCACGCCGACCGTGCTGCCGTTCATGCGAACCGTCGGGGACGAACTCCAGGGCGTGCTCGACGCGACCTCAGCCGTGACGGCCGGCGCGCTCTTCACAGCCCTGGATCACCTCGGAGCCGGCGAAGACTGGTGGATCGGCATCGGCATCGGGCCTGGCCGACTCGGCGCCGACGCGACGAGCTCCGCGGGCCCGGCGTTCTACGCCGCCCGCGCTGCCGTCGAGCTCGCCAAGGCCGGCGATCTCACCGGGGCGGTCGCGATTCGCGTCGGCGTGCCCGAGGATCAGGCCGAGCTGCGCAATGCGTTCGATCACGCGAGCCGCGTCGAACTGCAGGACGCCCTGCCCTACGTCGCTGCGCTCGGCCCCCGGGCCGTAGACCAGTGGAGTGCCTATGAGATGGCACGCGTCGCCCTGGGCCGACACCTCGAACTGCTGCGAGGCCGCAGTCCGGAGGGGCGAGCAGCAATCGCCCTGGCGCGCCTCGGGCACACCCGCGAGCAGATCGGTCGTGAGCTCGGCGTCACGCGCCAAGCGGTCGACAAGCGCCTCGCCGCCGCGGGTTGGCCACGCGCCGAACACGAGAGTCGGCACCTGCTCGGACTTGCCGTGCTCCGGCTCGCGACGGCATTGGAACCGGCGTGAGCGACTCCGAGCTTCTCCTCGCGCCACTGCTCGCCGTCGCGGGCGTCGCTGCGCCGTTTGCCCCGCCGCTGCGGTCGGCGAGCAACACCGCGCGGTGCGCGGCAGGGTCCGTGCTGATCGGCGTCGCCACGCTCGCCGGGTTTCGGCTCGGCCTCCCTGAGCTCCCGGGTCGTGAGCTGGTGGCCCGCCTGACGTCGGCGGCCATCGTGCTCTTCCTCACGACCGCCGTAGCCGGCGCCGCGGTCGGCTGGCTTCTCTCGCTCCTCAACGTCAAGGCGACGACCGCCGCCGGCCCGCCCGGGACGGGTCGGGTGATCGGCATGCTCGAGCGGCTGCTGCTCGCGGCGGTCTTCCCCATCGGGGGCGCCGAGGCCGTTGCGATCGTGTTCGCCGCCAAACAGCTCGCTCGCCTCCCCGCGATCCAGCAGGCCGACGACGACGGCGCGACTGCCGAGTACATCCTCGTCGGCAGCCTGCTCTCCGCGATTTTCGGCCTCGCGGGCGGACTCGCCCTCGACGCCGTGCTGCGGACCTGAGCGATCCAGCTAGCCGCCGGAACGGGTGACCGCGTAGCGGATGTGCGTGGCCTGCGAGCCCCTGATCACGCGATCGATCGTGAAGCCGAGCGAGGTCGGGTCGACCCCGTCAAACGGGCGCTCGCCGCTTCCCAGCAGCACCGGCGCGATGTGGAGCTGCAGCTCGTCGACGACGCCCAGCTGGAGGTACTGCGAGACGGTCGAGGCGCCGCCCGCGATGCGGATGTCCCGATCGCCGGCCGCCTGGCGCGCCAGCTCGAGCGCGGCCTCGGGCCCCTCGGTGACGAAGTGGAACACGTTGCCGCCCTCGAGGGTGAGCGCCTCGCGCGGGTGGTTCGTGAGGACGAACACGGGCGTGTGGTACGGCGGGTTGGTGCCCCACCAGCCGTCCCAGGCCGGATCCGTCGGCCAGTCGCCGGGGCCGCCGCCGAACATGTTGCGGCCCATGATGTAGGCACCGATGTTCTGGAAGTGCTCGTAGACCACGAGCTCACTCCCCTCGGTGCCGGGCGGGATCTCGGTGGCCGTCGATGCGGCCTGCATCACGCCGGACTGGATCTGCCACTGCATGATGTCGTGGCCCCGCACACCGAGCGGGTGGTCCATGGACTGATCCGGGCCGGCGGTGAAGCCGTCGATCGAGATGGCGTTGTCGATGCGGACTTTGGACATGGGCGATTCCTCCTGGAGCGGGCGGTGCAGCCGCACCAGCGGCTTCAGGAGTATGGACTTGCCGGCCGACCGAAACTCATCGGCCGCGTGGTCAGCGAATTGGCGGGCGCACCTGGCGGCGCGTGAACCAGTCGGCGAGTTCGCGCAGCTGGCGGACGGCCAGCGTGGTGCCGGCCACCTGCGTGTGCTGGCTCATCTGCGCCTCTCGCACGAGCTGGTGCAGGCGGCGGACCCCGGCATTGCGTCGCTCGACCCCTTGTTCGACGGCCTTCGCCGGGTCGGCGTCGCCAGCGAGTGCGAGGCCCGCGAGGCGCGCGACCGCCGCGAGGTAGTCGTCGCGGAGGGCCTGGTTGGCCCAGCGAGCGACGCGCGTGCCGGCGGGGAGGCCGGCGATGAGCTGCTGGAGCTGGTCGAGCGGGAGCGCCTCGCGCATCGCCTCGACCGCGCTGATGAGATCCTCGATGGAGCGACCCGTCTTCGCGCTGATCTCGGCGAGGTACGGCGCGAACGGCAGCAGGCGGCTGCTCGTGATCTCGTGCGCGAGCCACTGCGGCACGCCCGCCTCGATCCAGCCGGCGAGCACGTCCCCGCCGAGCCCCTCGATCACGTCGGGTTCGAGCCGGCCGACGAGCGCCTCCGCGGCGGCGCGGTGCTGGTCGATCGTGATGCGCAGATCGCGGTCGGCGGTGATGTCGTTGCGCAGGTACCAGCGCGAGACCTGTCGGACGGCGTCTTGGACGACCGCCGTCAGTGACCACCGCACCGCGGGCGCGACCGTCGTCTCCTCGATCGCGCCGATCAGCCGGCGGGCGTCGCATACGTCGCGGGCCACGAGGAATCCGCGGACGACGGCCGAGGCGCTCGCCCCGAACTCCACGGAGCGACGGAAGACGAAGCTCTGGCCCATCACGTCGACGACGGCGTTGGCGGCCAGCATCGCGAGCAGCTCGCGGCGCAGCGGGTGGCCCCACACGAGGTGCGCGAAGCGCGCGGTGACGGGTTCGGGGAAGTAGGCCAGCACGTCGCCCTCGAGCGCTTGGTCGTCGACGAGCGGCGAATCGAGCAGCTCCTCGGCGATCGCGATCTTCGCGAGCGAGAGCAGTACGGCGAGTTCGGGGCGCGTCATGCCCTCGCCGCCGGCGATGCGCTCACCCATCTGCTCGCTGGTCGGGAGGTCGTGGTCGGCGCGCACGAGCCCCGCGCCGTGGTCCTCGAGCGACACCATCAGCTCCTCGTAGGCAGCGATCCGGGTCGGCGAGCGGAGCTCCTCCTCCGTGAGGCCGCGCGCCTGGCGGGCGCTGTCGGCAAGCACGTGGTCGCACACCTCGTCGGTCGCCTCGAGCAGCAGCGCGTCGCGGCCGTCCATGTCGAGCTCGCCGCGCCGGATGGCCTCGCCGAGCAGGATCTTGAGGTTCACCTCGTGGTCGGAGCAGTCGACGCCCGCGGAGTTGTCGATGAAATCGGCGTTGATCGCGCCGCCCTTGCGGGCGTATTCGATGCGCGCGCGGTGCGTGAAGCCGAGGTTGCCGCCTTCGCCGACGACTGCGCAGCGCAGCTCGTCGGCGTTGACGCGGATCGCCTCGCTGGAGCGGTCCTGCGCGTCGGCGTCGCTCTCCGTGCTCGCCTTGACGACGGTGCCGATCCCGCCGTTCCAGAGCAGGTCGACCTCGGCCCGCAGCAGCGCGCGGATCAGCTCCGACGGCGGCAACTGCTCGGCATCGACGCCGAGGGCTTCGCGCACCTGCGGGCTCAGCGGGATCGACTTGGCGGTGCGCGGCCACACGCCGCCGCCTTCGGAGATCAGCGAGCGGTCGTAGTCGTCCCAGGAGGAACGCGGCAGCTCGAAGAGGCGCTCGCGCTCCGCGAAGGCCGCCTCGCTGTCGCCGGGGTTCGGGTCGAGGAACACGTGGCGGTGGTCGTAGGCGCCGACGAGCCGGAGCGTGCGGCTGCGCAGCAGGCCGTTGCCGAACACGTCGCCGCTCATGTCGCCGATGCCGACGACCGTGATCGGATCGGCCTCGGGATCGATGCCGCGTTCGCGGAAGTGCCGCTTCACCGACTCCCATGCG
>JAGIBJ010000068.1 GCA_017744415.1 Solirubrobacteraceae bacterium
CCGCCCCCGTGTCCGCCCCCGTCATGCCGCAGGCGCCGCCGGCCGCACCCGCGCCGGTCGCGGCCGCACCGGTGGCTCCGCTCCCCGTAGCGCCGACACCCATGGCTCCGGCCCCGGTCGCGGTCGCTCCGGTCCCGGCTCCGTTGCCCGCCGCGCCTGCTCCGGTGGCACCGGCCCCGGTCGCCGCGGCCCCAGTCGCACCCGCGCCGGTCGCCCCGCCTGCTCCGGTCACGGCCGCACCGGCTCCCGCTGCCCCGGTGATCCCGACAGCTCCGCACCAGATCGCTCCGCGCCCGGTTGCCCCTGGCGCTCCGGCGGCTCCCGCCGCCGCACCTGCGCGCCGCGACGGTGAATCGGTCGCCCCTCCCGGCATGGGTGCCGCGATGCCCTTCCGTCCGGCCCCGGCGCCCGCGCCGCAGCCGCAGACCGCTCCGTTGGCTCCCGTCGCAGCGGTCGCCCCGGTGGCCGACGCCCCGGCCGAGTCGGGCAAGAAGTCGAAGGCGAAGAAGCCGAAGGCCGCCAAGGCACCCAAGGCCAAGCAGGCCAAGGATCCGTCGGGCAAGAGCGAGTTCCTCGCGCTCCCGAAATGGGCCAAGCGCTCGCCGAAGGCCAGCGAGCCCGAGGTGGCTCCGGTTGCCGAGCACGCACCGCAACCGGAGGCCTATGGCGCCCCTGCACCGGTCCAGCCGAGCGTGCCTGGCGTCGTCCAGCCGGCCTCGCAGCCCGTCGCACCGGCCGCACAGCTCTACGCTCCGCAGCCGCAGGCCGGCCAGCCGATGCCCCAGGGCACGTACCCCCCGCAGGCACAGCCCGGCTACCCGGCACAGCCCCAGCAGGCTCACCCCGCACAGCCGCAGCAGGCGTACCCCGCGCAACCCCAGCCCGGCTACCCGGCGCAGCCGCCTCAGCACGCCTACCCCGCACAGCCCGGTTACCCGGCACAGCCCCAGCACGCCTACCCCGCGCAACCGCAGCAGCCCGGCTACCCGGCGCAGCCGCAAGCCGCCTACCCGACGCAGCCGCAGGCCGCCTACCCCACCGAGCCTCAGGCGGCCTACCCGGCCCCCGGCCAGGTCGCGCCGGCGCCCGGCAAGCCGAAGAACGAGTTCCTCGCCCTCCCGTCGTGGATGAAGAAGGGTGGCGACCAGGCCGAGAAGCCCGCGAAGGCCAAGAAGGTCAAGACCCCGAAGGCGGAGAAGGCTCCGAAGGCTCCCAAGCCCGAGGGTGAGGCGTCCAAGATGGACGAGTTCCTCAGCATGCCCTCCTGGATGAAGCGCCGCTAGGGCGGCCTCCCCGGACCGCTAGTCGCGGATCGCGTCGACGAGCACCTGCGCCTCGTCGGCGTCGGCCTCGCCAGGCAGCCCTAGGTCGGTGCGCGGCTTCGCGGTCGACCACCGTGCCGCAGCCCCTCCGGCGCCGGCATCGGCGCCGGCCACGTTCCACAGCGCGAGCTCCAGTGCGTCGAACGCGACCCCGGTCGCGTCGACGAGCGCGGCGGCTCGGCGCTCGAGCAGGGCCGTGTCGGCGACCGCGAACAGCCGCTTTGCGGCATCGGTCACCTGATCGCTGCCGAGGTGCAGCGCGTCGGCCCGCACGGGCAGCGCTCCGGAGCGCCCGAGCGCGGTGAGGAGATCGAAGCGCACCGCACGTGGCAGGCCGGGCAGGGCGAGCCGGTCGAGGAGCCGGGCGAAGCGCCGCTCGGCCGACCAGGCTGCCTCACCGGCGAGTGCCGCCTCGAGGCTGCCGCCGGAGCGCTGTGCGAGCCTCGCCGGGACTTCGAGCGCGGCCGCCGTGGCGTCGTGAGCGCGGGGGCCACGCGGCCCGTCGGCGAGGATCGTCTTCGCTTCGGTCGCTCCGCCGATCGCATCCAGCGACTCGAGCGAACCGTCGGCTGCCTGGAGCGCGGCCAGCGCGGCGCCGGCCGTCGTGACCGAGCCGGCGGCGGCATCAGGGGAGGCGACGGCGATCACGAGCGCGGCTGCGAAGGCCTTGTGCGGCTCGCCGGCGAGGTCGGCGACGACGGCCCACGGCCCCGC
Organism: Solirubrobacteraceae bacterium; assembly: GCA_017744415.1. GTDB lineage: Bacteria > Actinomycetota > Thermoleophilia > Solirubrobacterales > Solirubrobacteraceae > JAGIBJ01. The sequence continues at coordinate 2,037 of JAGIBJ010000068.1, forward strand.
GGCCTCAGTGCCGTAGGCGGAGAGCCGGGCCTCGGCGGCGGTGAGCTCCCCAGCGAGGTTGAGCGCATCGGCGGTCGACCGCACGCCCGGGAGGAAGTCGGAGCGGAAGCCATCGTCGGCGGCACGCTGGAGCTTGCCCGTCACCACCCCGCGCTTGCGCGTGGAACCGGTGCTCGAGCCTCCGGTCGACGAGCTCGCCGGGCGCCTCGCGGTCGTGCCCTTGGCCCTGGGCGTCACGGCCTTCGGCTCGGCCTTGGCCTTCTCCTGGCGGCAGATCGCGCAGCTGGCTTCGAAGCGACCGTGACGGCAGAAGGTGGGCATCGGCGGAGAGTCTACGTTCTGCTCGCCGATGCGCTGCGCGCGGCACGCGCACGTTCACGCCCGGCCCGCCGTTCGCGCTCGAGCGCCGGCATGTAGTCGAGCGGGTCGACCTGCAGCCGCACGCGCCGCGCCGCCGGATACCGCTCGCGAGAGACGGCCTCCTCCTCGGCCACACGCGCCGAGCGCTCGGGCTCATCCGGCAGGTGGTAGTCGCCGCAGAGGTGGTCGGCGATCAGGCGACCCTGCGCCTCGGCGATCGGCATCGAGACGGTGCCGGCGTCGACGAGGCCGGCGAACGCGAGCTCCGGCGCTTGCGGATGGAAGACGCGCATCAGCAGTGGCGGACCCGCGTGCTGGTCGTCCGGGCTGCGGTAGTCGTCCGGGAGGAAGGGATGCTCGACGTGCCACCCCGTGCAGAACACGATGAGGTCGGCCGGATCGATGCGTCCGTCGATGAACTCCACGGCATCCTCGTGGAGCCGGGCGATCGAGGGGCGCGTCGTGAGCTGGCCGTGTGCGAAGTGCGAGAGCAGGCGCCCCGAGCGGAGCGGATGCACCTCGCCGTAGCCGTGGCCGGGGTGCGCGATCCCATAGGCCGAGAGCGGCCCGAGCTGCGCTGCGGCGGCGCGCGCGAAGAAGGAGCGGCGTGCCTTCCAGCTCATGGGCACCGGAGGCCGCCAGCGATCGGCCGGGCGTCCGAACAGGATCTCTGGCAAGAACCAGGCTCCCCGGCGCATCGAGTGCAGGGCGGCGTCGGCGTGCTCGGCCGCGTCGCAGGCGAGATCGACCGCAGAGGTGCCGACACCGACGACGACGACCTTCTTGCCCGCGAGCTGCTGGGGCCCGCGGTAGTCGTGTACGTGCAGCAGCTCGCCCGTGAACGTGGAGAGGCCCGGGATCGGCGGCTCCGGCCAGCGCGGCACCCCGAACGGCCCGGTGGCGACGACGAGCGCCTCCACCTGACGCGTGCCGGCCGACGTGGTGACGGTCCAGTGGCCGCGCTCGTCGCGCTCGGCCCGCTCGACCGATTCGCCGAGACTGATCCGGTCGCGCAGCCCGAACGTGTCGACGTACTGCTCGCAGTAGGCGGTCACCTGCTGGGCGCTCGGGAACACCGGCAGCTGGCGTGGCGCGGCCAGATCGCTGTAGGCCAAGGCGTCACGCGAGGTGGCGCTGTGGAGGGTGCGGTAGGCGACAGGGCCGAGCGCCGGATCGTCGTTCACCCAGCGGCCCCCGATCCGCGGGCCACGCTCGACGGCGTGCGCGTCGAGGCCGCGATCACGAAGGGTCTTGAGGGCGGCGATCCCGGCGCTTCCGGCGCCGATCACCAGCACTCGCGGGCGCGGAGCAGGCGTCACTCGTCCAGCGTAGCGAGCGTCGGCGGCGAAGCCCTAGGCTCGAACCATGCGCTTGCCTTGGTCCCGTCGTCAGCGCGCCACCGCCCCACCCCCTGCCTCGACCCACGGCTGGCCGAGCGAGGCCGAGTACGTGGCCGCGCAGGCCGCCGCACAGCGGAGATTCAGCGAGCGCATCGCGAACGAAGGCGCGCTCGTGGCGACCGGCACCGAGCCCCCGCTCGTCTCGGACGAGTTCTTCGCGCGTCTCGTGAAGGCGTCGATCGACGAGCTGCCCAAGCAGTTCCGCCGCACCCTCGACGGCGTGCCGGTGATGATCGCCGACCGCGGCGGGGCCGTCGGCGCCTACGGGCTCTACCACGGCATGGGCATCACCCACCCCGAGGTACCGGCGCAGATCATCGTCTTCCGCGACACGCTCATGCGCGATTTCGGCCACGATCCGCATCTGCTCGCCGAGCAGGTGCGGCGCGTCGTGCGGCACGAGCTCGGGCACCACCTCGGGTTCGACGAGGACGGCGTGCGCCGCCTCGGGCTCTGATCGGGCGCCGCGGCACCAGCCGGCTTCACCGCTGGTTCACCGGAGCGTGCGCCGCCGCGCGCACAATGCTCCGTCATGCCCCGGGTCCTGCCCTCCCGCCTCCTGCCGCTCGCGCTCGGCGTCGCCGCCTCGGCCTCACTGGCCGCCTGCGGCGCCGACCAGACCGCTGCGACCGTCGAGCCCGTTGGCGACACGCCCGCCGAGCGCGCCCCAGCCGCTTCGAAAGTCAGTGGCCTGCTCGGCCGCCTCGCCGACGTTCCGGCGAGCCACGGCCGCCTCGCGTTCGTGAACGAGGCGGCGCTCGCCGACCTCGAGCTGCCGCTCCCCGCCGCGGAGGTGCGCTCGATCGTGCTCGGTGCGGTCGGTGCCTCCCGTGTGGCCGACGACACGGTCAGCGCGGCCGCGCAGCTCGGAGCGATCACCGTGTTGGTCGACGCCGACGGCGCACGGCGGGTCGTCGGCGCGAGCGGTGCGCTCGCCGACCAGCTCGAGTCGACGACCCCTTCGGCCAGCGTATTGGCCCCGGAGACGGCGTCCGCGGTGCAGTCCTGCCTCGGCGATCCGGCGGCGCAGGTGATGCGCGGCTCCGAGGTGCTCGGTCCGACGTCGGGCCTGGGCGTGTCGGTGCTCGCGGCCACCGAGCCGGGCGAGCGCGGCCCGGTGCTCCACGTCTGCGCGGCGCCGCACTACGTGCGTGAGCTTCATGCCATCGAGGGCCGCCTGAAGACCCGCTTCCCGAAGGCCGAGGTGGGCGAGCAGGAGATCGGCGAGCGCGAGATCGTGAGCGCCGTCGTTCCCGTGGACGACCTCGACGCGAGTGAACTGCGCGGGCTCCTGGGCGGCGGAGCCAGCCTGCTGGAACTCGCCCGCGGCTGATCTGGCGCGCCGCCGCCGGATTCTCCGGATGGCAACAAGGGAGCGACCGGATCGTCACATCGCCCGGCCCGCGGATGACGAGACTCGCCCGCGTCCTACTCCCACCCTCCCCTGGAGCGACATGCATTCCAAGACCAAGGCGATCGGGCTCGCGCTGATCGCCGCGACGGCCACGGCGGGCATCGCCGTCGGCGCGTCCGGTGACGACGACGTCAGCGCCACCCTCGCCGGCAAGATCGACTCGTCGAAGCCGAAGAACGTGATCCTGTTCATCGGCGACGGCATGGGCGAGTCCGAGGTCACCTCGGGCCGCTACTACGGCAAGGGCGCCACCGGCCGCCTCAACATGGACAAGCTCGCGTTCCGCGGCAGCTCGATCCACTACGTCCTCACGCCCGGCCCCGGCCCGAGCTACCTCCCGAACTACACGGGCGACTCGGCGCCGACGGCCGTCGCCTGGTCGACCGGCAAGCGCACGATCGATGGCCGCCTCGCTCAGGGGCCGTCGTCTGCCGCCAACGTCCCCGGCTCGAACGCGGGCTACAAGACCTACATGGAGATCGCCCGCGAGCACGGCAAGGCGACGGGCAACGTCTCCACTGCCGAGATCACGGACGCGACGCCCGCCGGCCCGAGCGCGCACATCTCGCAGCGCGCTTGCCAGGGCCCGGCCGACACCCGCACCACCTGTCCGACCGAGACGAAGGCCTCCGGTGGCCTGGGCTCGGTGGCTGAGCAGGAGGTCGACCTCGGCTACGACGTGATCCTCGGCGGCGGCAAGGCCCGCTACGAGCAGACCCTCGACGGCAGCGCCTCGACCGTGCTCGACTACGCGACGACCAAGGGCTACACGCAGCAGATCGGCGACAAGGCCGGGCTCGCCGGCGTCACGTCGCTGGCCGGCGGCAAGGTGCTCGGCCTCTTCAACGCGGGCAACATGACGACGGAGTTCAAGCCGCTGTTTGCCCGCACCAAGGCCTACTACGACGCCAACCCGGCTCGCGACGTGCAGGTGCAGGGCGGCAGCCCGACCACCCGTTGCGACGAGACGCAGCGCTCGTCGACGAACGAGCCGTCGCTCGCCGACATGACGAAGAAGGCGATCAGCCTGCTCGAGGACGACCCCGAGGGCTTCACGCTGCAGGTGGAGGGCGCCTCGATCGACAAGCGCGATCACGCGGCCGATCCGTGCGGTCAGATCGGCGAGCTCCTCGGCCTCGACGAGGCGATCGGCGTCGCGCAGGCCTTCCAGAAGGACCACCCGGACACGCTGATCATCGTCACCGCCGACCACTCGCACACGTCGCAGATCGGCTACACCGCCGGTGAGCCAGCCGCAGGCGCCGCGTTCGCGACGCTCCAGACCGTCGACGGCGCTCCGATGCGGATGGTCTACGGCACCGCCGACACCGGCCTCGGCGCGACCACCAGCGGCTCGCAGATGCACACGGGCGCCGAGGTGCCGGTGTGGGCATCGGGCCCGCAGGCCGCCAACATCCAGGGCACGATCGACCAGACCGACATCTTCGGCGTGCTCAACGGCAAGGTCCCGAGCAAGGTCGGTAAGGACGGCGCTCCGGGCCAGAACGGGCAGAACGGGCAGAACGGCCAGAACGGGAACAACGGCGGCAACGGGAACAACGGCCCGACCGGTGCTCCCGGCCCGACGGGTGCGCCCGGCAAGGACGGTCGTGACGCGAAGGTGACCTGCAAGTCGTCCGGCAGCAAGACCGTCAAGTGCACGGTGACGTTCGTGACCGCGAGCAAGAAGGCCGCCACGCTCACCAAGTCCGGCGCGGTCGTCGCGCGCTCGACCGTGTCGTCGAAGGGCACGTTCGTGTTCAAGGCCAAGAACAGCCTGACCATCGGCACCTACACCGTCCGCGTGGGTAGCCAGAGCTTCAAGCTGAAGCTCTCCTAGCGCCGTCGATCACCGGGCCGCCAGGGTTGGCGGCCCGGCTGGCGCCAGAACGAGGAAGGCCTCCCGCGCACCTGGTGCGCGGGAGGCCTTCGTCAGTGTTGGGCTGGCCGGAGCCGGGACTCAGTGCGCGGTGAGCGCGTCGGCGATGTCCTTCTCGCGCGTGCCGAGGTACTTGTCGGCCATCTTGGCTGCGCGACGGCCCTCGCTGATGGCCCACACGATGAGCGACTGCCCGCGGCGGCAATCGCCGGCTGCGAACACGCCGTCGACCGACGACGTGTAGGGCGCGACCGACTTCACGTTGCCGCGCGCGTCCTTCTCGACGCCGAGGTCGTCGAGCAGCTCCTGCTCGGGGTGCAGGAAGCCCATCGCGAGGAGGACGAGATCGGCTTCGATCTCGAACTCGCTGCCCTCGACGGGCGCGAACGGCGGCGCATCGCCGGCCTTCGAGACCTTCAGCTTCGTGACCTTGCCGCCCTCGCCCTTGAACGCGGTGGTGACGACGGAGAAGTCCTGCTCGCCGAGGTCGAGCGCGTCGAGCTCCTCCTTGGCGTAGGACTTGCGGTACTTCGCGGGCCAGAGCGGCCACGGCGTACGGTCGTCCGGGCGGTTCGCCGGCGGTTCCGGGAGCAGCTCGAGCTGGACGACGGAGACGGCGCCCTCGCGGAGCGAGTTGGCGACGCAGTCGGCGCCGGTGTCGCCGCCGCCGATCACGACGACTTTCTTGCCCGCAGCGGTGATGCCGGTGTCGGCGGGCGTCGTGCCCTGGGGCGCGGGACCGAACTCACGGGCGACGCGGCGGTTGCGCTCGTAGAGGAAGTCCATCGCGTAGTGCACGCCCTCGAGCTCGCGGCCGGGGACCGGGAGATCACGCGGCACGCGCGAACCCGTGGTGAGGATCACGGCGTCGAACTCGTCGCGCAGCTCCTCGACGGTGATGTCGACACCGACGTCCACGCCGCAGCGCAGCTCGACGCCCTCGCCCGTGATCTGGGCGACGCGGGTCTCGATGACCTGCTTCTCGATCTTGAAGTCCGGGACGCCGAAGCGCATCAGGCCGCCCGGCGCCTCGTCGCGCTCGAAGAGCACGACGGCGTGGCCCATGCGGCGCAGCTGCTGGGCGGCCGCGAGGCCGGCCGGGCCGGCACCGACGACGGCGACCGAATGACCGGTCTCGTGCTCGGGCGCCTCGATCGGGAGCTCGGCGTTCACGGCGTGGTCGCTGATGGCGAGCTCGATCTGCTTGATCGTGATCGCCTCGCCCTCGTTGATCTCCATGACGCACGAGGCCTCGCAGGGAGCCGGGCACAGGCGGCCCGTGAACTCGGGGAAGTTGTTCGTCGAGTGCAGCTGGCGGACGGCGTCGTCCCAGCGGTTGCGGTAGACGAGGTCGTTCCAGTCCGGGATCAGGTTGCCGAGCGGGCAGCCGTTGTGGCAGAACGGCACGCCGCACTCCATGCAGCGCGCACCCTGCTGGGAGACGACCTCCGTCGGGTTGCGCTCGATGAACTCCTTGACGTGCCCGACGCGCTGCGCCGGGTCGGAGTACTGGAAGGTGTGCTTCTCGATCTTGAGAAAGCCGCCGACTTCACCCATCAGGCAGCGCCTCCGGTCGTTCCCGCCGCAGCCGCACGCTGAGCCAGCACGCGCTTGAAGTCCGTCGGGAAGATCTTCACGAATTCAGCGATCGCCTCGTCGAAGCGATCGAGGATGCCCTGGGCGAGCGTCGAGCCGGTGAGCTGGACGTGCTCCTCCAGGAGCGCGCGCAGCTCGTCCTGGTCGTCGGGCGTGAGCTCCTCGAGCTGGTCGAGCATCGTCGGGTTCACCCGCTGCTCGAACGTGCCGTTCGGGTCGTAGACGAACGCCAGGCCGCCGCTCATGCCGGCGGCGAAGTTGCGGCCCGTCTCACCGAGGACGACGACGCGTCCACCGGTCATGTACTCGCAGCCGTGATCTCCCACGCCCTCGACGACCGCGCTGGCCCCCGAGTTGCGGACGGCGAACCGCTCGCCGGCCTTGCCGCGGAAGAACGCACGCCCTTCGGTGGCGCCGTAGAGCAGCGTGTTGCCGACGATGACGTTGTCCTCCGGCACGTAGGCCGCATCGCGCGGCGGCCGCACGGCGACGATGCCGCCCGAGAGGCCCTTGCCGGTGTAGTCGTTGGCGTCGCCCTCCAGCAGGAAGGTGATGCCGTGGGCGAGCCATCCGCCGAACGACTGCCCGGCCGAGCCCTTGAAGTTCACCGTGATGGTGTTGTCCGGGAGGCCAGCCTGCCCGTAGCGGGCTGCGACGTGGCTCGAGAGGATGCCGCCCGAGCAGCGGGCGACGTTGCGGATGCTCTGCTCGATGACGACCGGCTGCGCGGCGTTGATCGCGTCCTTGGCCTGCTCGACGAGTCCCCAGTCGAGGTGATCCTCGAGGACGGCCGGCGGGTTGTGGAGGCGGTGACGCGGAGCGGTCGGGTCGACGTCGCTCGGGAAGTGCAGCAGGTGCGTGAGATCCAGGCCCTGTGCCTTCCAGTGCTTGATCGCGTCATCCGACTGGAGCAGCTCGGTGCGGCCGATCATCTCGTTCATCGTGCGGATGCCGAGCGACGCCATGATGCCGCGCAGCTCCTCCGCCACGAAGAAGAAGAAGTTGACGACGTGCTCGGGCTGGCCCTTGAAGCGCTCACGCAGCACCGGATCCTGCGTCGCGATGCCCACCGGGCACGTGTTCAGGTGGCACTTGCGCATCATGATGCAGCCGGACGAGATCAGCGGAGCCGTCGAGAAGCCGAACTCGTCGGCGCCGAGCAGCGCTGCGATGGCGACGTCACGGCCGGTCTTGAGCTGGCCGTCGGTCTGGACCCAGATGCGCTGGCGCAGGTCGTTCTTGAGGAGCGTCTGCTGCGTCTCGGCGAGGCCGATCTCCCACGGCACGCCCGCCGAGTAGATGGAGCTCAGCGGCGAGGCGCCGGTACCGCCGTCATGGCCGGCGATCAGGACGTGATCGGCGTTGGCCTTCGCGACGCCGGCAGCGACGGTGCCGACACCGACCTCGGCGACGAGCTTCACCGACACCGAGGCGCCGGGGTTCGCGCAGCGCAGATCGTAGATCAGCTGCTTGAGATCCTCGATCGAGTAGATGTCGTGGTGCGGCGGGGGCGAGATCAGGCCCACGCCCGGCGTCGAGTGCCGGATGCGGCCGATGTAGTCGTCGACCTTGTGGCCGGGCAGCTGGCCGCCCTCACCGGGCTTCGCGCCCTGCGCCATCTTGATCTGGAGCTGGTCGGCGTTGACGAGGTACTCGATCGTGACGCCGAAGCGACCGGAGGCGATCTGTTTGATCGCCGAGCGGCGGGTGTCACCGTTGGCCTCGGGCTTGAAGCGCACCGGATCCTCGCCGCCCTCGCCCGTGTTGGAGCGGCCGCCGAGGCGGTTCATGGCGATGGCGAGGTTTTCGTGGGCCTCGCGCGAGATCGAGCCGAGACTCATCGCGCCGGTGGCGAAGCGCTTGACGATGTCCTTCGCGCTCTCGACCTCGTCGAGCGGCACGGGCGTCACGCCGGCGGTGTTGAACTTCAGGAGCCCGCGCAGGAAGCCGGCACGGGTGCTCTCCTCGTTGACCTCCTGCGAATACTTCTCGTACGTCGCCTGGGCGTCGCCGCCCTGGCCGCGCACGGCGTGCTGCAGCAGCGAGATCGACTCGGGGCTCCAGGCATGCTTCTCGCCGTCGCGGCGCCATGCGTAGATGCCGCCGACGGGCAGGAGCTCGTCGTGGAGGGTCGGGAAGGCCTCGGCGTGACGGCTCATCGTCTCCTTGGCGATGACGTCGATGCCGATGCCGCCGAGCCGCGAGGCCGCACCCGTGAGGTATTTGTCGCAGAGCTCGCGCGAGAGGCCGATCGCCTCGAAGATCTGAGCGCCCGTGTACGACTGGGTCGTCGCGATGCCGATCTTCGAGATCGTCTTCAGCAGGCCCTTGCCGATCGCCTTGACGACGTTCTTCTGGGCCTGCTCGCTCGTGAGATCGCCGGGCACGCGGCCCTCGTCGAGGAGCGAGTCGACGGTGTCGAAGAGCAGGTAGGGGTTGATCGCGCCGCAGCCGAAGCCGAGGAGCACCGCCATGTGGTGCACCTCGCGCGGCTCGCCCGACTCGAGGATCAGGCCGCACTGCAGGCGGGTGCCCTCGCGGACGAGATGGTGGTGCACGCCGGAGACGGCAAGCAGCGCCGGGACCGGCACGCGCTCCTCGGAGACGGCGCGGTCGGAGAGGATCAGCACCGTGATGCCGTCGGCCATTGCGGCCGAGGCCTCGGCGAACAGCTCCTCGAGGCGGGCGGCGAGGCCCTCCTCACCGGCGCTGCGCGGGAAGGTGATGTCGAGGGTGCGGGCCTTGAGGGCGCCGTGCTCGATGTGGCGGATCGTTTCGAGCTCGTCGTTGCGCAGGATCGGCTGGTCGAGCTTGAGCTGGTGCGCGTGCTCGGGATCCTCGTCGAGCAGGTTGCCCTCCGAGCCGAGGTGCGCGGAGAGGCTCATGACGACCTCCTCGCGGATCGGGTCGATCGGCGGGTTGGTCACCTGCGCGAAGAGCTGCTTGAAGTAGGAGTAGAGCGGCGGGCGCTTGTCGGAGAGCACCGCGAGGGCGGTGTCGTTCCCCATCGAGCCCAGGGGCTCCTCGCCCTTGGCGGCCATCGGCGCGATGAGGACGCGCTCGTCCTCCTGCGTGTAGCCGAACGCGAGCTGGCGTTGACGCGTCGAGAGCGTCGCCGGCGGGGCGGTGTGCGTCTGGAGGTCACCCAGGAGCACCTTGCGCTCCTCGACCCACTTGCCATACGGCTGCTGGCTAGCGATCTCGGCCTTGGCATCGGCGTCGTCGATGATCCGGCCGGCCTCGAGGTCGATCAGGAAGAGCTTGCCCGGCTGCAGGCGGCCGAGGCGCTTGATGCGATCGGTGGTGATCTCCGGCAACAGGCCGGTTTCCGAGCCGAGCACGACGATGCCGTCGGTGGTCTCCACCCAACGGCCCGGGCGCAGGCCGTTGCGGTCGAGGGTGGCCCCGACGACGCGGCCGTCCGTGAAGCAGACCGCGGCGGGGCCGTCCCACGGCTCCATCATCGAGGCGTGGAAGGCATAGAAGCCCTGCAACTCCGGCGAGAGATCGGTGCGACGCTCGTAGGCCTCCGGCACCATCATCATCACCGCGTGCGGCAGCGAGCGGCCCGAGAGCATGAGGAGCTCGAGCACGTTGTCGAACGTGGCCGAGTCGGAGCCGTCGGGGCGGACCACCGGCGTGATCTTCTTGAGGTCGTCGCCGAAGAGCTCGCTCTGGAGCTGGCTCTCGCGGGCGCGCATCCAGTTGATGTTGCCGCGGAGCGTGTTGATCTCGCCGTTGTGCGCGATCACGCGGAACGGGTGGGAGAGATCCCAGCTCGGGAAGGTGTTGGTCGAGAAGCGCGAGTGGACGAGGCAGACGGCGCTCGTGATGCGGTCGTCACCGAGGTCCGGGAAGAACTTCGGGAGCTGACCGGAGATCAGCATGCCCTTGTAGTTGAGCGTGCGCGACGAGCACGAGGCGACGTAGAGGTCGCGGCCGAACTTCAGCTCGGCGATCCGGCGGATCACGTAGAGCTTGCGCTCGAACGCGTCCTGGTCGGCAGCGAGCGCGTCGGAAGCGCCGATGAAGAGCTGCTCGAACACCGGGCGGCTCTCGTTGGCGGTGACGCCGATCGTCTCGGGCGCGACGGGCACCTCGCGCCAGCCGAACACGGCCTGGCCCTCGGCGACCACGGTGGCCTCGAAGAAGTCCTTGATCTCCTGGCGCAGCGCGGCGTCCTGCGGGAGGAAGCACATCGCCACGGCGTACTCGCCCACGGCAGGGAGCTCCGCCGGCGCGACGGCCCGCAGGAACTCGTCGGGGAGCTGCAGGAGGATGCCCGCGCCGTCACCCGTGTTGGCGTCAGCACCTTCGGCGCCACGATGCTCGAGGTTGTCGAGCGCCTCGAGCGCCATTTTGACGATCTCGCGGGTCGGGACGTTGTCCAGCTTGGCCACCAGCGCGACGCCACAGGCGTCGTGCTCATTGCGAGGGTCGTAGAGGCCGTCCGCCGGTCGCGTCATGCAAGTCCGCAGGGTCGAAGGATTGAAGAGGAATCCCCTCGGCCAGAGAGCGGCGGCCTCAGGTCTTCGAAGTTTACCAACGAGCGGAAAGCGTGCCCTGTGAGGCCGAACGACCGCGGGGGCCGGCGGCAGAACCGCCGACCCCCGCTGGATCGAATCGTTGACGGTGCGTCGACGCGCTACGCGACCGTGCGCAGGGCGACGACCTCCGGGGTGCGCGAGAGGCGGTCGAGCGCCCGGGCCTCGATGTCGCGCGTACGCGATGCCGAGATACCAAGCTTCTTGCTCGCCTGCTCCACGGTGTGCACGCCGTCCGTGCCGGTGCCGAAGCGGAGCGTGATCACGTCGCGCTCGTCGGTCGGCAGCAGCTGGATCTGGCTGCGGAGGCCGTCACGGACGGACTCTTCTGCCACCACTTCGGCGATCTCCGGGCCATCGTCCGGCAGGAGCGAGGAGAGGGGCGTTTCGCCGTCCTCACCAACGCCGGCATCGAGGCTCGCCATCGTGCGGTCGTGGTGCCGCAGCTTGCCGATCTCGTCGAGGTCCGTGGCCAGTGCGTCCGCGAGCTGCTGCTCGGTCGGCAGGTGGCCAAGCTCCGTGGCGAGTTCTCGCTCCAAGCGACGCATGCGACGCACTCGCTGCGCGACGTGCGCAGGAAGCCGGATCGTACGGCCGCTGTTGTCGAGACCACGCTGCAGGGCCTGACGGACCCAGATCGTGGCGTACGTGGAGAAGCGGTAGCCCTTGCGGTAGTCGAACTTCTCCGCGGCGCGGATCAGTCCGAGCATCCCCTCCTGAACCAGGTCGCCGAGGGGCAGGCCCTGGCCCTGGTAGTTGCGCGCGATCGATACGACCAGGCGCAGGTTGGAGTTGATGAGCTTCTCCTTCGCGTCGAGGTCGCCGGCCTCGATGCGCTTGCTGAGTTCGATGACCTCCTGGTGGCTGAGCAGCGGATAACGCTCTGCCGCGCGGAGGATCTGATCAAGCTGATCGCCTGCTTCCATCGTGTGTCCCTCCCGATGTCTTCTTGTTGCCCTAGGTCAGTATGGCGCAATCTCTTTGCATTTGCAACTACCTGTGAAGAGTTGTTGCTTCGGCAATGAATCCGTCCGCTGTCCGGGCTCGGCCTGGACCGGAATGCACGGTCCGCTCTGATACGAAGCTTGGAGGTCTAGGGTTCGGTGCAGTGACTGAAGCCCCGAGCACCGCCGGTCAACCGGGCGCGTTGAAAACCGCCTTCAACATCACCGTGGCGGCTGGCAAACGCCTCGGAGATGGCGGGACGGATCGCGCAGCGGCACTCGCCTACTACGCGATCCAAGCGATCTTCCCCGGCCTGTTCGTGATCGCCGTGATTTCGCTCTTGCTCTCCTCCCAGGAGTCGATCTCCGACGGGATCGACTGGGCGGTCGATCAAGGCCTCGACCGCAGCCTTGCGGACTCGATCAGCGGCTCGCTGGCAGATGCCGCCGAGCGCGCGCAGGGAGCCGCCGGCATCGCGGCCGTGATCGCCGCGCTCACGGCGATCTCCGGCGCCTCCGGCTGGTTCGCCGCCGCGGGCCGAGCGATCGAGCCCGATCCCGCGCACCGCCGCTCCCGGAACATCGTCACGGGCAAGTTGCGAGCGTCGGCGTGGACGCTCGTGATGATCATGCTCTTGATCGCCGCGCTCACGGTGCTCGCCGTCGGCGGCACGGTCGCCGACGAGGTGTTCTCGTGGTTCGGGGCGAGCGAGGGCGCGCCCGTCGTGTGGCGGGTGCTGCGTCCGCCGCTCGTCGCACTCGGGATCGTCGGCGCGATGCTGCTCCTCTACCGCGTCGCGCCGGACCGCATCCACCCCACCCGGATGCGCCACCTGCTGCCGGGCGCGATCGCGAGCGGCATCGGCTGGGTGATCGCGTCGCTCGGGTTCTTCTTCTACATCGGCAACCTCGCCTCGATCGGCACCACCTACGGCGCGTTCGCCACGCCGATCGTGCTCCTGCTGTGGCTGTACCTCAGCGGCGTGGTGGTGCTGTTCGGCGCCGAGTTGAACGGCGAGCTCGCCCGGCGGCGTGCAGGCGTCCACGGCCCGGCCCACCTCCCGGGCGCCGACGACCCCGACATCGCCGGCCACCCGGCGGGACGCATGCCCCCGCGTGATGAGGAGCGTCGCAGCGGCGAGGACCGGCGACGCGAGCCCGCCGCGGGCTGATCAGCCGCTGGCGCGCAGCGCGGACGCCGGGCCCATCCACTGGGCTGGGTCGGCCGGCCCGCTCCCGGGCGCGCGACGCGTCTGCTCCACAGGCCACCGGCAGACGGTGCCGCGAGCGGGACACGCGTCGCAGGTGATCGCATCGGGGGCGATGGTCGCTCCTGCCTCGCCCCCTGCGACGACCCGGACAGCGCGCAGGAGGTCGTCCTCGAGCTGCGCCGCATCGGCGGCGGTGACGCGTAGCTCCGCCTCACGGCCGCTGCCGCCGTCGAGGAAGAGGTGCACGACGCGCACCCGCTCGGCGCCGGCGCGCAGCGCGGCCAGGGCATAGGCGGCGCGCTGAAGGGCGTAGCGGCTCGCGACGTGGGTGGCGAGATCCACCTCCCCCTCGAGGCGATCGGTCTTGTAGTCGACGACGAGCACGCCACCCGCGCCGTCCTTTGCCTGCGCATCGACGACGCCCGTGAGCAGATGCGCCTCCGGCCCGACGGCGATCGTGAACGCCCGCTCGCGTGCGGGTTCGCCGCCCGACCAGAGCTGCGACCAGACCGGCGAACGGAGCGCGGCACCGACCAGCGCCGCCATCCGCTCGGCGTCCTCGGCGGAGACCGCGGCGGCGCCCTCCGCTGCCGCCTCGGCCTGGACGGCGGCGCGGATCGCGTCCGTGCTTGGAGCCTGCTCCGCGCGCTCGAGGACGGCGTGCACGATGGTGCCGACCGTGTTCGCGGCCAGCCCGGGGAGCGTGTGCCCAGATGCTGCGATTGGGGACGCGGTCGGCTCGGCCGGCGCGCCTGTCGATCCGGCCGGCGCCCCGAAGAGGCTGAGCTGCCCCTCGGTGGGTGCGCCACGTCGTCGACGGCCCGCAGGCGGCGTCGCGGCCTCAAGCGCCACAGGTCCCGGCGTGGCCGCCGGCTGCGGGACGCCCTCGGACACCGTCGGCGCGAGCTGCAGGACCTCCTCGGCGTAGAACCGCAGGCCGCAGGAGGCGTGCCGCGAGAGGGCGGTGTACGAGAGCAACTCCGGAGCTGGGAGCGGGCGTGGCCCCGCGAGCGCGTTCGGCGCCTGCGCGATGGCGGGCCGGTGCTCGGGCAACTCGGCGCGGCGCGGATTGCGCCGATCGGCAGCGAGAACCTCGCCGCCCGGGGTGCTGATCACGAAGCCGAGGCCCTCTGCGCTGCGCGCACCGCCGGCGATCGCCTGGGGGATGAGCACGTTCGCCTCGGGGATCAGCGCGGGCACGAGCCAATCGACGACGGGCGAGCTCGGTCGCAGCTCTCGGCCGAACGGCGGCCCGTCCTTCTGTGTCCAAGTACCGACGCCGCTCACGATCAGCCGCTCACGAGCACGCGTGAGCGCGACGTAGAGCACGCGTCGCAGCTCAGCGAGCTCTCGCTCGGTGAGCTCGGCCGCGAGTGCGGCGTGCTCGAAGAGCGGAAGCGATCGCGCACCGGGTGCCGGCCGCAGCTTCAGGCCCAGGCGCCGCTCATCGCCAAGCAGCGCGGGTGGAGTCGCCGGACGCCGTGCGCCGAGCCCGGCGACGACGACGGTGTCGAACTCCAGCCCCTTCGCCTGGTGGACCGTCATGAGCTGCACCGCGCCGCTGCCACCGAGGGCGGCCTCCGGTGCGCGGAGCTCGTGGCGCTGCTCGCTCGCGGCGCGGTCGACGAGCGTGGTGGTGTCTCCTCCACCCGCGACCTCGTCGGCCGCGAGGCGGCGCAGGCGCGCGACATTCGCCAGCCGCCGTGCCGAGGAGCCCAGCCGGGCCAGGTGCTCGTCGTACCTGGTCGCGGCGATGAGCTCGTCAAGCAGGGCGCAGGGGTCCTCGGCTCGTCCTGGCTGGCGGTGGGCGCCAAGCAGCGCGAGGGCCGCCTCGATCCGGTCGTGGTCGTCGGCTCCGAAGCGTCCGACGGAGAGGGCCTCCCGGATCGCCGCGAGGCGTCCCGCTTCGGGCACGCCGAGCTCGCCCACCACGGTGAGGCCGTCGGCGCTGACGCCGACGAGCGGCGACGCCAGCACCGCGATCAGCGCTGCGTCGTCCTGGGCGTTGCGCACGAGCCGCAGCCACGCCAGCAGGTCGGCCACCTCGAGGCGTTCCCAGAAGCCGGCGGCGCCGTCCTGCACGGCCTCCACGCCCAGCACCGCCAACGCCTCGGCGATCGGGATCAGCGCGCGGCGAGCGCGGGCGAGCACGGCGATGTTGCGATCCGGCTCCTGTTCGAGCAGCTCGGCGATGCGCGCGGCCACGAGCCTGGCCTCGGCGAGCGGCGCGCCCGTCTCTTCGCCAGGCCGGCCGCCGAGCGCCTCACCGTCCCACGGATCGGTCGAGTCCTCCTTCGTGATGAGGAGCTCCACGCGCGGTTCCCCGCCCGGGAGCGCGTCAGGACCGCGATCCGCTGCGACCGGCTCGTGGGTGTCCGGGTAGAGCCGGGCCCAGGCGCGGTCGATCGCACCGAGCACCTCGGCGTCGGACCGGTAGTTCGTGCTGAGCCGCAGCGCGGCCTCGGCGGGCGCGTCGCGCTCAGCCGCGAGGATCAGCTCGACGTCGGCGTGGCGGAAGCCGTAGATCGCCTGCCGCGGGTCGCCGACCACGGTCACCGCCGGGGCGCCGTCGCCTGGCGTGGCGAGCAGCCAAGGGCGATCGCCGGCGAGCAGCTGAACGAGTTCGGCCTGACGCGGGTTCGTGTCCTGGAACTCGTCGACGAGGATGCGCGCGAACCGCTCGGCGATGCGCTGGCGCACGGCGGGCTCGTGGCGCAGGAGCTCGAGGGTCTCGAGCTCGAGGTCGTCGTGATCGAGGCACTCGTCGGCCCGCTTGCGCGCCTCGTACGCCTCGGAGAATGCGCGTGCCAGGTGGGCGACGGTGGCGACGCGTGGCCCTGCGACGAGCTCGCCCAGACGCCGCGACACGGCCTCGCGCGCCTCGAGGAACCCGAGCCGCGCGGGATGGTCGCCGAGCGGAGCGCCGCCGGGGACCTTCGGCTCCTCCAGGCGCAGCGTCGCCCGGGCTGCTTCACGCGACGTGACGGGCGGGCGGCCGACGAGCGCGTCGATCTCGTCAGCGAGCCCCTCGGTGGCCTCGACGGACGCGCGGATGTCGCTGAGGCGCTTGCCGGGCTTGTTCGGGTTGATGCGCTCCTCGACGACGGCGGCGAGCTCCTCACCGGCGCGCCGGAGCTGACGGACCGCGGCACGCACGTCCTCGTCGCCGGTGGTCGGCGTCGGGAGCGCGGGGTGCACGTCGCCGGCGCTGCGGCGAGCCCGCCACCAGCCGATCACGGCTCCGCGCAGCGGGGCCTCCCCCACCTGAGCGACGAGGTCGGCGGCGGCGTGGCCGTGCTCGTCGAGGATCAGCTCGAGAGCGTCCTCCCAGGCCCGTTCGAGGAGTTCGGCGGAGGTGAGATCGTCGAGGACCGCGAAGCCTGGATCGATGCCCCGGTGGTGGGCGAACTCACGCAGGAGCCGGGCGCAGATGCCGTGAAACGTGCCGATCCATGCTTCGGTGAGATCGGGGTCGCGACCGAGGGCCGTGCCAGCGAGGGCGGTCGCGATGCGCTCGCGCAGCTCACCGGCCGCGCGGTTGGTGAAGGTGATCGCGAGCAACCGCTCGATCCCGATGCCCTCCTGGAGGTGGGCGTCGGTGTACAGCCACGTGAGGACGCGCGTCTTGCCGGAGCCCGCCGCCGCGACGAGGACCGTCGGCTGGCCGGCGCGATCGCGCACCGCCTGCTGCTCGGCCGACGGCGCCGGACCGCTCTCACGGGGAACGGCCGCGGTCATCCGCGCTGTTCCCGGCAGAGCCACGGGTGGCGGCAGCCGTCGTCGCTGCAGCTCACGGGGCGTGGCGCGATGCAGCCGTCGTCGATCGCGGCGGCGGCCTCAGCGGCGAGCCGCACGAGCTCGTCGAGCAGCTCCGACCACTCGTCCTCGCCGACGACATCGTTGCTGCCATGCCGCATGCCGCGCTCCCCGAGGCGCTCGACCGTCGCCCCGCGCGGCGGCTGGTCCGGCGGGCCCGGGACGGCCTGGTAGAGCGAGCCGACGGCCCGCGCTCCGGTGAGTTCCTCCGCGACGAGCGCGTAGAGCCCGGCCTGCAGCTCGCGCCGCTCGACCCATCCGCGGCCGCGATACGGCTCGACGTTCGCGCCCTTGTAGTCGACGACCACGACCTCCTTGCCGTCGTTGCTGACGTCGAGCCGGTCGATGCGGCCCGAGAGGGTGAGCTCGTGCTCGTTCCGGCGCACCACGACGGGCGCGCGAGCATCCGGTGCCTCACCGTCGTCGTCCGCGCTGCGCCGCGAGGTACCGAACGCCAGCTCCAGCTCGCTGGGCTGGTGGGCCAGCGGCTCGGTGCCGCAGAGCGCGGGGAGCGTCGCCTCGATCTCGGCGATCACGCGCTCGCGCAGGAGCCGCTCGGCGAGGGTCTCGTTGTTCTGGGCGCCGGTCGCGGCCTGCTGGCGTGCGGCGGCGTCGAGGCCGGCCTCCAGCGCGGGGAGCGCGTCGGGACCGAGTTCGATGCTCTGCTCCAGCGCGCTGCGCAGCAGCTTGGCGAGGAGGTCGTGCCGCATGAGCCCGGCCTTCAGCTGCGCGGCGTCGGGGTCGAGCGGACGGGGCCGGAGGTGCTGATCGACGAACCACTGCGCCGTGCAGCGCGACGCCGTCTGGAGGGCGCCGACGCCGTGGTGGGTCGGCTGGGTGCCGGCCAGTTCCTCCGAACGCTGGTGCTGCACCTCGCGGTGACGCACGCCCGCCACGGCCGCCTCGAGCCGCGCGCGAGTGGCCGTGGCGGCCCCGGCGATCGCCGCCGCTCCGGCTTCGAGGCTGCGCCGTTCGAGGGAGGCGCCGGCGACGCGTCGCAACTCGGCCACGAGTGGCGAGGGCTCTCCCGCCCCGCCGTCGCCGTCGCCGGCGTGCCAGCCGATCGCCAGCCGCCGGGTCGGCGTGGTGGCGATCTCGTAGGCGAGGTAGCGCTCGCCGTCGCCATGGGCTGGTTCGGTGCTCTGCGGCCACTGGTGATCGGCGTGCAGCACGGCACGGTCTGCCCGGCCGAGTGCCCGGCGGGAGGATTCGGCGGCGGGAAAGGTGCCGCGCTGGGCACGGGCGATCACGAGCACCTCCACGGTGCGCGTACGGATCGCGAGCGGACCGAGGACCGCGATACTCCCCGCCGGCTCGGGCTCGGCACCGAGACGCAGCTCTTCGAGCGCACGCCGTAGGTCGTCCAGCCCGGCCGCCAGTGCGACGCGGGGCGTCATCGCCCAGGCGCGCTCGACGAACGCACCGCGGAGGTCCATCGCCTTCGCTGCCTCGCGGGCGGCGCGCACGGCACGCTCGGTGCCGGGGTCGGGCCGACCGCCCTCGCGCATCGCCCACGCGAGGGCCGCGTCGCCGAGCACGGCTGCGATCGCGCGCTCCAGACTGCCGGGCCGGCCGCTCGGGCTGAGGAGTCGATCGAGTGCGGTGAGCCGCTCGCCGCCGGTGACGCGCTGCCACAAGCGCAGCGCGTCGCGCACCGTGCGGGCGTCGCGCCGGCGCACCTGCGCGTCGAGCAGCTCGGCGCGCGCCGGATCGATCACGGCCGCCCAGCGGACGATGTCGGCGGCCTCCCCGCCTGCACCGCGTGCCTGGTAGGCCGCCGCGGCGCGGATCAGTGAGATCGCGCCGCGAACGATCGGGGTGGCCGCCGCTGAGCGACGACCGGCGAGGTGCGCGGGCACGCCCCGGCGCGAGAGCGCGGCGACGACCGCGGGGCCGTGAAGGTCTGGGCTTGCCGTGAGCACGGCCATCGCCGCGGGGTCCGTGCCGCTCGCGAGTTCCTCGGCCACGAGCTGCGAGATCAAGGCAAGCTCCTCGTCGGGGCCGGCACCTTCGAGCTCGACGACGGCGGACGTGTGCGGCGAGCCCGCCACGGCCTCCGGCGTGATCACGGCAGTTTCCGGCAGCGCCTCGAAGAGTGAACCACTGAGCGAGGCCAAGCGCGGATCCACGTCGACCAGCGCGGGATCGAACGCCACGATCTCCGCCTCGCCGCCGGCCGCGCGGAGCGAATCGACCAGGGGCCCGGCCGCGACGAGCGCCTCGCGCCCCGGGGCAAACGGCAGCGAGAGCAGCACGGTCGCCTCGGAACGTCCGAGGGCGGTGACGAGATGGCGCTGCACCGGGTCGAGGTCGTCGAAACCGGCGAGCGTGAGGTGCAACCCGGAGACATCGAGGGTGCCCGCATCGAGCGCGTCGATCACGGCCCGCGCGCCGACGCCCCGCGCCACCGGCCCGCCGCCCGCAGCGAGCGCCGTTCGGCGTGCGGCATCGGCGGCCAGGAGTTCGGCCAGTTCGATGCCGCGTCGACCGCCCGCCGATCCGCCCCAGGATCGGAGGGCGCGCAAGGCGTCCTCGCCGAAGTCCAGCGTGACGGTGAGTTCATCGGCGAGCGTGATGAGCTCGTCGCAGAGCCAGCCTCGCCGTGCACCCGGAAGCAGCGCCTCGAGCCGCTCGTCGCGCATCGCCTCGGCGATCACCGCCTGGGTGACGGCGCGGCGCTGGTCCTGGCTGAGCGCGGCCGGTCCGCCGAGCCGCTTCACGAGTCGCCGCTCGAGCTCGTGCGCGCCGAGCAGATCGGCGTACGGCGTCGGCGTGCGGGGTACGCCACCGGGCGCGCTCACGCCCAGCAGCTCCCGGCGGATCGGGACGAGATCGGCGCCACTCGGAACCACCAGCCATGCCTCGCCTCCGGCACGCGCCGCAGCCTGGTGCGCGTCGAGCAACCGGCCCGTCTTGCGGGCACCGGCGGGACCGAGGAGGAGGTGCAAGGGCACGACCAGCCAGCTTGCCGCACACGCAGGACGACGTGCAGCGTCCTCCGTATGGCCGTGAGGGGTTGCGCGCCGCACCGGTGCGCACTACGGTCAACTGGTCAGTCCACTTGACGAATTCCGGTATGACGACCATGCCCATCCCAGAGCCAGGGGAACCGGGGCGCCCAGTGAATGATCTCCAGGCGCGCCTCGACGCGGCCCTGACGATCGACGATCGCCCGCGTCCCACGTTGGTCGACGGCCCGCGGCGCGACATCGATGCTGCCGCCATCAATCGGCTCGCCGGCGACGAGGCTACCTTCGCGGTGCAGGTGCTCGATGCGATCCCGGGCGTGCTCGTCACCATCCTCGACCGCGACGGGCGCATCATCTCGCTGCGCACGCGCGAGGAGGTGCTCCCCGGCCGATCGTCAGCCGAGCTCATCGGGCGGCGGCTCATCGACGAGCTCCCCAAGGCGGAGGGCGCCGCACTGAGCGCCGCCCACGCCCAGGCCCTCCACGGGATCGAGCAGTCGTTCCGCCTCACGGTCCCCGCCGAGGGGGGCCAGCGCGTGCTCGACATCACGACCGGTCCGCTGCACACCGGCCCCGTTGGCCAGCAGGAGATCGCGGGGGTCGTGGCCGTCGCACGGGACGTGACCGACCTCGTCCGCGCGCAGGATCGCCTCACCGCCACCGTCGACCGCTTCCGCACCGTCTTCCGCAAAGCGCCGCTCCCGATGGCGATGCTCGCTCCGAGCGGCGCGATCTCCGAGGTCAACGATGAGTTCGCCGCGCTCGTCGGCCGCAGCCGCAACAGCCTGCTGAGCCGCTACCTCGTGCAACTGATCGACGCGCGCGACCGCGAGGCCGTCGAGGCGGTGCTGCCCAGCGTCACCGCGGGCACGCTCGAGAGCACGTCGATCGACGTCCGTCTCCAGTCGACCGACGAAGTTCAGGCGTTCTGCGAACTCCACCTCACGGCGCGCGATCCCAGCGACCCGCAGAGCAACGTGATCGTGCAGCTCGTCGACCGCAGCGAGCGCCAGCGCCACGACGCGCAGCTGCGCTATCTGGCCGGGCACGACAGTCTCACCGGCCTCCTCAACCGGGCGACGTTCGAGGAGGCGCTCGAGGCGCACCTCGAGAACTGCGCGCGATTCGGATACGAGGGCGCGATGCTGCTCGTCGACATCGACCACTTCCGGCAGGTGAACGACGTCCACGGGCGCGCCGCCGGCGATCGCCAGCTCGTGGAGCTCACCGGCCTGCTGCAACGCGGGCTGGGCGGTTCGGCCGTCGTCGCGCGGCTCGAGCGGGACGAGTTCGCGGTGCTCATCACCGACGGCGACCGGACGGCGGCGCTGCAATCGGGCGAGCGCCTCAGGGCGACGGCCCACGACCACGCGCGTGCCGCGCGGGCGACGCGACGGCCCACCTTCACCCTCTCGATCGGTGTCGCGCCGATCACCCCGGAGACCGTCACCCCGGCCGATGTGATCGTGCTCGCCGAGCACGCCGTCGCCCGTGCGAAGCACAACGGCCGCGACCGCGTGCTCGCACCCGAGCTCGTGATCCCGGAGCGCGACGGCAAGATCGCCCGGCCGTCGCAGACCGCGATCGGCCGCCTGCGCGCCGCGATCCGCGAAGAGCGGTTCGAGCTCCACGCCCAGCCGATCGTGCGGCTCGCCGACGACGCCGTCTCGCAGTACGAGCTCCTCGTGCGGATGCGCGACGAGGACGGCGACCTCGTGCCGCCCGGCGCGTTCCTGCCGCTCGCCGAGCACTACGGCCTGGTCGGCGAGATCGACGCGTGGGTGGCCCGCACCGCCGTGTCGGCGCTCACCAAGGTCGAGCGCGACGTGCTCTTCCAGCTCAACCTCTCCGGCCGCTCGCTCGGGCACCCCGCGCTGCTCGACGGCATCGCCGAGGGGCTGCGATCGCACTCGGTGGCGGCAAAGCGGCTCGTCTTCGAGCTCACCGAGACAGCGGCGATCGCCAACCTCCCGCTCGCCGCGGCGTTCGCGGAGCGCCTCCGCGGCCTGGGCTGCGAGCTCGCCCTCGACGACTTCGGGATCGGCTTCGGCGGCCTGCAATACCTCAAGCACCTGCCGTGCAGCTACGTGAAGATCGACGGCGAGTTCATCGCCGGCGTCGCGAGGAGCCCGACCGATCAGGTGATCCTCGACGGCATCCTGCAAATCACGCGCCGGCTCGGTGTGAAGACCGTGGCCGAGTTCGTCGGCGACGACGCGTGCCTCGCGCACCTGCGCGACGTGGGGGTCGACTTCGCGCAGGGGTTCTACCTCGGGCGCCCCCAGCCGCTCACCAAGCTGCTCACGCGGCTCGCCTGACGCCCCGGGGCGTCGCTGCTCAGAGCAACGCGCCGAGCTCGCCGGCGAGCGCGATCGCGCGGTCGACGACGGCGGGCGGCGAGATCGGGAGACGCGCAGGCGTGAGGCCGCGCGCGCTCGAGAGGAGAAGCGGGCGTTCGGCGACGTCGCCGAGCATCACGCCGCGCAGCGAACGCGTGCGGCCAGGGGCCGCCATGAGGAGCTCGGCGCGCGCGATGCCGGGGAGGATGCGGCCGTCGGCCTGCGGGGTGCAGAGGTGGCCGTCGGCGTCTTCCCACCAGACGTTGGCCCAGCCGGCCTCGAGCAGGGCGCCGTCACGGTCGACGAGGAGCGGTGTGCCCCCGAGCGCGGCGGTGGCGTCGTCGACGAGCCGGCGGTCGCGCCACTTGTGCGGGCCGAGGCCGCCGGGGACGACGAACGGCACGAGGAGCACCGCGGCGCCGGAGGCGGAGGAGAACGGGACGACCTCGACGAGCGCGTCACGATCGGGAGCCAGCTCGATTCGCAGCCTGCCGTCGGCGGCGCCTTCCAGCGCGACCTCGATCCGGCCGGCGAGATCGGCGGGCACGGGGAGGCCGAGCGCGGCGGCCGAGTTGCGGAGCCGCTCGAGGTGCTGCACGAGCCGCTGCGGTCTTCCGGCGCGGATGCCGACCGTCTCGATGAGCCCAGCGGTCGGGTCGGGTCGGCTGGCGGCCGACGGCAGCCACGCGATGTCGCTCACCGGGTTGGCATCGTCGTCGGCCTCCCCCACCACGCGCGACCCGCACGCGTGCACGAGCGCTGCCGCTTTGCCGAGCGCCTCGTCGAGCTCGGCCTGCGGCTGCGAATCGCTGACGATCCCGCCGCCGACGCCGATCCACGCACGCTCGCCGTCGACCTCGAGCGTGCGGATCGTGACCGCGAGATCGAGGCCGCACACCGGTGAGAGCAGGCCATGCGCGCCCGTATAGGCCTCGCGGCCCGTTGGCTCCACGGCAGCGATCACGCGTTGCGCCTGCACCTTCGGAGCACCGGTCACCGAGCCCGGTGGGAAGGTCGCTTTCACGAGCCGGCCGTCGCCAAAGCCCTCGTGGAGGGTGCCGCGCACGCTGCTCACGAGGTGCCAGACGCCCGCATGCGGCTGGGCGATCGGCTCGAGATCCGGCCGGATCGAGCCGTAGTCGCAGACGCGCCCGAGGTCGTTGCGCATGAGGTCGACGATCATCACGTGCTCGGCACGGTCCTTCGCGGACTCCAACAGGCGCGCGGCGATCGGATCCGCCGCCGGGTCGCTACCCGAGCCGGGCGGGCGGGGCAGCGTGCCTTTGATCGGGCCCGTGGTCACCTCACGGCCGCGCCGGCGGAGGAACAGCTCGGGCGACGCCGACAGGATCGCTCGGCCGTCGCCGTCCGTGATCCAGCCGCCGTACCACGGGTCGGTGCGGGTGAGCACGGCCTCCACGAGGCCAGCCAGCTCGCCCTCGAGGCGGCCGTCGAGGCGCAGGCAGACGTTGGCCTGGAAGAGCTCGCCGGCGCGGATCCGCTCGATCGTCTCGGCAACGGCCGCCCGGTGCGCGGCACCGCCGGCCACATCACGCATCGGCCCGAGCGCACCGGCGGGCGGCGTGGGCGACGCGTCGTCGAGCCGGGTGCGCCAGCGCTCGGCGACCAGGTCGAGGTCGTGCTCGTCGGCGTGGGCCGGCAGCAGCGCCTCGACCCACCACTCGCCGTGCTCGTCGCGGCGGAGCACGTCGTCGAACCATGCGAGCTGCGTCGCGGCACCGGCGGTCGGGCGCGGCGGCTGCGGGCCGAGCGTGCGCTCGATCGAACGAGCGAGGTCGAAGCCGAGCCAGCCGACGTAGCCTCCGCCGATCGCACCCGGAGGTACCTCGCCGCCGAGCCGCTCGACGGCATCGAGCGCAGCGAACGGCACCTCGTGGGCGGGCAGCGTGAACGACGGCTCGGCGCCGGCCACCAGCACGCGCGCCGCCGGCTCGGCGCCCTCCGGCAGCCCCCAGCGCCCGGCGAGCACGAAGCCTCGGCCACACGCCTGGACAGCCGCGACGACCCGCCCGAGGGCGGGGTCGCGCTCGAGCCGGCACCGGCGCAGCACGAGCCCGGTGCGAGCTGGCGCTGCGGCGAGTGCCATCGCTCCCGCCCTCGTCAGGCGGCCTGCGCCTCGGCCGCGTTCTCGGCCGTGACGTCGGTGGCAGGAGGCTTCTCGCCTTCCTTTGCCCAGGCCTCGTCGAACTCCGTGCGCCAGCGGCCCTCTTCGTTCTGCATCAGCGCGAGGCGGGCGCGGAACGGGCGGCCCGAGCGGCCACGGAAGCCGGTCACCTGCTGGGCCGTGCGCGAGTAGCGGATCAGCTCGCGCACCACCTGCGCGCTGAGCGTCTTGCCGGCCTTCGCCTTCCAGATCACGAAACCGCAACCTGGATCCTCGCGGCTCCAGCAGGAGTAGCCCTTGCGGTTCTCGATGATGTCCTGGCCGCACACGGGGCACGGCCCGAGGTTCGCACGCGGGATCCGCACGTCCTTGAGGTTCTCGTCGAGCTCGAGGACGGTCTTCTCGGCGAATTTCGCGATGTCGCCCATGAAGGCCTCGCGGCGGTCTTCGCCGGCCTCGATCGCGGCCAGGCGCTTCTCCCACTCGCCGGTGAGCCCGGGCGAGGTGAGGAGGTTCTCGCCGAGCAGCCGGATCACGTTCGTGCCCTTCTCGGTGACGACCAGGGCGCGGCCGTCGCGCTCCACGTAGCCGACGTCGATCAGGCGCTCGATGATCGCCGCGCGGGTGGCCGGCGTGCCGATGCCCGACTCCTTCATCGCCTCACGGGCGGCGTCGTCGTCGACGAGCTTGCCCGCCGTCTCCATGGCGCCCAGGAGCGAAGCATCGGAGTAGCGCCGCGGCGGCTTGGTCTCCTTCTCGAGGCTCTCGACGTGCTCGACGTTCGCCTGCTCGCCCTTCTCGAGCTTCGGCAGGGTCTGATCCTTGCCGGCGTCATCGTCGTCCTTGTCGGCGTTGCCCTCCGGCATCTCGCCGTAGACGCCGCGCCAGCCGGCCTCGACGAGCACGCGGCCGCGGGTACGGAAAACGTGCGCGAGCACCTCGTTGCTCGGGGCCGTGGGGGCCTCGACGGTGGTCTCGACGCGCGTGTTCTCGAACACGGCGACCGGGTGGAACACCGCAAGGAAACGGCGGCTCACGAGGTCGTAGATGCGGCGCTCGTCGTCGCCCATCTTGTCGACGGGGTGCGTGGCGTCGGTCGGGATGATCGCGTGGTGATCGCCGACCTTCTCGTCGTCGACGACGCGCGCCAGCGGCAGCTCAGGCAGGGCCTGCACGTACTGGGCGGCCTTCTTGAACTCCGCGCGCTCCTCGAGCCGCGCCGCGACCGGCTTGAGCTCGGGGATCATGTCGCTCGTGAGGTAGCGAGAGTTGGTCCTCGGGTAGGTGAGGGCCTTGTGCTCCTCGTAGAGCTTCTGCGCCGCAGCGAGGGTGCGGCGGGCGGAGAAGCCGAAGCGCGTGTTGGCGTCACGCTGCAGCGACGTGAGGTCGTAGAGCATCGGCGCGATCTCTTTGCGCGTCGTCTTCTCGAGCTTGGTGATCTCGCCGCGTCCGTCCTTCACGGCGGCGGCGATCGCCTCGGCCTCCTCGGCCGTCTTCAAGCGCGGCTCGGCGCCCTGGTGGAGGCGTCCCTCGTAGCCGCGGTTGTCATCGGTGCGGAACTTCGCGTCGACGAGCCAGTAAGGCTCGGGCACGAACGCGGCGATCTCCTCCTCGCGCTTGGCGAGGATGGCGAGGGTCGGCGTCTGCACGCGGCCGAGGCTCACGGCACCGTCGAACGAGCTGCGCAGCCGGATGGTCGCGGCGCGCGTCGCGTTCATGCCGACGATCCAGTCGGCCTCGGAGCGGCTGCGCGCAGCCTCCTCGAGGGTCTGGAGATCGGCGGCTGGGCGGAGGTTCGCGAACGCCTCCTCCATGGCGGCCTTGGTCATCGACGAGAGCCAGAGGCGCTGCACCTTGAGCCCGCGCTTGGCGGCGCCGGCCTTCTCGTAGAGGTAGGCGAAGATGAGCTCGCCCTCGCGCCCGGCATCGCAAGCGTTGATGACGGTGTCGACGTCGTCCTGCTTGAGGAGCTTCGTCACCACGCTCATCTGCTTCTTGCTGCGCTCGTCGCGCACCACGAGCTTGAAGGCGGGCGGCACGATCGGCAGGTCGGCCATGCGCCACTTCTTGAACTGGTCGCCGTACTCCTCGGGCTCGGCCAGCTGCACGAGGTGGCCCACGGCCCACGTGATCGTGTGGTCGGGGCCCTCGAGGTAGCCCTCCTGCTTCTGCCACGGCCCGGGCAGGACGCGGGAGATGTCGCGTCCGACGGACGGCTTCTCGGCAATGACGAGGGTTCGGCTCACAGCGCCGCCAGCGTAGCGCGGGCGGCGCGGCAACGTGCGGCGGGAGGTCCGGACAAGGCGCCGCATCGCACATCGACCCTTCGGAACGGCGTCAGGCGCGCCGGGGCGCAGGCGTGCGACGTTGCACCCGCCTCGCGCGCCATGATAAGGCGAGGTGACTACCCGCTCCCAACCCGAGGGCCGACCGGCGCGGCGGCACCTGCCGTCCAGCGCCGCTGCGAAGCGCCGCAGGCGCCGGCGCCTGCTCGTCCCGTTCGGGATGGCGCTGGTCGGGGTCGGGCTCGTAGCCGGCGCCCTCGCGATCACGGGTGCCGACGATCGCCTCGACGTGGCCGAGCGCTACGGCGTCGCCTGGGCGAAGGGCGACTACGCCAACCTCTACCAGCTGATCTCTGCCAGCGATCGCCGTCACGTCACGGTTGAGCGGTTCGCCGAGCTGCAGCAGCAGGCGCGCCAGACCGCGACCGTCGAGCGCATCGACGTGGGCGTGCCGGTGAAGGCCGACGGGGATCGCGTCCGCCTGCCCGTCCGGCTCACCACCGAGATGTTCGGGCAGCTGCGCGGCGAGCTGCTGCTGCCGATGCTCAAGGACGGAGACCAGACGGCGGTGGACTGGTCGCAGGCCCTCACGTTCCCCGGGCTGAAGACCGGCGAGAAGATGCGGCGCACGACCACGCTCCCGCCGCGCGCCGAGATCCAGGCCGCCGACGGCACCACGCTCGTCCGCGGCGACAGCGGCAAGCGCACCCCGACGAGCGATGTCGCCCTCGCCTCGATCGTCGGGCAGATGGGCCCGATCCCGGATGCCGAGCGCAGCCAGTTCCTCGGCGACGGCGTGCCGTCCGACGCGTTCGTCGGCACCACCGGGCTCGAGCGTGTCTTCGAGAAGCGCCTGCGCGGCACGCCCGGGGGCACGCTGTACGCCGGTCAGCGGGTGATCGCGAGCACCGAGCCAGAGGCCGGCGAGGCGGTCGTCACCACGATCGTCCCGTCGATCCAGCGGGCTGCCGTCACCGCCCTCGGCGCGCGGCTCGGCGGCATTGCCGTCGTCAAACCGTCCTCGGGGGCGATCCTCGCGCTGGCGGGCGCGGCGTTCTCCGGGCTCCAGCCCCCCGGGTCGACGTTCAAGATCGTCACCGCCACCGCGGCCCTGCGCTTCGACGCCGCGAAGATGTCGTCCACCTACCCGGTGCAGACGTCGACGACCCTCTCCGGCGTCGAGCTGCAGAACGCCGACGCCGAGGCCTGCGGCGGAACGCTCACGAACTCGTTTGCGCACTCGTGCAACTCGGTGTTCGCGCCGCTCGGTGCGAAGGTCGGTGGGAAGCACCTCGTCGAGACCGCTGAGGCTTTCGGCTTCAACGATGACCTCGGCATCCCCGGCGCCGCCACCAGTTCGATCCCGACCGCCGACCAGCTCGGCAACGACGATCTCGTCCTCGGCTCCACAGCCATCGGCCAGGGCCAGGTGCAGGCGACGGCGCTCCAGATGGCGCTCGTCGCCGCGACGATCGGTGAGCGCGGCGAGCGCCCGAAGCTCTCGCTCGCGAAGGGCGCGGTCGGTGAGCGCGAGCGCGTGATCCCCCGCCAGGTGGCGAGCAACGTGACGAGCATGATGGCCGCGGTCGTCTCGATCGGCACCGGCGCCGCGGCCAAGGTCGACGGCGTGAAGGTGGCCGGCAAGACAGGCACCGCCGAGCTGCGCACCACCCAGACCACCACCGACTGCGATCCCGACAATCCGCCAGCCGGCACCACCGCGTGCCCTGATGAGGACGACGCCTCCGACACCACCGCATGGTTCGCCGGCTTCGCTCCCGCCGGCTCCCCCAAGGTCGCGATCGCCATCCAGCTCCCCGGTCAGGGCAAGGGCGGCGACACGGCCGCCCCCGTCTTCCGCACCGTCATGACCGCCGCGCTCAAGTCGCAGAAGTAGCCGGGCGCCGACAGCGGTGGGTTTCCGCGCGCTCCGGGCCACCCGGATCACGCTGGCGAGCGGCGGGGATCGTCGGCGCCCAGCCGGGGGGAACGCGTTCTGAAACTTGGTGACGGCTCGCCTGACGGCTCGCCCCACCAAGTCGGGATGCGCCGCCCGTAACGGGCGGCTGCACGCCTCCGATCGCCCGCGAGCTGAGGATCCTCAAGCCGGGCGGCCCGGCGACGAGCCGCCGCGCCCGAGCCGTCGGGCGGGCGGCGCGGGGGCTCCCCGCCGAACCCCTCGCTGGAGCTGGCAACCCAAACAAGCGCCGGCGTCGACGACGAGATCAGCGAGCCGGGGTGGTGGTGATCCCGGAGCGGACAGTGCCCTACCGGAGGCCGCGCGAGCTTGCGAGCCCGGGCGTGAGGGTGTCCGCGCAGGGATCACCACCACCCCGGCGTCGGCCTCCCGCAACGACGACGGGCGCCCCGAGGGACGCCCGCAGTCAAGAAGGTTCGGCGGGGAGTCCCCGCGCCGCGACGCCTAGACGTCGAGAGTGATGGTGGCCTCGTCGCCGCCGTCGACCGGCTTGATCACCAGCTGGGTCGGGCGGTTGTCGAGCATCGTCTGCGGCACCTTGAAGAGGATCAGGGCGCCACCGATCGGAGCCGAGGCCGCGGCCGAGCTGGCCGGCGGGAAGTGGTCGCCCGGGATGATCGGCGTGCTGCGGTACGCGAAGACGTTCGTGGACGGCAGCGTGGTCGGCTTGACGACGGCGCCGGTGGTGTCCTTGATCGTGAACTGCGACGCCGACTGGATGGTCTTGCCATCGCTGTCGCCCTTGTCGGTGCGGTTCTCGACGCGGATGAACACGCCGTACCACTGGTCGACATCGGTCTGCTGCGCCTTGGCGTCCTCGACGCCGGTGAAGTAGTCGCGGTCTTCGACGTCGTACGGGTTGAGCTTCCGCGACACCTGCACCTGGTACTTCAGCTGACCGGCGGTGACGTAGACGCCCTCGGTGGCAGCGTGCTGGACGGGGTCCTGACCATCGCCGCAAGCGGCGAACGGGACGGTGAGAGCAAGTGCGAGAAGGGCAAGAGCAGGACGAAGGCGCGGCATTGCGGGCGGAACCTTAGCGAAGCGGGCTGCCGGTAGCGGGCTTGCGTGGCCCACCGCTCAGCGTCGCGCGTTCACCGCGGCCTTCGCCGCGCTCGACGATGCCCTCGAGACGCCCGAGCGCGCGGCGCCAGTGGCGCTTGTCGGCCCACCGCCCGCCGAAGGTGTCGCGGAAGCGATCGAACGGCGCTTGGGCGTCGCGCTGGACCGAGAGTTCGACCGTGGTGGCGGTGCCGGTGGCGTTGGGGACGAGCGTCCACGCGTAGACGGTGCGCACACGGTTGAAGCGCCCGGAGCGGCCGCGCGCGACGATCGAGCGCGCAGGCTCGGCCTCCACGATCGTGAGGTCGCCCCAGCCGAACCGGTCGGCGCCCTTGATCTTGAAACGAGCGCCCGCGCCGATGCCGATGGTGTCCTCGCGCGTGAGGTGCCAGTCGAGCAGGAAGTGGTCGCAGAACTCGGGGTGGTTCGCGACGTCGACGAGATACCGGTAGATCTCGTCCGGCTGACGCTCGATGGTGACCTCGGCACGCAGTTCGTCCATCGCGGCAGATCCTATGTGATCGGGGAGCGCCCGAGCGTGTCGTGCGTCGGCGCGACGTGGACCTGCCGGTGGCGCGTTCGGTGCGGTGGTCAGGCCGGGAGGCGGCGGATCACGCGCACTCGCGAGCTCGGCCCGTCCGGGGCGTGCTTCACGAGCGCCTCGGAGGTGGGCTGCTCGCGGCTGACGGACGCGCAGAGCTCGCACCGCATGGTGCCGCCCGAGTAATGCGCGACGCGCTCGCCGATCAGCGGGATGCGGTGGCACCCGTCGCAGCGGCGATGCTCGGCGTCACGGCCGTCGACGCCCTGCCGGAGCAGCTCGCGCTCGAGATCGGTCTCGTCGGTGGTCTTGCGGACGGCGATGCCCATACGAACCTTTTCGGCACACCGGAACCCGTTCCTTCCGATGGGGGCTGCCCATGCGTCCAGATGTGTGACAACGCGCACGTGCTGTGGGAGACTCCGCCCTGCGCAGGCATCCTGGGAGGGCGCCGCCGCGCAGGGGACACAATGGGGCTACGTCACTCAGCCGGGTGACGAACCGGCGCGACCCTCTTCGCGACGCTGCTAAGAAGGGATGAGCTCTTGCTCTGAGGAGAGAGATTCATGGACCTCGTCCAGCTCACGACGCATATCGATGCGACCGCGGTGCGAGCCGCGATTGGCACCCCGGACGCGTACGTGACGCGAGAATCCCGGGACATCGTCGACCAGCAGGTGCGTGAGCGAGCCTCGGTGGCCGCGCTCCTGATCCTCTTCGACGGCGGCCGGCACGAGGAGCACGAACTCCACGACGGCGGCACGCTGCGGATCGGCCGGTCGATCACGGCCGACATCCCGCTCGAGGATCCGATGATCTCGCGCAAGCACGCGGTGATCGAGCGTCACGGGAGCACCATCCGCGTGCTCGACGACCGCTCGCTCAACGGCGTGTTCGTGAACGGCGCGCGGATCGACGGGTCGCAAACCCTCGGCGACGCCGACGAAGTCCAGATCGCTGGCTTCGTCATGCGGCTCATCCTGCCGAGCTAGCGCCACCTCGGCGGCCCTGGCCGACCGGGTTCTGGAGCGATGCATGCGCGGTAAGGCGTCGCGCGTGCCCCGCCACGATCAATAGACTCGGCGCCCGATGGGCGTCACGATCGCAGTCCTGTCCCAGAAGGGCGGAACCGGGAAGACGACGACGGTGCGCACGCTGACGGATGTCTTCCGTCGCGTGGGGCTGTCGGTCCTGGTGGTCGACCTCGACCCGCAGGGCAATCTCTCCGACTATTTCGACGTGCCGCCGGACGCGTCTCCGACGATCGCCGAAGTGCTCGTCGGCCGAGCCGACGCGAAGGACGCCGTGCACAACGACGTCCTTCCGGCGAATCTCACCCTCGCCGAGGCAGAGCTCGCCCTCGCCGGCAAGATGGGTCGCGAGCTCACGCTGCGGCGTGCTCTGCGCACGGTGGCGAAGGACTACGACCTCGTCATCCTCGACTGCCCGCCGACGCTGGGCCTCCTCACGGTGAACGCCCTCGTCGCGGCCGACCACGCGCTCGTCACGGCCGAGGCGCAGTACTTCGCGCTCCAAGGCGTCGAGCAGGCCGTCGCGCTTCTCGAGCTCGCGAAGGACGGCCTCAACCCTGATCTCGAGTGGCTCGGCGTGGTGCTCACCATCGCCGACATGCGCACCACGCACTCCCGTGAGGCGCGAGAGAACCTCAAGGAGCACATCGGCGACAAGCTCCTCGACACCGTCATCCGGCAGTCGATCGCCTACGCCGAATCCGCCGAGCGCGGCGTGTCGATCCTCGACCACAAGCCGGCGCGCGGCGCCGACTACGTCTCCCTTGCCGACGAGGTGCTCGACCGCCTCGGGCTGACGGCCGCACGGAAGAAGGTGCGGGCGCTGCTCCCGCAGACCACGTGAGCTCCGGCGGCGCCCCCACGCCGCCTGAGCACGGTGACGAGGCGCAGGAGCGCCATGACTACCGCGCCGTGAACCCGCGCGCCGCGCGGGCGACGTTCGTGCTGGTCGGGCTGATCGTCGCGGCCGTGGTCGCTGGCGGCTTCGTCCTGCTCGGCGGCGGTGGCAGCCGCGACCGGCTCGCGGGCCCTGTCGCGACGAGCCCGACCATCGATCGCGGCGCCGAAGCGCCTGAGCTCGACGCCAAGACGGCAGAGGACCGGCTCGGTAGTGGCCACGTGGCGCTCAAGGTCACCCACACACAGCTCCTGCGCACCCGCCCGGATCCGGACGGTCAGCTCGTCGCTCGCGTCGGCCGCAAGACGCCGTACGGCGGCCCGAACATTCTCCCGATCATCAAGGCCCGCGGCGACTGGATCGCCGTCGTCAGCCCGTATCGCAAGAACAACAAGATCGCCTGGACCAAGGTGCGCGAGGGCGCGAAGTACGTCTCCGTCGACTACTCGATCTCGATCTCGGTGAGCCGCCGCACGATCGTGGTGCGCAAGGACGGCGAGGTGGTGCGCAAGTTCGGCTCGGCGGTCGGGCAGGTCACCCACCCCACGCCGCTCGGACGCTACGCCGTCACCGACGGGCTGATCTTCAGCACCAAGGTGCGCGGCCCCTACGGCTGCTGCGCGCTGGTGCTCTCCGCCCGGCAGACGAAGCTCCCAGCGCACTGGGCCGGCGGCGACCGCATCGCGATCCACGGCACGCCGAACAAGCAGTCGATCGGGCTCGCCGCGAGCCTCGGCTGCCTGCGCGTCGGTGATCGCGCGTCGCGCTGGCTGGTGCGGAAGGTGCCGCCGGGCACCACCGTGCTCGTCCGAGCCTTAGCCGGCGTGTTCCCCGAGCGCACAATCAAGGCGCGCACCCCGGAGTCGTCCGTGATGGTCGCCGGGGTCGAGCGAGCGTTCGCGCTGTGCGAGCGCCTGAACCGGCTGGGCTACGCCGACCAGTCCGAGATCCGGGGGCTCGTCGCCGAGTTGACGGGCCGCCCCGCGAACGAGAGCCTGCGGCTCGTGCCGCCCTTCTGGAGCGACTGCGGAGCGAACCTGCGCATCGGCGAGCGCGTGTTCATCAACCACGGCTGCACCGTCAACGACCTCGGCGGGATCACGATCGGCGACGACGTGATGATCGGCCCGAACGTGCAGCTGATCAGCTCCGGTCACCCGACCGATCCGGAGCGCCGCCGCCGCGAGGTGGTCGTCGCCGAGATCCGGATTGGCCGCGGAGTGTGGATCGGCGCCGGCGCGACCGTGCTGCAGGGCGTCGATGTCGGCGACGACGCCGTGATCGCAGCCGGCGCCGTCGTCACGCGCGACGTCGCCCCGCGCACGCTCGTCGCTGGCGTGCCGGCGCGAGCCATCAAGCAGCTCTAGGCGGGTTCCGGCACCGTCGGCGCCGGCGTGCGCGTCGCGCGGATCGAGTCGAGGGTGAGGAGCACGAGCGCCACCCAGACGATGCCGAAGCCGGCCCATCGCGACGCCGGCATGTGCTCCCCGAGGATGACGACGCCGCACAGCAGCTGCATCACCGGCGTGAGGTACTGGAGCAGTCCGACGGTCGACAGCGGCACACGGCTCGTGGACGCCGCGAACAGCAGCAGTGGGGCGATCGTGACGATGCCGGTGAGCACGAGGAGCACGCCCTCCCACGGTGCGTTGGCACCGAACGAGCCCCGGCCGGTCGCCTCGAGCCACAGGATGGCGATCAGGGCGAACGGCGCCAACGTGATCGTCTCGGTGGTGAGGCCGGGGAGCGCCCCGACGCTGCCGCCCACCCGCTTCTTGAGCAGGCTGTAGACCGAGAACGTCGCCGCGAGCGTCAGCGCGATGAAGGGCGGCCGCCCGTAGTCGACGGTGAGCACGGCGACCGAGAGCGCACCGGTGGCGACGGCCGCCCACTGCAGCGGCCGGAGCTGCTCACGGAGCACGAGCACCCCCAGCGCGACCGTGACGAGCGGATTGATGAAGTAGCCGAGCGACGCCTCGATCACCTGCCCGCTCGTGACGGCGTGCACGTAGACGCCCCAGTTGGTGGCGAGCAGCACCGCCGCGAGCCCGAGCGTGGCGACGATGGCGCGATCGGCCAGCACCGCCCCGAGTGCTTCCCGCTGGCGCAGCGCGGCCACGAGCACCAGGCAGAACAGCAGCGACCAGACCACCCGGTGGAAGACGACCTCGGCCGCGTCCGACCGCTCGAGCAGATGGAAGTAGAGCGGGAACACGCCCCAGAGGGCGTAGGCGGCGACGCCGTAGAGCACGCCGGTGCGGACGGTCGAGGGCTGACCCATGCCAGACCGATGCTACGAGGCTCCACCCGCGGCCGGCGGGCGGTCGCCGCCCGCGCTAGAGGCGCTCGATCTGGGCGCCGCGCTCGCTCGGATCGACGGCGAGCGTGTCGGCCCAGCCGGCCGACCAGATGCCGGCCTCGCGCTCGACGTCGCGCACGGCGTCGCGGTCGCACCAGAGCAGCACGGTCGGGCCGGCGCCCGACACGGTGCCACCGAGCGCACCCAGCTCGCGAGCTGAGGCGATGAGCTCCATCGAGCGGGGGTAGAGCGGCGCGCGGTGCGGCTGGTGGAGACGATCGCCGAGGCCACGAGCGATCAGGTCGAGGTCGCGAGACGCCAGACCCGCAGCGAGCGCGGTCGCCTGGCCGACGTTGAAGGCCGCGTCGGCCATCGGCACGGCGGCCGGAAGCGCGGCGCGGGCGGCGGGCGTGTCGACGGCCTCGTGCGGCGCAACGATCACGAACCCCAGGCGCTGCGGCACGGCGAGCTTCAGCGGGCCATCCGGCAGCTCGACGGTCACGCCGCCGTAGATCGCGGCGGCGGCGTTGTCGGCGTGGCCCTCGAGCTCAGCGGCGATCGCGAGTGCCAGCTCGAGCGCGTCCTTCGGCTCCTCGCCACCCATCACGAGCGCGGCGAGCACGCCCGCGACGCGGGCGGCGGCGCTGCTGCCCATCCCGCCGCTGAGCGGGATCTGCGAGCGCATCGTGAACGCGACGCGCGCCGGATCGCCGAGCCGTCCGAAGGCGTCGACGGCGATGTTGGTCGGATCCATGGGCACCGGCAGATCGGTGGTGAACGAGAACGTGGGCGCCGGCTGTACCTCGAGTTCCAGCCAGAGGTCCAGCGCGCACGCGAGGACGTCGAAGCCCGGGCCGAGGTTGGCCGTCGACGCGGGCACGCGCACGCGCACGCCGCCGCTCATCGGGTCTCCCCCACGCTCATCACCGACCAGCGCTTACGACTCGCCGATGACGAGCGCTTCGACGGCCTCGATCGTCGGCTTGCACGGCAGCACGGAGCCGGACTGGCGCAGCGCGTTGTCGGGGTCTTTGAGGCCGTGGCCGGTGAGCACGCACGCGATGGTCGTCGCGTCGCCAGGGCCGTACTTGAGCAGGCCGGCGACCGACGCCGCGGAGGCAGGCTCGCAGAAGACACCCTCTTCGCCGGCGAGGAAGCGGTAGGCGGCGAGGATCTCGTCGTCGGTCACCGCGCGCACGAGGCCACGCGAGTCGCGGAAGGCGGCGACCGCCTCCTCCCAGCGAGCCGGGTTGCCGATGCGGATCGCGCTCGCGACGGTCTCCGGGTTCTCGACGACCTTGCCCTCGACGAGCGGCGCGGAGCCGGCGGCCTGGAAGCCGTAGAGGTAGAGGTCGTGGCCACGCTCCTGGAACCCCTTCCAGTATGCGGTCACGTTGCCGGCGTTGCCGACCGGGATGCAGAGGCCGTCGATCGTCGGGAGATCCTCGAGCAGCTCGAACGCGGCTGTCTTCTGCCCCTCGAGGCGCCACGGGTTGACGCTGTTCACGAGGGCGATCGGGTGGCGCTCGCAGAGCTCGCGAGTGAGCGCGAGGGCCTGGTCGAAGTTGCCATCGAGCGCGATCACCTTGGCGCCGTGCATCAGCGACTGCGCGAGCTTGCCCGTGGCGATCTTGCCCGAGGGCACGATCACGGCGCCCGTGAGGCCGCCACGCGTGGCGTAGGCGGCGGCGCTGGCGGCGGTGTTGCCGGTCGACGCGCACATCACGGCCTTCGCGCCGTCCTTCACGGCGGCGGAGACGGCGGCGCACATGCCGCGGTCCTTGAAGGAGCCCGTGGGGTTCATCCCCTCGAGCTTGAGGTGCACCTCCGCCCCGACGCGCTCGCTGAGGCGCGGCGCGTGCACCAGAGGTGTGGAGCCCTCACCGAGCGTCAGGATCGGGTCGCCCGCCTCGAAGGGGAGGTCGTCGAAGAACCGTTCGATCAGACCGACTCGCGACATCGCCCTATGCCTCTTCCTCGTCGAAAACGCGAATGGCGCGCGGCTCGCCGCGCACGAAACCAAGGCCGGAGATCATGCCGATCGCGGCCGCCATGTTGGACTCGGGGGCGCGGTGCGTGATCATCACGAGGCTCGCGCCGCTGTCGGTGCTCTTCTGGGCCACCGAGCGGATGGAGACATTTTGTAGGCCGAGGACCTGCGCGACCTGGGCGAGCACGCCGGGCTGGTCGTCGACCTCGAAATAGAGGTAGAACGCCGACCACACCTCGTCGGCCTTCGGCAGCGTCTGCCAGGCGTGGCGCGGCTCGTCGGCGCCGTGCAGGACGCTGATGAGATCGCCGAGCACCGCGCTGGCCGTCGGGACGCCACCGGCGCCCGGGCCCTGGAGCGTGATCTCCTCGACGTGCGGGCTCTCGATCGTCACGGCGTTGTAGGAGCCGTCGACGTTCGCGAGCGGGTGCGTGTTGGGCAGGAAGATCGGGTGCACCCGCACCGAGACCCCGTCGCCGATCCGCTCGGCGGTGCCGACGAGCTTCAGGGCGAGATCGAACTCGCGGGCGTGGGCGAGATCCTCGAGGGCGAGTTTGTCGATGCCGCTGTGGTCGACGTCCTCCCAGCTCACCCACGTGCCGAAGGCGAGCATCGCCAGGAGCGCCATCTTGGCGGCGGCGTCGCTGCCGCTCACGTCCTCGGTCGGGTCGGCCTCGGCGAAGCCGGCCTGCTGGGCATCGGCGAGCGCCTCGGCGTAGCTCTCGCCGCGCTGGGCCATCGCCGTGAGGATGTAGTTGGTGGTGCCGTTGACGATGCCGTGCACGCGCTCGACGGGCGTCGCGGAGAGCGTGTCGCCGAGGACGCGGACGATCGGAACGGCGCCGCCGACGGCAGCCTCGTAGCGCAAGGCGGCGCCATGTTCGGAGGCCAGCGGGAAGAGCTCGTCGCCCTTGCGGCTCAGCAGCTGCTTGTTGGCCGTGACGACCGGCTTGCCGGCGGTGAGCGCGCGGCGCACGAGGGCCTCGGCGGGATCGAGGCCGCCCATCACCTCGACGAGCACGTCGGCCTCGTCGACGATCTGCTCGCCGACGCCCTGGCTGCGCGTGAGCACGCCCGACACGACGGGGCGGTAGCCCGTCTCGGCGGCGATCAGGTCGGCCCGCTCCTCGATCAGGTCGACGAGCGCGGAGCCCACCGTTCCCTTGCCGAGGATGCCGATCTTGACGTCCTTGGTCTCCGGGTCATTCGACATCGCGGGCTCCCAGTTCTTCGAGGGTCTCGCGGCGCACCACCACGCGGCTCTCGCCGCCGCCGACGAACACCACGGGGCTCCGCGGCGTG
Organism: Solirubrobacteraceae bacterium; assembly: GCA_017744415.1. Taxonomy (GTDB): domain Bacteria; phylum Actinomycetota; class Thermoleophilia; order Solirubrobacterales; family Solirubrobacteraceae; genus JAGIBJ01. Next base: position 40,020 of record JAGIBJ010000068.1, read on the forward strand.
CCGTTGTAGGTGTTGGCCGTGCTGAAGGTGTATGCGCCCGTGGTGGGCATGGCGACGATGTCGCCGGCCGCCGGGGCAGGAAGATCGACGGCTTCGATGAGCACGTCGCCGGACTCGCAGTGCAGGCCCGCGAGCTTCACCGTCTCGTTCGACGGATGGCCCGGCGCCTCGACGCGGTCGGCGATCGCGGCTTCGTACCGGGCCTGATAGAGCATCGGGCGCAGGTTGTCGCTCATGCCGCCGTCCACGGCGACCCACGTGGAGACGTTGCGCTTCACGCTCGTGACGGTGTAGAGCGTCACCCCCGCGCGGGCGGTGACGGAGCGGCCGGGCTCGACGATCAGCTGCACCTGCTCGCCGACGGTCTCGTGCACGGCGCGCAGGACGACGTCGGCGTACTCCTCGACGGTCGGCGGCTCCTGCTGGCCGGCGCCGTAGGTGACGCCGAGGCCGCCGCCGACGTCGAGCACCTCGCAGGGGCCGCTGGCGGCGACGGTTCTGATGGCGCGATCGAAGGCGTCGAGCTCGAAGAGCTGGCTGCCGATGTGCAGGTGCCAGCCGCGGAAGCTGAGGCTGCCGGTGGCGTCGATCTGCTCGCGCGCCGCGATGGCGGCATCGGGCGCGAAGCCGAACTTGCTGTCGGCCTGGCCCGTGGAGATCTTGTCGTGCGTCTCGCCGCGCACGTCCGGGGTGACGCGCACCAGCACGTCCTGGACGATGCCCTCCGTGGCGGCGGCATCGGCGAGGCGGGCGATCTCGTCGGGGTTGTCGACGACGACGAACGCGACGCGCTCGCGCACCGCGGCGGCCAGGTCGGTGAGGCTCTTGCCGTTGCCGTGGACGACGATCTGCGAGGGATCGACGCCGGCCTTGCGCGCGAGGAAGAGCTCGCCGGCGCTGGCGACGTCGGCGCCCATGCCCTCCTCGTGCAGCGCGCGGAGCACCGCGGTGCAGGGGAAGGCCTTGCTGGCGAAGCACACGCGCGCCCCGCCCGGGTGGCGGGCGAACGCGCTCACGTAGGCGCCGGCACGGGCGCGCAGCTCGGGCTCGTCGACGATGTAGGCGGGCGTGCCGTAGGTGGCGGCGAGGTCGGTCGCCGGGATGCCGCCGAGGATGAGGCCGCGGCCCGGGTCGACGAAGGCACCGGCCGGCCAGGCAGCGGTCAGCTGGAGTGCGACGTCGGACACAGCCGTGCAGTATGCCCGTGCCGGCCCTCCGTATGCTCGCCCGTGTGACGTTCGACGATCCTGCCGTGCGCCTCGTGCTGCTCGCGCTGGCCACCGGCGCCCTTGCTGGAGCGCTCGGGAGCTGGATCGTGCTGCGTCGTCAGGCCTTCCTCGCGCACGCCTCCGGGGCAACGGCGTTCGCCGGCGGCTCGGTGGCGTTCAGCCTCGGCGGGCCGGTGTTGCCGGCCGCGCTCGTCGCCGCGGCGGCCGTGGCGGCGATCACCGGCCGGGCCGCCGAGCGCCGTCCCGAGCGCGCGCAGGTGGCGACGGGGCTGGCGCTCGCCTGCGGCCTCGCGCTCGGCGTGATCGCCACGCGCAGCGGCCAGCCCCAGACCGGCACCTCCGTGCTGCTCGGCTCCACCCTGCTCGCCACCGACGGCGACATCCTCGCCGCGCTCGGCGTCGCCGCCCTGTCGGTGGTGCTCGCGCTCGTGCTCGGGCGCTGGTGGCTCGTCGGCGCCGTGCAGCCCGGCGTCGGCTTCCCGGCCCGCTCGGGCGCGCCTGCGCTGGCCCGCGCCGCCGATCTCATCCTGCTCCTCATGACCGGCGTAGCCGCCGCCGCCTTGCTGCCGGTCGCCGGGGCACTGCTCGCCGGCACGCTGCTCGTCGTCCCCGCCAGCACGGCGCAGCGGCTCGCGCCGCATCCCCGCCGCCTCGTGCCGCTCGCCGGCCTCCTCGCGACCGCGGAGTTGCTCGTCGCCCTGTTTCTCGCCGACGCCACCGATCTCGCGCCCGGCGCGACCGCTGCGCTGCTCGCGGCGGCCGTCGACATCCTCGTCGCCGCCGCACTCGTGGTCGCGCGCCGCGGCGGTGCACCGGCCGAGGCGGTCGCGGCATGAGCTCCGCCGGTTCCACCGAGGCTCGTGGCACGGCCGGTTCGCTCGGCCCAGCCGTGGTCGCTGCCCGCGACCTCGCCGTGGCCTACCCCGGCGAGAGCGGAGCCGCCCTCATGGGCGTCACGTTCGCGATCGGTGCCGGCGAGGCCGTCGCGCTGCTCGGTGCCAACGGCTCCGGCAAGTCGACGCTCCTCAAGGCCATCACGGGTGAGCTGCCCACCCACGGCGGGGAGCTCAGCGTGCGCGGTCCCGTCGCCGCCGTCGCCCAGCAGGAGCAACTGCGCCGCGACGTGCCGATCACGGCCGTCGAGCTGGCGACGATGGGCGCCTACCACCGCACGCCGCTTCTGCGACGCGTCGCGAAGGCCGATCGGGCGTTGGCCCGCGAGGCGCTCGGCCGGGTCGGGCTGGCCGACGAGGCCGACAAGCCCGTCGCCGAACTCTCCGGCGGTCAGCGACAGCGAGCGCTGCTCGCCCGCGCCCTTGTGCACGGAGGCTCGCTCCTCGCGCTCGACGAGCCGCTCGCCGCGATCGACCCCGGCTCGGCCCAGCGCATCCACACGGTGCTCGAGGAGGAGCGCGCCGCCGGCCACACGCTGCTCGTCGCCACGCACGATCTCGCCGAGCTGCACCGCTGGGACCGCGTGCTCGTACTCGCCGGTGGCTGCCAGCTCGCGTTCGGCCCGCCGAGCGAACTACCGCCGGATGTGCTCGACCAGGCGTACGACACCGCGCACCGTCACGGCCCCTGCGAGCACGAGCCTCCTCGCCCGGCATGACGACGCCCCTCGATCCCGCCCTCCGCACGGCCTGGCTCGAGCTGCTCGCGATCGCGGTGCTCGTCGCCCCCGTCGGCGTCTGGGCCTTGCACCGTCGCGCGCTTTTCGCCGCCGAGGTGATCCCTCACGCGATGCTGCCGACGGCCGGCCTCGCCGCGATCCTCGGGGCGAGCGTCGGGGTCGGAGGGGTGATCGGTGCCGTGCTCGGTGCTGCGGCCGTGGCGCTGCTCGGGCGTGGCACGGCGGAGCGCGATCTCGACAGCGCCGCCACCACCGTCCTCGGTGCCGCGACCGGCCTCGGCACCATCCTCACGATCCAGGCCAGCGGCACCCGCGGCCTCGAGCGCCTGCTCTTCGGCGATCCGCTCTCGGCCACCAGCGGCAGCGTTGCCGTGGCGATCGGCGGCGCGCTGCTGATCTCGGCCGCGGCGGCGTTCGGTCACAGGCCGCTGCTCGCCACCACCCTGGGTGACGACTCCGCCCGGCTCGCGGGTGTGCGCCTCGGCCCGGTTGAAGTCGCCACCACGCTCGCCCTCGGCATCGCGATCGCCCTCGCGGCCGGAGCCGTCGGCGCAGTGCTGGCGTTTGCGCTCCTCGTCGGCCCGGCCGCTGTCGCCACCGTTGGCGGCCGACGCGTCGGCGCGCAGATCCTCACGAGCGTCGTCGTCGGGCTCGGCGTCGTCACCGCCGGGCTCATGCTCAGCGCCAACGTCGATCTCCCCGCAGGCGCGACCATCGCCCTCGCCGCCGGCATCCCCGGCTTGGTCGCGCTGGCCGCGACGCGCCGCTAGCTGTAAGTACCGAGCAGGTTGTTCAGTCGGGCTGCTGGGGTTTGTCGGCCGAGTGATTGGTGTCGGCGGTGATGGTTGTAGTGCCAGAGCCAGCCGTCAAGGGCTGCGGTGCGTTCGGTGCTTGTGGCGTAGATGGCGCCGTGGGCCCAGCCGTTTTTGAGGGTGCGGATGAAGCGTTCGGCTTTGCCGTTGGTTTGCGGGCGGTAGGGCCGGGTTGTGAGGTGGCGAACGCCGAGCGCGCGGCACGCGATGGCGTGCGCGGCTGAGCGGTAGGCAGAGCCGTTGTCGGTGAGCACGCGGCGTGTGGTGATGCCGTAGCGGGCGAAGAAGTCGATCGCGCGGCGCAGGAACCCGATCGCGGTCGTTGCTTTCTCGTCGGTGAGGACTTCGGCGTAGGCCAGGCGAGTGGCGTCGTCGATCGCGACGTGCAGCTCGCCGGCGGAACGGCGGACGGCCACGACGGCTCGAGTAGCGGTCGGAGCATGCTTGAGCACGTTGGTCAGCGACTCCTGGACCACGCGGTGGACGGT
>JAGIBJ010000069.1 GCA_017744415.1 Solirubrobacteraceae bacterium
GTTCCTCGACGAGCCGACGACGGGCTTCGACCCGCAGGCCCGGCGCCAGGCGTGGGAGATCGTGCAGGCCCTCGCCGGCGGCGGCACCACGGTGCTGCTCACCACGCACTACCTCGAGGAGGCGCAGGTGCTTGCCGACCGGGTCGTCGTGTTCTCGCGCGGCGAGGTGGTCGAGACCGGCACGCCCGCCGAGCTCGCCGCACGCACCGGCCTCGTCGACATCAGCTACCGGCCGATCGAGGGGCACCCGCTCCCGGACCTCGCCACCGACGCCGACCTCCTCACCGACGGACGCTGGTCGACGAAGGTGCCCGAGGCCGACGTGACGCGCTTCATCGCCGATCTTTCCGGCTGGGCCGTGCGTTCGGGCGTGCAGCTCGCCGAGCTCAACGTCTCCCGCCCGTCGCTCGAAGACATCTACCTCGCGCTCATCACCGAGGAACAGCAGGACGAGGTGCTCGATGCGTGATCTCCGCCTCCTCGTCCGCCAGATCGGCTACGAGCGCCGCAGCTTCTTCCGCAACCCCGCCGCGGCCGGATTCACGCTGATCTTCCCGGTGATGTTCCTCGTGATCTTCGGGCTGCTCTACGGCGGCAAGACCTACGAGCTCTCGACCGGCACGGTGGACGCGATCCAGTTCCAGCTCGCGCAGATCCTGGTGTTCAGCGTCGTCGGCACCACGTTCGTCGGGCTCGTCACCGGCCTTGCGATTCGCCGCGACAACGGCGAGCTCAAGCGCAAGCGCGGCACCCCCGTCTCCGCGGCCGTGATCCTCGGCGGCGTGATCGGCAACGGCGTTCTGCTCTCACTGCTGATGAGCGTGCTGGTGGTCGGGCTCTCGGTGATCCTGTTCGGTGCCGACGTGCCGCTCGACCACCTCCCGGCGTTGATCCTCACGTTGGTCGTCGGGGCGCTCACGTTCTGCGCGCTCGGCTGCCTCGTCGCCGCCGCGGTGCCCAACGGCGACTCGGCGAGCGCCACCGCCAACCTCGTCATCTTCCCGCTCTACTTCCTCTCGGGGATCTTCATCCCCGATCTTCCGAGCGGCATCGAGTCGTTCGCCGGGCACTTCCCGCTGCGCCCGTTCCTGCTGTCGCTCGCGAGCGTGTTCGACACGCACGCCAGTGCCGGCCCGGACTGGGGACAGCTCGCGATCGTCGCCGTCTGGGGTGTCGTCGCGGCCCTCCTCGCGGTGCGCTTCTTCCGCTGGATCCCGCGTCGCTAACGCGGTCCGCGCGCCCGCCTGGCGCGCGTCGTCGCCGGCGCTGCCGACGTGCCACCACGGTCGGTGCGCGTCACGTCACAGTGGCCCCCTCTCCTGCGGATAGGGTGGCGAGGAACCCCCGAGGAGGACGATGTCGATCTTCTTGACCGGCGCCACTGGCCTGATCGGTCGGCACCTCGCCGAGGTGCTGCTCCGCGACACCGACGCGACCCTGCACCTCCTGGTGCGCGAGGCCTCGTTGCCGAAGCTGGAAGCGCTCATCGAGAAGTGGCCCGCGGGTGCGCGGGATCGCGTCGTCCCAGTCGTCGGTGACCTCGATGCCCCCGCGCTCGGCCTCGACCGCGACTGGATCCGCGAGCACGCCGGCAAGATCGAGCACTTCTTCCACCTCGCCGCGCTCTACGACCTCTCGGCCACCGCTGCCGAGAACGCACGCGCGAACGTCTACGGCACCCGTCACGCGGTCGACGCCGCCGGCCTCCTCGATGTCGGTTGCCTGCACCACGTGAGCTCGGTCGCCGTTGCCGGCCGCTTCGACGGCGTCTTCCGCGAGGACATGTTCGACGAGGGCCAGGATCTCCCCACCGCCTACCACCGCACCAAGTTCGAGGCCGAGCGCATCGTCCGTGACGAGAACGACGTGCCGTGGCGCATCTACCGGCCGTCGATCGTGCTCGGCAACTCGTGGACGGGCGTGATGGACAAGGTCGACGGGCCGTACTACCTCTTCCCGCTGATCCGCCGCCTCAAGTCGATCGTGCCGCCGTGGGTGCCGGTCGTCGCCCCGGATGTCGGCGACACCAACGTCGTGTCGGTCGACTACGTCGCCGAGGCGATCGCTCACCTCGGGCTGCAGCCCGGCCTCGAGGGCCGCGCGTTCCATCTCACGAACCCGGCGCCGCAGCGCGTCGTCGACGTGTGGAACGCGTTCGCCGCGGCCGCCGGCGCGCCGCAGATCTCGGCCGCCGTCGATCGCCGCCTCACCTCGTTCGTCCCAAGCGAAGCCGTCGACCTCGTCGTCCGCGGCAGCACCCTCAAGCCGCTGCGCAAGCTCGCCACCGAACCGTTCGGCATTCCCGAGGAGGTGATCGGCGAGCTCGCGTTCGCACCCGTGTTCGACTCCGCCGACGCGCGCCGCATCCTCGCCGCCGCCAGCATCGATCCGCCGCACCTCGAGGACTACGCCGGGCGGCTCTGGGAGTACTGGGACCAGCACATGGATCCGGTCCGCCCGAAGGTCGGGCGCAAGCAGAAGGCCGCGCTGCGCGGCAAGACGGTGCTCGTCACCGGTGCGTCCAGCGGCATCGGCCGCGCCACCGCGCTCAAGGTGGCCGCGGCCGGCGGCGTGCCGCTGCTCGTCTCGCGCGGCCGCGAGAAGCTCGAGGAGGTGCGGTCCGAGATCGAGGAGCAGGGCGGCACCGCGCACGTGCACCCGTGCGACCTCTCCGACCTCGAAGCCATTGACCGGCTCGTCGAGGAAGTCACGAACGAGCATCAGGTCGACGTGCTCGTCAACAACGCCGGCCGCTCGATCCGCCGCTCCGTCGCGCTCAGCTACGACCGCTTCCACGACTTCGAGCGCACCATGCACCTCAACTACTTCGCCCCCGTGCGGCTCACCCTCGGCCTGTTGCCGTTCATGGTCGAGCAGGGCTACGGCAGCGTCGTGAACGTGACCACCATCGGCGTCACCACGCTGATCCCGCGCTTCTCGGCCTACATTGCGAGCAAGTCGGCGCTCGACGCGTTCAGCCAGGTGATCAACAGCGAGATGGTCTCCAACAAGGTCACCATCACGTCCGTCCGCATGCCCCTCGTGCGCACGCCGATGATCGCCCCGACGAAGGCCTACGACTACTTCCCGGCGATCAGCCCGGACGAAGCCGCCGACCTCATCATCGAAGGCATTGCCGACAAGAAGCGCACCGTCGACACCGGCATGGGCCACTTCTCGCAGGTGCTTCACGCCACCACGCCGCGCTTCGCCGACCGCGTCAAGCACATCGGCTTCCGCCTCTTCCCCGACTCCAACGCCGCGCTCGGCGCAGCGAACGATTCCAAGGACTCCCAGGGCACGCTCGAGCAGCGCGTCGTGGCCGCGCTGCTTCGCGGCATCCACCTCTGAGTACTTCCTCATCGCACGGCCGGCCGACGGCGGTTGACCTGGGCGCCTCGCCGGAGTCGACGTAGCGTCGGCCTCGATCGTGCTGCCATCGCTCCTGCATTTCCCGCTGGCCAGCGAGCCCGGCTTCGCCCCCGGGTCGTCGGAGCCGCTGCTCTACGTCCTCGGGGGGCTCTCCCTGCTGGTGGCGATGCTCGCCTTGTCGAATCAGCGGGGAAAGCTCTACAGCGCGAGCCTCGTGTACCTCACGATGGGCGTGGGGGTAGCCGTCACCGTCGAGGTCCTCGACGTCCGATGGCTCGATCCGGTGCGCGACGCATCGACGATCGCGCACGCGAGCGAGCTCGCCGTCATCGTCGCGCTGTTCGCGACCGGCCTCTCGATCGAGCGACGCCTCGGCTGGGCGGGCTGGGCTTCGGCCTGGCGGCTCCTCGGCGTGGTGATGCCGCTGACGATCGTCGCGGTCGCAGGCTGGGGTGTCGCGGTGATGGGACTCTCGATCGGCGCAGCCATCGTGCTTGCCGCCGCGCTCGCCCCGACTGATCCGGTTCTCGCCGGCGACCTGGGGGTCGGGCCACCGGGCGAGCCGGACGACAGCGAGCCGCGCTTCGCGCTCACCTCCGAGGCGGGCTTCAACGACGGGCTCGCGTTCCCGTTCGTGATGCTCGGCCTCCTGCTGGCCGGGCCGACCGCGAGCGAACGATGGGTGCCCTCGTGGGTGCTGGGTGATGTCGTCTGGGGCTTGTCCGTCGCGTTCGCGATCGGCGCGGCTCTGGGATCGGCACTCGGCGCGGTCTATCGACGCTGGCGCAGCGCCGGCCACGTGAGGGTGACGTTCGATGCGTGGATCGCGCTCGCCGCCGTGCTCGCCATCTACGGCGTCACCGAACTGGTCGACGGCTACGGGTTCGTCGCTGCGTTCGTCGCCGGCTTGGCGTTCAACCGCGCCGAGGATGACGAGGATGCCGACCGTCGTGTGCATCGCGGAGGCCTGCTTGCCGAGAAGGTCGGCGAACTCGCGCTCGTGCTGCTCGTCGGAAGCCTGTTGTCGACGAGGGGCGTCCAGTTGCCGGGCGCGGGCGGGTGGGCGCTCGTGGTGCTGCTGCTCGTCGTCATCCGGCCGGTCGCGACGCTGCTCGCGTTTGCAGGTTCGCCGCTGGCGCTCCGCGAGCGGCTGTTCATCGGATGGTTCGGGGTGCGCGGCATCGGGTCGGTCTACTACGCGGCCTTCGCGAGCAGCGCCGCCGTGCTCCCGGCGAACGAAGCGAGGGTCATCCTGTGGACCGTGCTCGTCGCCGCCACGGCATCGATCGTCGCCCACGGGCTGACCGCTGAACCGCTGCAACGCTTGCTGGCAGAGCCTCCGACCGAGGGTGATCGTGACGCTGCTCGACGGGAACGCACGAAACGCACCGAAGTCGCCGAGGAGCGCGGCGCGCGCGATCAGCCGTAGGCGAGTGCGGCGCCGGGGATCACCGGCGCGAGACGGACGAGGAGTTCGTCGAGGATGCGGGCCGTGGCTCCCCACACCTGGCGCTCCTCGTCGATCGGGAACACCGGCATGTCGAGGCGCTCGCCGCCCTCGGGGCGCTGGTAGGTGTGGATGTAGCGGACGGCCACGAGCTCGGTGAGCAGCGGCTCGGCGACCTCGGCGACCTCGCTCACCTGCGCAACCCAAGCGGGCGGCGCATTGATGATCCCGACGAACGGGGTGATCGCGTAGCCGGTGCGGTAGGTGGTGGTGGGCGGGAGGCTGCCGATGATCTCGACGAGGTCGGCGGCGACGCCGATCTCCTCGTGCGCCTCACGCAGCGCGGTCTCGCGGGGCCCGGCATCCTGCGGCTCGGGTCGGCCGCCGGGGAAGGAGAACTCCCCAGCGTGCTTCGTGAGATCGGGGCTGCGGCGGGTGAGGACGACCCGCAGGCCATCGGCGGACGGGATCAGCGGCACGAGCACCGACGCCGGGCGGTCGCCTTCCATCGGCTGCCAGATGCGGCGGGCGTGCTCGCGCGGCCCGCGGGCGATCAGCTCCGCGAGCTCGGCGGCGCTCGGCGTGGCGCCGGCCCCGCTCACGCCGTGGCTGCGCGGCGCTCCACGCGCTCGGTGAACATCGCCTCGCCCTCGAGCGTGCGGTGGATCGGGCACTTCGCCGCGATCACCTGGAGCTTGTCGACCTGCTCGGGCGTGAGGTGGTCGGGGAGACCGAGCACCATCTCGAACTGTGTCGGGGCCCCGCGCTCGGCCGGCTGGAACTCGACCTCGATGGTGAGGTCGTCGAGGTTCCAGCCCTTGCGCTGCGCGTAGAGCTGCATCGTGATGGCGGTGCAGCTCACGAGCGAGGCGGCGAGCAGCTCCTGGGGCGTCGGGCCCGAACCCGTGCCGCCCTTCTCGGTCGGCTCATCGCTGACGAGCTTGTAGTTCCCGACCTCGATGACGTGCTTGAAGCCCCCTTGGGCATGAGACACCGCTCGCATACACCGGACTTTAGCTGGGTTGCGCGGGCGGCCTTGCGGGGCTGCTGACGAACCGTCCAGCGCGCGCGACGGGGGTCCGTCACAGGCGCCGGCGGCCTACTGGCGGAAGCCGAAATCGGTGGTGTACGTGAGGCCCGACGACTTCGCCGCGGCGGTCGCGAGCGGGGCGCCTGCGGCGATCCCGATGCCGATCTCGGTGAAGCTCGAATCGAGGATGTTGCGCTTGTGGCCTGGAGAGTGCATCCACGCATCGACGATCGACGCGGGCGTTGCCTGGTCGCCCGTGCCCCAGGCGATGTTCTCGCCGAGGCTCCAGCGATGAGCGCCCTTCGTGTACTTCACCTTCTGCACGCGCGACGAAAGGGTGGACCCGCTCGGCGACACGTGGTCGAAGAACTGCTGCTTCACCATGATCTTGGAGAAGCCGCGGGCGGCCTTGGCGAGCTTCTTGTGCGACTTCAGCGGCTTCAGGCCGGCGTCGGCGCGCTCCTCGTTGAGGAGGCAGAGCGTGGCCTTGCTCATCGCCTTGGCCGAGATGGTCCCCGGCGCCGCGTCGGCGTTGGCGCAGGAGCTGGCTGCTGCCGCCGGGCTCGCAGTGAGGAGCCCGGCGGTCAGCGCCATGGCGATGATCGATGAGAACGTCCGTGCCCGCATAGGTCTCGCTCGCAGCGCAAGAGACATCCGTGCCTCTCGTTCGGGTGACGCTGCGATTGCTCTCTCATTCGGGTTGGGAAATGGATTGCAAAACCCCCGATCGCGACTTCTGGACGTTCGTCGGCGATGCGTTCGGACGGTTGTCCAGCGAAGGTGGTAACGACGGACACCTGTCCATTGCCGCCGCGCCAGCCACGAAAGACTGCTTAGTGGTCTGTCGCACGGTCGCGGGACTCCTCGAGCGGCGTGACGCGTCCGTCGTCCGGCCCCGTACGCTGTGTGGGCATCCGCGCGGGGCGTGGCGCAGCCTGGTAGCGCGCCTGCTTTGGGAGCAGGAGGTCCTCGGTTCGAATCCGGGCGCCCCGATCAGACGGATGCGAGCCCCGGTAGCTCAGCTGGATAGAGCGGCAGATTTCTACTCTGCGGGTCGGGGGTTCGAATCCCTCCCGGGGTGCTCATGCGGGCACCCGGCGAGGCGATGGCCGAGCCGAAGCAGGCGCCGCTGAGGCGTGAGCGTCGCGGCGCCGCTCAGGACGGCAGCGTGATCGCGCGGCCGCTGAACGCGTCGACCGGTGCGGTGAGCGCCGGGACGTAGAGCGGGTGGCGCGGGTGGCCGTCTTTGGTGCGCCCGAGGACGGCGAGCTCGGTGCCGGAGCGGGCGACCCGGGTGCGGACGGCGCTCGCGCGGTCGTCGACGGTGCGGTGGGCGCCCCAGGCTTCGACGATGAGGTCGCAGCGCTCGGCAAGCTCATCGAGGGCCTCGTCGGCGCCGTCGGCGTTGCGCGAGGTCGCGGTCGTGAGGGTGAGGATGCGCGGGTCGGTGGAGCGCAGCGTGAACAGGTTGGCGACGAGGAGGCCGCCGAAGCCCCAGTCGCGGGCGAAGGTGGTGCAGCGGCCGATGGTCGCGTCGTCACGGGCGTGATCGGCCGTCGACGGGTTGAGCATCACGAAGCCGACGAGCGGGCCTTCGTCCCAGTGGCGCTCGAGGAGCAGACGGTGCCGGCTGCAGCGCGAGAACCTGGCCGAGCGGCGAACCGCGGTGAACTGCGTGGGGGGCGCAATCGGCATCGGATGCCCGAGGGTACCGGGCGCGCGGGCCCATCGGCGGTCCGCCACGCGCTGCACGGCCCGCCCAGCTATATTTCGTCGCGTCGCGGTGGGCGTAGCTCAGTTGGTAGAGCTCCTGGTTGTGGTCCAGGCGGTCGCGGGTTCGAGCCCCGTCGCTCACCCCTCGTGATGTTCCGAAGCCCCGCCGATGCGGGGCTTCGCTCGTTCTGGAGCGTCGCGCGCTCAGCCGCCGGCCGGGCCGTTGCCGGCGCTCGCGGCGCCGCTCCTCAGGCGCGCGACCAGAGTTGAGCCTGTGTCGGCATTGGTGATGCGCACGCGCGGCAACTGGAACGGGTCGTCGGAGCGGCGGGCGATGCCCGGTTCGACGGTGGTGGCACCCGCGTAGCCGGCTGCCTTCACGGCGGCCTCGACGTGCTCGTCGTACTTGCCGGCGGGGTAACAGAAGAACTCGGGCGTGGTGCCCGTGAGCGCGCGGATCTCGCGCCGCGAGCCGCGTAGCTCGTCCTTCAGCTGCGCGTCGGACACCTCGCGCAGGTCGGGGTGGGTGAGGGTGTGCGAGTCGAACTCCCAGCCGGCCTTCGCCATGGCCTGGGCCAGGTGACGGGGGAGTCCGTCTGGCCCGAGGTTGTGGGTGGTGACGTTCACGACCCCCGGCCACCCGTACTTGCGCATCGCCGGCGCCGCGACCGTCGCGTGCGAGAGGTAGCCATCGTCGAAGCTCAGCACCACCGGGTGCTTGGGGAGCGGCGAGCCGTGCTCCCACGCGTGGAGCACCGCGTGCAGCGTCACCGCCTCGTAGCCGGCCTCGTGCAGGCCGGCGAGCTGCTCGGCGAAGCGCGCCTTGCTCACCCACAGCTCCGGGAGGGATGCGCCGGCCGCCGGCGTGCCGAGCACGTGGTACATCAGGATCGGCACGGCGAGCCGCCGTGCTGCCGGGCCCTCGACGACGTCGCCGCGCGGCGCTCCCGGCGTCGGCTCCAGGGCATGCGCCGCGGGCTGCGAACCGTGGCCGTCATGCACCGCCGCGCCGGCATGCGCGACCACGGCGGTCGTCGTGACGTCGGGATCGCCATCGCCGCCGAGCAGGAGGCCCAGGGCAATCGCGCAGACGACGACGAGCAGGGTCGTCGCGGCGAGGAACAGGATGGGCGGCTGGCGTCGGCGCGGCACCGGCGATGTCTATCGCACCCGTCGCTTCCGGGCGGCATAGAGTCCGCCCGTGCCCTTCGCCGCTGACCTCCAGCCCGTCACCCTCACCGACGCGGAGCACGGGCTCACCGCGACGGTGCTCCCGGGCGCGGGAATGCTCATCCCATCCCTGCAGGCAGACGGCATCGAGCTGCTCGGCCAGCGTCGCGGCATCGACGCCTACCTCAGCGACGGCAAGACGATGGGGATCCCGCTCCTGTACCCGTGGGCGAACCGCGTGGGGGAGGAGCGGTTCGACGTCGCGGGCGTGGCGCTCGACCTTCGCGGCGACCGGCCCGGGCTGCGCCGCGACCCCCACGGGCTCCCGATCCACGGGTTGCTCGCCGCGCATCCCGGCTGGGTGGTGAAGGAGACGACGACCACCTCCCTGACCGCTACGTTCGCGTTCGACGAGACGAGCCACCCCGAGCTCGCCGCCACCTGGCCGTTCCCACACGTGCTCACCTACGAGGTGACGCTGCGCGGCGGTGCGCTCGAGCTGGCGCTGACGATCACCCCGACCGCGGACGCATCGGTCCCCGTTGCGCACGGCCTGCACCCGTACGTCGCCATTCCGGGCACGGCCCGGGCCGACTGGCACGTCGAGCTCCCCGCGCGCCGCCACCTCGCACTCGACGAGCAGGGACTGCCGACGGGTGGGGCCACCGACGAGCCGGCGTCGGCCGGGGCGCTGGCCGACCGCGCCTTCGACGACGCGTACGACGGCCTCGCCGTCGGCGCCGAGTTCGTCGTCGCCGGCGGCGGGTGGGAGCTGCGCACCACCTTCGTCGAGGGCTATCCGGCGGGCCAGGTGTTCGCGCCGCCGGCCGACCCGGTGATCTGCTTCGAGCCGATGGCGGCGCCGACCAACGCGCTCGTCGCGGGCAACGGGCTGCGGGTCGTCGCGCCCGGGAGCTCGGATCGCTCGGTGATGCGCATCGACGTGTCGCGCTGATCGCAGCAGGCGGAGCCGAAAACGCCAGCGGTTGCTGGTTGTTCCAGTGCACCGGCGAATAGCCAGACGAACGTCCAGCGCAACTGAGCGCGACTCAAACGGCGCCCGGGTACGTCGAATATCCGGTCTACCACCCCGTCGCCGTCGTCCCACGGCTCCACCCACCCCGGAACGCGCCCCCACGCACGAGAGGTTCCACCCCGCAATGTTGAGGTCCCAGGCACGCCGTCGCCGCCCCGCGGCCAGCCACACCACCGACCTGCCGGTCGATGTCCACGCTGCGACCGCGGCGCTTGCGATTCCGACCCGGCCGACCTCACCCCTGCAGGCCGTCCCGAACCTCCGCAATCACGCCGATGAGGCGCGCCGCCAGCACCAGCGTCTCGCGGTCGCCGCGCACCTCTCCGGCCAGCTCGCCCCGCTCCAGAACCCGATGGCGATCGCCGAGCGGGCGGTGTCCGAGCTCCACACCGCCTTCCAGTTCCACCTCGCGGTGATCCAGCGGCTCGAGGGCGAGACGCTCCGCGTGCTCGCCGCCGCCGGGCCGCACGTCGACGAGTACGGATTCCTCGCCTTCGAGCAGTCGATCCACCAGGGCGTCAACGGCCGCGTCGCGCGCACCGGGCGCCTCGCCTTCGTGCCCGACACCCGCCATGACGCCGACTACCTGCGCCGCGACGCCTCCACCGACCCGGGCTCCGAGCTCTCGCTGCCGATCATCGTCGACGGCCGCATCTGGGGAGTACTCAACCTCGAGCAGGTCGACGCCCACGCGTTCGACGCCGACGACCTCCTCCTCGCCGAGGCCGTCTGCTCGCAGATCGGCGCCGCCTTGCACCGCGCCGAGCTCGCCGCCGAGGTGGAGGCCACGGTGGCCAACACGCTCGGCACCCTGATCGACGTGCTCGAGGCGAAGGACGCCTACACCGCGCAGCACGCCCGCGACGTCGTGGAACTCTCCGAATGCGTCGCTCGTCGCCTGGGCCTCACCGACCGGGAGCTGCGCGACGTGCACTACGCAGCGATCCTGCACGACATCGGCAAGATCGCCGTGCCGAGCGACATCCTCCGCAAGCCGGGCAAGCTCACGGCCGACGAGTTCGAGCAGATCAAGCTCCACAGCGACGTGGGCGGTCGCCTGCTCGAGCGCATCCCCTTCACCCGTAGCGTCGCCCCGCTCGTGCGAGCCATCCACGAGCGCTTCGACGGCGGCGGCTACCCCGACAACCTCCGCGGCGACGACATTCCGCTCGGCGCGCGGATCGTCGGCACCTGCGACGCCTTCGACGCGATGATCTCCGATCGCCCGTACCGGAACGGCATGCCCCAGGGCGACGCCGTCGCCGAGCTGCACCGCTGCTCGGGCACGCAATTCGACCCGAAGGTGGTCGAGGCGCTCGTCGAGGAGCTCTCGCAGCGCTGACCCGCCGCCCGCCAGCGGCCGGCGTCAGGCCGACGGACCGAACCGCTCCGTGCGGATGGCGTCCGGCGGCAGCCCCGCGGCGAGCAGCAGGTCGGCGGCGCGCTCCACGAACCCCGTTGGCCCGCAGACGAACGCGGCCCCGGGCAGTTCGATCCCGGCGAGCAGCTCGCCGACGAGCCCGGGGTCGATCCGTCCGGTCGGGCCGGTCCAGCCCTCCGGCGCGCGGCGCGTGAGCGTGTGGATCACCCGGGCCTCGTCGCGATCCGCGAGCGTCGCGATCTCCTGGGCGTAGAGCAGGTCGCCGGCCGAGCGCGTCGAGATGAGCAGCCGGAGCGGCGTGGCGCTCTCACGCACGACCGCCTCACGCGCCATCGAGCGCAACGGCACGAGGCCGGAGCCGCCGCCGATCAGCACCAGCGGGCCGGGGTCTGACGGTCGCCAGGTGAACCAGCCGCCGATCGGCCCGCGGATCTCGAGCTCGTCGCCGGGCATCGCCTCCTCGACAAGGTAGGGCGACACCTCGCCGTCGTCGATCTCCTCGACGGTGAGGTCGAGCGTCCCGTCGGCCGGGGCGGAGGCGATCGAGTAGGAGCGCGTCGCCTGATAGCCGTCCTCGGCCGTGAGGCGTACGTCGACCCGCTGCCCGGCGAGGTGGCCGCGCCAGCCCTCAGCCTCGAGCCGGAGCGTCGCGGCGCGGGGCGTCTCCTGGATGCGGTCGGTCACCCGGGCCAGACGCCAGTCGCTGGGGCCCGGCTCCGGTCCGTCGGCGGCCGCGCTCACGGGAAGGCGACCCCGTAGCGCTCCTCCTTCCACGGATCCCCGTGGTCGTGGTAGCCGTTCTGCTCCCAGAATCCGGGCTCATCGGTGACGGTGACGGTGATCCCGCGCACCCACTTCGCGCTCTTCCAGAAGTAGAGGTGCGGGACGAGCAAGCGGGCCGGCCCGCCGTGTTCGGAGGGCAGCGGTGCCCCGTCGTACTCGTCGACGATCCACGCCTTGCCGCCCGTCACGTCGGCGAGCGGGAGGTTGGTCGTGTAGCCGCCGTCGCACCACGCCGAGATCCACGCCCCGCCGAGCTCGATGCCGTCGAGGAGCGTGTCGAGCGAGACGCCCGACCAGTTGGTGTCGAGTTTGCTCCAGCTCGTCACGCAGTGGATGTCCTTGACGATGTGCTCGCGTGGCAGGGCCCGGAACTCTTGCCACGTCCAGCGGCGGCCCTCGGAGACGGCGCCGTCCACCGAGAAGCTCCAGCGGTCCAGGGGCGTATGGGGCGTCGGTCCGAAGGTGAGCACCGGGAAGTCGTTCACGAGGTGCTGGCCCGGCGGGATCCGGGCGGCGTCACCCTCCGGCCGGCGGCGTCCTCTGAAACCTCGCGAGATCGGTGGCACCTGGCCCAGCCCTTCGGTGATCGCGCCGGCCGCTCGCCGACTTGCGCCACAGGCTAGTGCGGACACGCCCGGGCGTCGAACGGATTGCCGGGCCAGGCTGCCGCTCGCGACGCCTGAGCTCAGCCCGCTGCCTGGAGGACGAGCAGCGCGAGGATCGCGGTGGTCACGAGCGCGAGCGCGAGCAGGCCGGCAGCCTGCCCGATCCGCCCGGTCGCATGGCCGCCCATCACCGCGGGATCGCGGCCGAGCCTGAGCATCAGCGGCAAGATCCCGAGCAGCAGCACGGCGTTGAGCGCCTGGGAGAGGTAGAGCACCTCCAGCAGCGGCATCCCCGGGACGAGCACGAACAGCGTCGCGACGCCGAGCACGGCGGCGAACGTGGCATGGAACGCCGGGGCCTCGGCGAACGAGTGCCCGATCGTCGCCACCTGCCCGCGGCCTTCGGCGACCGAGTACGCCGTCGACAGCGGCACCACCGCCGCTGCGAGCAGCGCCGCGCCCAGGAACCCGGCAGCGAACAGATCGGCAGCCGCCGAGCCGGCCACCGGCTCCAGGCCGCGCGCGGCATCGGCGACGTCGTCGATCGACTGGCCGCTCGCGTGCAGCGTCGCCGCGCACGACATGACGATGAACGCCCCGATGACGCCCGTGAGCGCAGCGCCGGTGATCACGTCGACGCGCTCGAGGCCGATCTCGTCCGTGGGGATGCGCTTGTCGGCCGCGTACGACTGGATGAACGCGAGGCCCCACGGTGCCAGCGTGGTGCCGATCGTCGCCACCACGAGCAGGATGGTGTCGCGATCCAGCGGCATCGACGGCGAGAACGTCCCGCGGGCCGCCTCGCCCCAGTCGGGGCCGGCGAGCAGGCCGGAGGCGATGTAGGCAGCGAAGACGCTCGAGAGCAGGAGCAGCACATGCTCGATGCGGTGGAAGCTGCCGCGCAGCACGAGCGCGGCGACGGCGAGCACCGCAAGCGGCACCGACACCCATGCCGGCGTGCCGAAGAGCAGGTCGGCCCCCGCGGCGACGCCCGCCAGTTCCGCGCACATCGTGCCGGTGTTCGCGATGAGGAGCACGGCGATCACGGCGGCGGCGCGACGCGGCCCCGCATGCTCGCGAATCACCGCGAGCAGGCCCTTGCCCGTGACGACGCCCATCCGGGCACCGAGCTCGTGGAACACGATCAGCGCGGCAGTCGAGAGCAGGAGCACCCAGAGCAGTTGGGTGCCGTGCTCAGCGCCTAGGAGGGAGTAGGTGGTGATGCCCGGCGGGTCGTCGTCGGAGAGCCCGGCGAGTAGGCCCGGACCCACCACCGCTACGAGCGCCGCGATGCCGCCCTTGCGGGCGTGGTGCGCACGCCGACGGGTGACCCTGCGGTGCAGGTGCCGGCTCGGGTGCGGCCGGTGAGGCATCGGGGCCGGCGCTGGCATCCGGCGATTGTGGCGCGCACAGCCCGCCCGCGTGCACGCCGACCTGCGCCCGGGCCGCCGCCGCACCGCTACCTTCGACGCAAGACCCGCTCCTGAGCGGGCACTTCGCGATGCCTGCCCCCTTCCGCCGCAACGCCCGCCTGCTGATCCTGCTCGTCACCCTGACGGCAGCGCCGTTCGTGCTCTGGTCGGCGCTCCCGCTCCGCGCCGGCGCCCAGAGCCAGTCGCAGGTCGAGGGCAAGATCGAACGGAGCAAGGAGCGGGAGGGCAGCCTGCGATCGGCCGCGGCCCGGCTCGGCCGGCTCGAGCGCGTCGCCCAGAAGGGTGTCGCCGTGCTCCAGCAGCGTCAGGCAGAGGCCCAGGCCGAGCTCGAGCGCTGGCAGGGCAAGCTGGCCGCCACCGAGACGCGCCTCGACGCCTCGCGCAAGCGGCTCGCCAGCGAGCAGCGCCGCCTGCGCCGCGACCGCACCGTGCTCGCCGGCAACCTGCGCGCCTCCTACCTGCGCGGCGAGCCCGACCTCGCGACCGTCGTGCTCCAGTCCGACGGCTTCGCCGAGTTCGTCGAGCGCTTTCGCTACGAGTCAGATTTGCGCGCCCGCAACGCGCAGATCCTCGACAACGTGCGCGACGCGCGCGCCCGCACCCAGAGGGTGGAACGCGCGCTGAATCAGATCGTGCCCGAGCAGCGCCGTGAGACCGACGCCGTGCAGCGCGAGCGCGACGCTGTCGCCGCCCGCACCACGGCGCTGGCCGAGCGGCAGCAGATGCTCGCGCAGGCCCGGCAGGCCCGGCTCCAGGCTCTCAAGGCGACCGTGGCCGGGCGCAAGCGGGCCCAGCGCACGCTCAAGCGGCTGATCGCCGCGCAGGAGCGCGCCTCGGTCGACAAGTCGGGCCCCGGCGGGCCCTGGGCGATCCCGTGGGCGATCGTCCAGTGCGAATCCGGCGGCCAGAACCTCCCGCCCAACTCGGCGGGAGCCTCCGGCTACTACCAGTTCATGCCGGCCACCTGGAAGGGACTCGGCGGCTCCACGAGCGACGCCTACAAGGCCGGCAAGGCCGAGCAGGACCGCCTCGCGGCGAAGCTCTGGAACAACGGCGCCGGCGCCCGAAACTGGGACTGCGCCGCGATCGTCGGCCTCATCTGACGCGCTGAGGGGCGCCTCGCACGCACCCTGCACCACCGCTGATCCTCAATGGGCGGCCGCCCACCTTCGGCTCATCGGCGGCGCATGGCACGCACGATCCACCCCTCATGCCCGCCAGATGCAATCAGGAGCCGAGTGTCTCGCGCTTGGCCTTGCCGTGGCCGATCAGGGCGCCGGGAGGACCGGTCGTGACGACGGTCACGATCGGGTACCACCAGCCCCACCACTTGTTCATGGCGCCCCAAGCGGTGAGGCCGACCTCGACCATGAAGCCGATGCCGTGGAGCGGCCCGAACAGCGGAGTGAGATCCTTGTTGCCGGTGACCACGCCGTAGATGAGCGGCAGGAAGAGCACGAGGTCGACGACGGCGACGATCAAGATCCACTTGAGGACCTTCGCGCGGAGCTCGAGGTCGTCGGTGGGCGTGGTCTCGGAATCCAGGGTGGGGGAGGCGGACATGGTCCGTCGGGCTCCTCGTTCGGGGTCGGCGAGCGCGCTCATCATTGCGTGCGGAGGGGGCGCGCCGCGCCGCCCCGGGCGGAACGAGCGTTCATCGGCCAGGCCGGATCACCCCGCCAGGCCGGCGCGCTCGATGAGTTCCTCCGCCAGCGCGAGCGACGATGTGGCCGCTGGCGAGGGCGCGTTGCGTACCCAGGTGACGGCGCCGTGGTGCTCGAGCCGGAAGTCGTCGACGAGCGAGCCGTCGCGGTCGACGGCCTGCGCGCGCACGCCGGCCGGCGCCGGCTCGACATCGGCGGCAGTGAGCCCGGGGAGGTAGCGGGCGGCCGCGGCGACGAACCGGTCGACCGACCGTGAGCGCCGCAGCTCGCTGAGCCCGGTGCGCCACTGGCGGCGCGCGAGGCGCCAACCGCCGGGCCAGCGGGCGAGGTCGGCGAGATCGCCGACGCTGCGCGTGTGGCGGTCGTAGCCCTCGAGCGCCAGCGCGGGCACCGCGTTCGGGCCGACGAGCACGGCGCCGTCGACGCGCCGCGTGAGGTGGATCCCGAGGAACGGCAGTGCGGGATCCGGCACCGGGTAGATCAGACCGCGCACCTCGCTCCGGCGGTGTGGGGCAAGGACGTAATACTCGCCGCGGAACGGAACGATCCGCGGGGCGTCGGCAGCGCCGGAGGCGCGGGCCAGCCGATCCGCCCGGAGCCCGGCGCAGACGATCACGCGGTCGGCCGCGACCCGCTCACCGTCCGCCAGCACCACGCTCGCGTTGTGACCGCCGTCCATCCGTACGACGTCGGCACCCGTCCGCACCTTGCCACCGGCGGCTTCGAGCTCGGTGGCCATCGCTCGGGCCACCGCCGCGAAGTCGGTGATCGCCGTGCGCGGGGAGTGGAGGGCCGCGATTCCCGCTGCGTGCGGCTCGATCGCGCGAAGACCGTCGGTGTCGACCCGCCGCAGCCCGGGCACGCCGTTCGCGGTCGCGCGGCGCTCGAGCTCGTCGAGCCGGGGCAGCTCGTGCTCGTCCAGCGCCACGACCACCTTGCCGCAGAGCTCCAGCGGGAGCCCGTTGGCTTCGCAGTAACCGATCATCAGCTCGGCTCCACGCCGGCAGAGTCGTGCCTTCAGCGAGCCGGGCGGGTAGTACACGCCCGCGTGGATCACGCCGCTGTTCCGCGCGGTCTGGTGGAGCGCCAGTTCCGGCTCGCGCTCGAGCAGCATCACCTCGTCGCCCGGCCGGGCGAGGGCCAGCTGGCGCGCCGTGGCGATCCCGAGGATCCCGCCACCGACGACGACGCACTTCACCGCCGGCTCAGCCCCGACGCTCGCGGGCGACGAGAAGCCGCCAGCGCACCCACAGCCGGAACGTGAGTGCGACGTCGATCCCGAACGCGGCGCCGTGCCCGATCGGGCCGGTCACCCAGCGGGCGCGGATCCTCTCGACCAGGGAGCGCTGCATCCCGACGGACCTTATCGGCGCGCGGATGCGCGCGAGCGGGGCCGGGCCGCCGGGCGGTGCTCCTCGATAAGGTGGTCGGTCTCATGTCCGGCCCCGAAGTTGTTGCAACCACCACCGAGCTTCCTGAGTCGCGCGTGCGTCTCGAGGCGACGGTGCCTGCCGAGCTCCTCGAGCGCTCGATCGAGCGCGCCGCAAAGCAGGTCGGTCGGAACCTCCGCGTGCCCGGCTTCCGCGCCGGCAAGGTGCCGGCCAAGCTCGTCCTCCAGCGCGTCGGACGCGACGCGGTCGTCGACGAGGCGATCCGCGCGGATCTGAACGACTGGTACGTCGAGGCCATCCGCGCCACGAAGATCTCGCCGATCGGCAACCCCGAGGTCGAGCCCTTCGACATCCCCGCCGAGGGTGCCGCGTTCACGTTCTCGGCCGAGGTCGGGATCATCCCCTCCGCCGATGTCTCGAACCTCACGGAGCTCGAGGTCGGCAAGGCCGAGCCGTCGGCCGACGACGAGGCCATCGACCGCGAGCTCGAGCAGCTCCGTGACCGCTTCGCCCGGCTCGACACCGTCGACCGCGCCGCCGAGAACGACGACTACGTGATCGTCGATTTCGTCGGCAAGCTCGACGGCGAGCCGTTCGAGGGCGCCGACGCGAAGGGCCAGATGCTGCAGATCGGCAGCGGCCACTTCATCCCGGGCTTCGAGGAGCAGATCATCGGCATGAAGGCCGGCGACGAGCGGGTCATCACCGTCACCTTCCCCGAGGACTACAACGCCGAGCACCTCGCGGGCCAGGAGGCCACGTTCGACATCACGCTGAACGAGGTGAAGGCCAAGCAGCTGCCCGACCTTGACGACGAGTTCGCGCTCGAGGTCGGCGGCGTCGACACGCTCGACGAGCTCAAGGCCGACATCAAGACCCGCCTCGCCGAGAGCGAGGAGGGCCGCCTCGAGCAGCTCTTCCGTCTGGCCACGCTGGACGCCGCCGCGATCAAGGCGAAGGTCGAGATCCCGCACGCGCTCGCGTACGAGCACGCGCACCAGGAGTTCCACCGGATGATGCACCGCTTCGAGCACCAGGGCATCAGCCAGGAGATCTACCTCCAGTCGGTCGGCAAGACCCACGACGAGGTCGTCGACGACGCCGTGCCGGGTGCCGAGCAGCAGCTCAAGCGCCAGGCGGTCGTCACTGGGCTCGTCGCCGCCGAGGGCCTCTCGGCCACCGACGCGGAGATCGAGGAGGCGGTGCAGCCGCTCGCGCAGCGCGAAGGCATCTCGCTCAAGAAGGCGATGGCTCGCCTCGAAGGGCGCGGCCAGATCGACGTGCTCCGCCAGGATCTCGCCGAGCAGAAGGCGGTCGACCTACTGGTCGAGCGCGCCAAGGCGATCTCCGTCGACGCGGCGAAGAAGGCCGGCACGGCGTACACGCCGAGCCGCGAGGAGCAGGCCGAGAACCCCGGCCTCTGGACGGTCTAGCGGCCCGTCGGGGCCAGCCGTCCGGCTGGCCCAGCCACCTCCGAGAGTGGAGCATTGTCACAGAGCGCGCGGAGGCCGGGCCGGTCGCCGCTCGGTCATGCCCAGGCTTAGCACTCGCTGAGCAAAATGGGCGCTCGGAGCGCAGCACGCTGCGCGAGAACGCGCACCCGCGTCGCGTCTACGGTGTGAGGCACGGCGCGGAATCCGACCGGGGTACCGCGCCCGAGTCCCCACGAAAGGTGTTTGCCGCATGCCTCAGGGCGACACGCTTGCCGAGCCGACCGCGCGCCGCCGGCTCCTCGATCTCGCCGGAGTCATGACGACGCCCCTGCTGCCGGACGACTACCTCACGGCCGTGAACCCCCTCTGGGCGTTCAGCGAGCTGCGAGGCCGGATCGAGCAGATCATCCCGCGTACGCGCGAGGCAGCGACCATCGTGATCCGCCCGGGGCGCCGCTGGCCCGGCCACCGTGCCGGGCAGCATCTGGCCCTTGGCGTCGACGTCGACGGGGTCAGGCACTGGCGCTCCTACTCGCTCACGTCCGATCCACGCCGTCCCGACGGCTGCATCAGCGTCACCGTGAAGGCGGTCGACGGGGGCACGGTCTCCTCGCACCTGGTCTACCGGGCGGCCGTCGGCGACCTCATCCGTCTCGGCCCGCCGGAGGGCGAGTTCGTCCTCCCGCGAGACGCGGGGCAGCGCCCGATGCTGTTCATCACCGCCGGCTCCGGCATCACGCCCGTGATGTCGATGCTGCGCGAGCTGGAGTCGGCGGGAGCGCTCGGCGACGTCGTCCACGTCCACAGTGAGCGCACGGCCGATCAGGTGATCTTCGGCCCCGAGCTACGCCGGCTCGCCGACGAGCAGGCCACGGTGGTGCGCCATGAGCGTCACACCCACGCAGCCCCCCGGCTCGCGCCCACCGACCTCGACGAGCTCTGCCCCGACTGGCGCGAGCGCGACACCTACGCCTGCGGTCCGATGGGGCTGCTCGACGCTGTCGAGGCGCACTACGCCGCTGCCGGCCTCACCGAGCGCCTCGCCATCGAGCGCTTCGAGATCGCGCTGATCGGCGCCGACCCTGGCGACGGCGGCACCGCCACCATCGGCGACCTCACCTTCGAGTCGGCGGCGGGCGTCCCGTTGCTCGTCTCCGGCGAAGATGCCGGCCTCGTGCTGCGCAGCGGCTGCCGAATGGGCATCTGCCACACGTGCGTCTGCACGCTCGTCGACGGGCAGGCCCGCGACCTGCGCACCGGCGAACTCATCCGCGATCCGGGGGCCGACGTGCAGCTATGCGTGTCCGCGGCCGCCGGCGACCTCACACTTCAGGCCGCGAAGGCCTGATACCAACAGCCCAGGAGATCCCTCATGTCCGTTACTCCCGGTGCACATCTGACCAAGGCCGAGGTCGACGCCCTCGGCGTCGAGCTCGACGCGCTCCATGATGAGATCCGCGCGGATCTCGGGCAGCGCGATGCCGATTACATCCGCAAGGTCGTCGACGCCCAGCACAAGCTCGAGCTGGGCGGCCGCCTGACCGGCCTCTTCTCGATCCTGCCGCCGATGTGGCTCGCCAGCGTGACGATGCTCTCCAGCGCGAAGATCATCGCCGACATGGAGATCGGCCACAACGTCATGCACGGCCAGTGGGACTGGATGCGAGATCCGTCGCTGCACAGCAGCACCTTCGAGTGGGACACCGTCTCCACGTCGGCGCACTGGAAGCACACCCACAACTACCTGCATCACACGTACACCAACGTGATCGGTAAGGATCGCGACCTCGGCTACACCGTCATGCGGGTGAGCGGCGACCAGCCCTGGAAGCCCGTCTACCTCGCCCAGCCGCTCTACAACGCGCTGATCGCCGCGACCTTCGAATACTCGATCGCGCTCTACGACCTGGAGTTCGAGGAGCTCGTCGCCGGCAACCTCTCGGTGCGTGAATACACGGGTCGCATGGTCACGATGTGGCAGAAGATCCTCAAGCAGGGAGCGAAGGACTACGTCGTCTGGCCGCTGCTCTCGGGCATCTCTGCACCGACGACGATCGCCGCGAACATCAGCGCGAACGTCATCCGCAACGTGTGGGCCCACACGATCATCTTCTGCGGGCACTTCCCGGACGGCGGTGGCACGTTCACCGAGGACGACATCGCCGGCGAAACCCGCGGCGAGTGGTACCTGCGGCAGATGGAAGGCTCGTGCAACATCTCCGGCGGCGAGCTGCTGCACCTGATGAGTGGCAACCTCAGCTACCAGATCGAGCACCACATCTTCCCGGACCTCCCGAGCAACCGCTACAAGGAGATCGCCCCGCGCGTGCAGGAGATCTGCGAGCGCTACGGCATCGAATACTCGACGGGTCCGCTCTGGAAGCAGTACGGCCAGACCGTCAAGCGCATCGTGCGGTTCGCGTTCCCGGGCGGTGCGAAGAGCGAGCAGCGCGAGGTCGATCCCGAGCGTACGTCGCAGCGCAACCCGCGCGTCCAGGAGGCGGCGGACGCGCAGGATCGGCGCAAGGCCCGCGGCGTGCGCGCTGCCGGTGCCCGCCAGGCGCCCGTCAAGGTTGCCGCGGCTCGCGACACGTCGCGCTCGACGACGGTGTCGGCGCCAGCCTCGCGCTGAATCCGGAGCATTGCCGCACCCCACCTCGGCAATGTGCCGAGTGGGGGTGACAGAGCCCGCTCCGTGGGAGGATCCTGCGGTCGTCGCCCTGGACCCGGGCTAGTAGCCTGCATTGGCAGGACAACCGCACCATCGCGAAGAAAGTCACGCCCCACATGAGCCCTATGGTCCCTATGGTCGTCGAGCAGACGTCCCGCGGTGAACGCGCCTTCGACATCTACTCGCGACTCCTCAACGAGCGCGTCATCTTCCTCGGCACCCCTGTCGATGATCAGATCGCCAACCTGATCGTCGCCCAGCTGCTGCACCTGGAATCCGAGGATCCTGACAAGGACATCTCGATCTACATCAACTCGCCCGGCGGGTCCGTCTACGCGGGCCTGGCGATCTACGACACGATGCAGTTCATCAAGCCCGACGTGGCCACGATGTGCGTCGGTATGGCGATGTCGATGGGTGCCGTGCTCCTCGCGGGCGGCGCCAAGGGCAAGCGCATGGCGCTCCCGAACTCGAAGATCATGATCCACCAGGTGAGTTCCGGCTTCCAGGGCCAGGCGACCGACATCGAGATCCACGCCAAGGAGATCATCGACGTCCGCCACCGCCTCGACGCGATCCTCGCCGAGCACACCGGCCAGGATTACGAGAAGGTCCGCAAGGACACTGAGCGTGACTACTTCCTGTCCGCCGAAGAGGCGAAGGATTACGGTCTGATCGACGCTGTTCGGACCAGCCGCTAAAGGCACAGGCGAGCCGACCCGAATCAGGGAAGAACGATGGATCGCACGACGGACACCGACAAGCAGGTCCTCTGCAGCTTCTGCGGGCGCTCTCAGCGCCAGGTGAAGAAGATGATCACCGGCAACGGGGTCTTCATCTGCGACGTCTGCATCGACATCTGCGGCGAGCTCATCGACGATGAGCTCGCGGCGGCGCCCGCCGTCGATCTCGGCTCGCTCCCGAAGCCCCGCGAGATCAACGCGGTGCTCGACGACTACGTGATCGGGCAGGAGGGCGCCAAGCGCTCCCTGGCCGTCGCGGTCTACAACCACTACAAGCGCGTCCAGCTGCTCCAGGCGGGCGACCAGGATGTCGAGCTCCAGAAGAGCAACATCCTGATGCTCGGCCCCACGGGCTCGGGCAAGACGCTCCTGGTGCAGACGCTCGCGCGCATGCTGAACGTGCCGTTCTGCATCGCCGACGCCACCGCACTGACTGAGGCCGGCTACGTCGGTGAGGATGTCGAGAACATCCTCCTCAAGCTGATCCAGGCCGCCGACTACGACGTCAAGAAGGCCGAGACGGGGATCATCTACATCGACGAGATCGACAAGATCGCCCGCAAGAGCGAGAACCCGTCGATCACCCGCGATGTCTCCGGCGAGGGCGTGCAGCAGGCGCTGCTGAAGATCCTCGAGGGCACGCAGAGCTCCGTGCCGCCGCAGGGCGGCCGCAAGCATCCGCACCAGGAGTACCTCACGATCGACACCACGAACGTGCTGTTCATCTGTGGCGGCGCCTTCCAAGGTCTCGACGACGTGATCGCTCGCCGCATCGGCAAGGGCGGCATCGGCTTCGGTGCCGAGGTGAGCGGCAAGGCCGACCACGACGCGGGCCGCATGTTCCAGCAGGTGCTGCCGGAAGACCTCGTCTCGTACGGCTTGATCCCCGAGTTCATCGGCCGTCTGCCCGTCGTCACGGCGGTCAACCAGCTGCGTCGCGAGGATCTCGTGCACATCCTCACCGAGCCGCGCAACGCGCTCGTCAAGCAGTTCCAGCGCTCGTTCGAGTTCGACGGCATCGAGCTCCGCTTCCAGCAGGGCGCCCTCGAAGCCATCGCTGATCGCGCCCTCGAGCGCGAGACCGGTGCCCGAGGCCTCCGCTCGATCGTCGAGGAGATCCTCCTCGACGTGCAGTTCGATCTTCCGTCGCGCCCCGACGTGCAGACCTGCCTCGTCACGCGCGAGACGGTCGACCACGGCCGCCAGCCGACGCTCGTCACCACCACCTCGGCCGGTGGCGACGCAGGCGAAGACCAGAAGCTGGCCTAGCCATCATGGCGGAGCAGGTCCCAGCGGTCTGCTCTCTGCTCACGGCCATCGAGGCGCGCGACTGGCTATCGGTCACCGCGCAGCTGGACCCGGCCGTGCACTGGACGACCGCCGTGGAGGAGGACCTCCGCGGCCCGGACGAGGTGATCGCGATGCTGCGCCACGACCCTCCGCCCGCACCGCCGTCGTTCCACGAGGTGGCCGCCGGGCGCATCACGCGCTGGATCGACTGCCCCGGCTGAACGTGTGACCGGAATGGGTCCAGGACTGGAGATCGCGCCGGTGTTGGCCGATACTCTGGGCACAACTGATTTCCCCTCGGGACCCCTGCTCTCGGTCCCGTCCACCCCGACACCAGGATCGCTCTCAGTCATGGCTCGGAACTCTCGTTCGACCCGTACCCGCGCCCGTACGCGCAACCACCGTGGCGCCGGCACCGGCCGCGTGCTGCCCCAGGTGCTGCTCGGCCGCGCCGTCGAGGTCGTGCGCGACCGCCCGTTCGACCTCGTCCCCGAGGATCGCGGCCGTCTGCGCGAGCTCGTCGGTCGCTCCGGCGGCCGTGGCATCAACCTCTCGCCGCGTGAGCGCTCGGAGCTCGCGCTGCTGGTCGACCGCGCCGAGCGCGAGGTGCGCCCGCTGCCGGTGCCGCCGCTCGCGAGCCGCACGCGCGCGTCGCGTCGCGTCGTCCGCTAGTCCCCGCGAATCCACTCGCTTCCCACGGGCCCGGGCCGGCAGACTGCCGGCCCGGGCCCGTGGTCGTCGGGCGCTGCGCCAGCATCGGCGGCCGCCCATCACCTGGCATTCGGACTGGCAAGCGGCCGCCGCTCCGCTGGGCCGAGCAGACTGCATATCCCGATGCCTCCTTGGCCTAGCTGAGCGATGGGTGAACGGTGGGCCGAGCAGACTTTGCATCGCGATGCCTGCTCGGCCCAGGGGCAAACCCCGCGCCGTCTTGGCGCCGGCGCGAGCGACGGCCCCTCGCTGGCGCTGGTGGTCGGTCGCGTTGAGGGAGTGCCAGCTCGGCGGCCATGCCCGTGAGCAGGCACGTAGAATCCCGCGAGCTGATGTCCGCACCTGATCTGAGCACGCGCACCCGCTACGAACCGAGCGAGGTGGAGCCTGAGATCCAGCGCCGCTGGCTGGAGTCGGGCGCGTTTGAGCCCGGCCCTCCCACGGGTGATGGCCAGGCGACGTACTCGATCGCGATCCCGCCGCCCAACGTGACGGGCGTGCTGCACATGGGCCACGCCCTCAACGGCTCGATCCAGGACTCACTCATTCGCCTCAACCGCATGCGCGGCAAGCGGACGAAGTGGATCCTCGGCACCGATCACGCCGGCATCGCCACGCAGACGCAGGTGGAGAAGAAGCTCGCCCGCGAAGGCACGAGCCGCCACGAGCTCGGCCGAGAGGCGTTCACGGTCGAGACGCAGGCCTGGCGCAAGGAATACGGCGGCAAGATCGTCGAGCAGTTCAAGCGCATCGGCGCCTCCGCGGACTACTCCGACGAACGCTTCACGATGGACGACGGCTACGTCCGCGCCGTGCAGAAGGTCTTCATCGATCTCTACGAGCAGGGCCTGATCTACCGCGACCACTACATGGTCAACTGGGATCCGGGCAGCGGCTCGGCCATCTCCGACCTCGAGGTGGAGGAGAAGGAGGGCGTCGAGGACACGCTCTTCTCGATCGCGTACCCGTTCGCCGACGGCGACGGCGAGATCGTCGTTGCCACCGTGCGCCCCGAGACGATGTTCGGCGACGTCGCCGTGGCCGTGAACCCGGACGACGAGCGCTACGCCGATGCGATCGGCCGAAAGGTCGTCCTCCCGCTCTCCGGCGGCAAGGAGATCCCGGTGATCGCGGACGACCACGTAAAGGTCGACTTCGGCTCCGGCGCGCTCAAGATCACCCCGGGCCACGACCCGAACGACTTCGAGATCGGCCGCCGCCACAACCTTCCGGCGCCGTCGGCGATCGGCGAGGACGGCCGCCTCACCGCGCTCTGTGGCGAGTTCGCCGGGCAGACGGCCGAAGAGGCCCGCTCCACGGTCACCGACGCTCTGCGTGCCTCCGGCGCCCTCCGCGGCGAGGAGGCCTACGTGCACACGGTGCCGTTCTCCCAGCGCTCCGGCGCCCGCATCGAGCCGCTCATCTCCCTGCAGTGGTTCATGAACATGGATCCGCTCGCAGGCCCCGCGATCGATGCCGTCAGCGACGGCCGCGTGCGCATCCACCCGCCGGTGCAGCAGCGCCGTTACCTCGACTGGCTCGGGGAGATCCGCCCGTGGTGCGTGAGCCGCCAGCTCTGGTGGGGCCACCAGCTCCCGGTCTACTACCGCGGCGGTACCGACAACCCGCAGAAGGAAGAGGCCGAGGAGACCTACGTTGGTCTCGAGCCGCCGCAGGGCGAGGGCTGGGTGCGCGACGAGGACGTCCTGGACACGTGGTTCTCCTCCGCGCTGTGGCCGTTCGCGACCCTCGGCTGGCCCGAACAGTCGCAGGACCTCGCCGACTTCTATCCGACCGACGTCCTCTCGACCGCGCGCGACATCCTCTTCCTCTGGGTCGCCCGCATGGTGATGCTCGGGCTGCGGTTCGCGGACGACGTGCCGTTCCGCGACGTGTACGTGCACTCGGTGATCCAGGCCCCCGACGGCCGCCGCATGAGCAAGTCGCTCGGCACGGGCATCGACCCGCTCGACGTGATCGAGGGCGGCGAGCGCCCGCCGGTGTTCAAGCAGGGCGGCGAGTTCCCCGCCTACGGCGCCGATGCCGTGCGCTTCGGCCTGCTCGCGATCTCCACGACGCAAGACGTGCGCTTCAGCGAAGACAAGGTTCAGCAGGGCCAGCAGCTCGCCAACAAGCTCTTCAACGCCACGCGCTTCGTGCTCCTGCAGCTCGAGGAACTCGGCCTCACCGACGAGGCCGCCACGGCGCCCGCGCCGCGCACCGACGCCGACCGCTGGATTCTCAGCCGCCTCGAGCGCGTCACCCGCGCTACCGCCGACGCGCTCGACGGGTTCGAGTTCGCCAAGGCCGCACTCGGCCTCTACGACTTCGTCTACGGCGAACTCTGCGACTGGTACGTCGAACTCGCCAAGCCGCGCCTGCGCGGCGGCACCGACGAGGAGCAGCGCGACCTCGCCGCCACGCTCCTGTACGCGATCGACCGCACCCTGCGCCTCGCGCACCCGGTGATCCCGTTCGTGACCGAGGAGCTGTGGAGCCACCTGCCGGGCGACCGCGGCCTGCTCGTCACCGCCGCCTGGCCCGCCGAGGACGACTCCGCGATCGACGAGGCCGCCGAGACCCGGATCGACCAGCTCATCGACGCCGTCACGGCCGTGCGCGGCTGGCGTGAGCGGGTGGGCGTGAAGCCCAGCGCCATCCTGCCGGCCCGGCTCCGCGAGCCGCTCGGCGAGGAGCGCGAGGCCTCGCTCCAGGCGCTCGCCCGCATCGACCTGAGCGCGGGGGAGGGCACGCCCGTCGCCACCGTCACCACCGCTGGCGCCGTCGTCGACCTCCTGCCCGACGAGAACATCGACCTCGAAGCCGCCGAGCAGCGCCTCGCGGCCCGCCGCGGCGAACTCGAGAGCGAGATCAAGCGCGTCGAGGGCAAGCTCTCCAACGCGAAGTTCGTCGAACGCGCCCCCGTCAACGTCGTCCAGGTCGAGCGCGACAAGCTCGCCGCGCTCAAGGAGCAGCTGGCCGCACTGTGAGCGATCAGGATCCGCAGAGCAGCCGCCACAGCGGCCTGCGCGTGATCGACGGGGGCGATCGCCGTCGCGCGCCCCATGATCCGCTCCCGCCGGCCGCCGAGCGCCGCGCCGAGGGGCCACCCGCCTCCGGCCCGCGCGTGCTCGACGCGAGCGGAGCCCCCGCGCCGATGCTCCCGATCTCCGGCCAGGTGTGGACCGAGGAACAGGCCGACGCCTGGCTCGCCGCCCGCGATCTCGTCGGGTGGCGCTTCGCCCTCGATCGCATCGAGCGCCTCCTCGCCGAACTCGACGCCCCGCACCAGTCGGCGCCCGCGATCCACGTCGTGGGCACCAACGGGAAATCGTCGACGACGCGCATGATCTCCGCGCTGCTCAGCGCCCATGGCCACCACCCGGGCGCGTTCCTCTCACCGCACCTCGCCCACCTGCGCGAGCGGATCGAGGTCGAGGGTCGCCCGATCGACGAAGGTGCCCATGCCCGGGCCGTCACCGCCGTAGCCCGCGCCGCCACGCGCGTCGACCGACCCGGCGACCCCGTCACCCAGTTCGAGGCCCACACCGCCAGCGCGTTCGTCGCGCTCGCCGATGCCGAATGCGACGTGCTCGTGATCGAGGCCGGTCTCGGAGGCCGCCTCGACGCGACGAACGTCCTCGGCGCTCCCGTCGTCGCCCTCACCAGCGTCGACCTCGAGCACACCGCCCTCCTCGGCTCCACGATCGAGGAGATCACCGCCGAGAAGGTCGCCGTCGTCACCCCCGGCGCCACCCTCATCCTCGGACCCGGCCTCCACGAGGCTGCTGCGATCGTCGCTCGCGACCATGCCGCCCGTGTCGGCGCCCAGGTGGTGAGCGCGCGCGCCGAGGGGATCGACCGCGAGCTCGGCCCCGGCTACCAGCAGAAGAACTTCGCGACCGCCCGCGCCGTCGTCGAGGCCTACCTCGGAGCGCTCGAGCCGCGCGCCGTGCGCGAGGTCGCCGAGCACTTCGCCATGCCCGCCCGGTTCGAACAGATCGCCACCGAGCCGATCACCATCCTCGACGGCGCCCATAACCCCGCCGGCGCCCGAGCCCTCGCCGACGCCCTCACCGAAGCCGGCTTCGGCACCGGCGGCGTCGCCGTGATGAGCGTCCTCAGCGACAAGGACGCCGCTGGCATGGCCCATGCGCTCTCCCGGCACGTCGACCGCTTCATCGTCTGCGACTGCGCCTCACCGCGCGTGATGCACCCCGAACAGCTCGCCGAGACGATCAACGATGCCCTGCCGGGCGTGACCACCAGCATCGTCGACGACCCTGCCTCCGCACTCGCCACCGCCCGCATCACCGCCGGCCCCGACGGCTTCGTCGTCATCTGCGGCACCCTCGCGCTCGCGCAAGCCCTGCGTCCCGACCGTCCCGCCGCCCACGAGCCCCCGGCCGCCCGCAGCGGACCGGCCCCGACCGCGCCGCCGCCGTGGCCGCCGCGCGGGGGCGCCGCATGAACCCTCGAGCACCCCGTCCCGCGCGCCAGCAGCCCTCGGCCGTCAAGCTCATCGCCGCCGTCGCGCTGATCGTCGCGCTCGACATCCTGCTGTTCTTTGCCATCGGCTACGCCGCCGGCAAAGCCCTGCTCTAGCCGTCGGCACGCAGTGACGAGCGGGTCGCGCTGACCGCAGCACGACAGGCGGACTGCGCGTTCCCCCGCTGCCTGCAATACGCTTGCGCGCGTGCTCGCCGTCCTCGGTCTCGACTCCGGCTTCCTCAGCTACGCCGTCACCCTGCTCGGGCTGGGGCTGATCTGCCTCGACCTGGCCCTCGTGTACTGGGTGTTTCGCGACGCCCGGCACCGCGTCGACGACGCCCTGCTGGTTGCCTGCGCCGTGATCGCCGCCCTGATCTTTCCGTTCGTCGGCACCCTCATCTACGCGATCGTCCGCCCGCCGGAGTTCCTCGAAGACGCCTACGAGCGCGAAGTCTCCATCCAGGCCAACGAAGCCCTCGTCAAGACCCTCGGCGAACTCGCCCGCAGCAACCGCGAGCTCTCCGCCCAGGTCGCCCGCCTCGAGCAGCTCATCGTCGTCCGCCGCAAGCAGGCGCAGGGTCCCGCGACGCGCAGCGCGAGCGACCCCGGTAGCGTTCCGCCTCCGCGGCGCCAGCCGCGCTGACGCCCGGCCACAGCGCCCGGGCACGCTTCTCCGCCGGACCCACCGGCACCAGCACCAACGCACTGCCCTAGGAGCCCACCGCCATGGCGCGCACCCTTATCCTCGTCAAGCCGGACGCCTTCGCTCGCGGCCTCACCGGCGAGATCATCCGCCGCTTCGAGGCCAAGGGCCTCAAGATCGCCGCGCTGAACTGCACGACCCTCACCGAAGAGGTCGCCAAGCAGCACTACGCCGAGCACGCCGAGCGCCCCTTCTTCGGCGAGCTCGTCAGCTTCATCACCAGCGGCCCGCTCGTGTCGATGGTCCTCGAGGGTGACGAGCACACCGTCGCGGCCGCTCGCCAGATCATCGGCGCCACGAACCCGCTCGAGTCGGCCACGGGCTCCATCCGCGGCGATTTCGCCACGCAGGTCGGCGAGAACATGGTCCACGGCTCCGACTCCGACGAGTCGGCCGCCCGCGAGATCGGCATCTTCTTCCCCGGCCTCTAGCGGGCCCCGCGCCGCCAGGCGCGGCCCCGTAGCGGCGCCTCGCAGCCCCTTGGGCCGCCGTCGATCCTCGATGCAGCAGGGCTGCACCTGCGGTCGACGGCTGTCCTAGGCGGCCACAGCGCCCGCCGGCGCCGTCGCGCCGGCCTGGAACCAGGCGCGTGCGAGGAGCACGCGCCGGTTCACCCGGTCATCCGGGAACACGCCGAGCTTCACGAGGATCGCCCACACGTGCGACTCGACGGTGCGCACGGTGACGAAGAGACGGTCGGCGATCTCGCGATTCGACCATCCCTCAGCGACGAGCTCGATCACTGCGCGCTCGCGGGCGGTGAGCTCGTCGAGCGCATCGGGGAGTAGCCGGTCCATGCGTACATGGTCGCCAGGTGCTGGGCTCACGTCGTCCCCCCGGAGGGTGAACGGCAGGCGCCGGTGTCACCCTTGCGGGTGAGCGTCGCCGTCGGGGATGACGAGCCCTGACTCGTACGCAAGCACCACGGCCTGCACGCGATCGCGGAGTCCGAGCTTGCCGAGCATCCGAGCCACGTGGGTCTTCACCGTGCTCTCGCCGAGGATCAGCTGCTCGGCGATCTCCGCGTTCGAGAGGCCGCGGGCCACGAATCCGAGCACGTCGAGCTCGCGCGAGGTGAGCTCCCGCAGCGCGGCTGGCACGTCGCCGGGCGCCGGGCGCGCCGCACGCGTGAATTCGCCGATCAGCCGCCGCGTGATCGACGGCGCGATGAGGGCGTCGCCGGCGGCGGCCACGCGGACGGCGTCGAGCAGGCGGTCGGCCGGCGTGTCCTTCAGCAGGAAGCCGCTCGCGCCGATCCGCAGCGCGCGATACACGTGCTCGCTCGTGTCGAACGTCGTGAGCATCACGACGGCCGTGCGGCACTCCGGATCGGCGAGCACGCGCTCAGCGGCACTGAGACCGTCGAGCTCGGGCATCCGCAGGTCCATCAGGATCACGTCCGGTCGCCGGCGAGCGACCAGATCGACCGCCGCACGACCGTCACCGGCCTCCCCGATCACCGCGAGATCGGGCTCGCTCTCCAGGATCACGCGAAAGCCCGCTCGCACGAGCTGCTGATCGTCGGCGATCGCGACCGTGATCGGCCGGCCGGGCGCCGCCCCCGGTTCGGGCTCGTCGCCCGGCGACTGCCAGCGCAGGCGCGCGACCGCCGTCATCTCACGCTCGCCGGGAAGACGCAGCGCACCGGAGGGCGTGAGCTCGGCCTGGAGCTCCTCGCCGGCGAGGAGCCGCACGACCTCCGACGCGAGGATCTCGTCATCCGGGGTCGACCCGCAGATGCGCTCGGCGACGAGCACCGGCCGACCATGGAACTCGCCGGTGTCGTCCGCCGTCACCTCGCCGGCGTCGAGACCGATCCGCAGCCCCGGGGCATCGAGCTCGCGTTGCAGCGCGATGGCGCACCGCAGCGCGGCCCCGACGGAGCCGAACGCGACCACCACACCGTCACCCGTGCGCCGTTGGGGGGCGCCGTCGTACATGCGCACGAGGTCGGCGACGGCAGCGAGGTGGGCATCCCGCGCTGCCGGCTGCGCGAAGAGCGGCGCACCGGTGACGAGGATCGCCGCGAACGAAGGAGCGGGCATGTCTGCAGCATGTTCGCGCGCGGGGGCCGTGCTGTCATCCCCGCGGCGGAGCGCCGGCGGCGACGTTCACCCGAGCGGGGGATGTCGCGGCCGGGGGGCTCCAGCACCGTGTGGTGCACGGCCCGACCACACCGCTCAAGGGAATCCACCATGCCGACCACCAGCCAGACCTCAACGACCATCCCCGCGCCGCGCCCCAGTGGCATCGATCTCGCGCTCTTCGTGCTCGGCACGGCGCTCGCGATGTTCCTCGCGTACCTCAGCCACACCGACGGCCCGACGGCCTCGCCCGCCGACGGCGGACCGTTCGAGGTGAGCGTATGGGCCGTGCCCGGCATGTTGCTCGTCACGCTGCCGATGCTGTGGCGCACGACCGCGCCGTTCGTCGCGCTCGGCGGCCTGACCGCCGGCCTGTTGGCGCACGTCGCGATCTTCGGTGAGCTCGTGCACTGCGGCGCCGTCTACCCGATCATCGCGGTGCTGGCGTACGCGGTCGCCCGCCGCCTGCGGGGCCGCGACCGCGTCATCGGCTTCGCGCTCACGATGCTCGCGGTCTTCACCACCGGGGCCACCGAGGTGCTCGGCATCGAGACCGTCGAGATGGGCATCCCGCTGGCGCTGCTCGGCTTCGGCCTCGGCGCGTTCGTCGCCAGCCGCCAGCCGCTGGTCGCGATCCGCGAAGAGATGGCCACCGCCTGAGGCGGCTGACCCGCAACTTCCGGCCCCGGGGGTGGGCTGGGAGCGACGTCATCCCTCCGGTGGACCGCGCAGGTGCGGACTCCCTCGGAGGGATGACGCGCGTTTGCGCCATGGCCAGCAGGCTTGGGACACTCAGGCCGCCCACCGACGACCATCGACATGCCCGCTTTCCTTCCAGCGCTCCGACCGCGCATCGGCCGCGCCGACCTCGTGTTCTGGCTCCTCGTCACCGTGCTCGCGGTGCTGCAGGGCTGGGACAACCACCACAACGGGTGGCAGAACCTCCCCGCCGACGGCGGCCCGATCCTTGTCAGCGCCTGGGCGGTGCCGACCTTCGTGCTCCTCAGCCTGCCGCTCCTCTGGCGCAGCACCGCGCCCGTGCAGGCGCTCGCCGCGAGCCTTGCCGTGCTGGCGTTCCAGGCGGTCGCGTTCGCCCCGATGGTCCGCTGCGGCACCGCCTTCCCGCTCGCCGCGATCCTCTCCTACGCGATCGGAGCCCGTACGACCGGGTGGCACCAGCGCGTCGGCGTGGGCGTGATCGTCGCAACGGTGTGCTTCGTCGGCGCGACGGACGTGCCGGGGTTCGGCGTGGTCGTCGTCGGACTTCCGCTCTGTCTGGTTGCCTTCGGTATCGGCCGGCTCGCCGCAGGGCGCACCCTGATGGCGGTCGCGCTCGAGGAACAGACGGCGACGCTGCAGGCAGCGCGTGACGAGCGCGCCCGGCTCGAGGTCGCGACCGACCGCGCCGAGCTCTCGGGCGAGCTCGACGCGTTGCTCCAGCGGCGGCTGCGTACGCTCGCGGGCCTCGCCGACGGCGCCGGCGAGGGCCTCACTCCGGCCGCGGCGACAGCGCGACTCGCGCACATCGAGGCGGAGAGCCGGGCCACGCTCGACGAGATGCGCGAGCTCGTCGGCGCGCTCCGCGGCACCGACGGCGCGCTCGTGACCTCGCCGGTGCCGACGCTCACGTCGCTGGAGGCCCTGGTCGTTCGAACGCGCGGGCCGCGGTCGCAGGTGGTAGTGGAGGGCGACCCCCGGGTGCTGCCGCCAGGCGTCGAGCTCTCCGCCTACCGCATCGTGGAGCATCTGCTCGCGGCGCTCGACGATGCGCCTGGGGTCGAGGTGCTCGTGCGCTTCGAGGCGGATCAACTCGAGCTGCGGGTCCACGGGCAGCCGCGCCGCCGTGCCGACCTCACCGGCAGCCTCGCGAAAGCTCGCGCCCGAGCCGGACTGCATGACGGGACCGTCTCGAGCTCCATCTCGGGTGCCCGCGTCGTGGCCACCGCGACCCTTCCCATGCTGGCAGGGGCGTGAGGTGGACCTGCGCCGCACGCAACGGTGGTCGGCGGGGCTGGCCTTCGGCGTCTTCGCGCTGGAACTCGTGACCGGTGCCCACGCCGCCACGGCGGGCTGGTCGGCCATGCTCGCCGGGACGATGCCCTGGTACCGGCGCGCGCCTGGCGCCGCCATCGGGGCCGCACTCGCTGGCGCCGCCGCCATCGCGCTGCAGGGGGCGTTCATCTCGGACACGCTCCTCGCGGGTGAGGGCTTCGCTCTGCTCGTGATTCCGGCGGCGACGGTGTTCTTCCTGGCCCGTGAGGTCGGCGGGGTGCCCGCCATCGTCGCGGGGGCGGCCGTCACCATCGCCGCGCTCTTCGCCGGGCTCACGGCCGAGCCCGATTCGCTGGTCCCCGTCGTCATGCCGATCGCGATGGCCGCGATCGCCGGATCTGCGGTGCGCTCTCGAGACCTCGTCGCCCGTCAGCTCAGCGAGCGCGCGGCCGAACTGGAGGCTGAGCGCGAGACCTACGCCGAACTCTCGGTGCGGTACGAGCGGGCGCGGATCGCCGCCGAGCTGCACGACATCGTCGCGCACGCGATCAGCCTGATGGTCGTGCAGGCCGGTGCGGGGCAGCGCCTCGCCGACGTCGACCCGGATGCGGCGGCCGAGGCGTTCAAGCACATCGGCGACGCCGCCCGACAGGCCCAGGACGACATGGAACGGCTCATCGGTCTCCTCGCCGACGACCGCGAAGACGGATCGCCGCCCGATCTCGCCCTCGTTGGCGAGCTCGTCCGTCGCGCCCAGGGAAGCGGGCTCGCGGTCACGCTGCGGCTCGAGGGAGAACGCGCGGGATACCCCGCGGAGATCGCGCGCTCGGCATACCTGGTGGTCCGTGAGGGGCTCACGAACGCACTGCGGTACGCCGCAGGCGCGGAGGTCGAGGTGCTCGTCGCCGGAGCAGCCGCCGGCCTGCGCGTCGAGGTGCGCAACGGCCCCGCCACGGGCGGCGACGTCCACGTCGATCTCGGCGGTGGCACCGGCGTCGCCGGCTTGAGGGAACGCCTCGGCCGCATCGGCGGTCGCCTCGATGCCGGTCCGTCGTCCGACGGGGGCTGGCTGCTGAGCGCCGAGCTCCCGCGCGCTGTCGCCACCATCCACTGAACCCTGTCGCCCCACGCCATCGAGGACTCCTCATGCCCAGCTCCCTCCGCGGCCTGCGGCCGCATCCCACACGCCTCGACCTGGCCGTCACGCTCCTGATGACGGCGCTCGGCCTGGTGCTCGCCCGCAGCAACTACCTCGAGGGCCCGACCGCGACCCCCGAGGAGGGCGGCCCGTTCGTGGTGAGCGTCTGGGTGATCCCGGCGTTCCTCCTCATCACGCTGCCGCTGCTCTGGCGGAGCACCGCCCCGCGTGCCGCCCTCGGCGCCGTTGTGCTCGCTCTGGCGGTCCACGCGGTCCTCTTCGGCGAGATCGTGCGCTGTGGCGTGGCCTTCCCGACGATCGGCTTCCTCGCGTTCGCCGCCGCCACGCTCGGCCCGCGCGCGCGGCGCCAAGGGTTGACACTGGCGATCGTGGCGACGCTGCTCGTCGGGGTGTTCGACGCGCTCAGCGCCAACGTGCTGGTGGTCGGAATGCCCGTCACGCTCGTCTCGTTCGGCCTCGGACTGCTCGCCGCGAGCCGCTCGCGCATGGTCGCCCGGTTGCGCGACCAGACCGACGAGCTTCAGCATGCCCGCGACGAACGCGCTCGCCTGGAGGTCGCCACCGACCGCGCCGATCTCTCCGGCGAGCTCGACGCGCTCCTGCAGCAGCGCCTGAGCACGTTGGCGGCGCTCGCGCAGGACGGCGGGGCGCTGGCCGACGGCGCCGAGGCCGCGGCGACGCTCGCTCGCATCGAGCAGGAGAGTCGCGCGACGCTCAACGACATGCGGCAACTCGTGGGCTCGCTCCGCGGCACCGATGGCGCGATCGCCACCGCCCCGATGCCGACCCTCACGTCGCTCGAGGCGCTGGTGGTCCGCACGCGCGGGCCACGGTCGCGTGTCGTGGTCGAGGGCGATCCGCGCGTGCTGCCGCCGGGCGTCGAACTCTCGGCCTACCGCATCGTCGAGCATCTGATCGGCGCGCTCGACGACGCGCCGGGCGTCGAGGTACGCGTGGGCTTCGCCGCCGACCGGCTTGAGCTTCGCGTGCAGGGCAACCAGCGTCGCCGCGGCGAGTTCGCGAGCAACCTCGCCAAGGCGCGGGCCCGCGTCGAGTTGCACGATGGCACGCTCTCCAGCCGGAGCTCCGGGCAGCGCATCGAGACGACCGCCACGTTGCCGATGCTCGCTCGCGCATGAGCCGGGCCATGCTCGGCGCGGCGCCCACCGCCGCATAGCCACGAAGTCCAGTGGCAGCACGGAGGTCGCCGATCATTGCGATCCGCAGCATGTGGCGTGACCACCTCGTCCGACCACGGAACCCGCTCATGTCTTCCACGACCCGCCGCGGCGTCGCGCTCGCCGTGACGCTCACCACCGCCCTGCTGCCCGGGGCGGCGCAGGCCAAGACCACCGTCGTCGCGACGGGCATCGACAACCCGCGGGGCCTCTCGCTCGCCCCCGACGGCACGCTCTACGTCGCCGCCGCGGGCACCGGCGGCAAACGCGGCTGCTTCCTCGACCCGGAAGGCGGCGACACCGTCTGCTTCGGCAAGACGGGCAAGGTGCTCGCCATCAAGGACGGCCGGACGACGACGGTCGCGAGCGGTCTGCTTTCGGCCGCGAACCGCGACGGGAGCTTCGCCACGGGCGCGGACGCGGTGTCGGTCGCGCCGGACGGGACCGTGCAGACGGTGATCACGTCGAGCACGAAAGGCCAGGTCGCCACGGCCCCCGCGTTCGTGCGGGCCCAGGTCGGCAACCTCTACGCGGTCGCCGGCACCACGAAGACGAAGCTCGGCGCGATCTCGCCGCTGGAGTGGACCACGAACATCGACGGGGTCAAGAACGACCGCAATTCGAACCCCTATGGCGTCCTCGCGCTCGCCGGTCACACCCTCGTGGCCGACGCCGGCGCCAACGCGATCATCGACGTCCCCGCGGGCGGCGCGCCGAAGGTCTTCTCGGTGATCCCGCTCCAGAAGAAGCAGCAGCCCGTACCGACCTCGCTCGCGCTCGGCCCGGATGGCAGCGTGTACGTCGGCGAGCTCGCGCTCGGCTCCGGCCCCGGCAAGGCACGGATCTGGAAGCTGCCCGCCGCTGGCGGCGCGCCGACGCTCTACGCCACCGGCTTCACCGCCATCACCGGCCTCGCGTTCGCGCCCGACGGCACGCTCTACGTGACCGAGCTCTCCGCGAACATCGAGAAGGGCGCCCCGGGCGCCGTGGTGAAGGTGACGCCCGACGGCAAGCGCACCACGATCTCGGAGCAAGGCCTGATGTTCCCCGCCGGCGCCGCCGCGGATGCCACCGGCGTCTACGTCTCGGCATTCAGCACCCTGCCCGCCAAGACGCCGAAGAGGTCGCCGTTCCGGGGCGCCGGGGGCTCGATCATCAAGATCACGCCCTAGCGCTGGCCGCGGGGCCGCCCGCCGCCCGGCGCGGCCCCGTCGCAGCGGCTCGCGGGCAACCTCGCAGGCAAGTGCACGTGGCTCGTGGCGCGGCTCGGTAGCGTCCGGGCCATGCCGCAGGCGCAGCCCAATACGGATCCGATCCCGCGAGCGCAGGCGCAGGCCGGCGGAATGTTCATCCCGCCGATCCTGGCCAGCGCTTCGCCGCAGCGCACGGCGATCCTCACGCAGTTGGGGATCGCCCACCGCGTGATCGTTGCCGACGTCGACGAGGTGATGAGTGGCGAGCCCGACGCGGTCGCCGAGCAGAACGCTCGCGCCAAGGCCCACGCCGTCGCGCGCAGCCAGCCCTTCGCCACCGTGATCGGTAGCGACACCATCGTGCTCACCGACGAGGGCGAGATCCTCGGCAAGCCGGCCGACCTCGACGAGGCCCGCGAGATGCTGGGCGGCAAGCTCCTCGGCCGCACCCACACGGTCGTCAGTGGACTCGCCCTCGCAGGCCCCGGGCAGCGCTCGACACGCAGCGGTGTCGATCGCACGACCGTGCGCATGCGCACGCTCAGCGCGCAGGAACTCGAGCGTCACCTTGCGCACGGAGAGTGGGAGGGACGCGCCGGCGCCTACGCGATCCAGGGTCGCGGGGCCGGCCTGGTCGAAGCCATCGAGGGCGATTACCTCAATGTGGTCGGGCTTCCCGTGGCATTGATGGCCCGTCTCGCCCCCGACCTCCTGGACCGCGCGCCCACCTGACCGGGCCGGTCCAGCGGGCGTGAGAGCAGCGGTTCTGGCCTGCTCCGCGCCGCAAGCGAAACTCCGCCTCGCTGGAAACGGGCGAGTAGACTGCCGCCTTCCGGTCACGCGGCCCGCTCCCATCCCGTCGCGGCTGCACCGGATCCAGCATGGGACTTTTCGACAACCTCACGGGCTTCGGCGGCCGCGACATGGCGGTCGACCTGGGCACCGCCAACACGCTCGTCTACGTGCGCGGCCGTGGCATCGTTCTCTCCGAGCCGTCGGTGGTCGCCATCGACTCCCGCTCGGGAGAGGTGCACGCCGTCGGCATCGAGGCGAAGCGCATGCTCGGCCGCACGCCGGGCACGATCCAGGCCATCCGCCCGCTCAAGGACGGCGTCATCGCGGATTTCGATGTCACCGAAGAGATGCTCCGCCATTTCATCCAGAAGGTGCACCAGAACCGCTGGGCGCACCCGCGCGTCGTCGTCTGCGTGCCCTCGGGCGTCACCGGCGTCGAGAAGCGCGCCGTGGAGGAGGCGACCCTTTCTGCCGGCGCCCGCCAGGCCTACCTCATCGAGGAGCCGATGGCCGCCGCGATCGGTGCCGGGCTCCCCGTTGGCGAGCCCACCGGCTCGATGATCGTCGACATCGGCGGCGGCACCAGCGAGGTGGCCGTGATCTCCCTCGGCGGCATCGTCGTGAGCCAGTCGATCCGCGTCGGCGGCGACGAACTCGACGAGGCGATCATCAACTACGCCAAGCGCGAGTACAAGCTCCTGATCGGCCAGCAGACGGCCGAGGAACTCAAGCTCGAGATCGGCTCCGCCTACCCGATGGAGGAGGAGCTGCAGGCCGAGATCCGCGGGCGCGACATGGTCACCGGCCTGCCGAAGACGATCGTCCTCACCAGCGAGGAGATCCGTCGCGCGATCGACGAGCCGCTCTCCCAGATCCTCGGGGCCGTGCGCGAGACGCTCGACCGCACCCCGCCGGAGCTGGCGTCCGACATCATGGATCGTGGCATCATGCTGGCAGGCGGTGGAGCACTCCTCCACGGACTCGACGAGCGGCTGCGTCAGGAGACGCAGATGCCGGCACACCTCGCGGAAAGCCCCCTCACATGCGTGGCGGTGGGCTCCGGCCGGTCGCTGGAGGAGTTCGAGGTCATCCACCGCACGAACCGCCCC
>JAGIBJ010000070.1:0-35508 GCA_017744415.1 Solirubrobacteraceae bacterium
CACGCCGACGCCGACCGCCACGCCGAAGCCCGTGACGGCGAAGTACTCGTACACGCTGCAGGGCACGACAAAGCTCAACACCCTGACCAAGGGCACCATGCCGCTCACCGGCGGCGTGGCCGCGACGCTCACCGTCTCGACCGGCGCGATCGTCGCCGACCTCACGCTCAACGACACGCAGGGCCGCCTCACCGCGCTCGGCTTCATCCCGGTCACGGCGACCGTCGGTTTCGTCACCTCGGGCCCGACCACCGGCACGCTCGTCGACGACCAGCTGACGACCAACAGCAAGGTGCGGATCAAGGTCAAGAGCGTGAAGGCGTTCGGTGCCATCCCGCTCGCGGGCGGCAACACCTGCCAGACGAAGAGCCTCAGCGACATCACGCTGAAGAGCACCGACTCGTTCGATCCGACGGGCACCGGCGGCAACGTCGCCGGCACCTACAAGATCAGCGACCTCAACGGCTGCGGCCCGCTCAACGGCCTCGTCTCGCCACTCACGGCCGGTAGCGGCAACACCATCGCGGTGAAGCTCACGCCCAAGCCTTAGCCATCAACGGCTGAGCGCCGACCAGACGCCCCCGGCGTCCGGTCGCGTACGCGGCCCGCGCGCGCCACGTGGAGTTGGTGCGCGCGGGCCGTTGTGATCTCAGGGCAATGATCCGCCACTCCTTCGCCGCCACCCGAAAACCCTGCAGTTGAGCGTTCGTCAACGGCGGGGTTCGTACCGGTTCGCAACGTGCGGCGGAGGCTACGTGTCTGTAGCTTCAGTTGGGATGCGCGGCGCTGCCCCCACGCCCGGCGCCCAGTCGCCGACCCCTGTCTCTCATCCGGCTGAACCGGTGCCGGTGGTGCCGACCGCCGAGCTCACCGAGCAGTCCGCGACGACCCTCGCGCGGCTGATCCGCACCGGCGAGGTGACGAGCCGCGAAGTGCTCGAAGCCCACCTCGCCCGCGCCGTCGTCACCGAGCCGCGCGTGCACGGGATCGTGGCCTGGCGCCAGACCGATGCTCGCGAGGCCGCCGACGCCGCCGATGCCCGGATCGCCGCTGCCGCACCCGACGAGCAGCTGCCGCCGCTGCTCGGCGTGCCCTGCACGATCAAGGAATCGATCGCCGTTGCCGGCATGCCGCACACCGCCGGCTTCCGCCCGGTGCAGGGACGCGTCGCTACGCAGCATGCTCCCGCCGTGCGCCGGCTGGTCGAGGCCGGCGCCATCCCGGTCGGGGTCACCAACACCTCCGAGCTCTGCCTCTGGATCGAGGCGCGCAACAAGGTCTACGGCGACAGCCGCAACCCCTACGATCTCGGCCGCACCGTCGGTGGCTCGAGCGGGGGAGAGGGCGCAGTGATCGGTTCGGGCGGCGTGCCGTTCGGGCTCGGCTCGGATCTCGCCGGCTCGATCCGCGTGCCTGCGTTCTGCTGCGGCGTGTTCGGCCACAAGCCGTCGGTGGGCGTCGTGCCCACCACCGGTCACTTCCCGATGGATCCGGGTCCCGCGCGCCGCATGATGGTCGTCGGCCCGCTCGCCCGCCGCGCGGAGGATCTCCTGCCGCTGATGCAGGTGCTCAACTACGACGACCCGGACGATCCGTACGACCGTGAGATCCCGCTCGGCGATCCGTCGGCGGTGTCGTTCAGGGGCCTGCCGGTGGTGATCCCCGAGGGCCTCGGCATCACCACGGGCGTCGGCGACGAGGTGCTCGCCACGCGTGAGCGCGCCGCCGCCCACCTCGCCTCGCTGGGCGCTCGCGTCGTGCGCGTGGACGCCCGTCCGCTGATCAAGGCGCAGCTGATCTACGTCGAGGCGCTGCGGTCGTCCTGGAACGACGAGTTCGTCGACAGCATCGGCTGGGAGGCCCGTCGTGTGCGCACGCTCTACCGCGAGCTCGCC
The DNA here is from genome assembly GCA_017744415.1 of Solirubrobacteraceae bacterium. Lineage (GTDB taxonomy): Bacteria > Actinomycetota > Thermoleophilia > Solirubrobacterales > Solirubrobacteraceae > JAGIBJ01. The sequence continues at coordinate 1,896 of JAGIBJ010000070.1, forward strand.
TCGAGGCGGGAGGGCACGCACACCGCCGCGTTCGTCAACCTCGCCGCGGCCGTGGAACTCGTGAGCAAGGTGCGGCGTCCCGCTGCCCCCGGCGCCTACTCGCGCGCGATCGACGGCCTCGCCGACCAGGTCGCCGCCGAGATCGGCGACGGCGTGATGCTGCTGCCGCCGATGCCGCGCCCCGCTCCGCCGCACGGCTGGACCACCCTGCGACCGTGGGCGATGGGCTCGATGGTGCCCGCCAACCTCTTCGGCTGGCCCGCGACGCAGATCCCGATGGGCGTCGGCCGCGAGGGCCTCCCGCTCGGCGTGCAGGCCATGGCCCCGATGGACCAGGACCACCGCACCATCGCCGTCGCCCTCGAACTCGAGCGGGCGTTCGGTGGTTGGGTGCCGCCGGAGCAGGCCGATGCGCTGCGGCCGGTCGTCGGCCCCGGCGAGCGGCACCGCGTCCGCGACCGCGTCCGCACCGCCGCGCTGCGCTCACGTCGCACCGCCCGAAACTGAGCGCTGCTCGAATTCGTCCACCAGCAGGCGGTTCGGAACGGGGCGGCAGGGTGCGGAACGCTCTGCGATCCTGCACGAGGATGATCGCCGCCTTCGAAGCGACCGCGTAACGGTGCGCGTCCTGTTCGTCTGTCTCGGCAACATCTGCCGCTCGCCCACGGCTGAGGTCGTCTTCCGTCAGAAGATCGCCGACCGCGGGTTGCTCACCGAGGTCGAGATCGACAGCGCTGGCACCGGCGGCTGGCATGCGGGCAACGCCCCCGATCGCCGCGCGATCGTCGAGGCCGAGCAGCGCGGCCTCTCGATGACGGGCCGCGCCCGGCAGGTGACGGCGAGCGACCTTCGCGACTTCGATCTCGTGATCGCGATGGACGAGTCCAACCGCCGCGACCTGCTCGCGCTCGCCACCGACGACGAGATCCGCGAACGCGTCCAGCTTCTGCGCGACTGGGATCCGGAGGCCGCCGGCCACGACCGCGGCGTGCCCGACCCGTACTACGGCGGCGCCCGCGAGTTCGCCGAGATGTTCGACATCGTCGACCGCGCCTGCGAGCGCCTCGCCGACGACGTCGCCACGCGCCTGAGCCCGTAGGCGGGCAGACGAACCTCTCGCTGGCGCGCGGCGCTCGTACCACCGTCCATCTGGCGCCGGTGCAGTTGTCCCCCGGCCGAGTATCTCGGTGAGTCCCGACGCGCCCCCGTGGCCCGCCGCGCCCTTCGAGGCCGCAGCGGGTCCGGGGTTTGGTCTCCCCGTCACAGCCGGGCCGAGGCCCCGGGCCCGCGAAGGCTCAACGTGGTGCAAACGGCCAGTGAGCTTGCTTGCCGGCGCGGGGCGGCCGATACGGTCGGCACGATGCGCGTCCGCTCACTCGCTCGCCCCCTTGCGCTGATCGCTGCGCTCGCGCTCTGCGCCGGACTGGCTACGGGCGCCACGGCGTCGGCGGCCGCGCCATCAAAGCCGAAAGCGCTGTCGGCCGCCCTCGCCGGGAAGGTACTCACCGTGAAATGGACGGCGACGAAGGTCGGCACCGTTCAGGTGGCGGTGACGCGCACGCTCGCCTCCGGCAAGAAGCGGACGATGCTGCGCGCCGTGAAGGCGAAGCGCGGGACGGCGAAGCTCACGCTGCCGTCCGCGACGAGCGTCGGCAAGCTCCGCGTGCGCGCGCGCCGCTGCTCGGGCATGGGCCGTGCGAGGCGCTGCAGCGCGTGGACCAAGTCGCAGACGCCGAAGGACGGGCCGACCGGCCAGGGCTCGCCGGGCACGCCGGCGCCGGCGCCTGGCTCGGGCACGCCGACCACGGGCGCGCCGGTCGGGTCGGTTGCGCCCGGCACCACCACGCCCGTGACCACGGCGCCGGGCGACGGTCCGACGATCGGCGGCTGCCCGCAGATGCCGTCGAGCTGGGCGCTCAACCAGCGCGTCGACTCGCTGCCGGTAAGCGCCAACTCCGACGCCTACGTCGGGTTCCTCGGCGTCGGCAAGAAGCTCCACCCGGACTTCGGTTCGGCCGATCTCGGCGCCGGGCCGGACGGTTTCGGCATTCCGTTCCGCGTCGTGCCGTCGACCGAGCCCAACGTCGCGATCCAATATCGGACCGGGATGTACGAAGACGAGTCCGACAGGGGTCCGTTCCCGATCCCGCTCGACACGCCCGTCGAGGGTGGCCCAGCGGCGGATGCCGATGCCGACCGGCATGTGCTCGTCGTCAAGCAGGGGGAGTGCGCGCTCTACGAACTCGGCAACGCGGAGCCCCAGGCGAGCAGCTGGCTCGTGAGCGGCTCTTACAAGTTCGATCTGATCAACGGCTCCCCGCGGCCGGTCGGCTGGACGAGCGCCGACGCCGCCGGCCTCCCGATCCTGCCGCTGCTCGCCCGTTACGACGAGGCCGCCAGCGGCCGTATCAAGCATGCGATCCGCATGACGTCGCACGGCATCGCGAACGCCTACGTCCCGCCGGCCAGTCACTTCGCGCCCACCTCCTCGAGCCCGAGCGCCCCGCCGATGGGCCAGCGCTTCCGCATGAAGGCCGGTTACGACATCAGCGGCCTCACTGGCAACGCCAAGGTGATCGCGACCGCGATGAAGGAGTACGGCCTCGTGCTCGCCGACACCGGCAGCGACTGGTACGTCACCGGCGCCCCCGATCGCCGCTGGGACGAGGACGACCTCGCCCAGCTCAAGGGCATCCCCGGCGGCGCATTCGAGGCCGTCGACTCCGCCGCGGTCGTCCGCCGCTAGCGGCCACCCAGCTTCCTGCGGGGACCCGGCCCCGCAGGAAGCCCGCGCGGGCGGAGAGGCGCTGTGGTGAGATTCGCCGGCGCGGGCCGTGGCACCACTCAGACCTCGGAGTCGGCCTGGCGACGGTGAGCCGCCAGGCGAACCGCTAGGCGAGCAATGCACCGTGCAGCGCCTTAGGCACCGGAGGGAGCACCCCAACCCCCGCGGGAACGCCGACGAAGACTCAGGCGGCTGGTGCCGCAGTGCCCGGCTTGGGGGGCTCGGTGCCGCGCAGCATGAGCCAGCTGAGCCAGATGCCGATGCCGAAGAGCGGGATGCCCATGACGGTCTTCACGACGCCGAGGGCGGCCGTGGCATCGGCGAGGTAGAGCGGCACCTGGACGACGAGGCGCAGCACGAAGATGAGGCCGAAGATCAGCGTGGCGTTGCGGAAGGCACGCATGCGCGGGGCGTTGTCGCGCCAGCCCTCCTCACCGGAGAAGCCAGCGATGAGCACGCCGACGAACGGCCAGCGCACCGCGACCGATCCGAGGCAGATCGCGGCGTAGGCGACGTTGGCGAGCAGGCCGGGGAGGAAGAAGTTGCGAGCCTCGCCGGTCTTGCTGGCGACGAGCGCTGAGATGACGACGCCGACGATCCCGGTGAACGCGAACTGCACCGTCTCGCGGCGGAAGATCCGGATCACGCCGGCGACGGCGGCGATCGCCACGGCGACCGCCGCAGCGGGCGTCACCTCGAGTCCCGCGGTGTAAGCGATGACGAATGCCACCGACGGCAGCGCGGATTCGGCCGCGCCGTACGGACCACCCATGGCCTCGAGCAGGCTCGGCTGCTCCTCGGCCGTGAGCATCGCGGCGGCGCCACCGATCTCCTCCTCCGCCTCGTGCACGAGGTCGTCGCGGAGGTGGGTCGCGTCCTCGCGCAGGTCGTCGTCGCGCTCTTCTTCAGCGGTCACGGCGTGGTCGCTCCCAGTTGCTCGCGGAGCTGGCGGAGCTCGTCGAGGGCTTCTTGCTGCCGGTCGATCGCGCGTTCCACCTGTTGCTGGAGCTCGGCACGCGACGCGGGCGTGGTCGACTGCGGCGTGGCGCCGGGCAGCGGGTTGGCCGACGGCTGATCGGGCGTCGTCGACGACGGCTCGTCGTCGGTCTCGGCCGAGGCCGGCGGACCGTTCTCCAAGAAGTCGAGCGTGTCCTTGAGGCCCTGCTCGTCGGTGTCGAACACCTTGTAGGTGCGGTTGCTCTGCGCGTCGACGACGATCGTCTTCGTCACGGTGGTCGCCGTGCTCGGCACCACCGACACGATGAAGTAGAGCTTGCCCTTCACGAACACCGGCCGCGGCTCGCTCGCTCGGAACGAGCCGCTCGTCGGGTTGACGACGCCGCCGGTGCCGAAGCTGATCCCGGCGATCGGGGTCGCCTCGGCGATGTCGACGGCGCGCGCATTGCCCGTGAGCGCGTCGCGCGGCGCGACCTTCCACAGGCGCGTCCGACCCGTCGTCGAATCGGTGAGGAAGATCGCCGTCGTCGCCGAGGAGGCGCCGTAGGGTTGCGCCACCGACACCCACGACGTGGTGCCGTTCGGGCCCTGCAGGAGGTAGGGCTGGCGGTTGGCCTCGGTGTCGACGATCTGCGTCTGGTCCTTGTGGACGAGCAGGTAGTTCCAGATGCCGCCTTTCAGCGCGTAGGCATCGTGGATCCGGCGGGCGAGCGTGTCGGGGAAGAGCCGGCCGCTGCGCGCGATCTCGGGACGCTTCGCGGCCTCCTCGGGGGAGAGGTCCTCGATGCGGCCGTCGGGGTGGACCAGGAACGCGCCGCCAAGCTTCGGTCGGCGGATGGGGAAGCCCGTGTAGGAGACGTACGGGACGAGGATCAGCGGGGCGCCGTCGTCGCCCAAGATGCCCACGGGGGCCTCGAGGTCGGCGAACATCTTGCGCTCCTTCAGCTGCCAGCTGAGGGAGTCGAACACCGCGAGCCCCGGCGCGTACTTGAACCCCGCATCGACCTGCTCAACGCTGCGGCCGGGATCCTGCGCATCCTGCAGCTCGAGGCCGCCGCTCTTCTCGGTGTAGCGCCGGAACAGCCCCTGCGGGCTGCGGATCGCGCTCCACTTCAGGCCGTCCTTGGTGTTCACCACGGCGAGATCGGTGAGGCGCTCGGTCGACGAGTTGAAGCCGGCGGTCATGATCCGCCCGGCGACGTCGCGCGGCACCAGTCGCACCACACCCGTGTCGGGGAAGGCGTCGATCCGCGCGTAGTCGGTGTGCGACGCGATGCTGCGCTGCACGAGCACGGGGTTGAGCGAAAGCAGCAGGAAGAAGCTGAGGCCGGCGAGCGCCATCGAACCGGCCCACACGCCGCGCCGCGGATCACGGCCTGCCTGGAGGTCGGCGACGGTGAGCCGCGCCCGGCGGCTCGCGAGCCGTCCGACGACGAGGATCAGCGCGGCGACGAGCCAGGGCAGTGGCGCGCGCCACACGATCATCACCGGGCCGTGCAGCAGCGGCCGCAGGAAGATCACGAGCAGCAGGAGCAGGACGACGAGCGCGGCGATCGCAGCGATCCGCGCGCGGCGGCCGAAGCTCGGCCACGTGGGGCCGTCGTCGCCGCCGTCACCGCCCGGCCGACGTGGCCCGCGCGGGCGCCCAGGGCCACCGGGGCCGAACTCGATGCGCCATCCGCCGCGCCGCCCACCAGGGTCGCTCATCACCAAGAGCGTACCCGCCGCGGAGGCTCGGAGGGCCGCTCGCCAGGCGGGCAGGGATGGGTGCTCCGCGGCGCCGTGAGCGGCGGAGCGCTGCGACGCTAGGTCGCGAGCTCCCGCCAGGTGTTCGACGTCTGCACGCGCAGGCGATCGAGGATCGCCGGATCGCCCGGAAGATCAGCCTCGAGCGCGGCAACAGGGGCGCAGTTCGACGCCGACACCTGGTAGCGATCTGGCGTGTACGGGTTCATGCCGGCGTAGTGCAGGTACGAGATCACGCGCGCCTGCTGGAGCGGGATCTTGAGGGTCCGCGAGATCGCCTCGCTCTCCCCGATCGACTCGCATTCGGCACGACCCTCGTCGAGCTGGCCGCGCAGGTGCATCGACTCGTGTGCGACGACCGAGATCGACACCACCGAGATGAGCGCGTTCCGTGAGCACTTGCCACCGTTCGTGAGACACGCGAGCTCAGCGGTGCCGCCGGGCTTGTAGAGGTTGCGCAGGCCGTCGCAGACGGGCCCGGTGAGATCGGTGCGATCGGCGATGCGGCCCTCGCTGTCGAGGCGCACCGAGCCGACGTTGGTGAGCACCGACGTGATGTAGCGCGGGCAGCGTGCGCTCGCATTGCGCTGGGAGAGCGCCACCACGAGCGGCTTGACGCTGGCCTCGGCCTTGCGGGCCTTCAGCTGCGCGGCCCCGAGCACCGCGAGCACCACGACGGCGATCGCGATCAGGCCGTACGACCACTTGTTCCACGCGCTCTTGCGCTCGCCGTCGCCAGGCGGCGGGCCCATGGGTGGGCGGCCGTCGGAGCGGTCGGCGTAGGCGACGTGCGCGGGGTAGGGAGCAGGGGGCGCCTGCGGGGGCGCCTGGGCGACGTACGGGGAGAGCACCGGCTGGTGCACGGGCGCCGGAGCCGGTTGCGGCACGTACGGACCGGGGTAGGCGGCGGGGTCGACGTACGGCTGCGGCGGCTGGCCGTAGGCCGACGGATCGGGGTACGGCGGTTGCGGCGGCGCGTACGGATCGGGCGCCGCATACGGCTGCTGCGCGTGGGGGTCGGGTGCCGAGTAGGCCTGCTGCGGCTGCGGCGCCGGGTCGGCCTGCGGCGGTGCCGGCTGGGTGCGCCGCGGCGCGTACGGATCGTTCATCGCGTACTGCGACTGGTGCGGCGGCGTGAGCTGTGCACGCGCATCCGCGTACGGCTGCGCGTACGGGTCGATCGGCGCGATGCCGTGCGTGGGCACGTGCGGTCCGCTCGGCGCGGGTTGCGCCGGCGGCTGGCCGATGGGTTGGTGCGCCTGAGGCTGCGACGGATCTGACGGGTGCGTCACGCCCCGGATATCGGCCGGGGCGCGCGCTCCTGAACGTGTCGCACGCAAACGTCGGCGGGTGCTCGATGCGCCCGCCGGCGCGGGGCGTTCGGGCTACGGCAGGATCGCTTCGACCTCGAGCTCGACGAGCAGGTCGGCGTCGATCAGCTTGCTCACCTCGAGCAGCGTGGTGGCCGGGCGGATCTCGCCGAAGATCTCGCCGTGGGCGCGGGCGGCGGCCTCCCACTGGGTCACGTCGGTGAGGTACAGGCGCGTGCGCACGACGTCCTCCGGGGTGCCGCCCAGCTCGGCGAGCGCCCCGAGGGCGATCGCCAGCGCGCCGCGCGTCTGCGCCTCGAGGCCCTCGCCGGGCGACGTGGTGCCGGCGACGTGCACGTGCTGGCCCACGCGCACGGCACGCGAGTAGCCCACCTTGGGGCCCCACTCGCCGGCGGCTTCAACGGTCTGGCGCGTCGTCATGGCGGCGACGTTACGTGATCGCCCGCCGCGGATGCTGAGCCGCTGATTTCCCCGAGTGCGGCCAGGGAAATCAGCGGCTCGGCGCTGCCTGCGGCTAGAACGTGCCGGAGATCGTGCCGGTGAGGTCGACGGTGCCGAGCGCCGCGCCCTGCGCGACCGTCACGCCGAAGCTCTGCTTGAGCACCGACACCGCGACCTTGCTGATGGTCACCTTCGCGCCGGTGGCGTGGAAGGTCTTGCCATCCAGGCCCGCCTCGACGTTCGAGAGATCCAGGACGCCGAGCACCGGGGTGACCGACTCGTTCACGGCCGCGTACAGGTCGTTCTGGCCGAAGCCGACGGCCGCCGCGAACTTGAAGAGGTCGATCTGCTTGCCCGTCGCCGCGTTCGCGAAGTGCACCTTCGCGGCCTTGTCGAACGAGAGGCGGCCCGTGAGCTCCTGCGGATCGAAGGCGCCGCCCGTCATCGGGATGGTGATCACGTTGCCCTCGCGCGTGGCCGGGGCGACCGCCGAAAGCTCGTAGCCGTTCTGCTGAATCAGCTGGAGGATCCCCGGATCGAGCGTCATCTTCGCGACGCCGCTGTCGAGCGGGAGCTCGCGGCCCGTGACGTCGATCTTCACCGTGCCGAAGCTGCCCGAGCGCACGCCGCCGCCGGTCACCTTGTTGATCGCCTTCGCGCCGGCCGCGCTGAGCGAGAACTTCGCGTTCGAGAGCACGCCGTCGGCCTGCTTGCTGAACTTCGCGCTGCCGCCCGTGAGCTTGCCGAGCGTGACCGTCTTCGAGCCGAGCTTCGCGGTGACGTTCTTCTTCACACCCGGCGAGAACGTGATCTTCGTGAGCTTGGCGGTGCCTTTGCTGCCGCGGATGCTCAGCGAGCCGTCGATCCCGACGGAGCCCCTCATGCTCGTCGGATCGATCCACACCTCGGCTTCGGGGTCGGCGAGCAGCGAGAGGCTGCCGCCCTTCACGCTCACCTCACCGGCACCCGAGAGCTTGAGCCGCTTCGCGGAGGCGCTGAGCTTCACGGTCACCTGGCCGCTCTCGACGGCGCCGGCCTTGGGCAGGGCATCGATGTCCTGCGGCAGCAGGGTGACGGCGGCGCCCGCGGCGGGCGCGCCGGTGAGGAGAGCGCCGGTGACGACGGCGGTGGTGATGAGGTGGCGTTGGCGCATCAGTTGGCTCCAGCGTGGACGCTCGACGCCGTGCGCCGAAGGCCCATCGTTCGGTCAGTGGCCACCTCAGGGATTGGTGACCGCGATCACAGACTACGGCCCCGTAGCTAACACTGCGCCGTCCCTGGACGCACCGGCACGGTCAGGGGTCGTCGATCAGGGGTACCAGCGAGAACCCTTGGCCCGTGTGAACGTTGCGGGCATCCCGCCAAGGCGCGCCCTCCGCATCCCTGTAGGTTGAAGGGAGCTCTCCGTCACAGCCTTCCACCGAATCGTCGCCGCGCTGCACCACGCGGCCTCGTCACAGGAGCCTCCATATGTCAGCAGACAGCTTCTCCAGCCGGTCCACCCTCGACGTCGAGGGCAAGTCCTACGAGATCTTCCGGCTGGATGCGCTGCAGGCGAAGTACGACGTCGCTCGTCTGCCGTACTCGCTGAAGGTCCTGCTCGAGAACCTGCTGCGCACCGAGGGCAACGGCGCCGTCACCAAGGAGTCGATCGAGGCGCTGGCCACGTGGGACGCCAAGGCCACGCCCGACACGGAGATCAACTTCACGCCCGCGCGCGTCGTGCTCCAGGACTTCACCGGCGTGCCGGCCGTGGTGGATCTCGCCGCCATGCGTGATGCCATCGCCGGCCTCGGCGGTGATCCGTCCAAGATCGAGCCGCTCGTGCCCGCCGAGCTCGTGATCGACCACTCCGTGCAGGTCGACTACTTCGGCCAGTTCGACGCCGCCCACAAGAACGCTGAGAAGGAGTTCGAGCGCAACAAGGAGCGCTACCAGTTCCTGCGCTGGGGCCAGGACGCGTTCGACACCTTCAAGGTCGTCCCGCCGGACACGGGCATCGTCCACCAGGTCAACCTCGAGTACCTCTCGCGCGCGGTCTTCGTGAACGACAAGCTCGGGCAGGCCTACCCCGACACGCTCGTCGGCACCGACTCGCACACCACGATGGTCAACGGCCTGGGCGTGCTCGGCTGGGGCGTCGGCGGCATCGAGGCGGAGGCGGCCATGCTCGGCCAGCCGATCCCGATGCTGATCCCGCAGGTGATCGGCTTCAAGCTCACCGGATCCCTCCCCGAGGGCGCCACCGCGACCGATCTCGTGCTCACGATCACCGAGCTGCTGCGCCAGGAAGGGGTCGTCGGCAAGTTCGTCGAGTTCTTCGGCCACGGCGTCACCGCGCTCCCGCTCGCCGACCGCGCCACCATCGGCAACATGAGCCCGGAGTTCGGCTCCACGGCGGCGATCTTCCCGATCGACGAGGAGACCATCCGCTACCTGAAGTTCTCGGGCCGGACGGATGAGCAGGCCGCGCTCGTGGAGGCCTACGCCAAGGCCCAGGGCCTCTGGCACAACCCGGATGAGGAGCCCACCTTCACGAAGGTGCTCCAGCTCGATCTCGGCGAGGTCGTGCCGTCGATCTCGGGCCCCAAGCGCCCGCAGGACCGCATCTCGCTCACCGATGCGCAGCCCGCCTTCCACGCCTCGCTCAAGACGATCCTCGGCGAAGACGCCGACGATGCCTCGGTCGTCCGCGGCGAGGCCCGCATGGCCGGCGAGGGCGGCGGCGTCGCCTCGGTCACCCGCACCACGAAGCCCACCCCGTGCACGATCGGCGACGACTCCTTCGAGATCGACCACGGCCACGTCGTGATCGCCGCGATCACCTCGTGCACCAACACGAGCAACCCGTCCGTGATGGTGGCCGCCGGCCTCGTCGCCCGCAAAGCGCGCGCGCTCGGCCTCACCCGCAAGCCGTGGGTGAAGACGTCGCTGGCGCCGGGCTCGCTGGTGGTCACGAACTACCTCGACAAGGCCGATCTCACCGCCGACCTCGACGCCATCGGCTTCAACACCGTCGGCTACGGCTGCACCACCTGCATCGGCAACTCCGGCCCGCTGCCCGTCGAGGTGTCGGCGGCCGTGCAGGAGAGCGATCTCGCGGTCACGTCCGTTCTTTCGGGCAACCGCAACTTCGAGGGGCGCATCAACCCCGACGTGAAGATGAACTACCTCGCGTCGCCGCCGCTCGTGGTCGCCTACGCGATCGCGGGCACGATGGACATCGATCTCGCCCACGGCGTGATCGCCCAGACGCCCGACGGCACCGACGTGTACCTCAAGGACATCTGGCCCACCACGAAGGAGGTGGCCGACACCGTCGAGGCGTCGCTCTCCTCCGATCAGTTCCGCGCCTCCTACGCGACGCTGTTCGACGGTGACGCCAACTGGCAGGGGCTCGATGTCCCCACGGGCGACCGCTACGAGTGGGACCCGGACTCCACCTACGTGCGCCTGGCCCCGTACTTCGACGGCATGCCCGCCGAGCCGACGACCCTCTCCGACATCGAGGGCGCGCGCGTGCTCGCCAAGCTCGGCGACTCCGTCACCACCGACCACATCTCGCCCGCTGGCGCGATCAAGAAGGGTGGCCCCGCCGCGATCTACCTCGAGGAGCACGGCGTCGCCCAGGCCGACTTCAACTCCTTCGGCTCACGCCGCGGCAACCACGAGGTGATGATCCGCGGCACCTTCGCGAACATCCGCCTGCGCAACCTCCTTGCCCCCGGCACCGAAGGCGGCGTCACTCGCCTGTTTGGAGACCTGGCGGGGGCCGGCAGCGACACGCCGGACGAGGTCGTCTCGATCTACGACGCCGCGCAGAGCTACATCGGCAAGGGCATCCCCACCGTCGTGCTCGGCGGCAAGGAATACGGCTCCGGCTCCTCCCGCGACTGGGCCGCGAAGGGCACGAACCTCCTCGGCATCAAGTCGGTGATCGCGGAGAGCTTCGAGCGCATTCATCGCTCGAACCTCGTCGGCATGGGCGTCCTGCCGCTGCAGTTCCCTGCCGGCGAGAGCGCCGACTCGCTCGGCCTCTCCGGCGAGGAGACCTTCTCCATCACCGGCTTCGCCGAGGTGCTCAACGAGGGCGGCCTTCCGAAGACCGCCAAGGTCGTGGCCACTGCGCCCGACGGCGCCACCACCGAGTTCGACGCCACCGTCCGCATCGACACGCCCAAGGAGGCGGACTACTTCCGTCACGGCGGCATCCTCCTCTACGTCCTCCGCCAGATCGCGGCGGACGCCTGAGCGGATCTCGCTTGCACCTACGCCGCGCGCGCAACCGAGCCGTACGTTCGTACTTACTCGGTCGCGCGCGGCGTATCTGCGGCGCGATCTCTTGCTCAGGCGACCGCTGCAAGCCGCCGAGGGCGCACCTACTCCCCGTACGAGGTAGCGACGGCGATGAAGAAGCAGGCGAGCGCGACCGCTGCTGAGACGAGCAGCAGGATCGTGATGCCGATGAGCGCGACGATGTCGCGCCGCGGGTAGCCGCGGTAGTCGGCGTACCGCCAGCACACGGCGCGAGCCGGGGGCGTCGCCGCGGAGCGAGGGTGCCGTTAGGCGGCGCGCAGCACGCTGACGCCGTGATCCATGGCGTCGATCACGCGGCCCGTGATGGCCCACACCTCGGCGCGCTGGATCGGGTTGCCGATCATCGCGTCGGTGCCGTCGTCGAGGAGCGGCGTAGCGAGGAGCTCGGGGTGATCCGAGAGCGTCGTGAGGACGGTCTCGACATCGGCGCCATCGAGGCTGAGGCCGAGGCGGTCGTAGCGGGCGCCGCGACGCACGAGTGCGTCGACGTGATCGCCTACGAGTCGGCCGGCGAGATCGCGCAGCTCGGCGGTCGAAGGACGGCTGGAGTCGAGATCGATCCGGCGGACCTCGAACTGACGGCACCCGAGCTGGAGCGCTTCGAGCGCGAACTCCGACTCCGGGGAGGACGGGTCGTGAAGGAGGGTGAGGGGAGAGTTGACGATCGAGAGGGGTGCCATATCTCCAAGCTACGACCGATTTTCAGATCCCTTGACCCGTAACGGGGTATGTGTGACGGAATCCGCCCACGGTCATGCACTCCCGGCAAGCTTGCTGGACGGACGATCGATGATGAGGCCGGTCACCCGCGGACGCCGGCGGTCCCCTCAGCGGCAAGAACTGCCCGTTTGGCACCGGCGGCCCGTTGTGCGATTGGGCGACGTTCGTCGCTCGCGGCAGTGCGGATCGTCGCCATCGGCGCATGCAACCCGGGAGTACGGTCGACGGCATGTTCGGATGGCGCGGCTACACGTGGGCACGGGATGAGATCGCCCGCCTGGATCCGCGCGTCGACTACGACCGCATCAGCCGGCTCGTCGCCGAGGCGCGGTTCGGGTGGCCGCCGATCGCCGCCGCCTTCTACACCTCCACGTTCGTGCGGCAGGCTGCCGTGCCGTCGATCGCACGGGTCCTCTACCGCGGCGGCGGTGGACCGAGCGGCCGCGCCGACGGCGTGCGCAAGCGCAACGACGACACGCTCGTGATCTTCGGCGAGATCTTCAGCAGCGGCGCGGCCTCGGGGCGCGGCCGCGAGACGATCGCCCGCCTGCAGGAGATCCACGGGCACTTCACGATCACCCAGGACGACTACCGCTACACGCTCTGCACGATCATCGACGAGCCCGAGCGCTCGGCCGAGGTGATCGGCTACCGCAGCATGAGCTGGGCGGAGGACGAAGCTCGCTTCCGGTTCTGGATCGCCGTCGGGCAGGAGATGGGGATCACCGAGCTTCCGGAGGACTACGCCGACGCACTTGCCTACTCGCGCGCGTACGAGGCCGAGCACTGGGCGCCGACGCGCGCCGGCCGCGCCGTCGCCGATGCAGTGATCGGCGACTACGTCGCCCGCTACCTCCCAAGCCCGCTGCGGCCGCTCGGCATCCGCGGCTTCCATGCCCTGCTCGGCCCCGAGCTTCGGCGAGCCCACGGCTACCCCGATCCGCACCCGGTGCTCTCGGCTGTGGTCATCGGCGGCCTGCGCACGTATCTGCGCGCGCGCCGTCTGCTCCCCGATCCACCGCTGCGCTCGATCACGGCGGCGTTCGGCCAGGAATACGCCAACGCATCCGGATGCCCGCACCTCGCGGACGTGGGCTACCGGCCGATCGTGCCTCGTGCGGCCGAGGCGGCCGCCAGCAGCGAGGTGTCGCAGCGGTAGGTGACCGGGGCTCTGGGCCGGCATCTCCGGCCGGCTCGGAGCCCCGATCAGCTGCCGGTCACTCGGCGTCGACCACGTTGCCGGCCGCGGCCCACGCCGCCCCCCGTGAGCGCGGGCGGCCGATCATCGCTGCGGTGCCATCATCGAGGATCGGACGCTGCAGCAGCGCGGGGTGAGCGACGAGCGTGGCGACGACCGTCTCGAGATCCGCGCCATCGAGGCTGAGCCTGAGCTTCTTGTAGTTCGCGTCGCGGCGCACGAGCGCATCGACCGGGTCGCCCTGCAGCCGGCTGGCGAGGTCGCGGAGCTCACCCTCGTTCAGGCGATTGGCCACGAGCAGGTACTTGCGCACCGCCACCTCGTGCCCGGCGCCCTCGAGCGCCTCGAGCGCGTGAACGGACGTGGAGCAGTTCGGGTTGTGCAGCAGGGTGAGCGTCATGGCGCGCCCGATCCTAGATGGCCGCGGTGAGCCGCTGATTTCCCCGACTGCAGTCATGGAAATCAGCGGCTCACCGCGGCCGGTGCCGCCTACGTGGCCGGCGTGCCGTCGGCGTTCACCCGCTGCAGGCGCATCTTCGCCTCGTAGGAGTAGGTGAGCGTGCCCTTGTCGCCGAGGTCGCCGGGGCCGGTCCACGACCAGTCACCGCTGAGGCTCACGGTGAAGGGCTTGGTGCCGGCGAGATCGGTCATGAGCACGTCGGACTCGTACATCTCCGGGTCGTCGAGGTAGTGGTCGAGGGTGCCGACGTTGCACACCGAGTCGTCAGCGTCGAAGAACCCGGCGATCGCGGGCGGGATGCCCCAGCGCAGTGTCGCCACCTGCGCCTGGCGCGACTCCGCCGTCATCCGGAACCCGATCTCGAACGGCCCCATGTCGTCGTTGTGCGTGGCGTGGCACTGGGTCTTCGGGCCCGAGTTGTCCCACCCCTTGCAGCCGTCCAGCACGTGCGCGCGGGTGGGCTTCTCCGCGGTGATCCCGAAGTCACCCTCGATCTCCTCGCCGTTCCCCGTCTTGGCGAACACGTTCTCGCCGGGCTTGAACCCCGAGCCGTCGGCGGCGCCCACGAAGTCGACCTTGTCGCGCGTCTCGAAGCCGTTCAGCACGCAGAGGCCATCGTTCGCGTTGCCCGGCCGGTGACCCTCGACGTGGTAGGTGAGCTGGCCCCACAGCACCTCGTAGTGCCAGGGGAGATCGGTCTCGCAGCTGTCCTTCAGTGCCCACTCCGGCGTCGCTGCGATGAGCACGTCGGCAGGGGAGAACTGCTCGGCGGGTGTGGCGTTGGCGTAGACGAGGACGATGTCGCGCACGTCCTGCTCGGGCTGGTCGCGGCAGAGCTTCACCTCGTCCTTGCCGCTCCAGTCCTCCCAGCGCACCGCGCCGCTCGCAAGCGTGAGATACACCCCGATCTTGACGTTCGGGTTCTTGGCGAGCGGATTCTTGAAGGTGAGGCTGCGGAGCTTCTCGTCGGTGACGGGGTAGCGCTTGTAGTCACGTCCGAGCGCGCGGAGCGAGAACTTGGAGTAGGCCGTGCGCTCCTTCTGCCCGGCGAGGTGGAAGTTCACCGGCACGACCGGGCCGGAGGGGAAGCCCTCCGTCACGTGCGGAACCGTCGCCAGGCCGTCCCACGCCGCGAAGCTCGCCTCGGGCTCTTGGTTCCATCCGGCCTTCGCGAAGTCCAGGAACTCCTTGCGGAGGCCGACGCCCTGATCGACGGCGGCGGTCGAATCGGTGCTCTTCAGCGAGCGGTAGGTCGTGCGGATCGCGGCATCGCCGAAGCGCTTCTCCATCCACAGGAAGAACACCCACGAGTGGTAGTCGTTCTCGATGCTGTCGTGCGGGTACTGCAGGACGAACTTGAAGAGGTGCTCCGCGTTGTCGGCCGGGTAGATCAGGTGGCCCGCCCAGGTGGCCGAGCCCTCGTCGAGCCACGCGGCGTCCTTGCAGCCGGCCTTGTAGCGGTAGGCCATCTGGAACGCGTGGAACATCTCGTGGGCGATCGTGTAGCCGAGCCGGTACCGCGGGTGATCGGGATCGGCGGCCACGAAGCCGGGGTAGCCCTCGCAGTCGGCCTCATGCTGATCGGATTGGGCCGACGGGACGGTGACGCCGGCCTTGTACCAGACGGGCGTCACGTAGATGTCGAGCGCGCCGTCGGGGCCGTGGTAGCAGCCGACGTTGGCGTCGCTCAAGGGCTCTGAGCCGAGCATCTGCTTGAAGCGCGCGTAGGCGCGGGTGACGTCGCCGACGAGCGCCTTCGCCTTCGCGCCGTCCTCCGGCTTGCTGCGCTCCCAGTGCAGGCGCACCTTGCCGCCCGCCGCGCTCACGTTGTCCCAGGTCTTCACGCGCGTGTACTCGGTGGCGCACACCTCCGGCGCGGCGTCCTCATCGGCGGCATCGACGCCGGAGTCGTCCCCGAGCCGATCGGCGGCGGCGTTGCGCTTGCCCCGCTTGGCCCCCTTGCCACCCTTCGCGCGCACGAGCGCCGACGGATCCTGCTCGAGCGCCTGGCGCACCGGCGGCGGGAGGAAGTACTCGCCGATCGCCTTGCGCGTCGGCTTGGGGAGATCGGCCCAGGCGCTCGCGGCCTCACGGAGCACGCCGTCGTCCTCGGCGTCGCCCGGATCGCCGGCGTACTGGGCCGGCAGCTTGGGGTCGCCGAATCGCGCGAGCACGCGGTACTCGAGCGCCTTCGCGGGGGTGAGCTTGCCGGCGGCGAGCTCCGCGGCGATGCGGGCGGCGGGCGCGGCGGCGCCGGCCGTTGCGGGATCGGTGCTCGGGGCGGCGATGGTGAGCGGCTGCCGGGCGGCGCGGCAGTTGTTGGACTCCGAGCGCTCGCGCACCTTGGCGGCATCGTCGAGGCAGACGATCACGCGAACCTTGCCCGGCGCCTGCGCGACGGGGATCGTGACCGCCAGCGGGACGGTGCGGCTGCGGCCGCTTGCGAGGCGCGGCAGGCGCTCGGTGCTCGTGAGCTTCATGTCGCTCTTGCTGCGCTTGGCATCGGCGCTGAGGTAGACGGCGAAGCCCACCCGCGGGGCCCGGCTTCCGCTCGCCGAGGCGACGACGCGCACCGGCAGCAGCGCGCCGCTGGTGGCCGACGCGGGCGCCGACACGCTGAGGGTGCGCAGATCCGGACGGCCGGCGGCATGGGAATCCGGCGCGGCCAGCATGAGGCCGGCGGTGGCGGCGATCGCCGCGGCGCCGGCGGTGGCGGGGAGCCACGACCGAGACGGCAGCGCGCCCTGCGCGGGGCGCGGCGGAACGGGCGTGAACGGGACCCGGCCTGGGGAACGATGGCGACGTGATCGAAGCATGGGTCGCATGCTGCGACCCGCACGTGTTCGCGCCATCGTGGGCACCCCCCAATCCCGGGCCCCAGTCATGCCGTCTCGGCGGCCCCTGGGGGATCTAGGGGGACACGTTGCACAGAGTGCGCGCGACGCGCGTCAGCTCCGATTCCCTAAGCTCGGCGAGCATGCCCCGGTCGCCCTCGTCATCCCCGCAAGGCTCGCCCGTCCGCCCGTATTACGTGTTCACGGCCGTCGTCTTCGGCCTCGGGATGGTGGCGTCGGTGTTCGCCGAGAGCTGGAGCTCGTTCTTCGTGTTCGCGGTGCTCTCCGCGACGTTCACGTGGGTCGCGATGCGCGTCGACAAGGACCGCATCCAGGCCGATGCCCGGGCGAAGGCGGCGTCGGGCGAGGGCACCAAGCGCGTGCGGCCGAGCGAGCGTCGGCGTCAGCGTAAGCAGCAGGGCTAGCGCAACCCGCAAGGTCGGCGGACGTCAGTGGCCGCGGTGCCGGCGAACCGGTGGGGGTACGCGCCCGGACAGGTCGCGCGTGGCGCGCAGAGGGGTACAGCCGATGTTGCCGGGTCAAAGGGCACCGGCCGCACCCCATCAAGCGCCCCAATCAGCAGTTGGTGTTCCAGACGGGGTTCGACGTACCGCCAGACCAGACCCACCCCTTGCTGGTCTTGTACCACCACGACGAGCCGTAGCTGTACGAGCCGCCGCGGCAGATGTTCTGGCCGCCAGCGGTGTACGACGTGACCTTGAACGAGCCGCCCGTCCAGTAGCTCAGGAGCGAACCGCTGGTGCAGGTCTGCGAGCGCGCGGCGAGCGACGACCAGCCGCTGCCGAGGGTCGTGGTGAACGACGTGCCGTAGGTCGACGGGCTGCAGCTGCCGAGGCGCTGCGCGACGGCACCGTCGATCAGGTTCAGCTCGGTCGCGGCCGGGCCCTTGCCCAGCTTGCTCCCGATGCTGACCCCGTGGGCGCTGCCCTTCTTGAACGTGCCTGCCGAGCCGGCTGAGACCCCCGCCTCAGCCGACCCGACAGGCCCCCACATCACTCCGACCAGTCCGATGGTTGCGGCGAATTCCCCAAGTCGCCGCCGGGAACGAGGCGTGTTGAGCGGTGGCATATGGACCTCCTGTTGAGAAGGCCCGCGGATACATCGCGGAGTCGATATATCTCGCGGGCAAGGTATACCACTCCTCGGACCGTTGGACATTCGGTGGAGGCCGAAACGGTGTTTGGGTGCAACCCTGCAGACCAGCGGCATCCGTGATGCGTGGCTCAGCGCACCGCCAACAGGTTCGTTCCCGCGATGGTTGGACCAATGATCGAGTCGCTACCGATCGACCTGCGCGCAGAGCGATGCGATACTGCTGGGGATGGCCGCCCTGACGGAGTCGACGTATTTCGTGCTTGCCGCGCTCGCACGCGAGCCGATGCACGGCTACGGCATCGCGAAACTCGCCGGAGATCTCTCCGACGGGCGCGTGAAGCTGACTGCCGGCACCCTGTATGGGGTGCTCGCTCGCCTGGTCGAGCGCGGCCAGATCGTGGAGGACCGGGTCGAGGTCGTTGCCGGCCGCGCTCGGCGCTACTACCGCCTCACGCCTTCGGGTCGCGAGCTGCTCACGGACGAGACCGAACGCCTTCGGGCGACCGCCAAGACCGTCCGCGAGCGCCTCGATGCCCAGCCCGAGCGCGGCTGAAGCACCGCGCAACCCTCTTCTTCTCCGCCTCGCGCTGCGGGCCTACCCGGCCGCGGATCGTCGCGGATACGGCGACGAGCTGATGGAAGCTGCCGTCGAGCTGGCGGTCGACGGTTCGATCCGGCGCGAGGCCCTCGGGCTCTTCCGGGGCGGGACCCAGGCGCGCATCGCGCGCGGGCAGCTCGGGTTGCGCGCGATCGACTTGCGTGCCGGGCTCGATCGCGCCTGCGTGCCGGTGGCGGCGCTCGTCGTCGCCATCTGGTCGATGGCGGCGATCACGCGCATCCTCGGCACTGCCTCCCCCGCCCCCGATGTCCGAGGCCTCACGATCGGCTCGGCTCTCCTGCTCGCGGAGCTCGCGGTCCTCATCGTCGCCATCTCGCGGCGTCAGCGGCTTCCCGCCCTCCTTGCAGCGGCCGCACTCCTCGTCCAAGGGTCGGCGTCGGCGGTATGGATGTCTGCGCGCGGCGGCACGGTCACCGCAGCGCCAAGCGTCCCGCTCCACCTCGGACCCTGGTGGTTCGGGCCGAGCCTGATCTGGTCGGCGCTCCCGTTTTTGGCGCTCCTCGTCGCCGCCTGCGTCTCGATGGCCCCGGCTGCGCCGCGGGTGCCCGGCATCCCCCGGCCGGTCCGCGAATCCGCCTTGGTGCGCGCGGCCACCCTGCTCGTCCCAGCCGGCGTGCTCGGCGTCGCGCTCGTCACGGCCCCGCAGCTGATGTTCGAGGCGGGACGCAGCGGCTCGACCACCGAGATCCCCGGGATCCTGGCCTTGATGTTGATCGTGGCCGCGCTGTGGGTCGCGGCGAATCCGACGATCCGCCAAGAGAGCCTTGCGATCGCGGGCGCGCTCATCGGGCTCGCGGCCGTGCCGAGCGTTGCGTGGGGTGCCGCGCGGATCGTGCTCGACCCGATCCGCGGGCAGTTCGAGAGCCGCGACCTGCTCGTGGTCCTCGGCGTCGGCCTCAGCATCCTCTTCGTGGTGGTGGCCGTGCTCGCGTTCGTGGTCACCCTCTCGCAGGTCGGCCTGCGGACGCTCGACCGGCGCGGCGGCTCGGCGCTGGCGGTCGGCCACGCGATCGCGCTCGGGCCGGATCCCGCGGGCTCGGCCGACTGATCGCACGCCCGCGGCCCGGGCGGCGACTACGCCTTTCAGACACGCATTCCGGCCAAATTGAGCGCGTCTCCACGATCAGAATGGACGGTTGGTGCGCCTGGGTGCCGTTGATTCGGCCAAAACGGGTTACCGAGCGTGCGTTCGGTCACCCCATAACACCGTCTTGCGCTGTACTTTCCTGTCCTAGGGACAGCGAGGAAGCGGTCGCCCTGACCGCTGGCCGCGTCTCTCTGCGCGCTTGCAGGGGCACCATCCGCGGCTGGCTCGCAAACCAACTTCCACTTCGATCTCACCGAGAGACGGAAAGGTCAACGACCGCCATGACCCAGCAGGTCACCGAGGAGCAGGCACGCCAGGTTGCCGAAGAGGCTCGCGAGCAGGATTGGACGAAGCCGAGCTTCGGCAAGGGCGTCTACATGGGCGACCTCGACATCTCGCTCATCTACCCGCAGCCCAAGCTCGACCCCGAGGACGTCGCCCGCGGCGAGGCCTTCCTGACGAAGCTGCGCACGTACCTCGAGGAGAACGTCGACCCCCTCCAGATCGAGGAGGACGCGAAGATCCCGGACCACGTGATCGAGGGTCTCAAGGAGATCGGGGCCTTCGGCATCAAGACCAAGCCGGAGTACGGCGGTCTTGGCCTCACATGGAACTACTACCTCAAGGCCCTCGCGGTCGCCGCGGCTTGGAGCGGCTCGCTCGTCGCGCTGCTCTCGGCGCACCAGTCGATCGGCCTCGGCGAGCCGCTGCGCATCGCCGGGAGCGAGGCCCAGAAGAAGGAGTGGCTGCCGAAGCTCGCCAAGACGCATGTGTCGGCGTTCCTCCTCACGGAGCCCGACGTCGGCTCGGATCCCGCCCGCGTGCAGACGAGCGCCATCCCGACCGAGGACGGCACCGGCTACATCATCAATGGCCGCAAGCTCTGGGCGACCAACGGCGCCATCGCCGACGTCGTCGTCGTGATGGCGAAGATCCCGAAGCGTGAGGGCAAGCGCGGCGGCGTCTCGGCATTCATTCTGCCGTACGACGCCGAGGGCGTCACCGTCGAGCACCGCAACGAGTTCATGGGCCTCCGCGGCATCGAGAACTCGCAGACGCGCCTGAAGGACGTCTTCGTCCCGAACGAGGCGCTCATCGGCGGCGAGGGTGCCGGTCTGAAGATCGCCATCCAGACGCTGAACACCGGCCGTCTCGCGCTGCCCGCTGGCTGCCTCGGCTCCGCGAAGTGGGCGACCAAGCAGGCCCGTGAGTTCGCGAGCGAGCGCTTCCAGTGGGGCAAGGCCGTCGGCAAGCACGATGCCGTCGCCCAGAAGGTCGCGTTCATCACGGCCTCCACGTTCGGCCTCGAGGCGATCCTCGACGTGTCGGCCCGCCTCGCGGACGACAACACGAACGACATCCGCATCGAGGCGGCGATCGCGAAGCTCTACGGCTCCGAGATCGGCTGGACCATCGCCGACGAGCTGATCCAGATCCGCGGCGGCCGCGGCTTCGAGACGGCGAAGAGCCTCAAGGCGCGCGGCGAGAAGCCGGTCGGTACCGAGCAGGCGCTGCGCGATTCGCGCATCAACCGCATCTTCGAGGGCTCGACCGAGATCATGCACCTGATCATCGCCCGCGAGGCCGTCGACGAGCACCTCGCGGCTGCCGGCGACGCGATCGACGTGAAGGCTCCGGCCGCGGCTCGCGCCAAGGGCGCGGCCAACGCGCTGAAGTTCTACGCCGGGTACGCCCCGAAGCTCGTCGTGGGCGAGGGCAACGACCCGCGCTCCTTCGCCGAGTTCGGCAGCAACGCCAAGCATCTGCGCTGGGCCGAGCGCTCCTCGCGCAAGCTCGCCCGCTCGACGACGTACGCGATCGCTCGCTACGCCGCCAAGCTCGAGCAGAAGCAGAGCGTCCTCGGCCGCATCGTCGACATCGGCGCGGAGATCTTCGCCGTGTCGGCCGCCGTGGTCTACGCGAAGACCCTCGAGACCGAGCAGCCGGCTCGTGCGAAGGAGGCTCGCGAGCTCGCGAACATCTTCGCGCTGCAGGCCCGCGCGCGTGCCGAGGCCCTCTTCGAGGAGATCTTCGACAACGACGACGACGCGAAC
Organism: Solirubrobacteraceae bacterium; assembly: GCA_017744415.1. GTDB lineage: Bacteria > Actinomycetota > Thermoleophilia > Solirubrobacterales > Solirubrobacteraceae > JAGIBJ01. The sequence goes on from JAGIBJ010000070.1 coordinate 23,561, forward strand.
TACGCGTTCGCGCAGAAGGTCCTCGCGGGCGACTACGTCGGCGTCGAGGAAGGCGTGAGCGATCCGTCGGAGCTCAGCGACCTCCCGATGTTCATCGAGGACAGCCAGAAGGTCTGATCCTCGCTGGCCGCGTCTGCGGCCGTGAGACTGCGAGGGCGGTCGCTCCCTGATGGGGCGGCCGCCCTCGGTCGTTCCGCGGCGGTATGGCGGTTGGTTGGTTTTCGGAGTGACTGCCGGGGACGGGCTGGCGGCGGCTGGTTCTCCGGAGTACCGTCCGGGCCATGTCCCAGTCGCTCACCTCGGTTCATCGCCGGGTGGCGGTGTTCGCCGCCGCTCTCCTCAGCGCCTCTGCTCTTGCCGCCAGTCCCGCGGCTGCAGCGCCCTCGCTGGGCCAGACGCAGCTCGCGCTCGATCCGATCCTCAAGCTCGGTGCGACCGTTGCCGGCGTGAGAATCACCCCGATCGCCCCCGCGCAGATCGGCTCCGGCGGCCTCTACTTCCCGGTCACCAAGCAGAGCGCCAGCAGCTCGTTCACCAACACCGTGAAGCACTCCGGCGGCTTTCAGTTTGCCTACGGCAACGTGAAGATCGGGTTCCAGAACCCCACGCTCACGATCAAGGGCTCGCCCGCCAAGGGCACGCTCTCGGCCGAGCCGATCGTCAACGGCACGGTCATCCCGTGGCAGTTCCCGATCTCCAACGTCACGGTCACGAGCGCCAGCACCAAGCGGGGGCAGCTGACGGGTAAGACCAAGGTGACGATCGATCCCAACTTGATCGCCCTGCTCAACCAGGTGCTCGGCGTGAGCCTGATCAAGCCGGGCCAGTCCTGGGCCACCACCGAGACGCTCCTGCCGGCGCCCACGGTGGCCGCGAGCACCACCGGCAAGTAAGTCCTCCAGCGGCCGCGTTCCCGTCCCCCACGGGAGCCCCCGATACGCGGCCAGGATCGGCGCGCCCCCGCGCGCCGGTCCGTAGCCTTCCTCTCCTGATGAGCGACGACGCATCCGACGGCCCATCGACCGCATCGCGCCACGCGCGCTTGCGTGAGGCGGGCGACCGCATCGAGGACCGTTTCGATCGGATCGACGACCGGATCGACGAGCTGGAGGACCGCGTCGAAGATCGGGTGCGCCCGCTGATCGCCGGGCTGCGCGAGCGGCGTGCGCGCCACAAGCAGCGCAACATCATCGTGCGCGTCGCCTACCTGGCCGCTGCGTTCACGGTGCTCATCGCGGGCATCCTGATGCTGCTCCTGCCCGGGCCGGCGTTCGTCGTCATCCCGATCGGCCTCACGCTGCTGGCGCTCGAGTTCGCCTCGGCCGAGCGACTGCTGGACCGCGCCCTCGACCAGGCCGACGCGGCGAAGGCGAAGGCAGCCGAGACCACGCGCACGCAGCGGATCCTGATGGGGGTCGCTGCCGCACTGGCGGCTGCTGCTGCGCTCGCGGCGGCCCTGCTCTGGGACATCCCCTACCTGCCCGTGTAGGCGGGCGCCCCGGTCCGCGGGCGAACCGGCGTGGCCCAGATCTAGAGCCAGGTCTCCGGAGGCCCTGCGCTGAGGGCGGCCTCGCGCTCTGCGGCGCGGGAGTGGCCGGGGAGGCCGAGCAAGACGAGGTGATCGACGGTGTCTTGGGCGAGCTCGCGCTCGGAGAAGGCGTTGAGGTGGATCGGCTCGTCGTTCGCGAGTTCGATGCGCACGCCCCAGGAGGGATGCGCGGGGTTGCCGAGGTCTTCGAGCTCGACGGCGCGCGCCGCACTGATCGGCCACTCGCGTTCACGTGCGCGTGGATCGGGGAGCTCGCCGGAGGTGCGGACGGTGATCGTGCCGCGCTCGCCGTCGACGGTGATCGTGCGGCGCGGGCGAGCGAGCCCGACCCCGAGGATGGGCGCCACGAGGAGGATCATCAGCACCGCGAGGGCGATCTCGGCGGTGCTTGAGTCGTTGCCTGGGAAGAGCGCGCCGACGGGAGCGACGAGCAGCGCGCCGCTCAGCACCACCAGCCAGCGCCGGTGGCCCGGCGGGAGCGAGCGCCTCTCGAGGAACGGGGTCACGCTCGCGTGATCGGCCGCGTTGCGGCTGGGCTTGAAGCCGGCGGGCGGCCGGGCGTGGGCGTCGGCGCGGGCGGCGAGCCGCTGATTTCCCGGGTCAGGTTCGAGGAGATTCGCGGCTCAGCGGCTGAGCATGGCCTCGGCGTGCGCCTCGACCATGCGCAGCTGCACGTCGGTCATCGGCGGGAGCGGGTCGCCGGCCTCGAGCCGACGGGCGGCCGCATCGAGCGTCAGGCCGGTGCCAGTGAGCGTGCTGCCGATGAGCGGCGGCACGTCGGTCCCGCAGACGCCGCAGGCGCAGGGGTCTGCAGTGCCGGTCGTGTGCTGCGGGGAGGCCATGGCACGAAGTCTAGGACGCAACCGTTTCTGCGCAGTTTCGGCGCGGTGCGCGCGCATGTCGTCACACCTTGCGGCGTAGCTTCGACGGCGTGTTGTCGCTCCGCCCGCTGCTCGGCGTGGCGGCGGCCGCGATCATCCTCGTGCTCCCGGGTGTACTGGTCGCTGCCGCCGTCGCCGCACCCCCTTCCCGCTCGTGTGCAGGCCCGCTCGCGTTGCTCATCGATCGCTCTGGATCGATGGCCACGCACGATCCGCTCGGAGCGCTGCGTGTCGCGGTCGGTGATGCCCTCCAAGAGGCCCGGCCCAGCGTGGCCGGAGACGTGGTGCTGCCGTTCGCGGGAGTGCTGCGGGCGCCGCTCGACACGGGCTCGGGGTGGTCAGCGGCAGTGGGGCGAGCGATGCTCGGCGACGACGCTGGTCCGACGGATCTCGAGGCCGTGCTCGCGCGGGCCGGTGCCGAGGGGGCGGTTGGCCCGGCGGCCGGTGCCGGGCTGATCGTGGTCACCGACGGCGAAGCCCAGCTCGAGGTGGCGCCGGCGACGCTGCGGGCGGTCGTGACGGTGGGCGGAACGCTCGGCGAGCGCTCTGCGGCCGCGGCGCGCTCCGTCGGGGCTCAGGTGGTGAGCGTGAACACGGCGCGAGACGCGCCCCGCGCCGTGCGTGGGCTCTGCCGGCTGGCCGGATCGGCGCGCGTGCCCGACGTGGTGCTGCTGAGCGGGCTCGGGAGCCGCGTGCACGGCGTCCATCGCGCGAGCACGGTGGCAGGCTGCCACGGGGCCGACGCCCTGCGCACCTGGTGCGACGCACTCGTGCGCGCCGGCCGCGTGGTGTCGGTGCCGTCGGCCGCCCCGCGGCGCAGCGGCGGTGCCGTGCTGGATTCGACCGGCCGGCTCGAGCACAACGTCAGGGCGCTGCGCCGAGGGTTGCGCGGAGTGCCGGGACGCCCCGTGTTCGTCGGCCACAGCATGGGCGGACTGATCGCCCATGCCGCGCTCGGTGCGGGGGTGCCCGGCACAGCGCTCATCACCGTCGGCACGCCTCACGCAGGGTCGTTCGGCGCCGACGCCGTACAGGCCGCGCGGTTGGCTGCCGCCAGCTGCGTGGTGCTCTGCGCGCCGTTGGCGGGCGCGTTGACGATCGCAGCTGCCGGCGTGAGGGCTCGCTACGGCGATGCGCTCGACGATCTCACCTTCGCGCGCCGCGCCGTGCAGGCCCGCCTAGGCGCGCCGGGCGTGCCGTTGGCGGTGTGGGCGGGCGTGCCCAACGCCGTCCCGATCGTGTCGGCCGGGCTCCGGGCGCGGGTGCTGGGCCCGGAGTACGTTGTCCCGAACGACGGCATCGTGGGGCGCGGCAGTGCCTCCGGACGCCTCGTCGGGCTCGTGCCACAGGCGCGCGTGGACAACGGGCGTGAGCGTCACTCGAGCTCGGTCCCGCCGCACAGCGCGCCGACGGAGCTGGCGTCGCCCGAGGTCGCGCGCTGGGTCGTGCGCGTCGCCGCGCAGCTCGGAGCCGGAGGGGCGAACGGTGCCGTTGCCGGCCGGTCGGCGTTTGGGCGGGCAACGAGGCGTGCGCCGTCGAGGCCCGTGACCGTACGGCTGCGGGCGGTGGCACCGGTGATCGGTGGCGCGCAGGCGGTGACGGTCGACGAGGAGGCCGTGCTCGTCGCGACCGCCCCGATGGGTGTCCTCTGCGACGGGCAGCCGGTGCCGGCAATCGAGGTGGGGTCGGGACTCTGGTACCTCGACCTCGGGGAGCTCGGCTGCGCGCAGATCGCGCGGCCGGCCTCGGTGGTCGGCGGCGCGGTGGTCGTCGGGGTCCAGGCGATGGAAGCCGAGCGAGACGCGCGTCTCACGGTCGCCCGAACTCGCGGCGGCTGGCGCGCAGTGGTGTGGAGCAGCGCGGGCGCGCGGCTGCGGTTGTGGCGCGGCAGCCGCCGGATTCCGGTCGTACGGCGGGCGGGCGACGAATGGGGTCGCACGCGCTGGATGGCCAGACTGCCTCGTCGCGGCGGTGGTCGGCTACGAGCGCAGCTCCAGTTCGAGGGGCGGTCGGACCTGGTCGGAGAGGTGGTGCTGCCGTAGTGAGGTGTTGCTCAACCTGCTCGGCGGAACGCTCACGACCATGTAGAAACAGGCGAATCGCCGTGGATCCGGGCGATGGAGCACCAAGTCCGCTCCGTGGCGCAAGCTGGCGAAACGTCGGGGGATCTGCCAGCGTGTTGGCCTCAGGCCGTCGATTGCCGATCACTTGATCAGGCGTCGTGTCCCCGTCGACGCCTGGAATCGATGAGCGACGAGCACGTTCCCGCAGATCCTTTCGCGCAGCAGAGCGTTGCGGTGAAGGCCGTGCGTCGCCTGTTCGGTGAGACGACGTCGATCACGGCCTGGATCCTCGCGCTGCCGTTCTGGCCGATCCGCGCCCGCGCCTTCCTGCTCACGCTCCAGGGCGGCAACGTGCACGGCTCCGCGCGGATCTTCGCCGGTACCAACGTCGTCGGCACCAAGCTCACCGTCGGGCCCGCCACCTTCATCAACGCCGGCTGCCACCTCGACGCCACCGAGGCGCTGACGATCGGCGCCGACGTCCATCTGAGCCCTCGCGTGATGGTGCTGACGGTGTCGCATGCGATCGCCGGGCCTGAACGCCGCGGCGGCGGCGTCGAACGCGCCCCGGTGACGATCGGCGACGGCGCTTGGATCGGCGCGGGCGCGATCATCTTCCCCGGCGTGCACGTCGGCCGTGGCGCCGTCGTCGGCGCCGGATCGATCGTCACGCGAGACGTCGACGCCGACCACCTCGTCGCAGGCTCGCCCGCCAAGGTCGTGCGGGCGCTGCCGGGCGCGCGCGACACGGGCGATCAGACACGGGGCGGCAGCTGATGCACCACTCCGAGCCAGGCAGCTCGCGGCGCGTGCCGCAGTCGCATGCTGCGGTGGAAGTCGGCGGCACCGGCACCGCGGAGGGCGCGCTCGTCCCGGCTCCGCGCCGCCATCGCGCTGGCGACAGCGAGGCAGCGATCGGCAGCCCCTCGCACGGGACGCCCCTCGCCGACGCCCGCGGACCGCGCCCCGTGCCCGTCACCGTGTGGCGCCGCGTCGACGCGCCCCCGGTGGTTGCATTCGACGCCGTCGTGCCGATCGACCTGCCTACGATCTTCCGCGGCTACGGCCCGCTCCCGGCGGTCGTCTCCGCGACCGATGCCCCGGGCGGCGAGCGCTGGGGCGTCGAGGGACAGTCGCGCACCGTGATGCTCGCCGGCGGCGGCCGCATGGAGGAGACGGTGCTCGAGGTCCAGCAGCCCGGGCTGTTCCGCTACCGCGTCGTACCCGTCCGCGGCCCGCTGCGCCTCTTGGTGCGGCAGATCGAGGGCCAGTTCGTCTTCGCCCGCCACGAACGTGGGGGCACGGCGATCCGATGGACCTACGTCTTCCGCCCGCGCCGCGGCGCCACCCCACTGGCCCGCGTGCTTGCGCCGCTCTGGCGCCGCTACGCCGAGCAGGCGATCGACCGCATCGCCGCAGCCGTCGACGCCCGCTGACGCGGCGCACCGGCCCGGTTTGGTTCGCGGTTCAGCGCACTAGCGTGAGCCGTAGCCCATGAGCCTGCGACTCTCCGTCCTCGACCAGACCCCGATCCCCGAGGGCACCACCGGTGCCCAGGCGCTGGCCAACACGCTCGACCTCGCGCGGCATGCCGATGCACTCGGCTATCACCGCTACTGGGTCTCCGAGCACCACGGCGGGCTGTCGCTGGCGGGCCCCGCGCCCGAGTCGCTGATCCCCGCGATCGCGTCGGTCACCTCGCCGCGGCTACGGGTCGGCAGCGGCGGCGTGATGCTCCCGCACTACAGCCCGCTCAAGGTCGCCGAGCAGTTCAGCCTCCTCGCCGGGCTCTTCCCGGGACGCATCGACCTCGGCATCGGCCGCGCCTCCGGCACCGACCCGCTCACGCAATACGCGCTCCAGCGCGACCGCACGAGCCCGCTCGCCCACGACGACTTCCCGCAGCAGCTCGACGAGCTCCTTGGCTACCTCGAAGATCGCCTCCCTGCCGACCACGCTTTCGCGCGGCTCGCCAAAGCGCTGCCCGGCCTGCCCGAGCGCCCCGAGCCGTGGCTGCTCGGCAGCTCCATGCAGTCGGCGATCTGGGCCGCCGAACTCGGCCTGCCCTACGCCTTCGCCGACTTCATCAACCCCGGCGGCGTGGCCTACGCCCAGCATTACGCGAGCAACTTCGAGCCCGGCCGCCGCCTCGAAGGCGCGCAGATGGCCGTCGCCGCGTGGATCCTCGCGGCCGATACCGATGAAGAGGCGCACCACCTCGCGCTCAGCCACCGCGTGGCGATGAAGGCGCTGCGCTCCGGCCGGCCGATCGCGTTCCCGTCACCCGAGAAGGCGGAGAAGATGCTCCGCGCCCAAGGCGACGACCCGGCCACGCCGCCGCGCGACCGCCGGATGATCCTCGGCAACCCCGAGCGGGTGCGCGACGAGGTCGAGCGGCTCGCGCGCGACTACGGCGCCGGCGAGGTGATCGTCGTGACGATCACCCACGACCACGAGGCCCGCAAGCGCTCCTACGAGTTGGTGGCCCGGGCGTTCGGGCTCGCACCGGCCGCCTCGGACGACGCGACGCCCGCACTCGCAGGCAGCTGACGATTCCAGCGCGCTGCGCGCAACGGCCCGAGCGGCCCGATCGCAGTCGCGAACGCCGACGGATCCACCGGGCCGTCGAATGCAGGATCAAGCTCGTGCAGCGGCGCGAGGCCAAGGTGATCGCTCGGAAGCGCTTCCGCCCGGCGAGCAGCCGCGCGGGCCTGCTCCGGGTGCACGAGGAGTCGCGAGACCGGCATGTGACCAGTTGACCACGCCCACCGGCGGAGACCCCTCCTGTGGCGGAGGCGTCTCGATTGGGGACTTGCAGGATCCCGTTGCCGCAGGCAGGCTGAAGGGGAATGCGGATCGGCATCCTCACCGGCGGCGGAGACTGCCCCGGGCTCAACGCGGTCATCCGGGCGGTCGTGCGCTCGGCCTACCTCACGGACGATGAGATCATCGGTTTCCGTGATGGCTGGGGAGGGGTGCTCGACGACGCCACCGTGCCCCTCGGCATCGACCGGATCGCGGGCATCCTCCCGCGCGGCGGCACCATCCTCGGCACCTCGCGCCGCAGCGCCCTCGAGCACCGCGACGTGGTCGCGCAGCGCTTCGCCGAGCACCGGCTCGACGGGATGATCGCCATCGGTGGCAACGGCACGCTCTTCGCCGCGAACGAACTCGCCGCCGACCACCCGATCGTCGGCGTGCCGAAGACGATCGACAACGACCTCTCCGGCACCGACCGCACCTTCGGCTTCGACACCGCCGTGCAGATCGCGTGCGACGCCATCGACCGCCTCCACACCACGGCCGAGAGCCACTACCGCACGCTCGTCGTCGAGGTGATGGGCCGCAACGCCGGCTGGATCGCGCTGCACGCCGGGCTCGCCGGCGGCGCCGACGTGATCCTCGTGCCCGAGCGGCCATTCGACATCGACGAGGTGGCCGAGCGGGTGCTGCGCCGCCGCAGCCGCGGGCGGTCGTTCTCGATCGTCGTCGTCGCGGAAGGCGCGGCACCGAAGGACGGCGATCTCGTCACGAAGGGCCGCCTCGATCCGCTGGGCCGGCCGCTGCTCGGCGGCATCGGCCACTGGCTCGAGCAGGAGCTGGAGGAGCGCACGGGCGCGGAGACGCGCGCGGTGGTGCTCGGTCACGTGCAGCGCGGCGGCACCCCGACGGCCTACGACCGCGTGCTCGCGAGCCGCCTCGGCCAGCACGCGCACCTCGCCGTGCGCGATGGTGCGTTCGGCCACATGGTCGCGCTGCGCGGGTCGAGCATCGAGCGCGTGCCGCTGGCGGATGCCACGGCCCACCTGCACACGATCAGCGACGAAGAACTCGATCTCGCCGAGGCGTTCCTGGGATGACTCTCGTCCAGTGTTGACGGGCTGCTGGCGACATTCAGGGCCGAAGGCCATTACGTTGTGCGACGTGCGTACCCCGCTGACCATCCTGCTCGCCGCGGCCGCGCTCGGCCTTGCCGCCTGTGGTTCCGACGACAAGTCGGCCTCCGAGGGCTCCACGCCGACCACCGCCGACGGCGCCGTCGACACCTCGGCCGCGCTCGCGAACGCGGTCAAGGAGAGCTCCTGCAAGAAGGTCGAGAAGCCCAAGCCGAAGTCGGTCGACACCCCGAAGCCGAAGGGCAAGCTCGACCCGAGCAAGGACTACTACGTCAACCTCGACACGAACTGTGGCTCGATCTCGATCAAGCTCGACGTGAAGGACAACCCGAAGACGGCCAACGTCCTCGCGACCCTCGCGAAGGCCGGCTACTACGACAACACCGCCTTCCACCGCGTGGTGAAGGGCTGGGTCGTGCAGGGCGGCGATCCGAAGGGCGACGGCACGGGTGGCCCGGACTGGCGCGTCGTCGAAGCCCCGTCGAAGAACGCGAAGTACTCCCGCGGCGTGGTCGCGATGGCGAAGACGGCCACGGATCCGGACGGCGCCTCGGGCAGCCAGTTCTTCATCGTCGTCGGCATCGACGCCGGCCTGCCGCCGCAGTACGCGATCGCCGGCAAGGTGAAGACGGGCCGCAAGGCCGTCGACGCCATCAGCAACCTCGGCGCCGACGGGGCCGATGGCCCGCCCGCCACCCCCGTGGTCATCACGAAGGCCACGCTCGAGGTCAAGTAGCGGGGTGGGTGATCGTGCCGGTCACCCAGCTCAGTCCCCGATTCCACGATGCGCTGGCGTATGCCGCGGCGCACTTCCAGGGGCGTTCGCGGCCCAACACGCGGGTGCCGGGCATCGCCCACGCGATGGCCGTCGCCGCGCTCGTGATCGACCTCGCCGACGATGAGGACGAGGCGATCGCCGCGCTCCTGCACGACGTCGTCGAGGACGGCGGCGGACTCGCCGCGCTCAAGGAGATCGAGGAGCGCTGGGGGAGCGTCGTGTCGGGCCTCGTCGCCGAGTGCAGCGACGAACTCGAGCCGACCGATCGCACCTGGCGCCAGCGCAAGGCCGCCGATCTCGCCACCTACCCGGTGAAGTCGGCCGGGGCGCTGCGCATCGCGCTCGCCGACAAGACCGACAACACCCACACCCTGCTGCGCGCGCTCCAGACCGAAGGCGACGCGCTCTTCGCCCGCCACGCGGCCGGCGACCGTGCCACCTTCCTCTGGTACTACGAGGCGCTCGCCAGCGCGCTTGCGGCGCGCGCCGACGAGCTCGGCCCCGGCGGCCGCGCACTCCTGTGCGAGTTCCGCAACACCGTCGCGCAACTCTCCGCATTCGCTGCACCCCTGGCCCGCTAAGTTCCCGGCATGACCCGGATCGCGGACCTGTCCATCGGCTCCTCGGAGTTCGACCCGCCCTTCATCAAGATCATGGAGGAGAGCGGCCTCGAGCGCGAGGAGTTCGAGGGGCTCGACTACTTCACGTGGACGCCCTTCTTCGTGATCGCCGGCGCCACCGTCGCGCCGAAGATCCGCGTGCACGGAGATCACACGCACTTCGAGGGCGCGACGATCGACGTGCCCGACGACGAGGTCGAGTACTTCTACGAGGCGCTGCCGCACCTGCTGGCCCAGGTGTACGAGGCCGAAGAGGACGACGAGTAGGCGCTCCGCGCCTGCGCGCCCAACCGCGCGCAGGCGCCGAGCTGGGCGGTACGGTGGATTCCGGCGCCCGGCCACTGTCCCGGCCGAGCGGTGCCACGGGATGGTCGCCGTCCCGTTGCGCGCTGCTGGCGTCGTGCGGCAACGAGCAGCGAGCAACGGAGACGACCGAACGTGGGGTGGCGCAACTGGATCGAGGGGGTCCATGCCCAGCGCCGCCGACGCGGCCGCGCCCCCGGCTTCTTCGACGCCCGCGGTGATGATCCGCTCGAGGTCGTTGGCGCCGAACTCTGCACGGCGGAGATCGACATCGTCACCGGCGGCGGGATCGGCGTGCGAGACCTCGACGCCTACCTCGTCCGCGACGCCCGCAACCTCGCCGATCCCAACGCGATCGTCGTGCAGTCGCTCGATGCCCGCCGGCTCGCGTTCCTCGATCGCCCGCTCGCCGCCTCGTACGCGCCCGCGTTCGATCTCCTGCGGGCCGATGCGCGGGTGCGGGCCACGGCATCCCGGGCGTCGACCTCGGCACCGTGGGCGATCACGCTCTACGTCGATCGGGCGTTGCTCGAGGAGCTGCGCGACACCGCCGACGAGTCGCCCATCTGAGCTCGGCCCGGCGGCCGACGTAGGCGCCGCGGCGGGCGTAGGCTCCGCGCCCATGCGCTTCGATCTCGAGCTGCGCGACGCGGCCGGCGATGCCTGGGCCGCGCAGCTCGCTCACCCGTTCGTGACCGGGCTCGGCGACGGAACGCTCCCGCGGGAGCGGTTCCAGCACTACGTCGCGCAGGACTACCTCTTTCTCGTCGACTACGGCCGCCTGCTGGCGCTCGCCACCGCCCGGGCGCCCGACCTCCCGACGATGCGGCGATTCGCCGAGCTCACCCAGTCGATCCTCGTCACCGAGATGAACCTCCATCGCGGCTTCGCGGCCGAGTGGGGGATCAGCGAGCCTGAGCTCGTCGCGGCGCGCCCCGAGCCGGCGACCCTTGGCTACGTCGACTTCCTCGTACGCACCGCGGCCATCGGCGACTTCGCCGAGCTCGCCGCCGCGCTGCTGCCGTGCATGTGGAGCTACGCCGAGATCGGCACGCAGCTTTCGACCGCGCGCGCGGAGGGTCGTGCGGATCCCGGGCCCTACAGCGCGTGGGTCGACACCTACGCGTCAGCGGAGTTCGGCGGGCTCTCCGACTGGTGCCGCGCGCTCGTCGACGAGATCTCGGCCGACGCGGGCCCGGCGGTGCGCGGCCGGATGCGCGCGGCGTTCCGCACGGCCGTCGAGCACGAGGTGCGGTTCTGGGAAAGCAGCTGGCAGCGCTGAGCGCTCAGCCGCAAATCGAAGCGCTCGTGGCGCCGGGCTGCAGGCACCGCATGAGCACGGTGACGCGGCCGCGCTTGCCCACCTTGTAGCGGGCGACGCGCCCGACGCGGCCCGGGGCCGTGACCCACACCTCCACCTTGGCGCCGTCGCGCAGGGCGCGGCCGACGAGCGCACCGCGGAGCGAGAGCTTGCCGTCCTTGCGGAGCTGGAACGTGCTCTTGGACTTCGCCGGCGGGCAGCCGGCCGACGTGCCACCGGAGCAGCGGATCGTGGCCGTGGTGCCGGGTGTGGCGGGATCGACGATGAGCGTGAGGAAGCGTGAGTAACCGCGGCTTGCGGTCGTGACGATGCGCGGCTTGATCTCGGCGTCGACGCGGAGCGTGGCGCCACCGGGCGCGCCGGGCCCAGGCGTGGAGATCGTCACCGGGGGCGTGGCGCCGGTCTCGCCGAGCGGCACGTTGCCGCCGCCGGGGGCGGGCGTCGCCGTGGTCGCCGGGGCGCTGGTCGGCGCCGGCGTAGCGGCCGCGGCCCTGGCCGGATCGGGCCTGAAATGGCCGATCGCCTCCGCCGCGGACC
>JAGIBJ010000070.1:35518-38356 GCA_017744415.1 Solirubrobacteraceae bacterium
CTCATATTCGCTGAGCTTCTCGGGCGTCGGCTTGGCTGGGAGGGGCGTCGCGGTCGGGTTCGGCTTCGGGGTGGTGCCGGGCTTCGGGGTCGGCGTCGGCGTGCTGCCGGGCACGGGCGTCGCCGTCGGCACAGGCGTCGGGAGCGGAGCGCCGGTGGTCGAGCCGCGGTAGAGGATCTTCGAGCGGCCGCCGCCGGCGTAGTAGAGGACGCCGTCGATGAACGCCGCGACGCCCGTGGAGCGCTTGTCGGGGAGCGCGGTGAGCGGACCCCACGTCTCGGTCGCAGGGTTGAACGTGTAGGCGAAGGTGCCGGGCTTCGTGAAGGCCGTCTCGCCGCCGAGGAGGTAGAGCACGTCGCCGTTGGTCGCGAGACCGAGGTGGCTGAGGGCCGTCGGCAACGACGGCTCGTCGTTCCACTTGTCGGTGGCCGGGTTGTAGGCCTCGAGGCTGTCGGAGGTGGTGGCGGCGGCGTTCTCGCCCACCTGGCCGCCCGCGACGAACAGGCGGCCGTGCACGACGGCCGTCGCGAGGTGATTACGCGGGGAGGGGAGCGCGGCACGCGGCTTCCAGCCGGCAGCGAGGTTGTCGAGGTCGAGGGCCCAGTGGTCGCTCACCGTCTCGCGCGCATTGTCGCTCCCGCCGACGAAGTGGAGCTCGCGGCCGATCAGGCCGAGGCCGCCGGCGCCGCGCGCGAACGGCAGATCGGGCAGGGCGTCGTAGCGGTCGTTCGCGATGTCGTAGCGCAGTACCGTCTTGGAGCCGAAGAGCTGGCCGGTGCCGTTCTTGTTGGCCGGGTAGCCGCCAGCGAGATACACGTAGCGCGAGTCGTCGGTGGCGGTGCCGATGTGGGTCGCTCCGGCCGCGCTGCCGGCGGCGAAGGCGGGGAGGGCGGCGAGCTCGGTCCACGTGCCGGTGGCCGGGTCGTACGAGGTGGCACGCGAGCGCGGCCGCCAGTTGCCGGTCTGCCCGATGTACTCGACGTCGTAGCCGCCGAAGACGAACACCTTGCCGTCGGCCCCGATTCCGCCGGCTTCGTGGGCGCGGAAGGGGAGATCGGTGCCGTTCGACCAGCTCACGTTGCCCGCGGCGGTCGCCAGCGCGCCCGTCATCCAGCAGAGGACGGCGGTGGCGGCGGTGAGGACGACGGCAACGAGCGTCGCGTATGTCGTCCGAGTGGAGGACACCGAGCGAGAGTAGGGGCTTCTCAGCGGCCAGGCCAGCCTCCTGACGGTACGTCAGCGGGGAACCCGCTGCTGACGGTATGTCAGCAGCGGACCCGATGCCGTAGTTCCCACTTGGCGCCGCCTCGGCCGCATACATAGGATCACCGCCATGTGGAGGACTCGGGGGGCGCTAGCGGCTGCGGTCGCGGTTCTGGGCACCTCGGGCCTGGGCGCACTCTGGGCATCGGGCGGCCTGGCGACCGCTGCCGGCACCGCCGTCACGTGGACCACTACCGGCGCCGCGAAGCTCCCGATGACTACCCACGAGGCGTGTGGCGTCTCGATGGGCGGCAAGCTCTACACGTTCGGTGGCTACGACATCGAGAAGGTGAAGGCGTCGAACCAGTGGACGCCCCGCCCGCGCTCGGCCGTCTACAACCCCGCCACGAACGCCTGGGCCGACATCGCCGCGCTGCCGTCCTACAACACCGGCGCTGCCCCCGGGATCACCCATTGCGGCGCCGCGACTGACGGCACGAACGCCTACATCGTCGGCGGTTTCCCCTCCAACGCGGGTGCGACGGGCCAGACCTTCGGCACCCGCTGGGGCTACAAGTACAGCTCGGCGACGAACACCTACACGCGCCTGCCGGATCTCCCGTCGGCGCGCGGCGCGGGCGCGGCGGCCTTCGCCGACGGCAAGCTCCACTTCTTCGGCGGGATCGACTCGGCCCGTGTTGCCTCCACCTCGCACTGGGAGCTCGACGTGGGTACGCCCGGCGCCACGTGGCAGTCGCGCGCGGCGATCCCCGAGGCGCGCAACCACCTGAACTCGGCGGTGGTCGGCGGCAAGATCTACGCCGTCGGCGGGCAGATCGGCGAGAACGCGCCGGCGGTCTCGAGCTCGCGCGTTGACGTCTACGAGCCGTCGACCAACAGCTGGCGCACCATCCCGGCGATGCCGAAGGCGCTCAGTCACCTGTCGGTCACCGAATCGGGCGGGCTGCTCGTCGTGCTCGGCGGTGAGACGGCCTATGTGAAGCCGACCGACAGCGTCTACGCCTATGACCCGGCTACCAACGCGTGGAGTCAGCTCACGTCGTTCCCGACCACGCGCTCGACGGGTATCGCCGCCTCGATCAACGGGGTGCTCTGGTACGCCGGCGGGTCCCGCTCGAACACGCTCTACAAGGGCACGCCGGCGCCGACGGGCAGCGTGCCGACGGCCACGCCGACCGTGACCCCGACCGTTGCGCCGACGCCCACGGTGACTCCCACTCCGGTGCCGACGCCCACGCCGAGTCCCTCGCCGTCTCCGACGCCGTCGCCCACGCGGACGCCTACTCCCACCGCCACGCCGAGCCCGACGCCCACACCGACCCCTTCGCCGACTCGGACGCCGACACCGTCGGCGACTCCGGTGCCGACGCCCACCCGGACGCCGACGCCTACGCCGACCCCCGTGGTGACGCCGACGCCGACGCCGAGCCCCGTCCCGACTCCCACAGTGACGCCGACGCCCACGCCGAGCCCGGTTCCGACGCATACGCCGACGCCCACGCCGACCCCGGAGCCCACAGCGACGCCTGAGCCGACGGCGAGCCCTGAGCCGACGGCGACGCCCGAGCCGTCCGTGACGCCCACGCCGACTCTGATCGGCCCGCCGACGCCGAC
>JAGIBJ010000071.1 GCA_017744415.1 Solirubrobacteraceae bacterium
GCCGCCGCCCGCGAACTCCTCGGCAACGGCAACGGCAGCTGGCTCGTGCGCGACGAGCTCGAGCGCGACCACCTCCGCGACCTCAACGATCGTCTCTCCTCGACGCACAACGCGGCCTTCGGGTTCGTCGCCGCCGCGCTCGTCGCCAGCATCCCGTGGCTCGGCTGGAAGCTCTTCATCCCGGCGCTGCTCGTGATCCCGTTCTACGTGGCCGTCGAGCACAGCCTCCATCGCTTCCGCCGCCCGGAGTACGCGCTCATGGGCGCGTGGGTCCTCGTGCAGCTCTCCCTGATGGCCGGCGCCGCGATCGTGCCGATCCCCGCGCCCTACCAACTCCTGCTGTTCGTCGCGATGCTCGTCGGCACCGCCGCCGTGTTCCCCGCGCGCGGGGTCGTCTTTGCCGCCGGTGCCAACGCGGTGATCATCGTCGGCGCGGGGCTCGTCGCGAACCCGGAGCTGCTCATGCGCGAGCCCGGCCTCGCCGCCGGGCCGCTCTCACTCGTCGTCCTCATCGCGCTCACCAGTGCGGTGACGGGCCGCTCCGCCCTCGACCACCGCGCCGACGCCGTCGTCGACCCCCTCACGGGGCTCTTGAACCGTGCGGCACTCCAGGCCCGCATCGCCGAGCTCGCCCACCTCTCCGCGCTCGAGCGCTCCCGCGTCGCGGTGATCGTCTGCGACCTGGACGGCTTCAAGGGCATCAACGACACTCGCGGTCACGGCGTGGGCGACGAGGTGATCCGAGCCGTCGGCGCCGCGATGCGCAATCACCTTCGCGGCTTTGAATGGGCCTTCCGTCTCGGCGGTGACGAGTTCGTGATCCTCCTCCCGCACGGTGACGACGAAGCCGCCGCCGTCGCCGAGCGCCTGCGCGGCGTGGTCGAAGACCTTCGCATCAGGGGCGTACTCGTCACCGGCTCCTTCGGCGTCGCCGCCAGCGACGTCGACGAAGACTTCGACTTCGATCGCGTGTTCCGCCGCGCCGACGCCGCCCTCTACGAGGCGAAGCGCAAAGGCAAGAACCAGGTGTCGATCGACGACGCCCGCGCAGCGGGCTGAGCCGCACTTCGGCGTCCCGGCCGGGGCCGATCGGCCCATCGCGCATGGGCCGGATATCGCCCGTCTTCACGGGGCAGCGCCCCAAACGTCGTGTGCCGCCTGACACATTGCGGGCGCCTGTTGAGGGGGCGTCAGAACGCGTTGCTGACACACCAGGTCTCGGTGTACCTTCGGGTCGTCCCAGTCTGAGACGCCGGTCACACTCCCCGGTGGCCGGCGTCTAGATCCCACCGTGTTCCATCCGGCGGTGTCCCAATGCCCAGCACGTCCAACATCCTGCGTTCCCATGAAGGCGTCCCGATGAACGTCCGCCCGCGTTTCGGTGTTCGCCTTCAGTGGGCCGGCAACGTGGTTCCGTACCTCCGTCCCACCGTCGAGATCACGACGGGCACGCAGCCGCAGCGCGTCGCCTAGTCAGTCCCTCCGAACCCCGGGTGGTTCCCGGGGGCTCGACATCCGCGCGGCGCGCCTGTCCCGACCGCCACGCGTACATCCACGGAACACACAACAGGAGCGAGTGGGCCCGCCGGGCCGCTCGCTCCGCGTCTTTCGAGGGCGCGGGCATTCCGCGCCCTTCGCGGGTACCCGCACTCCGCGCGGGCTTCCCTCGCCGCCGTGCCAAGGAAGCTCCCGGCGTCCAGACCGCTCGCCGCTCGCCGAACCTTCTGAGTGACCATGTATTTCCAGGGCGGTTTCGCGCTCTGTAACAACGGTCACATTGACTGAGTGGTGTGGGCGACAGTCGCCCAGACGCTCCGCCGAGAAGCTCGGAACATGCCGTCACGAACCGCCCTCATCCATCCTGCACCGCTCCCGCTGAACGCGCGCCCCCATCTCCGCGTGGAGCTGCGGCTCGCAGGCCACCTGGTGCCCTACCTCCACCCGAGCGTCGTCATCACCAATCGCGCGGGCTGGCGCCTGTAGCGCTGGTCCTGCGGGTCGACGTCGGTAGCCGCCCACCGTTCGCGAGTGGTCGTAGATCGCGGCCGGCGATTGCGACGAGGGCGCGGCCGCACCGAGCTTGCGGGACCCAGCGCCAGCAGCCCGCCGCGCGGAAGCTCCAACATCCCCCAGCTGTCTGAGCCCGGGCATGTTGGAGCTACAGCCCGCCGCGCGGAAGCTCCAACATCCCCCAGCTGTCAGAGCCCGGGCATGTTGGAGCTTCGGCGCGCCGACCCGTCACTCGCGGGGCAGGCCTCGCCGACCGGCCGTGGAGGAAGGTCTAAGGTCTAGCCGTGGATGAGCCAGCCGTCGGCGGCGCGCGCGGCCTCGACGACGGCTTCGGAGAACGTCGGGTGGCCGTGCACGATGCGCGCGACCTCCTGGATGCCGCCCTCGAGCTCGCGGGCGTTCACGAGTTCCTGGACGAGCTCGGTGGCCTTGGCGCCGACGATGTGGCCGCCGATGATCTCGCCGTACTTCTGGTCGACGATGATCTTCACGGTGCCGGCGCGGTCGCCGTACACGAGCGGTGCGCCGACGGCGCCGTAGGGCACCTTGCCGACCTTCACGTCGAAGCCGAGTTCCTTGGCCTGCGCCTCGGTGTAGCCGAAGCTCGCGATGTTGGGCGTGCAGAACGTCGCGCGCGGGATGAAGGGGTAGTCGAGCGGGTGGGTCTTCATGCCGGCGACGTCTTCGACGGCGATCACGCCCTCCTCCATCGACTTGTGCGCGAGGGCCGGGCCGGCGGTGAGATCGCCGATCGCCCACACGCCCTGCTTGCTGGTGCGCAGCGCGCCGTCGACCTTGATCAGGCCGCGCTCGTCGAGCTCGATGCCGGCGACGTCGAGGCCAAGTCCCTCCACGTCGGGCGCGCGGCCCGTCGCGACGACGAGGTAGTCGGCCGTGCGCTCTTCGCCGCCCGCCGAGTAGGTGACCTTGCCGCCCGACTCGCTGACGTTCTCGACGAAGGTCTTCGTGAGCACCTCGATGCCCTGGGCCTTGAATCCGCGGGCGACGACCCTGGAGATGTCGGCGTCCTCACCGGGCACCACGCGATCGAGGCCCTCGAGGAGGGTGACCTTGCTGCCGAAGCGCGCGTAGGCGGAGGCGATCTCGCTGCCCGAGGCGCCGGAGCCGACAACCGCGAGGCTCTCCGGGATCGCGGGCAGCGCCCAGGCCTCCTCCGTGCCGATGATGCGCTCGCCGTATTCGATGCCGGGGATCGCGCGACGCACCGAGCCGGTGGCGAGCAGCACACCCTTCGTGGCGGTGAGGGTGCCGACGCCCTCGACCTCGACGTTGCCATCGGCGGTGAGCTTGCCGAAGCCCTCGAAGATCTCGACGCCGTTCTTCTTCAGGAGCATGCCGACGCCGCCCGTGAGCGTGCCGATCACGCTCTCGCGACGCTCGTTCACCTTCGCGAAGTCGACGGTGGGCGCGCCGACACCCGTGATGCCGAACTCTTCGGCCTCCTTGATCTCGGCGAGCACGTCGGCGGAACGCAGCACGGCTTTCGCGGGGATGCACGCGACGTTGAGGCAGCGGCCGCCGATGAACTCCTTCTCGACGACGGCCGTCTTCAGCCCGACCTGCGCGGCCCGGATCGCGGAGACGTATCCGCCCGGTCCCGATCCGATGACGACGAGATCGAAGGTGCTATCGGCCATGGCTCTGAACCTACTCGGTACTGCCGGAGACCCGTCGTCCCGTGCGAGAAGGGCGGTTCAGGTGTCGTCGCGGGCGGAGGCCGGCGGCTCGGCGTCGCGCGGCGCCTGGGCCCGCGCGAGCACGCGCACGAGCGTCCAGAAGAGCGGCGCGGCGATCGCCATGAAGATCAGCGGGCCGACGGCGTTGAGGAACGTCTGCGCGAGGATCACGCTCGCGAAGGCGAAGATCGAAGAGATCGCGAGGAGCGCCTGCGTGAGCAGCAGCGCCCAGGCCTTGAGGCGCCACACCTGGGTGGCGAGCACCAGCATCGCGACGCCGAAGATGCCCTGCCCGACCTGCACCTCGCTCGTGCGCAGCGAGTTGCGCGGCTGGTAGCCGAAGGCCAGGAGGACGAGGTTCACGAGGCCGATCGCGGCGATGAAGATGGCGGCCAGCGCGGCGGGGGCGGGGCGCTCGCCCGGCGCGAAGGGCCGCAGCTCCGAGCGGACGGCCGCGTTGCGTTCCTCGGATGTGAGTCGGCCGGGACGATCGGCGATCGCTTCCTTGAGGCGCTTGGTGGCGGCAAGGGGATCGTCGGCCTCGGCGATCGCGCGGACCACGACGATCCGCTCGGCGCCGCTCGCGAGGGTGCGGTCGATGGTGTCGTCGTCGATGCCGCCGATCGCGAACCATGGCAGCTCGGCGTTCTGCTGCGCGTGCCACACGTAGCGATAGCCGGTCGCGGGGCGGCCGGGCTTGGTCGGGGTCGCGTTGACTGGGCCGACGGCTGCGTAGTCGGCGCCGTCGCTGGCGGCCTGCGCGAGCTGCTCCGGGGCGTGGGTGGAGACGCCGACGAGGGCGGCCGGGCCGGCGATGCGGCGGGCCTCGGCGACCGAGGTGTCGTCCTGGCCGACGTGTACGCCATCGGCGCCGATCGGTTCGACGAGATCCGGGCGGTCGTTGATGAAGAACAGCACCGCGTGCTCGTGGCACTTGCGCGCGAGGTAGGCGCCGGCTTCGATGAGCCAGTCATCGGGTGCGTCCTTGGCGCGGAGCTGGACGATGTCGACGCCACCCTCGATGGCGGCCTCGACCGTCGCGAAGAGGTCGCGCCCCTCGACCGGGCCGATCACGAGGTAGAGGTTGGCTTCGAGCAGCCGCAGGCGGCGGGCGGCGAGCACGCGCCGCGGATCCGGCGCGGCCTCGGCCTCGGGGGTGTCGAGCTCGTCCGGCACGCCGGCGCAGCTTGCCACACACGTAGAGTCGCGGGCGTGAGTGGTGCTTCCGCACGCCCGTCGGTCGCCGTCGTCGGCGGCGGCATCATCGGGCTTTCGATCGCGTGGCGTCTCGCGCGCGGCGGCGCGCGGGTCGAGCTCTTCGAGCGCGGTGCGCTGGCGGGCGAGGCCTCGCACGTGGCGGCGGGGATGCTGGCGCCGGTGAGCGAGGCCGATCCCGCGGAACCGGAACTCTTGGCGTTGGGGCTCGAGTCGGCGGAGCGCTGGGCGTCGTTCGCCGCCGAGCTCGAGACCGACTCCGACATACGGCCGCAGTCGCTGCTGGATCGCACCGGCACGCTGCTCATCGCGCGCGATGCCGACGAGGGACGCTGGCTCGAGCGCGAGGCGGACCTGCGGCGCGCCGCCGGGCTCGAGTGCGCGCTGCTCACGCCACGTGAGGCGCGCCGCCTGGAACCCGATCTCGCGCCGGGCCTCCGCGGCGCGCTGCACGTCCCCGTTGATCACGCCGTCGATCCGCGGCAGGTGGCGGTGGCGCTGGCGGTCGCGGCCCGCGGCAACGGCGCGCTCCTGCACGATCATGCGGGACCGATCGAAGCGACCGATGATCCGCGGCTCGCAGGCTTCGATCGCATCGTGATCGCGAGCGGCGCCTGGCCCGTGACGGGCGTGGCGCCGGCTGCGGCGACGCACCCGGTGAAGGGCCAGCTGCTGATCCTGCGCGACCCCGAGCATGCGCAGCGCGAGGAGCCGATCGCCCGCCACGTCCTCCGCGCTCAGACCGTCTACTGCGTCCCGCGTGGCGATGGCCGCTACGTGATCGGGGCGACGATGGAGCACCGCGGCGAGGACCGCACTGTCACCGCGTGGGCCGTCCACGACCTCCTCCGGGAGCTCTTCGAGATCCTGCCCGCCGCGCGCGAGTTCGTGCTCGACGAGGCGCTCGCCGGCCTGCGACCGGCCACCACCTCCGGCGACCCGCTCATCGGCCCGGTGCCCGGCGATCCCGCCGGCGATGCGGCCCGCGTGCTCTACGCCGTCGGCCACTACCGGGGAGGGGTGCTCCTCGCCCCAGCGACGGCGGATCGCATCGCGGCACTCGTGCTCGGCTGAGGTCGCGCAACCCGGACGCCGCAACTTGCCGCAACGGTGCGGTTCGATACGGCCAAGACCCACGTGCGCACCGTTGCCGCGCTCGTCGCCGTGGCACTGCTCGCTCCGGCGATGACGCCGGCCGCCGAGCCGCCCGTCGGGGTCGGCGGGCACGCTCGATTGGCAAGGTGTGCTCCGGCACCGTGACCGTGACGGCCGGTGCCGAAGTCGTCGGCTCGGCGTCGCCGGCTCGAGCCTTGACTCGTCACAGGGGTGGCACCGGCCCCGGAGCCGCAGGCGGTGATCCCCGAGCGCGTAGGCTGAAGCCCACGATGTCCTCGGGGATCACCGTCAACGGCAACCTGCGCGACGACCTGGAGCCCGGGCTCTCGATCGTCGATCTCGTGACCAGGCACGGGCTGCCCGAAGAGGGCCGCGGCGTGGCCGTCGCGATCGACGGTGAGGTGGTGCCGCGCGCCCAGTGGTCGTCGACGCTCCTGGAGGAGGGCTCGGCCGTCGAGCTCGTCCAGGCGATCCAGGGCGGCTGACCGATGGACGCGCCCGCGCAGACCGTCGCCGAGATTCCGCCGCTGGAGATCGCCGGCGTGCAGCTGGCGAGCCGGCTGATCCTCGGCACGGGCGGCTTCCACCGCCTCGATGAGCTCGCCGCCGCGATCGAGGTGAGCGGTACCGCGATGGTGACGGTCGCGATGCGGCGCGTGGAGCCGACCCAGCAGGGCTCGCTGATCGGCGTGCTCGATCGCGCGGGCGTGCGCATCCTGCCCAACACGGCCGGTTGCTTTACGGCGCGCGAGGCGATCCGCACCGCCGAGCTGGCCCGCGAGGCGCTCGAAACCGACTGGGTGAAGCTCGAGGTGATCGGCGACGACCGCACGCTGCTCCCCGATCCGGCCGAGCTCCTCGACGCCGCCGAGCAGCTCGTCAGCCGCGGCTTCACCGTGCTGCCGTACGCGACCGACGACCCGGTGCTCTGTCGTCGCCTCGAGGAGGCCGGCTGCGCCGCGGTGATGCCGCTCGGCTCGCCGATCGGCTCGGGTCGCGGCATCGCCAATCCGATCAACATCGCGCTCATCACCGAGCGCGCGAACGTTCCGGTGATCTTGGATGCCGGCATCGGCACCGCCTCGGAGGCCGCACAGGCGCTCGAGCTCGGCTGCGACGCCGTGCTGCTCGCGACCGCCGTCTCGCGCGCGGCCGACCCGATCCGCATGGCAGCGGCGATGCGCGCGGCCGTCGAGGCGGGCTGGCTCGCCGGCGGCGCCGGCCGCATCCCGGTGCGCACGTGGGCCCAGGCGTCAACGACGCCCGAGGGCATGGCCGACCTGGCCTGACGCCGCCCGCTTCGCGGGAACCCACCTCGCCTGACGCTCAGCGCCCGCCGGGCCTCAGCGTTCGCGGGCTGTGCGCGGTTCGCACGTCGCTCCCGCCGACTTCTGGCAGAGTGAGGGCCGATGGAGGCGACCACCGAGGACCGCATCACCACGCTGCTCGACGCGTTCGAGGTGGCCTGGTCGGGCCCGAGTGCCCTGGCGTTCGGCGTCGTGATCGCCCCGGACGGCCACTACGAGGATCCGCTGCTGCGTGGTCCGCTGCGTGGCCCCGAGCGCGTCGCCCAGCACGCTGCGCGCCTGCGGGTCGCCTTCCCGGATCTGCGGTTCGAGCGCAGCGGCCCGCCGATGGCCGGCGGCCTGCTGCTCTCCCAGGGCGTGCGTCTCAGCGGCACGCACCGCGCCGAGCTCGGCTCGATCCCGACGACCGACAAGGAGATCGATCTCCACGCCGTCGTCGTCGCCGGCCTCTCGACCAGCGGCACGCGCCTCTCGCACGTGCGCATCTTCTTCGACCGCTACGACGCCGCGATCCAGCTCGGCGTCGTCCCGCGGCCCCGCTCGCTCGCCGAGCGCGCGCTGCTCGCACTGCGCGGCTTCGGCATCCCGCGCCTGCCGTAGGGCGGCGCTCGTCAGGCGCGGCCTACGACGCCCGCTTCTTGACGACGATCGTGCCCTTCATCCACGGGTGTGGCGTGCAGTGGTACTTGAAGGTGCCGGTGCGGGTGGCCGTCCACGTGTAGCTCTTGCCGGTCGCCAGGAGCTTGCCCTTGGGGCCGCCCTTCTGGCTCGTCGTGGCGTTGTGCTTCATGTCGTCGCGGTTCGTCCACTTCACCTTCGTGCCGACCGTGATCGTGATCTTGGTCTTGGAGAAGGCCATGTCCTTGATGTTGATCCGGACGGTCTTCGTGGCCGCGGCATCCGCGCTGGCGGGGCCGCCACCGGAGCCCGTGGTGAGCAGCACGCCGAGGGTGGCCGCGAGCGTGACGGCGGCGAGGGCGATGAGGAGCAGGGCGCGGCGGTGCAGGGCCATGTGCCCAAAGTAGTCGGCACCTCCGCGTGCCGCCACGCCTGATCGGGCGCGTTCAGCGAACGTTTCTGGTCACCTTGCCCGCCGCTTGCCTGGGGTGGGCCGGTTTCACCCTCGCATGGCGACGGCAATCCAGCCCAGCGCTAGCGGCGGCCGCGGGCGTGGGCCGGTTTGCCCCCGTGTGTCGACGGCAATCCGGCCCAGCGCAAACCCAGGGTGAGGTTGGCGGTGAGGAGGCGGTGGTCGCTGAGGGCGGCGGCGCCGTCGAGCGTCTTGGGGCGGCGGGCGCTGCGACTGCCGCCGGGGGTGAGGATGACGCCGGGCGTGGCGAGCACGTGGTCGACACGATCGCCGGCCAGCCACTCGAGTCCGGTGGCGGCGGCCACCGCACGGGCGGAGTCGGGTTGCACGTTGAGGTCGCCGAGAAGGACGAACGGGCCGCCGTCGGCCCAGCGCCGCATCCGCTCGATCGCACGTTCGAGATCGCGCACTGCCTCGGCCTCCGGCTTGTTGTGGGTGTGCACGTTGCCGAGCCAGAGCCCGTGCAGCTCGAGGCGGATCGCCTGCACGGAGCGGCGCTGCGGCGCACGCCTGAGCGTCGCCGCGCGACCGTCGGCGATGCGACCGGCGGCGGGCCGCACGAGCAACGCGTTCACGGCCGCGCCCTTCACGCCGAGCCGCTCCGGGTCGGCCGCCGAGAGGCAGCGCTGCACGACCGGGAGCATGCCGCGCATCAGCGACGTGCGGGTGACGCGCAAGCTCGCGCCGCAGGCGTCCGCGAGCGGGCGCGCGAACCACGGCGGGCACTCCTGCAGCCCGCACACGTCCCAGTCGGTGGCGGCAAGCGCGGCGGCGTAGTCGGGGAGCAGGTCGGCGCGCACCGGCGGCTGCGCGCGCCCGTGGAACAGGTTCCAAGTCGCCACCCGCAACTCACTCACCCCGCGCACGCTACCCCGGGGTCCCGCGGGCGTCGCCCTGCGGGTCCCCGCGGGATCGCGACGGCCAGACACCGCCCGTTCACGGGACGAACGAGGCCCGCGCTAGGCTCTGCGACTTGACACGCCACCTGCTCACCGGGGCGGAGCTCTCCGCCGACGAGATTCACGCCCTCCTCGACCGCGCCCTGGAGCTCAAGCGCGAGCCCAGCCAGCCGCAGGTGCTCGGCGGCCGATCGGTGGCGCTGATCTTCGAGAAGCCGTCCACTCGCACGCGGCTCACGTTCGACACCGGCGTGCACGAGCTCGGCGGCCATCCCGTCGTCCTGCGCGGCGACGAGATGCAGCTGAGCCGCGGCGAATCGCCCCGCGACACCGCGCTCGTCCTCAGCCGACACGTGAGCGCGATCGGCATCCGCACTGGCGCCGACGCCATCATCGAAGAGCTTGCCGAGCACGCGACCGTGCCCGTGATCAACATGCTCACGGCCGGTCACCATCCCTGCCAGGCACTCGCCGACCTCCTCACGCTCAAGGAGGCGTTCGGCGACGTGCGCGGTCTCAAGCTCGCGTACGTCGGCGACGGCAACAACGTCGCGCGGTCGCTCGCGATCGTCGGTGGGCTCGCCGGCGTCGAGATCGCCGTCGCCTCCCCGCCGGGCTACGAACTCGAGCCCGAGGCCGGCGGGACGCGCCACACCGATCCGTACGAGGCGGTCGCCGGAGCGCACGCGATCTACGCCGACGTGTGGGTGAGCATGGGTGACGAAGAGACCGCTGACGAGCGCCGCGCCGCCCTCGAGCCCTACCGCATCGACGACGCGCTCCTCGAGGCCGCCGCGCCCGACGCCATCGCCCTGCACTGCCTCCCCGCCCACCCCGGCGAGGAGATCACCGAGTCCGTCCTCTACGGCGAGCGCCAGCGCATCTGGGACCAGGCGGAGAACCGCCGCCACGCCCAGAAGGCGCTCATCGAGCTGCTCGTCTCCTGAGCCACGCAGTGTCCCCGATGCGTGCGATAGCGCACGCATGTGCGGTTCGGCACGAATCCCCCTCCTTTTGCGGTGCGAGTCGGGCACACTCTCCCGCGTGACTCCGCGAAGGACGCCGAGCGACGACCAGGTTCGTGACGCTCTCGGAGAGGTAGGAGACGCGCTCCAGCGAGCGATCGTCCTGTCCTCCGACCGCGTGCAGTCCGTCCTCGAAGACGCCGTCCTCCGTGGCCGCATGACGCGCCGCGACGCCGAGGATCTCGCCGCCAACCTCGTCACGCTGGGCCGCGAACAGGCCCAAGAGCTGCGCACCACGCTCGCGCGCTCCGTCGGCGACACCGTCGCCAGCGCCGGCGAAGCGGTCGCCAACGCTGCCGGCGCCGTGCACCCCCGCGGCGGCAAGCGCCGCCGCACCCACCGCGACACCGCCGGCGCCCCGGCCCCCAAGGCCTCCGCGAACGGGAACGGCAGCGGCTCAGACGACGCCATCCCCACGCCCCCCGCGAAGTTCGCCAAGGCGGCCACCACCTCCAACGTGCCGGACGACCCGAGCGCGCTCACCGCCAAGCAGCTCACCGAGCTCGCGGCCACCCTCACCACCTCAGAGCTCTGGGCGTTGCGCGAGCTCGAAGCCGCCGGCAAGGCACGATCGACCGTCCTGAAGGCGATCGATCGTAAGCTGGACCGGTGAGCGACCTGTCCGCCTCCAGCAAGCGCACCCTCGGCGAGAAGATCTTCGGCCCGAGGACGATCGGCGTCATCTTCATCGCGCCCGGGATCCTGCACCTCGTGCGGCCCAAGATCTACGAGCCGATCATGCCGCCGCAGCTGCCGAATCCGCGCGAGCTGATCCTCATCAGCGGTGTTGCAGAGATCGTCGGCGGCGCGCTCTTCATCCCGCGCGGCACGCGGACCTTCGCGAGCTGGTGGCTCTTCCTGCTCCTCATCGCGGTGTTCCCGAGCAACATCTACATGACGATGCAGCCCAAGTTCCAGAAGTCCGTCCCCGGCGGCCTCCCGGCGCTTCTTGCCCGCCTCCCGCTGCAGTTCATCGGCATGTGGTGGGTCCGCGAACTCGCCAAGCGGAGTGCTGGCGACGGCGCCTCGCACGCACGCTGAGCCACCCATCCAACCCCCGCTTTACTCCGAATCCAATGAGTGACTCTTCCGACGGCACCGTCAGTGCTTCGCCGATCAAGGCGGAGCTCGCGAACGACCGCACGCTCGTCGAGGGGCGCCCGAACCGCGGCGACCAGATCGAGCTCACGGTCGAGTCGTTCGCGCATGGCGGTGCCGGCGTCGCCCGCATGGACGGCACCGGCTACGTCGTGTTCGTCACCGGTGCGATCCCCGGCGACCGCGTGCTCGCTGAGATCGGCAAGCGCAAGCGCAGCTTCGCCGAGGCCCGCACCATCGAGCTGCTGGAGCCTTCGCCCGATCGCGTCGAGCCGCGCGGCGACCACCCCGGCGCGCCGTGGCAGGTGCTCAGCTACGAGCGTCAGCTCGTCGAGAAGGCCGCGCAGGTGAAGGACGCGATGGTGCGCCTCGGCCAGTTCGAGGATCCGCCGATGCGCGACATCGTCCCGGCGGTCGAGCAGTGGCGCTACCGCAACAAGATCGAGTTCTCGTTCGCGCCCGACGCCGGTGCCGAGGGCGGCATCGCCTGCGGCTTCCACCCGCCCGGCGAGTGGTGGCGCGTGGTCGACGTCGAGGATTTCGTCCTCGCCTCCGAGCGCATGAACGCCGCGCGCGCACAGGTCGTCGGCTGGGCCCGCGCCCACGGCGTCGCCGCGTTCGACCGCAAGACCCGCACCGGCTCGCTGCGCAACCTCGTCATCCGCGAGGGCAAGCGCACCGGCCAGCTCCAGGTGCGGCTCGTCGTCTCCGAGACCGGCCTGCGCTCGCTCGATCTCGAGTCGCTCATCGACGCCGTCGACTGCGACGGCCTTCTGCTCACCCGCACGAGCGCCGAGGCCGAGGTCACCCACGGCGGCGAGACGATCCTGCTCGCCGGCCGCGAGCGCCTCGAGGAGGAGCTCCACGGCATCACCTACCGCGTGAGCGCCGAGGCGTTCTTCCAGACCAACACCGAGATGGCCGAGGAGCTCTACGCGCTCGTCCGCGATGCCGCCGCCCTCGAGGGCTGGGAGCGGCTCGTCGACCTCTACTGCGGCATCGGCACCATCGGTCTCACGCTCGCCCCGCGCGCCGCCGAACTCTGGGGCATCGAGTCGATCCCGCAGGCGATCGACGACGCCATGGAGGCTGCGCAGCGCGAGGGTTACAAGGATCGCGCAAGCTTCGTCGTCGGCGACGTGCGCATCGCCCTTCCCGCCCTGCTCGAGCGCGGCTTCAAGCCCGATGTCGCCGTCGTCGATCCGCCCCGCGCCGGCCTCTCCCAGAAGGTCGTGCGCCGCATCGTCGACGCCGCCCCCAAGCGGCTCGTCTACGTGAGCTGCAACCCCACGACGCTCGCGCCCAACGCGCGCCAGCTCGTCGACGCCGGCTACGTGCTGCAGTCGGTGCAGCCGGTCGACATGTTCCCCCAAACGCCCCATATCGAGACGGTCGCCGTCTTCGAGCGCGGGCCGAATGGGGTGCAGAATCCGGATCGCGACTGAGTCGCCGGGGGTTTCCGCGGGGTGGTGGTGACCCCTGCGCGGACACCCTCACGCCCGGGCTCGCAAGCTCGCGCGGCCTCCGGTAGGGCACTGTCCGCTCCAGGGTCACCACCACCCCGCTCGCCGCCACTTGGCCTCGGCGCGGTCCGGACCGCGCCGCCGTCGTCCGTGTTCGAGGGTTGGCGCCGGCCTTTTGCCTCCGGCGGGTCGGCGATCTGAGTCGGGCGCCGGCCTTTTGCCTCCGGCGGGTCGGCGATCTAAAACGGATGCCGATTCGAGGGCTTCCCCCGATGGCGTGGCGCCACCGCGCCGCTACGGTGGGGAGCGTGATGAGGTGGATCTTGCTCTCGGTGCTTGCACTCTCGGTCGTCGCTCCGGCGGCGCGGGGTGCGGAATCGCTCGGATTCAGTGACGCCGGCGTGACGCCGGCTGCGGTCGCTGCGCCTGGGAACGCCACGGTGGCGTTCGTGGTGACGGCGCCAGCGGGCGGCAACACGACGACGTTCACCGTGCGGCCGCCAGCGTTGGGGCGCGTCGGCAACAACGTTGGCCATCCCAAGGGGTGGCGTCGCGCCGAGGACGGGACTGGCTCGCCGGGCGTGCCTTCGCTCAACGTGAAGGGCGCGCGCCTCGACGGCCCCGGCACGCTGATCGAAGGCGCACGCACCATGGAGGCCTACTCGCGCGCTGGGTGCGTGCGAGACGGCGTCGGCACCTGGGGGAGCACGATGTGGTTCCGGCTCGATCTGCCCGCGGGGCAGACGACGCGGGTGCTGGTCGACGTGACCCTGCCGCGCGGGCTCGCCGGTCGATCACCGATCCTCGAGCTCACGCCCACCGCGTGGCAGCCCGCGGTGCCGCCGGTCAACGACCTCGCGTTCCCGATCGGCGCCAAGGGCGCTGGGCTGCAGGTGCCCGTCCCGCGGAGCAGCGGCGTCAGCGACGTCGTCACGCTGGAGCGGCTCCCCGGCAAGCACGGCATCCAGCAGCTTTCGGGCGTCGTCTTCCCGGCCCGTGCCGGGCAGCGCGTGGAGGTCGTCGGTCGTTCGGCGCGCAAGGCCAGCCGGGTTTGGGCCTACTTCGCGCTCGACAACATCCTGCGCAACACCATCACCGATCAGCGCGTGCTCGCCGAGGCCACCACCGACGCCAACGGTCGTTGGCACGCGAACGCCAAGCTCGCGGGCCGCACGACGTTCGTTGCCCGCACGACCAAGGGCCTGAAGGGCCAGTCGACGCGCGGCGCCAGCTGCCCGCTCACGCTCGGCTGAGGCGCCGGGAGCGGTGCCACACTCGGGCCGATGCTGCGGCACGAGGCGATGAGCAGCGCGGATCCGGAGGTGGCGTGGGCGCTGCTGTCGGAGCCGGCGCGCTGGCGGGAGTGGGCGCCGCACCTGCGCGGGGCGAGCGGGCTCGGGTCTCCCGCGGTCGAGGGATCGGCGCTCGGCGTTGCCTGGCTCGCGGGCCTGGTGCCGGTGCCGGTGCGGGTCGAGCTCGTGGAGCGCTCCGCCGAGCGCAGCCATTGGGAGTGGAAGGCCGGCGTGGTGCACTTCGACCACGCGGTGCGGCCGCTGCCTGGCGGCAGGTGCAGCGTGTCGATCACGCTTCGCGCTCCGTGGCCGCTCGAGCGTGCGCTCGCGGTGAGCTACTGGCTGCTCGTGCGCGTGCTCGTCGATCGGCTGGCGCGAGTGGCTGAGCGCGAGGCACTCGTCGCCGCCTGACTTACTGGCGCGGCCCGCAGCGGCGAGAACGTCTTGCCGTGGCGACGACAACGTCTCAGGCTGCCGAGCGGCAGCCGCAAGCCAGTGACGAAAACGCCTCGCCTTTGCGACGAAAACGTCCCGCGCTGTCGGGGTCTGGCGCACTAGCATCGGCACCGAGTCGAGCGAGGGGTATGGCATGCGCATCGGAGTACTGGGCACCGGCATGGTGGGCGAGGCGATCGCCACGCGGCTGATCGAGCTGCAGCACGAGGTGATGCTCGGCTCGCGCACGGCCGACAACCCGAAGGCGCTGGAGTGGGCCGCGCACCACGCGCCGAACGCGTCCGTGGGCACGTTCGCGCAGGCGGCGGCATTCGGCACGTTCGTCTTCCACTGCGCGAATGGCGGCCATGCCGAGAAGGTGATTGCGAGCGCGTCCGAGCCGCTGGCCGGGAAGGTGGTGATCGACACGTCGAACCCGATCGAGCGCAGCGCCGACGGCGTCGTGCAGCTGTTCACCGACCAGAGCGCATCACTCGCGGAGCGGCTCCAGGCGGCGGCGCCGAAGGCGCGCTTCGTGAAGGCGCTCAACACGATCACGGCGTCGGTGATGGTGCACCCCGAGCAGATCGCGGGCGACCATCTCACGTTCCTCGCGGGCGACGACCCGGGCGCGAAGACCGATACCCGCGCGCTCCTCGAGCAGTTCGGCTGGTCGCCGGCGCAGATCGTCGACCTCGGCGATCTCACCGCCGCCCGCTCGGCCGAGGCCTACCTGCTGCTCTGGCTGAAGCTCTGGGGGCACGTCGGCCACCCGCTCTTCAACCTCTCGATCACGCCGGCGGCCGGAGCCGAGGCGCACGCCTCGCCCGTCTAGTCGCCGTCGACCGCAAGGCGCGCCATCTCCAGGGCGCCTTCGCGGGAACCGGCCACGGCCATGAAGCGGCCGATGTGGCAGAAGACGGCGTCGGCGACGCCGGAGGCCTCGGCGAGCTCGGGGCCCTCGAGCCCGGCCCACGCCTCGGGGAGATCCTTGCGGTTCTCGAAGGTGCCCTGGTCGGCGGGCACGGCCTGCACGCCCCAGTCCTTCTCGCGGGGGTAGACGACGACGAGCGCCTCAGGGGCCTCGTTCATCACGACCGACTTCCACGGCAGGCCGCGGTCGAACTCGACGATGCGCGGATCGGGCGCGGCCTCGATGGCCTTGCGCACGAGACCGGTGGCGCGGGCGCGGGCCTGGGCCTGGCGGATCTCGCGACGGATGATGCCGTCGGCGAGCATGAGCGCCTCGCCGAAGCCTTGCTGCTCCTCGGCCTCGCGGTCCTCGTCGTCCCACGCTGAGCCGAAGCCCGAGATGAGGCGGCCGAGCTGGTAGGGCCCGGTGCCCTCGAAGCGCGGCTCGCAGAGCTCCTGGCCGTTGTCGCCGGCATCGACCGGTGCGACGAGGCTCAGGTCGAGCTCCTCGGCGATGGCTTCGCTGCCGCACACCTGCGCGCCGAAGCTCTTCCACACGAGCCCGAAGCTCGCGTACCGGATGCCGTTCGCGCGCTCGCCGGCGTCGCCCTGGTGGTGGTCGAAATCGCCGGTGGCCGGGTCGTACTTGCGCCCGACGTCGACGCGCAGGTCGCACTTGCTGAGCTCGTCGGCGTCGCGGGTACGGACGATCCCGATCACCCCGAAATGCAGCCGGAGCGTGGCGAGAGCGAACACCTCATCGGCGTGGAACGAGCCCGAGTGCGTGGCGACGCGCAGCGGCTCGACAGGAAGTGACCCGTCGGACATCGCCGGAACTGTCTCAGAACGCCTCTGGTGGGGCCACTGACTCGGTGTGCGGACGGCCCCACAGGCCCGGACGGTCGACGGACGACGTTCCGGAGCGGCCACGAATGGGAAGCGTGCTTACCATGAGCGAAGTGCCCGTCGGGCGGGCGATCCACCGCGGCTGGCCAAGTGCCTGACCTCCCATTCTCCGTCCACCAGGCAGGTGACGTTGTGATGTCCCTCACAGCCTCGTTGAACGATGCTCGACAAGCGTAGAGGCGTGTGCGCGTCGTTGCCTCCCGTTGTTCCACGCACCGTTATCGTGCGCCGCCGATGCTCGTCGCGGCCACGGACTCCCTGAACTACCTCGAGGCGTTGCTGCTCGGCATCGTGCAGGGGCTCACCGAGTTCCTGCCGATCTCCTCGAGCGCGCACCTGCGCATCACGTCGGCGCTCGCGGGCTGGGGCGATCCCGGCGCCGCGTTCACGGCCGTCACGCAGCTCGGCACCGAACTCGCGGTGGTCCTCTACTTCGGCAAGGACATCATTCGGATCGCGAAGGCGTGGTTCCGCTCGCTCCCTGCGATGAGGTGGCCGGACGATCCCGACGCGCGCATGGGCTGGCTCGTGATCTTCGGCTCGATGCCGATCGTGATCCTCGGCCTGGTGCTCGAGAGCCCGATCGACTCCGCCTTCCGCGACCTGCGGCTGATCGCGATCAACCTCATCATCTTCGGCTTGATCCTCGGGCTCGTCGACCGCATGAGCCGCAGCGAGCGCGAGCTCGAAGACCTCACCGTCAAGCACGGCGTGATCTACGGCTTCGCCCAGGCGATGGCGCTCCTGCCCGGTGTGTCGCGCTCCGGCGGCACCATCACCGCAGGCCGCCTGCTCGGCTACTCGCGTGAGGCCGCCACCCGCTTCGCGTTCCTGCTCGCGATCCCGGCCGTGTTCGGCTCGGGCATCTACAAGCTCAAGGACATCGGCGCCGACGACGGCGGCACCGGCTGGGGCCCGACGATCTTCGCCACGGTGGTCGCGTTCGCCGTCGGCCTCGCCGTGATCGCCTGGCTCATGCGCTACCTCAAGACGCGCAGCTACATGCCGTTCGTCGTCTACCGCGTCGCGCTCGGCATCTTCGTGATCATCCTCGTGACCGCCGGGGCGCTCGACCCCTCCAGCGGTTACGTCGCGGCGAAGTAGCAGTTGAGCCCGCCGTGAAGCGGGCATGTATCACCGCGTCGCCTCCGCGCTCTGTGGAGGCATGACGACGGACACGCCCTACGTCGACGCGCTGCACCGCCACGCGCGCCGGCGCATCACGCACCTCACCGTGCCGGGCCACAAAGGCGGCCTGGCGGCGCCGGCGCCGCTCACGGCCGCGCTCGGCGATGCGCTCGCCCTCGACGTGCCGCTGCTGCTGCCGGGCATCGACCGTCCTCGCGCGGGCGATCCGGCTGCCGCGGCCCCGCTCGCGCGGGCTGAGCAGCGCGCCGCCCGGGCCTGGGGCGCGGCACGCACGTGGTTCCTCACGGCCGGCGCGACGCAGGGCAACCTCGCCGCCTGCCTGGTCGTCGGCGACGGGCCCGCGCCGGTGGTGGTGCAGCGGTCGTCGCACACGAGCACCTTCAACGGCCTCGCGCTCGCGGGGGCCCGGGCGACGTACGTGAGCCCCGAGGTCGACCGGCGCCGTGGGATCGCGCACGCCGTCACCGCGGCGTCGCTGGAGGCGGCGCTGCTTGCGACGCCGGGCGCTCGGGCCGTCCTGCTCACGTCGCCCAGCTACCACGGCACCACCGCCGACCTCGAGCGACTCGTCGCCATCGCGCACCGGCGCGGGGCGGCCGTGGTGGTCGACGAGTCGTGGGGGCCGCACCTGCCGTTCTCGCCCGACGTGCCGATCGATGCGCTCGCCGCCGGCGCCGACCTCGTCATCTCCAGCACCCACAAGCACCTCGGCAGTCTCGGCGGCTCGGCGATGCTCCACCTCGGCGCCGCGGCTCCGGACTGGCTCGACGAGGCAGCGGTGGGTCGGGCCCTCGCACTCGTCTCCAGCACCAGCCCGAGCAGCTTGCTCATGGCGTCGCTCGACGCTGCTCGCGCGCGAGCCGAGACCGACGGTGCCGCGCTGCTCTCCAGTGCCGTGCATACGCTCGCCGGCCTGCGCTCAGCCGTCGCCGAGATCCCCGGGTTCGTGCCGATCGGTGAGGAGCAGATCGGGCGCCACGGCGTCGCCGGGCTCGATCCGCTGCGGCTCTGCGTCGACGTGACCGCGAGCGGCTGGACGGGCCAGGCGCTCGCCGAGTTCGCGCGGGAGGCCCACGGCGTGGAGCTCGAGCTCGCGCAGTGGTCGACGATCGTCGCCTGCTTCGGGCTCGGTGAACCGCCGGCCGACCGCGGCCGCCGGCTCATCGCGGTGCTCGAGCACGCCGCGCGCGCCCCCGCGCCGCGTTCGACCGTCGCCGTGCCGCCGGCGATCCGGTGGTCGGAGCGGGCCGTCGAGCGCGCGCCGCTCGGGGTGCGCGAGGCGCTCTGGGCGCCGCGGCGTGCCGTGCCGTTGGCCGAGGCTGCCGGGCACATCGCCGCCGAGGCGCTCGTGCCGTACCCGCCCGGGATCCCCGTCGCGCTCCCCGGAGAGCGGCTGCGGTCCGACGTGCTCGTCCAGGTGGCCGCGTGGGCGCAGGCCGGCGGCGCGCTGCGGGGGCTCGCCGATCCGACGGGCGCGACGGTGCTGGTGGTCGGCGACCCGGCGCACACGCTAGCGGTCGGGCGGCCGCGCGATGTCGCGAAGACGGTGCGCGAGGCCCGGGCTGCGGCCCGGAGGGAGAGCGTGGATGCGGTGGCGGCGCCTGCATGATCGAGCTCGGACTGGCTGCCTGCGCCAGCGTGGCGTGGGGCGCGTCGGACTTCGCCGCGGGTGTGGCGGCGCGCCGGCGATCGGTGCTCGTCGTCCTCGCCGCGTCGCAGTGCACGGGGCTCGTGCTCGCCATGCTGGCGCTGGCGTTGGCCGGGGCCTCCGCCCCGTCGGGGCCAGCGCTGCTCAGCGCCGCGCTGGCGGGTGCGTTCGAAGCGATCGGGTTCGGCGCGCTGTACGCGGCCCTCGCGCGTGGGCCGATGGGCGTCGTCGCGCCGGCCGCCGCGCTCGGTGGCGTGATCCCGCTGGCGAGCGGAGTGATCGGTGGCGAACGGCTGGGGATGCTCGCCGCGACCGGGTGCATCGCGGCCCTGGTGGCGGTGGTGCTCGTGTCGCGGGAACCGGCGGATGGGCGCACGCAGCCCGGGCTGGCGCCTGGGCTCTCGCTGGCTTTGCTCTCGGCCGCGGCCTTCGGGCTGTTCTTCCTGTTCCTCGATCTCGCGGCTGACGAGGCGCCGTTCATCTGGGGCGTCGCGATCGCGCGGGCGACGGCGGTGGTGCTCGTCGTGCCGGTGCTCACGTGGCACGTCGTCCGCCGAAGGTCCCGAGGCTCGGCGCTGGCCGTGTCACCGGGGTCGAGTGAGCGGCCGCGCGCTGGTGGCGAGAGCGGGTCGTCCTGGGTGGCGGCGCGTGAGGTCGGTGCGCTCGCGGTCGTCGGCGTTCTCGACATCGCCGCAAACTTGCTCTTCGCGTGGGGCGCGAGCCGAGCGGACGGGCCGCTGGTGGGCGTGGTGGGTTCCACCTATCCCGTGTTCACCGTGCTCCTGGCAGCTGGACTGCTCGGCGAGCGTCTCGCGCTCACCCAGCGGGCGGGCGTGGTGCTCGCGCTCGCGGCCTCCGCGCTGATCGTGCTCTGACGGCTTTGAAAGACGTGAAGGCGCGGCGGAGTCCGCCGCGCCTTCGCCTGTGCGGCGGCACCGCCGGCGAGGGGAGACGCCGGCGGAGGTCTTCTCCGTGATCGAGGGATCCGCGGCCGCAGCGCGCCCGCGGATCCGCGATCAGACGGTGAAGCTGCCGCGCAGCTTCTGCTTGGCGTTGCCCGTGATGAGCGTCGCCTCGACGACGTAGCGGCCCGAGCGCGGCATGAGCACGTGGTGCACCGGCACCAGGCGCTGGCCCGGGTTGACGACGCGCCGGCCCGCAGCGAACACCGTGCCGCCGCGCATCACCTTCACGCGCACCGTCCGCACCTTGGATGCGCGCGGCAGCGTCACCTGGCACCCGGCGAAGCCGATCATGCCGACGGGCACGGTGCAGGTGTAGGTGGCGGTGAGGCCGCCGGTGCCCTTCAGCGTGAGCACGCGCGCAGCGCCGACGACGGGGAGCACGTCGGAGCGCTGCGCGAGCAGCGCCGACGGAGCGTTGCCGGCCGGCCCCTGCGGGCCCTGCGCGCCGGTATCGCCCTTGGCCCCGGTATCGCCCTTGTCGCCCTTGGCTCCGGTATCGCCCTTGGCTCCGGTGTCGCCCTTGGCTCCGGTGTCGCCCTTGGCTCCGGTGTCGCCCTTGGCTCCGGTGTCGCCCTTGGCGCCCTTCGGACCCTGCGGCAGGGCGCCGCCGGTGCCGGTGAGCGCGACGGATGCGCTCGTCCCGGCGACGCCCAGCGTCGCGGAGCGCGCGCCCTGCGCCGTCGGCGAGAAGCGCACCGTGACGGTGCAGGTGTCGCCCGGGGCCACGGAGCGGCAGGTGTCGCTGCTGACGAAGAAGTCGTCGGGGTTCGCGCCGGAGAACGTGAAGCCGTTGATCGCCGACGCACCGGTGTTGGTGATGGTGACCGTCTGGCCCGCGCTCACGGTGCTCTGGGCGGTCGTGCCGAAGGTGAGCGAGGCGGCGGAGGCGGTGGCCGAGGCGCCCGTGTAGATCGCGATGCTCGGGTTGTCGGAGGCCGGGGCGATGCTCGAGAGCTGCAGCGACGGCGCGACGAAGTTGCTGCCGCCACCCCCGCCCGACTCGCCGCCTGGCCCGGCATCGGGAGCACCCGCGCCGCCGCCGTAGTAGCCGCCGCCACCGCCGCCCGTGCCGCCGTCTCCGCCCTGACCGAGGCTGCCGCTGGCGCCCGTCGCGATCCACGAACTGCCGCCAGCGCCGCCCTTGCTCGTCGTCGCTCCGCCGCCGGGAGCGAGGCCGGCGCCGCCGTTCTCGTACTGCCCACCCGGGCTGGTGTAGCCCGCGCCACCGCCGCCGGCTGCCACGAGCACGCGGTCGGCCAGGCCGGCGCCGCCGACGCGCACGTCGCTGGCGCCGCCGCCCGCGCCGTTCTGTCCGTCCTGGTTGTCGCCGGACGCGCCGCCGCCACCGATCGTCCGGCCGCCACCTTGTGCGCCCGACGCGCCGACCAGGAGGTTGAGTTGCTCGCCCGGGGTGACGGCCATCGTGACCGCGACCCGCGCGCCGGCACCGCCTGGAACGGTGACCCAGCCGTAGGCGCTGCCGCCGCGGCCGCCGTTCGCGACGATGCCGACCTTGTAGACGCCGGCCGGCACCGTGTAGGTGGCCGTGCCGGGCGTAGTGAAGCTGGTGACGTCGGCGTGCGCGGCGGGCACCGCGACCAGCGCCGAAGCGATCGTGACGAGTGCCGCGGCGCGGCGGCCGGACGGCGTGAGAGGCAGGTGCGTGGTGCTCATGGATGGCACCTTGCCCGCGGATCACGCCTGCACTGTCAGTACTGCGCTACTGCACTTGCCGGTCGCCGTACTGCAGTAGCGGCGTGCCGTACTGCACAGCGACTGGGTACGCGGCCCGCTGATCGCGTGCCGCGGCTGCCGTTCGCGGCCTAGCGGCGAGGCAGCGGCAGCGGGTCGCTCACGAGCGTCGTTGCCGACGCCCGCGAGGTCGCTGCGAGCGTCACGTCGACCGGCTCGACGGCCCAGTCGGGGTGACCCGGCATCGGCGGCGTCGTGAGGCCGTAGATCCACGCGTTGAGGAACGCGGAGAGGTCGCGGCCGGCGATCTTCGACGCGAGCGCGACGAAGTCGGCGGTGCCCTTCGTCTGGCCCTTGTAACGGGTCACGTACTCACGCTCGAGCTTCGCGAACGCCCTCGCCCCGATCTCCTGCCTGAGGGCGTAGAGCACGAGGAAGCCGCCGTAGTAGCTCTGCGGCGAGAACAGGTCGTCGTCGCTACCGCTCAGCGGCCGCCCGACCGGCCCGTAGTTCGCGCGGTACTTGTCGCCCAGCTCGTAGATGCGCTGCGCGAAGTCGTTGAACGTCGGGAAGCCCGAGTAGTCCTCGAAGTAGCCCTCGTCGTCGGCGTAGCGCGCCTCGTACCAGGTGGCGTGGCCTTCGCTGACCCAGATGTCGGCCCAGTCCTTCGGCGAGACGCTGTCGCCGTACCACTGATGGACGAGCTCATGCACCATCGTCGGCGCCACCCACGCGGCGTCGTCCGGGTTCTCGAACCAGGCGCCCGGGATCATCGTGAGGGTCTGCGTCTCGAGCGCGAACTGCGGGTCCTCGTCGGTGACGATCACGCCGTACACGTCGAACGGGTAGGCGCCGAGGTGCTTGACGACCCACGCCATCTGCTTGGCGTTGTCGGCGAGGAGATCGTCGGCCACGCTGCCCGCACCCTTGGCGATGATGTTGCGCAGGCGCACACCGGAGCCGACGCCCTGGTCGACCATCTTGTAGGCGCCCGACGCCAGCTGGATGAGCTCGCTGGCCATCGGCTGGCGCTGCGCGTAGGCGTAGACCGTGGAGCCGTTCTTCAGCCGCTCCTTCGAGGAGAGCTTGCCGCTCGCGACCGCCATCGTGCCCGCGGGCGTGGTGAGCTTGAAGTAGTAGGTGGCCTTGTCGAGCGGATGGTCGTTGACCGGCAGCACGTGGTGCATGTAGGCCGGCTGCGGTGCGGTGAACGAGCCGCTCGGCGCGGCGATGTACGCGACCGACGACGGATCATCGGAGAGCGGCGTGGCCGTGAAGCTGAGCCCGCTGATCTTCACCGTGAACTCGCTCCCGGCCGGGAGCACCTGGCTCGGCGTGATGATGAGCTTCTCGGCGGTGCGGGTGGTCGCCGCCGACTTGCCGTTGACGGTCACCGCACCAATCAGCGGCGCCGGGCCGAGATCGAGCGAGAACGAGGAGAGCGCCTGCGTGGCCTTCGCCGTCAACGTCTCGGTGCCGGTGACGGGTGAGCTCGGCGTCTTGCCGAACGTGAGCGTGAAGTTGTAGTGCAGCGCGTCGTAGCCGCCGTTGCCGAGGGTCGGGAACAGCGAGTCACCGAGCGCGGGCGCTCCGGGCGAGCCGACGACCGGCTTCGGGGTGGGCTTGGGTGCCGCGGTGGCGCTCGCGGCGGCGAGAGGCGCGGCGGCGACGGTGACCGCGGCGGAGACGACGAGGCGACGCAGCATGGCGCGCACTCAAGCAGGCCGAACGCGGACTCGCAATGGCCCTGAGTACGAATTGAGGGCGCCTCGGCTGAAGCGCGAGCGTCAGTCGTGGTGGCGGCGCTCGCGGATCTCTTCGAGCTGGCGGCGCTCGTCGTCGGTAAGGGCGTCCATCCCGCCGGCGGAGATCTTGTCGAGGAGCGCATCGAGCGCGAGGTCGTCGGCGCTCACGTCGTCGGGCACGACCGGCGTGGGGCGCGGGCGGGACGCAGGCGACGAGGGCATCTCGACGATCTCGGCCTCCTCGCGGCGCCCGAACCGGCCGGCGAGACCGCCACCCGAGCGCTTGGGTTTCGACGGCTTCGGCGTGCGGCCACCGCCCGCAGCGGCTCCCTTGCGCTTCGGCAGGCTCACCTCGGGCACGCGGTCGTAGGCGCTCAGGAGGCCGACGCTCTTGGCGACGAGCGCGATCAGCGCGCTAGCGACGATCACCGTGAGCAGGCGGGTCCAATCACGTTCACCGAGGTCGTTCACGACCTCGAGCGCGACGATCACCGCCGCAATCACCCACGCCGGGATGTTGAAGAAGAACGGCCGCGTCGGGTGCTCGGCGCAGTAGAGGAGCACCACGGTGAGGGCGAGCAGGTCCAGGTCGTAGAGGACCGTCGAATCGCCGAGGATCGAGCCGAGCACGACCCAAGCGACGCCGATGATCACGATCGAGAGTCCGATCAGCCATCCGAACGCCCGACGCCCCGTCTGTCGCTCGAGGTCCGTCGCGAAGAGGAAGAAGATCGCGGCGTTGATGATGTCCCAGAGCTGGAACGACAGATGAGCCCACGGCCAGGTGACGAGCCGCCACACCTGGCCGCCGGTGACGTCGTCGGTCAACAGCACGAGCTCGCGCGAGACCGCGCGCCCCGGGCCCTCGGCGACCCAGATCAGGAGCGTGCCGACCCAGACGAGGAGCACCAGCACGGCGGTGTTCACCTCGAGCTGGCCGAGGCGGAACCAGGGACCGTCGTCGTCGCGTTCGGTACCGGCGTAGCGCACGAATCCGAATCTACCGGTCCGCGGACCCGTCGTAAGCAGGCGTCACCGAACGTGCAGCGCGCGGGGGACGCGTGGTCAGCGCACGCTGAGCTTCGACGCCGCCTCGCGGGCCACCGCGCGGGCGGCTTCGGCATCCGCGCCGGTTGCCAGCGCCACGCCCATGCGGCGGCCCGGGCGGGCATCGGGCTTGCCGAAGATCCGCACGTCGACGGTCGGATCGACCGCCAGCGCCGCCTCGAGCCCCTCGACCATGGGCGTATCGCCGTTAGCATCGGCGAGCAGCACAGCGCTTGCACCCGGCGCGGTGAGCGGCACGAACCCGTCGTCGCCCTCCGGGATCGGCAGCCCGAGGATCGCGCGCACGTGGAGCGCGAATTCTGAGGCCCGCTGGGTGGCCATCGTCACCATCCCCGTGTCGTGCGGGCGCGGCGACACCTCGCTGAACAGCACCTCGTCGCCACGGATGAACAGCTCGACGCCGAAGAGCCCATAGCCGCCGAGCGCCTCGGTGATCCGCCCGGCCACGTCCTTCGCGGCCGCCAGCGCGGCATCGCTCATCGGGTGTGGCTGCCAGCTCTCGCGGTAGTCGCCGTCCTCCTGCACGTGTCCGATCGGCGCGCAGAACGTGGTGCCGCCCGCATGCCGCACCGTGAGCAGCGTGATCTCGTAGTCGAACTCGACGAAGCCCTCGACGATCACGCGCCCTTCGCCCACGCGCCCGCCGCGCTGCGCGTAGTCCCAGGCCGCGGGGCCGCCACCCGGTTCCCGCACCACCGACTGGCCCTTGCCGGACGAGCTCATCACCGGCTTCACGACGCACGGCACCCCGAGCTCGGCGACGGCGCCGTTCACCTCGTCCTGCGAGTCGCAGAACCGGTACGGCGACGTGGGGAGCCCGAGCTCCTCGGCGGCGAGGCGCCGGATGCCCTCGCGATCCATCGTGAGGCGCGCCGCGCGTGCCGTCGGCACCACGTGCATCCCGTCGGCCTCGAGCGACTCCAGCACCGGCGTCGCGATCGCCTCGAGCTCCGGCACCACGAGCAGCCGGTCATGCGGGATCGCGAGCTCCTGCTCGAGCATGATCCGCAGCCGGTCCGGATCCGTCATCAGGCACGTGTGGAAGCGGTGCGCGACCTGCATCGCCGGCGCACCCGGATAGCGGTCGACGGCCACCACTTCGCAGCCGAGCCGCATCGCTTCGATCGCGACCTCACGGCCGAGCTCGCCGCTGCCGAGCAGCACGAGGCGGGTCGCGTGGGGCGTCAGCGGCGGACCGATCTCAGGCACGCGGGCAGCGTAGCCGGGAGGCCCCGACGGCGCGTTCCGCGTGCTGATGACGTCGCTCGTCGCCGAGACCTTCCGACGACGTGAGAACGTCGTGCTTGTGGGTGTTCAGACGGCGAGGCGGGTGGCGGGTGCGCCCCACGCGCTCGCGGGGGCGGTGCCGTCGGCGGCGAGTCGCTCCGGCGGGAGCAGGGCCTGGGCCACCATCATCCGCTGGCGGGCGAAGGCCTCGGCAGCGGCCGACTCGGTCGCGAGCCAGGCAGGCAGCTGGAGCAGCGTGGTCATCGTGCCGGCGACGGTGCTGTAGATCCAGGCGGCGGTCGCAGCGGGCTCGCACGGGCGCACCTCGCCGCGGTCGACGAGCTCGCCGAGGCGGGCGCCGGCCTGGAGGATCGCCGAGCCGAAGCGGCCCCCGATGCGATCGCGAATCGTGGCCGCGTGCTCGTCGGCGGGCTCCGTGAGATCGAGGGTGGCGATGAGTCGGGAGCGGTCGCGATCACGACGGAACACGCGCTCCCAGCGCACGCAGTAGTCGACGACGTCGTCCCACGTGGCCGGGCCGGGCCGTTCGACAGCGACCATCGTGTACTGGAGCACCTCGAGCTGCACGTCCTCGACGACCGCCGCTTGCAGCCCCGCCTTGGAGCCGAAGTAGAGGTAGACGGTGCCGACGCTCACGCCGGCGTCGCGGGCGACGTCGCCCACGCGCACCTGGTCGGCGGGGAGACTCAGGAACGCTTCCTCGGCGACTTCGAGAATCCGCCGCTCGGTCTCGACGCGCGGGATGCGCGTGGGATCGTGCGCGATCGGCAGGCGGCCGGTGCGGCCGCCCGGCGCCGGGCGGCCCTCGATCGGATGGCTCGCGGACGGTGTCGAACCGGGACGGGCCCCTTGGAGTTCAGGTGAATGGCTGACGAGGTGAAGCATGTGGAGAAGGCGGCACCGACTCGGGGCCGCGGCGGACGTGATTCAGGGAACCGCCACTGCCTCAGGACCGTGACGCTCGCCACACCATATGGAAATTGGAACTTTCTGGTTTCTAACATGGCGCGTAGGCGCCATCACGCGGCCTCGGAGAGCCTGGTGTCCGCGTTTGAGCCGGCTCCACCTTCGTCGCCGTGATCGGACTAGTTGGTCGGCGGCGCGTA
The DNA here is from genome assembly GCA_017744415.1 of Solirubrobacteraceae bacterium. Lineage (GTDB taxonomy): Bacteria > Actinomycetota > Thermoleophilia > Solirubrobacterales > Solirubrobacteraceae > JAGIBJ01. Next base: position 27,087 of record JAGIBJ010000071.1, read on the forward strand.
GCGGTGATGGATGACGATCGGGTTGCCGTCGGGGTCGAGGAACATCGCCTGGTGGCAGACACCCGAGTCGATCATGTCGAAGATGAACGTCACGCCTGCGGCCTTCAGCGCCTCTCGAGCGGCGTCGACATCCGGCACCTGGAGCGCGATCGGCGCGGAGTTCGACGAGCCCGCCTGGGCCTGGCCGAAGCCACGCTGGTCGAAGAGCACAAGCGTGAGGTTGCCGGCCTGAAACTCGGTCGCCGGACGATCGCCCCACTGCTGGCGCTTGGGCAGCCCGAGCAGCCCGCCGTAGAACTCGCACGCGCGATCATGGTCGCTCGTCGGGATGCAGACGAAGTCGACGCCGGTGATCTGGATGGCTGCGGCAGCGGTCATGAGCCCACCGTATGCCCTGAGTCAACACCCCGCCGGTGTCCCGCGGGCGTCGCCTGGCGGGCCCCGCGGGATCGCGTCAGCCGAGCACGACCAGTGCGACGGCGGCTGCGGCGAGTCCGAGGCCGGCGCCCTGCAGGCGGCCGACGCGCTCGCTCAGCAGGACGGCGGCGAGGAGCACCGTGAAGGCCGGGTAGAGCGCCGCGATCACGGAGACGACGCTCGTCATCCCTTCGTGGCCGGCGAGGGTGACGAAGATGATCGCGGCGAGCCCGAGCGCACCGCTCATCCAGCCGGCGCGCGCCGCGGGATCGCGTGGGATCCAGTCCTCGTGGAGCGCCGCGGCCAGCGCGGCGACACCGATCATGCCGCTGAGCTCGAGCAACGGCAGGACGGCGAGGCCCGCCTCCTCCGAGAGGCTGCCGGTCGCCGCGAACAGCAGTCCGAAGCCGGTGCCAGCGAGGAGGCCATCGAGGATCGACGCGCGCGCCGACTCGGTCGGGTCGCTGCCGTCGAGGGCGGTGCCCGCGGCGTGCGCATCGGAGCCCGCGCCACCGCCGGCTCCGGCGACGAGCGCGATCGCGGGCACCGCGCAGACGATCCCGAAGACGGCCAGCGCCGAAGGGCGGTCGCCGGTCGCGATGCCGATCACCGCTGGCACGAGTGCGGCCATCACGCCCGACAGTGGTGCCACGACGCTCATCCGGCCGCGCATCAGCCCGCGATAGAGAAAGCCGCTGCCCATGCCGGTGACGGCGCCACCGCTGACCGCCAGCAGCCAGTCGTGGGTCGACGGATCACCGCCGGCGATGAGCGCCACCGGCACCGCCAGCACGGCCGCGGTACCCATCACCACCACCGACACCTGCCAGGGCGAGGCCTTCGCGGCGACGACGCCGCCGACGTAGTCGGCCGTGCCATAGGCAAGGGCCGAAAGGAGCGCGAGGACGATCGCCATCGCCGCTCAGGCTAGGAGGCGCTCGACGGGCGTCTAGTGACGGAAGTGGCGGCGGTCGGTGAAGACCATCGTCACGCCGCGCTTGTTGGCGGCCTCGATCACTTCGTCGTCGCGCACGCTGCCACCCGGCTGGATGATCGCGCGGACGCCGGAGTCGATCGCGAGCTCGGGGCCGTCGGCGAACGGGAAGAACGCGTCGGAGGCGAGCACGGCACCGTCGAGCGTGTCGACGCGGCTCTTGTCGAGCGCGAGGCGCACGGAGTCGACGCGGCTCATCTGGCCGGCGCCGATGCCGACGGTGGCACGGTCCTTGGTGAGGACGATCGCGTTGCTCTTCACGTGCCGCACGACGCGCCAGGCGAAGAGGAGCTCGTCCCACTCGGCGTCGGTCGGGTGGCGCTCGGTGGCGACCTCGAACTGCGAGCGATCGTCGGGATCGGTGTCGCGATCCTGCATGAGCATGCCGCCGCCGAGATCGCGCGTCTCCGGATCGATGCCGCGCCGGAAGCGGCGCTCACGATCCTCGAGCACGCGGAGGTTGGGCTTGGTGCCGAACACCTCGAGCGCGGCCGGGCTGAACGTCGGAGCGATCACGACCTCGGTGAAGCGCGTGATCACCTGCTTGGCGATCTCCTCGTCGACCTCGCGGTTGAGCGCGACGATGCCGCCGAACGCCGAGAGCGGATCGCAGTTGAACGCGCGCTCGTAGGCCTCGTAGCCGGCGCCGCCGAGGGCCGCGCCGCACGGGTTGTTGTGCTTGACGATCGCGCAAGCCGGATCGGCCAGCTCGGCAACGAGCCGTCGGGCCGAGTCGAGATCGAGCAGGTTGTTGTAGGAGAGCTGCTTGCCCTGGTGCTGCTGCACCATCGAGAGGGCGTGCGTGCGGCTGCCGACCTGCGTGTAGTAGGCGGCCCGCTGATGCGGGTTCTCGCCGTACGGCAGCTCCATCGTCTTCTCGAACGCGCGCACGTAGAGATCCGGGAACTGCGCGCCGGCCTGCTCGCTGAACCACTTCGCGATGGAGGTGTCGTAGCGGGCCGTGGTGTGGAACGCCTCGCCGGCGAGCGCGCGGCGGGTGTCGTACGAGATCTCACCGTCGGTGGCCTCGAGCTCGGCGAGTACGCCGTCGTAGCTCTCGGGCGAGACGACGACCGACACGTACGCGTGGTTCTTCGCGGCCGCGCGGATCATCGTCGGGCCGCCGACGTCGATCTGCTCGATCACGGACGAGTCGGCGAGATCCAGGCGCGAGGCGGTCTGCTCGAACGGATAGAGGTTCACGCAGACGAGATCGATCCACTCGATCTCGTGCTCCTCGGCCGACGCCGCGTGGGCCGGGTTGTCGCGTACGCCCAGGAGCCCGCCGTGGAGCTTGGGGTGCAGCGTCTTGAGGCGGCCGTCCATCATCTCCGGGAAGCCGGTGAGGTCGTCGACGGACCGCACCTCGAGCCCGGCCTTCTCGAGCGACGCGAGCGTGCCGCCGGTCGACACGAGCTCGACGCCGAGTTCGGCGAGGCCGCGCGCGAAGTCGACGATGCCGCGCTTGTCGAACACCGAGAGGAGTGCGCGCTTGACGCGGATCGTCTCGGGAGGCGTGGGTGCTTCAGCTTCGCTGCTCACAGGCCGCCGATCCTAACCCACGCGCTCCGCGGCGAGCTGGGCGACCGCCCGGCACAGGAGGTCGTGCTCGATCGGCGCGAGCGCGGCGCGCACCTCAGCGGCCGTCTGGCCGGGCACGATCGGGAGGGCCTGCTGCAGCAGCACGGGGCCGGTATCGACGCCCTCGTCGACGAGATGCACCGTCACGCCGGTCTCCTCGACGCCGGCCGCGATGGCCTGCTCGATCGCGTGCAGACCGGGGAAGCGCGGCAGGAGCGACGGGTGCACGTTGACGATCCGGTCGCGGAACGCGCCGATGAACGCGGGTGTGAGGAGCGCCATGTAGCCGGCGAGCACCACCACGTCGACGTCGAGCTCGTCAGTGAGCCACCCGGCGATCGCGGCGTCGCGCGCGGCGCGGTCGTCGTAGCTGCCGAGCGGGAAGGCCTGCACCGGGACTCCCGCCTCGGTGGCGCGTTCGAAGGCGCGCGCGCCCTCCTTGTCGCCGCCGACGCCGGCGATCGTCACCTCTCGCCCGTGCAGGCGATCGATCAGCGCCTGGAGGTTGGTGCCCGCGCCCGAGGCGAGCACGGCGATGCGCGGGAGGCCGGCCACGCTCTGGACCGTACCTTCCCGATGCCTGCGGCGCGCGCCGGGCCGAAGGCGTCGTTCAGCCGGCAGCGGCGGTGCCTGCAGCTCGGGCCTGCTCGATGGCGAGGAGCTCGTGCACCTGGCGGATCGCGATCGAGCCCTCGCCGACAGCGGAGGCGACGCGGTTCGGCGACCCGTGACGCACGTCTCCCGCCGCGAACACGCCCGGCATGCTGGTCTCGAGCGCGAGCGGCTGGCGCTGGAGCGGCCATCCGTCGCCGAGTTCGAGGTCGAGGCCGGTGCGCAGAAAACCGCCGGAGTTCCGAGCCAGGTCGGCCGGGAGCCAGTCGGTGTTCGGGAGCGCGCCGATCATCACGAAGGCGGCGTCGGCGTCGACGGTCTCGTCCTCGCCCGTCGTGCGGTCGCGGAGCACGAGCTGCTGCAGGCGGCCGGTGCCGGCCGCGTCGACGGCCTCGCAGCTGGTGCGCACCGTGATCCGTGGGTGGCCCTCGATCTGCTCGACGAGGTAGTGCGACATGCCCTTGGCGATCGAGTCGGCGCGGATCACGATCGTCACGCTGCGCGCGTAGTCGGCGAGGTGCATCGCGGCCTGCCCGGCCGAGTTCGCGCCGCCGAGCACGAACACGTCGGCGCCGAGCATCCCGGGCGCCTCTGAGCCGGTGCCGCCGTAGAACACGCCGGCGCCGACGAAGCCCTCGAGCGCGTCGTTGCCGATGCGGCGGTAGGTGGCGCCGCTCGCGACGACGACGGCGCGGGCGCGCACTTCCACGTCGCTGGAGAGCGCGACGCAGAGCTCGTCGCCCTCGCGCCGGATGCCGGTCGCATCGTGCATCAGTGCGAACTTCGCGCCAAACACCCACGCCTGCTCGAACGCGCGCTGCGCGAGCACCTGCCCGCTCAGGCCGCGCGGGAAGCCGAGGTAGTTGCGGATCAGCGAGCTCGAGGTGGCCTGGCCGCCGATGCCGCCCTGGTCGACGACGAGCGTGCGCAGGCCCTCCGAGGCGCCGTACACGGCGGCGGAGAGGCCGGCGGGGCCGCATCCGACGATGACGAGATCGAAGTCGCTGTGCTCCGGGTCGACCGTCGCGCCGACCGCCTTCGCGAGGTCGAGGTTCTCCGGGTTGGCCATCGCCTGGCCGTTGGGGAAAACGACGAGCGGTAGCGGAGCCTCCTCCTCGCCGGCGCCTGCGATGAGCGCCTTGCCCTCGTCGGTGTCGGCCAGCACGAACGCGTGCGGCACGGCGCAGCCGTCGAGGATGTGGCGCAGCTCGAACGCCCGCCCCGACCACGATTCGCCGACGACGTGCACGGTGTGCGGGGCGACGCGCCGGGCGGTGGCCCACTCGAGCAGGAACGTCGAGACGGCCTGGTGGAAGAGTTCGTCGGGCGAGGTGGTCGGCCGGATCACGTAGTACTCGACCTGCCGGTGCGCCATCGCCTTGAAGATCGCCTCGCCGGTGGCGGTGTCGCCCCAGCTGCGCCACTCGATCACGAGGCCGCGCTGGGCCTGCGGGTAGAGCAGCCGCACGGTCGCGAGGAACTCTCCGCCGGTCATGTCGCACACGTCGAGCGACGCGAGCACCAGGGCCACGTCTTCGCCAGCGCCGGCGAGCTCCTGGAGCTTCGCCGTGGCCGACGCCGCAGAGCCCGCGATCAGGATCCGGTAGCTGTTCGCGTAGCGGTCGCTGAGCTCGCGCTCGATCACGGCGAGCGATTCGGGGTCTTCGTCGACGGCGAGAAGGACGGGCTTCGGCACGGTGCGCACTGTAATCCGTCAGGGCCAGCGTTCCCAGGGGGAATGGGGCGAAAGGGTGACGCCAATCGCGTGCGAGTGGCCTGGGTGGGTGAGCCCTGGCATGCGTCCGCGTCGGTAAAGCGCAAGGCGACCGCTGATCTAGGATCGCTGCGTGGCTGACCTCCCGCAGATCCCCGGCTCCTCAGGCCCGCCGCAGATCCCGGGTGGCTCCGACTACTCGGCGCGCTCCGCGGGGCGGCGTCAGCCGGAGCAGGTGACGATGCCGTCGCTCGCCGACGGCCAGACGCCCATCGCCTGGGGCGATGCGGCGCCGAAGCCGAAGCGCAAGCAGGGGCGCAGGCGCCGCGGCAAGTTCCGCATGGTGCACCTTGCGATCGCGGCGATCATCGCCCTGATCGGGCTCGCCCGCAGCTCGTCCGAGGTGAAGACGCCCAAGATCAACCTGCCCGAGATCAACGTTCCCGACGCGCCGCAGATCGGCAACACCGATGCGACGGGCGGCTCCGACGCAACGGTCGTTCCGGCCGCCACGGTCTACCGCGCCGGTCCTGGAGCCGTCGAAGCGTCGCCGAGCACGATCATCGAGCTCGGTATGCGCAACGGCAAGATCCGCTGGGTTGCGGCCCGTGGCTTTCCGATCGAGTGCAGCAGCGGACGCAAGTCGTCCGGCCTGATCCTCTACACCGACGAGGGCAAGGCCAGCGGGTCGGGTGGAAGGCTCCGCTACGCCGACAAGGGCGGAGAGATCCTCGTGCGCTACCGGCCCGACAGCCGCCGCGGCACGTTCAACTACGACCGGCGAGGTGCGGACGAGCGCTGCACCGGTTCGGTGGACTTCCGCGCGACGCGAGCGTCCGGGCCTGCGCTCGCGCAGGCCCTGCTCGACGCTGATCGCCGCGCAGCCGAGGCCTTTGGCGGCGACTAGCGGCTCAGCGCTCGACGAACGAGATCCGCCCGCTCGTCTCGAGCACGGCCAGGCGCACGTCGGCGAGATCGCCGATCTGCTGGAGCCGTGCTTCGGCGGCGAGATCCTCGGGCGTGATGCGCTCGCGGCGCAGATTGCGCTCGATCACCTCGCCGTCGTGCACGAGCACGAGCGGTTCGCCGTCCATCGCGGGGCGCAGCCCCGGGACTCGGAAGCTCAGGTAGCTCGCGCCGACGGTGAGCAGCGTGAAGGTGAAGATCACGAGCATCGCGCCCGTCACCGAGGTGTCGCCCTGCGTGACGCCCTGCTGCACCATGTCGCCGACCACGATCAGCAGGATCAGGTCGATCGGCTGCATCGTCGAGAGCTCTCGGCGGCCGGCGACGCGCGTGATGATCCAGATCAGGACGAAGACGACGGTGGCACGGAGGATCAGATCCACGGCAGGCTCCTCATGGCATCACGCGGACGGAGCGCGGGATCGTGATCGGGTCGAGCCCGTCGCCCTCGACGCGGACGGACAGGTCCTCGCGGCCGACCGTGGTCGGGTTCACCTGGAGCTGCAGGCGGACGTCGAGCACGTCGCCGGCGTCAAGCGTGGGGTAGGCGTAGACGAGATGGCCGTCGCGTGTGGACTCCGAGGTTGGCGTCGGCGTGAGGCTGTTGAGCTGCATGCCGTCGATGAAGCCCGATCCGAGCACGACGACGGGCGCGACGATGCGCTCGCGCGCCTGGATCCTGATGTGGGCTGGCCAGTAGAGGCCACCCCGCAGCGACTGCGGCACGCGCACCTCGGCGGCCGCGCTGGTGTTGGCGGCGCGCGACGTGTGCTCGACCTGCCCGAACACGCCCGCGAGCCCGGCGGCGACGACGGCCAGCATCGCCGTGAGCGCGGCACGGCGGATCCACGGCTGCCAGCTGCGTCCCGCGAGATCCTTCGTCCGCTCGAGATCGAGATCGACGGTGGGCGATGCCATCGCCGCGGGATTCGCCGGGCGCGCGGTCAGCCCTGCCGACGCTGACGCTTCTCACGCACCATCGGGACTCGTGCGTCGCTGCGCCTCAACGCACCGCCGGGAGCCCGGGAACCGCTTCGCGCCTAACGCACCATCGGCAGCGCGTTCTCGAACGCGAACTTGCCGTCGCCCACTTCGCCGAGCGGGTATTCGCCGCTGAAGCAGGCATCGCAGTGGGCGCCGCGATCGCCGCGGATCGCCTCGTAGACGCCGTCGAGCGAGAGGTAGGCGAGCGAGTCGCACTCGAGCTCGGCCGCGATCTCGTCGACGGTGCGCTCGTGGGCGACCATCTCGTCGCGGGTGCTCATGTCGATGCCGTAGTGGCAGGGGTTCTTGATCGGCGGCGCCGTGATGCGCATGTGCACCTCGAGCGCGCCGGCACCCTTGAGCATGCGGACGATCTGCCGGGTGGTGTTGCCGCGCACGATCGAGTCGTCGACGACCACGATCTTCTTCCCGGCGACGATCTCCGGAAGCGGATTGAACTTGAGCCGCAGGCCGTGCTTGCGCAGCTCCTGGCTCGGCTGGATGAACGTGCGGGCGACGTAGCGGTTCTTCACCAGGCCGTCGTCGGTCGGCAGGCCGGCGGCGCGAGCGAAGCCTCGGGCCGCGGGGGCGCCGGAGTCGGGTACGGGGATCACGAGGTCGGCGCCGATCGCCGGGCTCTCGCGAGCGAGGATCTCGCCCATGCGGCCGCGGGCAGCCTGCACGGTGTGGCCGCCCATGATCGAGTCGGGCCGGGCGAAATAGATGTGCTCGAACACGCAGAACGCCTTGCGCTCGCTCTCCACCACCTGGCGGGAGGTGAGGCCGCGCTCGTCGAGCGTGACGAGCTCGCCGGGCTCGACCTCGCGCACCATCTCGGCGCCGATGATGTCGAGGGCGCAGCTTTCGCTCGCGAGGCAGTAGCGCGTGCCGATGCGGCCGACCACGAGTGGCCGCAGTCCGGCCGGATCGCGGAAGCCGCAGATCTGGTCCTTCGTCATCACCACCGTCGCGAACGCGCCCTGCAGCTCCGGAAGGATCTCGGCGATCGCATCTTCGACCGAGCCGGCGTCGCTCGTCGAGATCATCGCGGCCATCACCTCGCTGTCGGAGGTGGAGCGGAACTTCACGCCCTCCTCCGTCATCTGGCGGTGCAGCGACACGGCGTTGATGAGGTTGCCGTTGTGCGCGAGGGCGATCTCGCGTCGGTCGGAGCGGTAGATCGGCTGGGCGTTCTCCCAGGCGTTGCTGCCGGTGGTGGAGTAGCGCACGTGGCCGACGGCCAGATCGCCGGGCAGGGCCTGGAGCTTCTGCTCGTTGAACACCTGGCTGACGAGCCCGAGCTCGCGCAGCGTGAGGATGTGGCCGCCGAGATCGCACGTGGCGATGCCTGCCGACTCCTGGCCGCGGTGCTGCAGCGCGTAAAGCGCGAAGTACGAGAGTTTGGCGACCTCGTGCTCGGCGTCGGGCGCGTAGATGCCGAACACCCCACACTCGTCGCGCGGGCCATCACGGTCGTCGAGAACCGGCGCCGTGGCCGGTGGGGGACCGGGCACGGGAGCCAGGGAGGCGGGGTCGCTCACAACCGAAGAGTAGCGGTCAGACCGCACCCGCCGATAGCGTCCGCACTGTGACCATGCCCGCGCCGCCACTGAGCGTGCCGCTCGTTTGGGCGGAGCTCATCACCGCCGACCTCGCACGTGCAGCGGATTTCTATGGTGCGGTGCTCCAGTGGAAGGCCCCGGCACAGCCGGGAGTCACGGATCTCACCGTGTTCCTCGATTCGGCGCGCGTGGCCGGGCCGATCTGCGGGATCCGCCCCCGTACCCCCACCGATCCGCGCCCGATCGGCCTCGAGGGAGTTGGCGCGCCGCCAGACCGGTGGAGCGTCCGCCTCGCCCCGCCGCGGCCGCCGCTCCCGGTCGATCCCGGCGGCGACCAGCTGCTGCGCCCGCGCATGCCAGGCCCTCGGTTCGGCCGCTGGTCGGTGCCGCGGTCGCTCTGCTTCGCCGAGCTGCGCACGCCGGATCTCGAGGGTGCGCGTACGTGGCTCGAGCGCCGCCTCGACGCCGACCTGCGCGAGGCGCCCGATCCGGCCGGCGGCCCGCCGGTGCTGCTGCTCCACAGCGCCTTCGATCCGCACACCGTGGTCGCATCCGTCGTCGAGGAGCCGGATCCCGCGCAAGCGGGCTGGCAGGTGGCGGTGCAGGTGCCCGATCTCGGGTCGCTCGGCCCGGTGGTGGTCGAGCGTGGCGGACGGCTCGAGGATCGTCCGGTACCCGTTGGGTTCGCGGCCAGCGCCGCAGCGACCCTCCACGATCCCGGCGGCGCGCGGGTGATCCTCATCGAGCACGGCCCGCTCCACGGTCGCCGCGGCTAGGCCGGCTGAGGCGGGATCGCTGGAGAATGGCCGTCAGCGCCTGCGGCCACCTGTCGCTAGCGACCGTCGGGGGACGTCAAGGCTGAGGGTCTTCGTTGGTCCCTCAGCCTGCGGGCCCTCGGCTCAGGGCGTGCGGCCGCCCGCCCAGACACACCTCGCCAGCCGGCTCGGGCCGTCCTGCGCCCTCGCCGCAGACGATCACCACCTCACGTTCGTGTTTGTGCGGGCCGTGGCACCAGCGACTCGTGTCGGCGACGCGGGCGACGGATCGGCCCTGCTGGCCCCGATGTGTCGCCGGCTTGTTTGACGGGCGACGGATCGGCCCTGCTGGCCCCGATGTGTCGCCGGCTTGTTTGACGGGCGACGGATTGCCCCTGGCGGCCCCGAT
>JAGIBJ010000072.1 GCA_017744415.1 Solirubrobacteraceae bacterium
ACCCCGAACTACCCGGTCGTCACGCCGACTCCGGCTCCGACCGCCACGGCCACGCCGACTCCGACCCCGGCTCCGACCGCAACGGCCACGCCGACCCCGGCACCGACGGCCACGCCGATCGCCGTCGGCCTTCCGGCCATCACGCCGACGCCGACGCCGGCCCCGACCGCCGTCCCGTCGCCGACGCCCGCCCCGAAGGTCGCGGTCGAGTTCAAGGGCAAGGTGAAGCTCCTCAAGAGCGGTCGCGAGTTCAGCGTCGCCTGCGTCGTCGAAGGCGCGCCGAAGGGCAGCATCTGCCAGCTGCGCGTGATCATCGGCAACGGCCAGGTGCTGAAGACCGCACGCGCCGCGCTCGACGTCAACGGCGCAGCCCGCCTGCGCCCGAAGCTCTCGGGCAAGTCGGTGAAGGCCGCCAAGAAGGTGAAGACCGTCAAGTTCGCGCTTGACGTGATCGCTCCGGATGGGACCATCCTTGGGAGCGAGCGCAGCAGCCTGGTGCGCCCGTTCAACTAAGCCACCCGTCCCGTCCCGTGACCGCCGCCCGCCGCCTGACCGCGCAGCTCTTGCTGCTGCTCGCTGCGCTCGTGGCGGTGCCGGGCACGGCGGGGGCCGCAGGGATCGGGATGAGCGATGGGCGCCCGGTGCTCTTCGACTCCCAGTACCTCCGCGACTTCAACTTCCAATACGTCCGGCTCGTGCTCCCCTGGGATGCGGGTGTGCGGGCCGGCGAATGGGACACCTGGCTCGCGCGGGCGAGCGCGCAGGGCTGGCCGGTGCTCATCGCGCCGACCGGCTCGGGGCCAGCGCCGAGCGTCGCCGCCTACGAGGCGTCGCTGAACGCGCTCCTCAGTCGCTACCCGGCGATCGACTCCATCGAGGGCTGGAACGAGCCCAACCACGGCGGCCAGCCGACCGCCGGCTCGCCGGCGCTCGCGGCGGCGTACTTCGAGGCTGCCCGCCGCGCCTGCGGTAGCCGCTGCGCCGCGGTGGCCGGAAACCTCCTCGACGCCGACTCGATGGGCGACTACCTCAGCGCCTATCGCGCAGCGCTCACCACCGAGCCCGCGGTGTGGGGCATCCACAACTACTACGACTCCACCTACTTCCGCGACAAGGGCGTCAAGCAGATGCTCGCCGTCGCGAAGGGCGAGGTGTGGTTCACCGAGACGGGCGGGCTCGTCTCCTTCAAGCCCACCCCGACGAGCGGGCTGCCGGAGGACGAGCACCGCGCCGCCGACGGCCTGCGCTGGCTGTTCAGCCTCACGAAGACGAACCCGCGCGTCACTCGCATGTACCTCTACGGCATGTGGCAGCAACCGTGGAACGCCTTCGACTCCGCACTGCTCCGCGTCGACAACTCCGAACGGGAAGGCATGGCCGTCGTGCGGGCAGAACTCGGCGCGCGCCAGACATCGCCTGAGGGTGCGACCTCCGGTCAGGCCAAGGACAACGGCACCCTCGTCGTCGGGAAGGACGAGGTGCTCCATGGGCCTCCCGCGGGCACACCGGTGTACCCGACCGTCGCGCTCGACGGCCGCAGCAAGAGCGCCTCGAGCGCCGTGCTGCGACTCGTTGGCAAGCGCGTGGAGATGCGGCGTGAGACGCGCCGCGTCACCGTCACCGTGCGATGCGCGCTCGCCGACTGTTCGGGCCGGCTCACCGTGCGCGCCGGTACCTGGCGCTACAGCCGCAGCGTCGCGTTGAAAGCGGGCGCGACCCGCAACGTGCGCGTGCGGCTTCCCCGCCGGGCGGCCTCGAGCCTGGCGGCCCACAAGACCTCCCGCGCGGGCGTGAGCCTGTGCGAGGCTGCGGGCACCGCGTGCAGCGCCGTGCCGCTCATCCGCCGCTGATCATGCGCTGACCACGCGGGCCGTGGCGCAGCGCCCGGCGGCCACCCGGACGCGTGAGTGCGCACCGTGGCGAGTTGCGCGCCGTTGCCGCGTCTGGCACGCTCCCGCGATCGACACGCCAGTCACGTCTGCATCCCCGGTGGGCCGTGACGAGGTGCCAATCCCCCTCCTTCCAACGGCGCCGATCGTCCCGCGCGATCACTCCCTCTCGCTCCACCGGTTCGTCGGAGGCGTACAGCTGCTCGGTGGACTCACGCTCGGCTCGGCCTATGCGCTCGGAGCCGAGACGGCCCGGATCGACGGTGCCGCGGCCGCGCTCGTCGTCATCGGGATCATCCAGTTCGCTGCGGGCCTGCTGTGGCTCGCGCGCCCGAGCCGCTTCCGTCAGCTGGTCACCACGCGGCCTGGCGCCGTCGTTGCCGCGACGGCGATTCCGGCGGTGACGGTGGCCGCGCTCGGGGGCTCGTCGGCCGACACCTCGTGGGTCACCTCCACGGAGTGCTGGCTGATCGCTGCCGGGGCGGTGCTGCGACTCCGCGGCATCGCCGCCATCGTGGTGGTCGGCACGATCGTCGCGGGCGTGGTGTGGCAGCTGGCCGACGGCGACGCCGGGGGTTACCGCGGCGACGGCGCCTACCTCGTCGCGACGATCGCCCTCGCGAAGGTCTTGGGCGTCGGGCTCTGGATCGGCCGCGTGACCGGAGCGACCTGGCGGCTCCTGAGTCGCTGGTTCGTGATCGAGCGCAACGAGCGCGGCATCGTCGAGCGGCTGCGCGCGCAGCTGCTGCGGATCGACGCCGCCGCCGCCGCCGTCGGCGCGCGACTCGAGCGCGTCCCCGAGGCCGTCCAAGAGCTCAGGGTGCTGCGCGCCCGCCTGGCCCGCGGGCTCGACATGCGGATCGACGGCGCACCGGTCATGCTCGGCACGCTCCTCGCGGATCTTGCCGCCGAGCACGAGGACGCCGAACCGATCACGCCCCTCGTGCTCGAGCTCCCGGACGATGCGACCACGGTGGCCTTGGCGCCGGGGCAGGCAGCGGCGCTCGTCGCGGCGATCCGGCGGCAGCTCGGCAACGTCGTCCGCCACGCGCCGTCTGCCACACGCATCACCCTCTCGGCCTCGCGCGCGGGCGACGCCTTGCGCCTGTGCATCGAGGATGACGGCGGCGGCGCGGCTCCGGTCGATCCCGGGACGGGCAGCGCTTGGTCGGGGCGTCAGATCGGCCGGTTCGGCGGCACGATGGCCTACTACGACGGGACGGCCGGCGTCGGCCTCGAGCTGCGAGTGCCGCTCACGCCCGTCGCGCACATGCGTGCGCCGGAGCTCTCGCTCGACTTCGGCATGGACCGCTTCGCCGGGGGTGCGCTGGCTGCCCTGCGCTGGGCCGGCTACATCGGCGACACGCTCGCGGCCACCGGGGTCGAGGGCATCGGCAGCGCCTGGCTCTGGATGCCGATCGGCGCGGCGGTGATCGAGTACGTGATCTGGCGCGGCGTCCCGGGCCTGCGCCTCAGCGACGACCACCGCCGGATCCTCGCGAGCTTCCTCGCGATCGCACTCGCGGCCGGCTATGCCGTGCCGCCGGGCAGTCCGACCGAGCTCGTTCCGGCGACGACGAGCGTCGTCGTGGTCGCGACCCTGCTGCTGAACAAGCAGCACCTCGCATGGCTGACCTTCGAGTTCGCTCGTGCGCTCGCGGTGCTGCCGCTCGTGCTCCGTACCGGGGAGTCGGTGGTGGAGCTCGTGGTGATCTACCCGATCGCGTTCAACCTCTTGGTGTACCTGCTGCGGCGGTTCATCGACCAGGCGCGTGGCCTCGAGGGCTCGACGCTCGACGCCTCCGGTCGCGCTGCGCTCTCGAGCGCGACGCTCCATGGTCTGGCGCTGCGTCACGACGTCGTCGACGTGCTGCTGCGGACCGGACCCGCCGACCCCGAGCTCGAGCGCGAAGGAGCCGAGCTGGAGGACGCCGTCGACGAACTCCGCTCGCTCGCGGCAGCGTCGCTCGATCCACGGGCCGTCGTCCAGACCGGTCTCGAGGCCGCGCTCGGGATGGCTGTCGTCACCGACGGACCCGGCTGGTCCGCACCGGCAGGCGCCACGGCCGGCGCCGGTGCGGTCGACCGCGTCACCCTCTCGGAGATCGCGGCTCTCGCCGCCGACGAGCGCGCCTCGTGCGCGCCGCAAGGGCTGTTCGGACGACGCCGTCTGCGCGGCATCGCCATGCGCTGGGAGCGGGGGAACGACGGCGCGACGATCCTCACGCTCACCGCCGAGCCGACGCTCGCACCGCCCGACCCGGCAGCAGTCGACGCGCTCGAACGGATCGCGTCGACGGTGGGCGTCCGCGTCCAGAGCCTGCCCGCAGAGCTCCGCCTCGCCTACGTTCCCAGCAGCGTCTGAACCGTACGGCCGCCGCATTGCAATTGAGCGGCGTGGGCCGGGCCCGAGGCGTAGCGTGGAGCGGAATGATTCCCACGGAATCCCATGAGCTCGCCGAGCTCGTCGCCGATCTCACCGTGGTGATCGACGTCGTCGCGCCGCCGCATCCCCCAGCGGCGATCGAAGCTGGCGGCACTGTCGGGCCTGCGCTGGCCTCCTTCGCTGCGGCCTGGTGCCCGTTGGCGGGAGCTCGTACGGCCGCGATCGCCGATCAGGCGGTGCGGATCGCCGCTGCCGGCATGGCGCTCGTCGAGGGTGATCCGGTGACCGCCCGGCGTCTCATCGCGTCCGAGCCCACTCCCACCACGACTGCGTGACCGCTGCCGCGACCCTGCCGGATCCCGCGTCGCTGCGAGCCAGAGCCCGTGAGCTCAGCGTGATCGCGTCGGCCGCAGAGCGCGCCGCTGCTCGTTTCTCCGCGCGGGCGCTGGCCGGCGCGCGTGACGAGGATGCCGCGACGATCAGCGGCGCACTCAGCCGCATCGCGCGGGCGCACCGTCTCGCCGTGCAGTCGATCAATGGCTTCGCCGGCCACCTCGAGGATGCCGCGCAGCGCCGGCTCGCGCTCCGGCAGCTGGTCGATGCGACGCGCGCGGCGCCTCGTGCCGATCGCGCGGTCGTGGCCCACGTACAGGAGCTGTGCGGCGAGCTCGTCACGCAGCTCGACCGCGAGGTCGACGAGGCGGCACAGCGGTACGCCGAGGCGCTGCGCGCGGCGACGCCCCGCACCGCCGAGGCGGATGAGGTCGCCGAGGCTGTCGCGCTCGCGCTCGACCATGCCAGCGCGCGACTGCTCCAACTTGCCGGCTCCGATCCCGACCCCGCCCCGTAGCGTGGTGAATCCGATGACCGACCCACCGAATCGGCCGACCGGGGCGCCCCACGCCATCGTCTTCGACAGCAACCTCGACGCGCTCGCCCGGCGCGTGGCGGCGTTGCGTGCGGCGGTTCCGGACTGCGAGATCACCGCGACGTCGAGCCGCAACGCCGTGCTGATGCTCGGCCGTGCGGCGGCGCCCGGCACGACTGTGCTCGCCGACCTGTGCGTGACCGATCGCTTCTCGCTCGACCGGCCCGGCGAGCGCCTCATCGAGCGCCTGGCCCGCCATCCCGCGACGAGTCACGTGCGCCCGCTGGCCTGGTCGGCGCACGTCGGCCCCGACGTAGTGGAGGGCGTGCGCCGGGCCGGCGGCGTGGGGTTCGTCGGCGCCACGCTGCGCCGCGAGCGAGAAGCCGACGAGCTCCGCCGCGTGATCGCCGGTGAGACGGTGTGGCCGCTCGCTCCGGGCCCCGAAGACTGGGAGGCGTGGTTCGCCGATGCCTACGGCGCGCCGTGGAGCGCGTGGATGGAGCCGATCCTCGTGCGGCTGGCCGGGGGCGGCGAGCGCCGCTCAGTCGCCACTGAGCTCGTCGCCGTCGGTGCCGCACGCAGCGCCAACCATGCTGGCGCCCGCATGCGCGAGGTGGCCCGGCTCGTCGCCGGCGAGCACAGCAACTCGCCCACCGTCGTCGCCGATCGCGCCTCGGTCGTGCTCGCCCGTCTCGCCGCCCGCCGCCCGCTCCCCGAGCGCCCGCCGATCCAGGCCAGCCTCGAGCAGGGGGCCGAATCGCTTCGAGCCTCGCCGTCGCTCGCCGTTGCGGCAGGTCTCACGGCACCGGAGGTCGACGATCTCGTCGTGCTCGACCGTCTGATCCGCGAGCAGCGCGCCTCGCAGCCGCCGGCCGCCGGCGCCCCGCCGGCCGACCGCGTGCGCGCCGAGCGGCAATGGGCCGCAGGGCGCCTCGCGCTGCAGCACGGCGCCCACCGAGACGACGTGGACGAGGTGATCGCCGGCATCCTCACGCGCACCGACGCGGCGCTCGTCGCCCTCGACGACGCGCGCGACGACGCCCACACCCACCCGGCCGCTCACGCCGCCGCCGCGCTCGTGGCACTGATCGAGGCCGAGGGCGAGCGGCGCGCCGACGGCGATACGGGCACCCGCACGTGGCGGGGCCGCACGCCGTCGTCGTTGGCCATCGACGACGAGCTCAGTGCCGCCGAGCTGCGCGACTTCGTGACGGCCGTCGACGAGCGCCTCACCCGCGCCGGCGGCTGAACTCCGCCTGCGCCGCCGCTCGAAGGGGCCGGCGGGCGCTACCCTTCCGGCATGACGAGCACCGACGCCCCCGAGGTCCAGCGCGAGATCCTGCACTGGGGCGAGATGGGTGAAGCGGCAAACGCGCTGTCGGACGCGATCCACGCCGACGACTGGCGCCCCGACGTGGTGCTCGCGATCGCCCGCGGTGGGCTGATCGTCGCCGGCGCGCTCGCCTACCGCCTCGGCGTGAAGAACACGTTCACGATGAACGTCGAGTTCTACACGGGCGTCGACGAGCGTCTGCCGGTGCCGATGATCCTGCCGCCCGCCCCCGAGCTCATCGACCTCGAGGACGCGAAGGTGCTCATCGCCGACGATGTCGCCGACACCGGCGCCACCCTCGCGCTCGTCAAGGAGTTCTGCGGCGAGCGAGTCGGCGAGGTGCGCTGCGCCACGCTGTACGAGAAGTCGCACTCGATCGTGAAGTGCGAGTACGTCTGGCGCCACACGGACGACTGGATCGTGTTCCCGTGGAGCGCGGAGCCGCCGCTCTTCGCGGCGCGCGCAGTCGACGCGTAGGTGCCCGCGGCCCTGGCTGCCGCGGGCGAGCCAGGAGCGCTGCGCCGAACTACGGAGGCATGCAGTGGGAGCCGCGCCCGCGGTCCCGCGGTTGTGGCGGATGGCGGGCCTCGCCGCGCCCGCCAGCCTCGGATCATGACCAAGACATCCGAGCTTCCAACCCTGTCCGCGCTCACGGACCTCACCGGCCGCACGGTGGTCGTCACCGGCGGTGCCATGGGCATCGGCCGCGCGATCGCGGGGCGGATGCACGAGGCCGGCGCGAACGTCGTGATCGCCGACGTCGACCCCAGCGTCCAAGAGGCCGTCGCCGGGCTCAACGACGATCGGCGCGGCTCCGCGTCGGCGGTGATTGCCGACCTCGCCGACCCGCAGGGCGGCACCACGGCCATCGACATCGCGATCGACGATTTCGGGGCCGTCGACGTCCTCGTCAACAACGCCGGCATCTTTCCGAGCGTCCCGTTCATGGAGATGTCGCCGGCGATGCTGCGGCACGTCCTCGACGTCAACCTCACCGGCGTGTTCCTGGCCAGCCAGGCCGCGGCCTCACGGATGATCGCGCGCGGCGCCGGCGGGCGGATCCTCAACATCACGTCGATCGACGCGCTGCACCCGTCGATGCCGGGCCTCGCGCACTACGACGCGTCCAAGCATGGCGTCTGGGGGCTCACCAAGAGCCTCGCGCTCGAGCTCGCACCCCACGGGATCTGGGTGAACGCGATCGCCCCCGGTGGCATCGCGACGCCGGGCGTCGGCGACGTCGACGACGAACGCCTGCAGCCGTTCATCGACCGCATCCCGATGCGCCGCTTGGGTGATCCGGACGAGATCGCGCGTGCGGCGCTGTTCCTCGCGAGCGACCTCGCGTCGTACGTCACCGGCTCGCAGCTCGTGGTCGACGGCGGCCGGCTCCTCGCCTGAGGGGCCGGCGCCAGCGGGCGGCGCAGTCGCAAGGGGCAGCTGAGGAAACCCGCAGAGCGAACCGGCTCGCCGGGCTGGTGGGCCCGCTAGGCGACCGCGTCCTCGAGCATACGGTGGGCGAGCGCGTAGCCGACGAGCTCGGCGCGGGTCGTGAGGCCGAGCTTCTGCTGCACGTGGGCGCGGTGCGTCTCCACCGTGCGGATCGAGAGGTACAGTGTCTCCGCGATCTCGGGATTCGTGTGGCCCAGCGCGATGAGGCGCAGCACCTCGTACTCGCGCTCGGACAGATCGCCGGGGCGGCCCTCCCGCTCCGCCGGCATCGCGGCCAGCCGGGCGCCGATCGACGGCGTGACGTAGCGCTCGCCGGCTGCGGCCGAGCGGATCGCGTCGACGAGGTCGGTGCCGGCAGCATCCTTCAGCACGTAGGCGCGTGCGCCGGCGCGCATGGCCTGCCGCGCGAACTCCGGGTCGTCCTGCATCGTGAGCACCACGACCTGCGTCCCGGGGTTGCGCTCCGTCACCTGGGGCAGGGCTTCGAGGGGCGTGAGGCTCCCGGGCATGTTGAGGTCGAGCACCAGCACGTCCGGCTTGTGGCCGAGTACGACGCGCAGGGCGGAATCGGCATCGCCGGCCTCGGCGACGACCTCGAGGTCGTCGATCATCTCGAGCACCATGCGTAGGCCGGACCGGACGACGGCGTGGTCATCGGCGAGGACGACGCGGATCGGTCGCCTTGCTGCTGGTGTGGGTTCGGGCTTCTCGACTGCTGTCATGGCTGCATCGTCGAAGACGACGGGGGATGTCGCGTCCGTAAAGCGCCGCGGAACCGCAGGGGATTTTCCATTGCCACCGAGGTCACCGTCGTGCTGCTCGCCACTCGACGGCGGGAAAGCCGAAGCGGCATCCGAGGGAGCCCTGCGGACCGGTGCGGCACCAAGCCCGGATGCGTGTGCGTCTCAGGGCTGCGAGCGTCGACGACGTGGCCCGCCCGACCGAGGAGCAGATCCCAAGCCCGACCGCCGAGCAGCCCCTTGGTGCGGCGCAGGCCCGGGGCGTTCGCGCGGAGCGGCTGCTCGAGGCCGGCCAGAGCCTCGCCTCGGCTGAGGCCGAGCGCAGCCGCTGGGCACGCGAGTTGCACGACGACACGCTGCAGGGGCTCGCGGCGGTCAAGCTCGCCCTGACAGCGGCGCGGCGCGCCGAGCCGGGGGCGATGGGCGCGGGGATCGAACGTGCGATCGGACTGACCGACGACGGCATCCGCGGCCTGCGTGACATCATCGCCGACCTCCGACCGGCGGCGCTCGACGAGCTCGGACTCGGCCCGGCGCTGCGGGCGCTCGTCGAGCGGGTACGCGTGCACGGCGACCTCACGCTGGAGCTCGAGCTCGAACTCGGCGATGCGCGCGTGCCTGCCACCCTCGAAACGGTGGCGTACCGCGTCGTTCAGGAAGCGCTGGCCAACGTCGTCAAGCATGCGCGCGCCACCAACGGGCGGGTGTCGGCGGCAGTTCAGGACGGCGATCTGCTCCGGATCGAGGTCGCCGACAACGGCGACGGCCTCGGTGAGACCCCGGGAAACGGGTTTGGGCTCATCGGGATGCGCGAACGCGCGGTGCTCGCCGGGGGCTCGCTCGACGTCCGCGACGGAGACACCGGCGGCACGGTCGTCGATCTGCAGCTGCCGCTGGCCTGAGGAGGCCGCAGCGCGGAGCGCTGGCGGCGCGATCGCGCGCCGCCAGCTCGCCGGTTACTTGCCGAGGCCCTTCTTCAGCGCGGCGTAGCCCGCGCGCTCGGTGCCGTCGGCGTCGAAGAAGCCGGAGTCCCAGCGCACGTTGTTGCTCTTCACCTCGGAACCCGGGGTGCCGAGCCACTGCCAGAAGTAGAGGTACTTCACGCGCTTGTGCTTCTTGGCGATCTTGAACGTGTAGTCGATCACGCCCGCGGCGCGCTGCTCGTCGTACGGGAACTTGCCGGTGTTGAAGAGCACCCAGCCGGCGGCCTCGGTGATCCAGATGTCGCCCTTCACCTGCTTCTCGAAGGCGGTGAGGGTCTTGTCGGTCTTG
This sequence comes from Solirubrobacteraceae bacterium, assembly GCA_017744415.1. Classification (GTDB taxonomy): domain Bacteria; phylum Actinomycetota; class Thermoleophilia; order Solirubrobacterales; family Solirubrobacteraceae; genus JAGIBJ01. Next base: position 9,941 of record JAGIBJ010000072.1, read on the forward strand.
CGGTTGAGGTCGCCGTAGTTGTGGAACGCCCACAGCTTGATGTTCTTGCCGCCGAGCTTGAGGAACTGCGTGAGCCACTTGCTGCTCACGCCGTTGCCGGCCGGCATGATCACGGGCGAGGTGACCTTGCAGCCCTTGCAGGCCTTCTTCGCGGCCTTGTAGTAGTCGAGCGCGAGCTTCGGGTTCTTGTAGGTGGGCTGCAGGCGGAAGTTCGCCTCGTTCCACGGCGAAAGGCGGTTCCAGAACGGGTAGCGGCCCTTGAGGAACTTGATGAGCGCCGTGTACTGCTTGATCGTCGGCTTCTTCTTCTCCTTGCCGACGGTGATGCTGCGGTCGATCGCAAGCAGCGGGATCGCGCCCGTGCTCTTGGCGAGGCCCATCCAGGCGTCGAGGCCGGCGAGCTTCACCGGATCGGTCTGGGTGTCCCACTCGACGACGCGGCGGACGTCCTTGAGGGGCAGCGCGCTCCAGCGGCTGTCGGTGAAGAGGGGGGTGTTCTGATCGCCGATGCCGAACTTCGCGGCCGACGCCGGGGCGGCGGCGACGAGCGAGAGGAACATCGCGGCGATCGCGAGGGAGATCTTGGTACGCACGATCGCGCACCGTACCGGAGGCAGCGGCCCGTGGCGTCGCCTCCGGCCCAAGCTGGCGCCAGCCCTCGGTGGACCGACGCCGCCCGCCGGCCCGGTCGGCTCAGGCCCCGAGGCCGCTCACGAGCGCGTGGTAACCGAGGCGCGGCGAGCCGTCCTGGTTGAGCACGCCCGAGTCCCAGCGAGCGCTGCGATCGTCGGTGCCACGCCACTGGTAGAAGAAGACGAGGTCGACGCGCGAGCTGCTGCGAGCCATCTTGAACACGCGTGAGATCGCCGTGGCGGCGCGCTGCTCGTCATACAGGTAGTCGCCGCCGAGGAACTGCACCCAGCCCGCGGCCTCGGTGATCCAGATGCGGCCCTTCACCATGCGCTGGAAGCGCGCGAGGCCGAGCGAGCTGCCGCGGTTGGCGTCGCCGTAGTTGTGGATCGCCCAGAGCTTGATGCGCCCGCGCTCGAAGCGCTTGAACTGCTGCAGCCAGCGCGTCGAGATTCCGGCGCCGACGAGGATCACCGGCGACGTGACGGTGCAGCCCGTGCACGTGCGCTTCGCCGCGGCGTAGTACTGCCAGGCGAGCTTCGGGTTGTTGTGGGTCGGCTGGCCGCGGAAGTTCGCCTCGTTCCACGGCGTGAGGCGGTTCCAGCCTGGGTAGCGGCCCTTGAGCCAGCGGATCAGCGAGGTGTACTGCGCCACCGTCGGCTTGGCCGTCAGCCGCCCGGGGCTCCAGGAGTGGTCGATCGCGAGGAGCACGCGCGAGTTCGTGGCCTGCGCGGCGCCCATCCACTGGTCGAGGGCGGCGATCTTCTCCGGGTGGCTACGGATGTCGAACTCCACGAGCCGGCGCACGTCGCGGAGAGGGAGGCTGAGCCAGCGCGGATCGCTGAACATCTCGGTGCGGCCCTCGCCGTAGCCGAACCGCGGCGCCGCGGAGGCGGTGGCGGTGAGCCCGGTGGAGAGCAGGAGCAGGGTGAGCGCCGTGAGCAGGACGGCGCGGAGCGGCTGGAAGCCGCGCGAAGAGCGGGTGGCAGGCATGCGCAGAGGGTGGAGCGGGGTGAGCGGCAGCGCGAGCGAGTCGCGTTCCTTCCATCGACCGTTGGTATTCAGTCCGTGAGGGCCCGGGCGCGTGAAGAGTCGTCCAGGGTGGTGTCCCCAGCAACACGCGACGTCGCGCGAAGGTTGCGATCCCGGGGCCTTGGCCGGCCATAAGGGGCGCCGAACGCGCAGTGCCCGCGGCGGTTCGTGGGGCCCCGCCGGGTGTGGCGCCGCGGCGCGGAGAGTGGGCCACGACCACCGTGGACCCTGCAACAAGTCGCACGATGTTTGCAGCAGCCGCTGGCGGTGTAAGGATGGGGCCCGTGATCGTGAAGTGCCGTGAAGCGATCGGGCTTGCTGACATCCCGCACCCGCGGGGCGTCGCCCGATGAGCCACGGCCCCTACATCACCACGCGCGACTCACCGCAGGTCGCGCCCGAGCCCGGGCAGCTCGGCCCTCGCGACAAGAGCATCCCGCGCGATGATCACGGCTCGCGCATCCCCGGCTGGGACACGCCGAACGATCTCGCCAAGCCGCCGGCGACGATCCCCGATCCAGCCACCACGCCGGTGCCCGATCACCTGCGCGAGGAGATCGAGAGCTACCTCGGTCGCTACCCCGATCCGAAGTCGGCGATCATCCCCGCGCTCTGGGCCGCTCAGCGCCTGCACGGCTGGTGCTCGCCGGTCGCGATCGCGCAGGTCGGCGCGGTGCTCCAGCGCACCCCGGCCGAGCTGATGGCCGTCGCCACCTTCTACGACCAGTTCGAGACCGAGCCGGTCGGCAAGAGCACCATCTACGTGTGCACGAACATCTCGTGCTCGCTCCGCGGCGCCGATGCGCTGCTCCACAAGTTCGAGCACGAGTCGGCCGGGCGCGAGGACGAGTTCCACGTGCGCGGCTTCGAGTGCCTCGGCGCGTGCGACATCGCCCCGATGGTCTCGATCGACGGCCTCTTCATCGGCCCGATCGATACGGACGAGGTCGCCGGGATCCTGGCTGCCGTCGCTGAGGGCCGTGCGCACGAGATCTTCCCCGAGCGACAGATCAACAACATGAAGATCGCCGACCCCGCCGCTGGCGATACGCCGTCGCACGGTGCGCAGGGTCCACAGAGCAAGCTCTCGGGCAAGCCGAACGGCGATGTCGACGACGTGAGCCCCGATCCGCGCCGTCACTCGAGCACCACGCGTCCGTCGAAGCTCCCCGAGGAGGACGAGCCAACCGACCAGCACGCGCACGGCAATCCCACGGGCGAGGCCGACGACACGGCCGAGGCCACCGACGACACCAAGCCGACCGCTGCCGAGGACGCGCCCGACGCGGCCACGGATGAGGAGTCCGCATGACGGCATCCGCCACGCCGCACCTGCTGCTCGACGGCATCGACGAGCCGGGCCTCAACACGCTGCCGGTGTATGCGCGCCGCGGTGGCTACGAGGTGATGAAGGACGCCTTGCGCCGCCCGCAGGACGGCATCGTCGAGGAGCTCAAGCAGTCGGGCCTGCGCGGCCGCGGTGGCGCTGGCTTCCCGCTCGGCATGAAGGCCAGCTTCATCCCCGCCGGCGACATCGACAAGTACCTCGTCTGCAACGCCGACGAGTCCGAGCCGGGCACCTTCAAGGATCGCGAGATCATGCAGAAGTGCCCGCACCGCCTGATCGAGGGCATGATCATCGCCGCCTACACGGTGGGTGCGAACAAGGCCTTCATCTTCATCCGCGGTGAGTACATGCACCAGGCCGACGTGCTCGAGGCGGCCGTCGAGGAGGCCAAGGCCGCGGGCTACCTCGGCAACGACATCCTCGGCTCGGGCTTCAACCTCGATCTCTGGGTGCACCGCGGCGCCGGCGCCTACATCTGCGGCGAGGAGACGGGCCTGCTCGACTCGCTCGAGGGCAAGCGCGGCAACCCGCGCCTCAAGCCGCCGTTCCCCGCCAACCAGGGCCTCTACCAGGGCCCGACGCTGATCAACAACGTCGAGACGCTCTCGACGATCCCGGTGATCCTGGGCATGGGCGGCGAGGAGTACGCGAAGCTGGGCGTCGAGCGCAGCTCCGGCACCAAGCTGATCTCGGTCTCCGGCCACGTGCAGCGCCCCGGCAACTACGAGATCGAGCTGGGCATGAAGGCCCGCGACATCATCGAGGGCCTCGCCGGCGGCACCACGCCCGGCCACCGGGTGAAGTTCTGGTTCCCCGGCGGCTCGAGCTCGCCGGTGCTCCTCGAGGACGACCTCGACCTCACCTACGACTTCGACACGATGGCCAAGGCCGGCTCGATGCTCGGCTCCGGCGCGATCATCGTCTGCGACGACACCACCTCGCCCGTCGATGTTGCCCTCAAGCTGGCGACGTTCTACCGCCACGAGTCGTGCGGCAAGTGCACGCCGTGCCGCGAGGGCACCAACTGGACCCTCCGCATGCTCGAGCGCGTCGAGGCCGGCCTCGCGACGCCCATGGACCTCGACCGCATCGAGTCGGTCCAGAACCAGATCATGGGCAACTGCCTCTGCGTGCTCGGCGATGCGATGGCGATGCCCGTGAGCTCGCTCGTGAAGAAGTTCCGCGGCGAGTTCGAGGAGCACCTCGAGAAGAAGCGCGCCTCCGAGGACTTCATGCTCGGGTTCGATCCCGCGGCAGGCGGCCACGTCGACACCCCGATTCGCGTCGTCGCCTAGCCTCACCGGCTCCGCCGCACCCTTCGCCTTCACCCATGCCCCGCCCGCAGCGCTCGCCCATCACCTTCACGATCGACGGTCGTGACGTCGTCGCCCCCGAGGGCACGATGCTCGCCGACGCTGCGAAGGTCGGTGATGTCGAGATCCCCGTCTTCTGTTACGAGCCGAAGCTCGGCGCGCCCGTCGGCGCCTGCCGCATGTGCCTCGTCGAGGTGGAGGGCATCCCGAAGCTGCAGACGGCCTGCTCGACGCCCGTGAAGGACGGCATGGTCGTCAACACGACGGCCCCGAAGGTGAAGGCCGCGCAGGAGTCGGTGCTCGAGTTCCTGCTCGTGAACCACCCGCTCGACTGCCCCGTTTGCGACAAGGGCGGCGAGTGCCCGCTGCAAGACATCTCCTACGGCTGGGGTCGCGGCCTCTCGCGCGTCGCCGAGCCCAAGCGCCACTTCACGAAGCCGCTCGAGCTCAGCCCGCTCATCGCGATCGACCGCGAGCGCTGCATCCTCTGTTACCGCTGCGTGCGGTTCAGCCAGGAGGTGGCCGAGGACCACCAGCTCGTGTTCCTCGAGCGCGGCGCCGACACGTACGTGGGCACGTTCGACTCCCACCCGTACGTCGCCCCGTTCAGCGGCAACATCATCGAGCTGTGCCCGGTCGGCGCGCTCACGAGCCGCCCCTACCGCTTCCGCGCCCGCCCGTGGGACATCGAGGGCGGCGGCACCGTCTGCACGCTTTGCCCGGGCCAGTGCAACGTCACCCACACCGTGCGCGACGAGCGCGTGCTGCGCACCCTCTCCCGCGAGAACGACGCCGTCGACGACGGTTGGCTCTGCGACAAGGGCCGCTTCAGCTACCAGGCCGCGACAGCCCCCGAGCGACTGCAGCAGCCGCTCGTGCGCGACGCCGATGGCAATCTGCAGCCGGCCTCCTGGGACGACGCGCTCGATCGCGCCGCTTCGATCCTGCGTGCCTCGGGTGAGCGCACGGCGGCGATCGCCGGAGGCCGCACGCTCAACGAGGAGGGCTACCTCCTGCAGCGACTGCTCCGCGACCAGCTCAGCAGCCCGCACCTCGAATCGCGCATCGCGCCCGGCCCGAGCCGCGAGCTCCTCGCCGCGCTCCACGCGCCCGCGCTCCAGGCGACGGTGCCGGATCTCGAGTTCGCCCACCACGTGCTGCTGCTCGACATCGAGCCGCAGGAGGCCGCGCCGATCCTCGAGCTGCGACTCCGCAAGGGCGCCCGCCGGCTCGGCACGAAGCTCTCGGTCGCCGGCCCGCGCCCGTCGGCGCTGGATCCCCGCGCCCAGCACGTGCTCCGCTACGCGCCCGGCGGCAACGAGGGTTTCCTGAAGGCGCTCGCCGCCGCCCTCGAGGGTGGCGACGTGAGCGGTCCTGCGGCCGCCGCCGGCATCGACGCCGCCGCGGTGAGCGGCCTCGCCGACACGCTCAAGGCCGCCGGCGAGGATCGCGTGATCCTCTACAGCGATGCCCTGCTCTCCGGCCCCGGCGCCGACGAGTCGGCTCGCGCGCTGCTGCGCATCGCCGCCGCCCTCTCGCTCTCCGGCGAGGATGGCGCCGGCTCGGGCGGCGCCGGCCTGCTCGGCATCCCGGCGACGACGAACGGCCGCGGCCTCCGCGAAGCGGGCGTGCTGCCGGATGCTGGCCCCGGCCTGCGCGCCGTCGCACACCCCGGCCGCGACCTCCCCGGCATCGCCGAGGGTCTCGCGGGCTCCGAGCTCGACGCGCTCATCGCGCTCGGCGTCGATCCGATCGCCGATCTCCAGGGCCGCGCTGCCTGGCGCCAAGCGCTCGGCGCCAGCCACTTGATCGCCGTCTCGAGCTTCCTCACCGAGGGCGTCGCCGGCTATGCCGCGGTCGTGTTCCCGCAGGAGGCCCCGGCCGAGCAGGAGGGCACGCTCACGCACCCCGACGGCCGCGTGCAGCGCGCCCGCCCGGCGGTCCGCCGCCCGGATGGGATCCGCAGCGGCTGGTGGGTGCTCGCGCAGCTCGCGGCCCGCCTCGGCGACCGCACCACGCTTCACACCGCCGGCATGGCCTTCGCCGAGCTCACCGCCGAGGTGCCGTTCCTCGCAGGCCTCACGCTCGACGAGATCGGCGGCAAGGGTGTCCGCTGGCCCACCCTGGCGGAGGCCGCCACCTGGCCCAAGGGCACCACCGACCTCGAGCCGCAGACCGACGCCACCGTCGTTCCGCCCGCCAACGGCGCGCTGCGCCTCGCCCGGCAGAGCTCGCCGTGGCGCATCCCCGAGGTCGCGGCCTCCAAGGCGCTGCGCTTCCTCGTGCCGTCGGCCGATGCGCGCCTCGCCCCCGCCGATGCCGAGCGCCTCGGCATCACGGAGGGCTCGCCCGTCGCGCTCAGCGTCGATGGCACTGAGATCAGCGCTACCGCCCGCCTGGATTCCAGGATTCCGGCCGGGACCGTCGTCGCTCAGGCCGGCGTGCCCGGTGGCGGTGCCGATGAGCTCGGCGGCGCTGCTGCGGGCGGCATCGGCCTCGTGGAGGTGCGCTCGGCATGACCTCCGCGCTCGTGGTCGGCGAGACCTTCGCCGTCGAGACCTGGTGGGTCGCGGTCATCAAGGCCGTGATCATCGCCCTCGTCGGCTTCACGCTCATCCCGGCTGCCGTGACGATCGAGCGTAAGCTCCTCGGCCGCTTCCAGCACCGCTACGGCCCCAACCGTGCGGGCCCCTACGGCACGCTCCAGGCCGGCGCCGACATTCTCAAGCTGCTCGGCAAGGAGAACTTCCGGCCCTCCGGCTCGGCCGCGTTCCTCTTTTACCTCGCGCCGATGCTTGCCGTGATCGCGGCCGTCGCGACGTTCGCGATCATCCCGCTCGGCGACGTGGTCACCATCTTCGGTCAGCCCGTCGGCCTCTACGGCATCGACGTCGGCATCGGACCGCTCTATGCGTTCGCGCTCGGCTCGATCGCCTTCTACGGCCTCGTGCTCGGCGGCTTCAGTTCCGGCTCGAAGTACTCCTACCTCGGCGCCATGCGCGCCGCTGCCCAGCTGATCTCGTACGAGGTGTCGATGGGCCTCGCGCTCGTCGGCGTGATCATGGCGACGGGCAGCCTCTCGCTGGTCGACATCGTCCAGTACCAGCAGGAGCACACCTGGTTCATCGTCACCCAGTTCGTCGGCTTCCTGATCTTCGTGATCGCCGCGATGGCGGAGACCAACCGCGCCCCGTTCGACCTCGTCGAGGCCGACTCCGAGATCGTCGCCGGCTACATGACCGAGTACGGCGGCGGTGGCTTCGCCAGCTTCTACGCGGCGGAGTACCTCAACATGGTCGTCGCCGGCGGCATCGCGACGACGATCTTCCTCGGCGGCTGGGCCATCCCGTTCTGGGGCGACGCGCCTGACTGGATCGCGCCGTTCGTCGTCCTCTTCAAGACGTTCCTCTTCGTCATCTTCTTCGTCTGGATCCGCGCGACGCTCCCCCGCCTGCGCTACGACCAGCTCATGAGCTTCGGCTGGAAGATCCTCCTGCCGCTCGCCACGCTCAACGCCCTCGTCACTGCGATCGTCGTGGTCGTCGCCTGATGACCACCGTCCGCTCCACCCTTCTTCGCACGGGAGGTCTTCGATGACCCCTGCTCCCGAGCACGACAGCTACTTCATCGAGCGCGGCCCCGAGCCCGGCGGCACGGGTGCCGTCGGCCGCGCGTTCGGCGAGACGCTGCGCGGCCTGAAGACCACCTTCGGTCGCCTCGTCGAGGGCCCGACCACGGTGCAGTACCCCGAGGAGAAGATCCCGGTCTACCCGCGCTTCCGTGGCCGCCACCGCCTGCACCGCTTCGAGGACACCGGCCTCGAGAAGTGCGTCGGCTGCTCGCTCTGCGCCGCCGCCTGCCCGGCCGACTGCATCCGCGTCGTCGCCGCCGAGAACACGCCGGATCATCGCGTCTCCGGCGGCGAGCGCTACGCCGCCGTCTACGAGATCAACATGAGCCGCTGCATCTTCTGTGGGTATTGCGAACTGGCATGCCCGTTCGACGCGATCACCATGGGCAACGACTTCGAGCTCGCCGACTACACCCGCTCGGATCTGATCTTCACCAAGGAGATGCTGCTCGCCGAGCCGCTCGAGCGCACGCCGCTGCGCGCGGAGGGCGAGTAGCCACCCCATGACCGAGGTCCTCTTCTTCCTCAGCGCCATCGTCGCGATCGGTGGCGCGATCGGCGTCATCGCGCTGAAGAACCCGTTCAACAGCGTGCTCGCGCTGGTGGTCCACCTCGTCGCGCTCGCCATGCTCTTCCTGCTGCTGCACAGCGAGTTCGTCGCCGCCGCCCAGGTGGTGGTCTACGCCGGCGCCGTGATGGTGCTCTACGTGTTCGTCGCCGCGTACGTCGGTGAAGAGGGGGAGACGTGGACGAGTGGAGGCCGGCTGCAGCGCGCGCTCGCGCTGCTCCTCGCCGGCGGCCTCGCCGCCGAGCTGCTCATCGCCCTGCTCGGCACCGGCCTGCGCAGCCTCGCCGACGCCGACGATCTGCCCACGCTCGACGCCGGCTTCGGCAGCGCCGCCGCGATCGGCGAGCTGCTGCTCACCCGCTACCTGCTCGCGTTCGAGGCCGCCTCGCTGCTGCTGCTCGCTGCTGCCGTCGGCGCCGTGCTGCTCGCGCGCCGCCGGCCCGGCGGCATCCCTGAGGGCCCGCGCGTCCTCTCGGTCACCGATCTCGTCTCGACGGCCGGTACCGGCTCGATGACGGAGGGCATGCGCGGCACGCTCGCCGCCCGCGCGATGGAGGCCGACCGCCTCGCGGAGCGCCGCATGGCCGAGGCCGCGCTGGCCAAGGCCGGCAAGGTGGCTCCGGCCGAGGCCGAGGCGCCGAGCGATGCTGCCGACGCGGAAGGTGAGGCCAAGTGAGCATCACGTGGTACCTCGCCGTGAGCGCGATCCTCTTCGCCATCGGGCTCTTCGGCGTGTTCGTGCGCCGCAACCCGCTCGTGCTGCTCCTCTGCCTCGAGCTGCTGCTCGGCGCCGCCAACCTCGCGCTGCTGGCCTTCGACCGCCACCACGCCGCGAACGACGGCTCGATCCTCGCGATCATCGTCATGGTCGTCGCGGCCTGTGAGGTGACGGTGGGCCTCGGCATCGTCGTCGCCATGCACCGCCGCGGCCAGCCGATCGACGTCGACCGCACCCGGGAGCTCCAAGGATGACCAGCACCGTCGGCACCCTCGCCTGGCTGGTCCTGCTCGCCCCGCTCTTCGGGGCGATCTCCATCGGCCTCCTTTTCAAGCAGCTGAGCGGCCGCGCCGCCGGCGCCCTCGCCACCACCGTGCTCTTCACGAGCTTCGCGCTCTCCGTCGCGACGCTCGTCGCGCTCCAGTCGGAGCCGGAGGAATCGCGGCAGGTGACGGCCAACCTCTGGGACTACGCCGTCACGGCTGGCCTCGACGTGAAGCTCTCGCTGCTCGTCGACCCGCTCAGCGTGATCATGATGCTCGTCGTCACTGGCGTCTCGAGCCTGATCCACCTGTACGCAACGGCCTACATGGTCAGCGACGAGGGCTACAACCGGTTCTTCTCCTACCTGAACCTGTTCGTGTTCTCGATGCTCGTGCTGGTGCTCGGCGGCAACCTCGTGCTGCTGATCGTCGGCTGGGGCCTCGTCGGCATGGCGTCGTACCTGCTCATCTCCTTCTGGTACCGCCGCAAGACCGCCACGAAGGCGGGCATCAAGGCGTTCCTGATCAACGTGTTCGGCGACGTGGGGATCGTGCTCGGCTCGTTCCTGCTGCTCCGCCACGCGGGCACCGTCGACTACCTCGAGCTCTTCGCGAAGGCCGAGGGTGCGTTCGCTGCCCACCCCCACGACCTCACCTGGGGCCTCGTGCTGATCCTGCTCGGCGCGTTCGCCAAGTCGGCGCAGTTCCCGCTCCACACCTGGCTCCCGGATGCCATGGAGGGCCCGACCCCGGTGTCCGCGCTCATCCACGCCGCGACGATGGTGACCGCGGGCGTCTACCTCATCGCCCGCCTGCACCCGCTGTTCGAGCTGAGCGACGTCGCCGCGACGGTCGGCGTGGTCATCGGCACGATCACGCTCGTGATGGCCGCGACGATGGCGATCGTCCAGACCGACCTGAAACGCATCATCGCCTACTCGACGATGAGCCAGATCGGCTACATGGTCGTCGCCGTCAGCGCTGGCGCGTATACCGCCGGCATCTTCCACCTGATGACCCACGCCTTCTTCAAGGCCCTGCTCTTCATGGCCGCCGGCTCGGTGATCGGTGCCATGGGCGGCGTCCAGGACATCGACCGCATGGGTGGCCTGCGCAAGGCGCTGCCGTTCACGTTCGCCTGCTTCATGATCGGCTCGCTCGCGCTCGCCGGCCTCCCGCCGTTCTCAGGCTTCTTCTCGAAGGACGAGATCCTCGGCGGCCTCCTCGAGCGGGGCGACTGGTACACGATCATCGCGGCGATCGGCTACCTCGCCGCGCTGCTCACCGCCTGCTACTCGTTCCGCGCGATCTACAAGGTGTTCTACGGAGATCTGAACGAGGAGACGCAGCAGATCGCCGACGGCCACCACCTGCACTTCGCGCCGGCCAACCCGTCGACGGGCGAAGCCGAGGACTACGAGGTCGGTTTCCCCGGCAAGGAGCACCACACCGCGGAGGAGAACCTCCCGATGAAGGTCGCCATGGGCACGCTGGCGTTCCTCGCGGTCGTCGCGGGATTGCTGCAGATCCCGCACGTCACGCACGTTGTCGGCGACTTCCTCCACCCGACCTTCCACGCGAGCGAGCTGCTCGAGCAGACGGAGGCGTCGACGAGCACCGCGCTGCTCGGCATGGGTCTCGGCACGCTCGCCGCGCTGCTCGGCATCGGCATTGCCACGCAGCTGTGGCTCAAGAAGCCGGGCTCCACCGCAGGCATCCAGGCGAAGCTCCAGTCGCTCCACACGTTGCTGAGCAACAAGTACTACGTCGACGAGGCCATCGACCTCATCATCGTGCGGCCGTTCCGCTGGGCCGGCGCGGTGTTCGAGCGCCACACCGAGCGGCTCGTCACGCAGACGGCCGTCGTCGGCGGCAGCTCCGGCGTCGTGCGCATCGCCTCGGCCTTGGTGCGCGCCGCGCAGACGGGCTCGGTGCGCATCTACGCCGCCGTGGTGAGCTCGAGCACGGCCGCGATCCTCCTCTACGCCCTGGTGGTGCGATGACTCTGGTCGCGAAAGCTCCGGTCGCCCTGGTCGCGAAAGGTCCGGAGGTCGGATGACCGGCGTGTTGATTGCTCTGCTCGCGGTGCCGCTCGCCGCGGGGTTCCTCGGCCTGCTGGGTGGCAAGCGCGTCGCGCCGCTGCTCGCGGTGCTCGGCACCACGGCCGCGATGGTGTTCGCGCTGCTGCTCGCGCTCGAGGTCAACCCCGGCGACCATACGGCCGCCGTCGACCTGAACTCCACGTGGATCCCGTCGATCGGCGTGAGCTTCCACATCGCGATCGACGGCCTCAACGCCGTGCTCGTGCTGCTCACCACCTTCGTCTTCGCCATCGGCACGTGGTGGTCGCTCCGAGATCCGGAGCTCGCCACGCCGAGCTACCTGTTCCTGCTCGCCATCGGCGAGGCGGCAGTGCTCGGCGCGTTCGTCGCGCAAGACCTCATCCTGTTCGTCCTCTGCTTCGACTTGATGCTGCTGCCGTTCGTGCTCATCGCCGCGCGCGGTGCGGGCGGCGACGGGGAGTTCTCGATCGGGCCCGTGCTCCTGCTGCTCGTCTACACGCTCGTCGGCTCGCTGCTGATGTTCGTCGCGGCGGTCGGCCTCGCGATCCTCACGGCGAAGAACACCGGCCAGCCGGTCACCTTCGATCTGGCCGCCCTCTACGGCGCCACGCTTGCGCCGAGCACCCAGCGGTGGATCCTCCTCGCGTTCCTCGCAGCGTTCCTGATCAAGATGCCCGTGGTGCCGTTCCACGGCTGGTTCCCGGGCGCGTATCGCACGATGCCGCTGCCGGCGCTCGCGATCTTCGCCGCGATCCTCTCGAAGGTCGCCGCCTACGGTTTCCTCAAGATCGCGCTCCCGCTGCTGCCGGATGCCGTCGTCGACTGGCGCCTCGTGCTCGTGATCCTCGCCCTCGTGAGCATCATCTACGGCTCGCTCGTCGCCTTCACCACGAACGAACCACGGTTGATCCTCGGCTACTCGTCCGTGGCGCAGCTCGGCTTCATCCTGCTCGGCATCAGCTCGCTCGATCCGGCCGGCGCGCAGGGCGCGATCTTCCAGTCGGTCACCCACGCGCTCGTCGTCGTGCCCGCCGTGATCCTGCTGGCGCTCGTCTCGGAGCGGGCTGGTGGGGTGGAGCGGCTCGATCAGCTCGGCGGCATCGCCAAGCGCGCGCCCGTGCTCTCCGCGCTCTTCCTCGTCGTCGTGCTCTGCTGGCTCGCCATGCCCGGCACGGGCAACTTCGTCGCCGAATACCTCGTGCTGCTCGGCCAGTGGCGGGTCGCGCCGTGGGCCGCGATCATCGCCTCGATCGGCGTCGTGCTCGCGGCCGCCTATGCCCTGCGCTTCATGATCGGCGCGATGCAGAACCTCCGCGGTGCTGCGGTGCCGGAGCACGGAGTCGACATCGGCGGCTTCGAGCGCGGCCTGCTCGCGCTGAGCATCGCGGCGCTCGCCGTGGTGGCGCTGGTGCCGCAGCTTGGACTCCGCCCGAGCGACGCGGCGAGCCGCAACGCTGTCTACCCGGCGCGTTCGCTGTACGAGAGCCAGAAGAAGGCCGGCGGCGACGAGGCCGTGGCCGGAGTGCCCGCTGAGGACCAGGAGTCGACCCGATGATCGCCGTCGTGAAGACCCCCACCTTCGACTGGGAGGCGCTCGCGCCGATCGTCGCACTCGGCGGCGGCATGGTCGTCGCGCTCGTCCTCGGGCTCCTGCCGGGCAGGGGCGGCCGCTTCCTCGCGGTGCTCTCCGGCGTGATCGCCACCGGGATCGCGATCGGGGCCGCCGTGCTGCTGTGGAACCACGGCGTGCAGCGGGAGGCGATCGCGAGGTCGGTCGTCATCGATCGCGCCTCGCTCGCCGCGATCGTGATCGCCTCGGGCTCCGCGCTCACCGGCATCCTGCTCGCCGCTCGTGCCCACGGCACCGAGGACGCGGGCCACGGCGAGACCACGGCGCTGATCCTCGCCTCCGCCTTCGGCATGGCCATCCTCGCGTCGGCGAACGACCTCGTCACGATCTTCCTCGGCCTCGAGATGCTCTCGATCCCGCTCTACGTGCTGTGTGCCTCGCACGTCGATCGCACGGCTTCGCTGGAGTCGGGCCTCAAGTACCTGATCCTCGGGTCGGTCGGCTCGGCAACGGCGCTGATGGGCCTCGCGCTGCTCTACGGCGCGACGGGCTCCATGTACCTCCCCGACATCGCCCGCACCGCCGGCGACTCCGATCTGCAGGGTCTGATCTACCCGGGCGTGGCGCTGCTCATCGCCGGCTTCGGCTTCAAGCTGTCGCTCGCGCCGCTCCACCAATGGACGCCCGACGTCTACGACGGTGCGCCCACGGCCGTCACCGCATTCATGTCGGTCGCGACGAAGACGGCGGCGCTCGTGGTCACGGCGCGCCTGCTGCTCGTGGGCCTCGGCGCCGAGGACGTGCGCGATCTCTGGGAGCCGATCCTGCTCACGCTCGCGGCGGCGTCGATCATCATCGGCAACGTCGGCGCGCTCGGCCAACCTGGCATGAAGCGCCTGATGGGCTACTCGTCGATCGCCCAGGCGGGCTACCTCGTCGCCGCTCTCGCAGTCGGCGCCGTTGGCGCACTCCTCGCCTACCTGGCCGCCTACGCGGTGTCGACCCTCACCGTCTTCGCCGTCGTGTCGGCGCGGGAGAGCGAGCGCCCCGAGCTCGGCGACGACATCAGTGCCCTCGACGGCCTCGCGAAGGAGCGTCCGCTGCTGGCGTGGCTCGGCACGCTCGGCCTCTTCGGGCTCGCGGGCCTGCCGCTCACCGCAGGCTTCTTCGGCAAGGTCGCCGTCGCCGGTGCGCTCGTGAACGCCGACAAGGCCTGGCTCGCCGTGCTCATCCTCATCGGCTCCATCATCAGCCTGGCCTACTACGCGCCGCCGGTGATCCGCATGTGGCGCACGGTCGGCCCGGATGCCGAGGAGGCATCCGACGAGCCGATCTCCGTGACGTCGACGCCCAGCGGTGCGCCGAATCTCGCCGGTGGCGCGACCGGTTCGGCCGGCGTCGTCGCCCCGGTCCCGACGGGCCTGCGCTGGGAGGTCGCCCTCATCGGCACCGTCGCCGCCGCACTCGTCCTCGCCGGCGGCCTGTACCCGGACCCCCTGCTGAACCTCGCCACCGAGGCCTCGGCAGCCCTGTTCGGCGTCCAGTAGCGCTCGCGCGGGGACGGCGGGCCCATATCGCGCGGCGGTTCCCGCCGGGGTCGGGGTGCCGTCCGGTCGTGCCGGCGCCTCGAGGGGGCCTCCGCAGGCCGGCGTGCGGCTCGCCTGGCGGCTCACCGACGCCGGCCCAATCGCGAGCCGCGCACGTCCGGGACTGCAGGGATCCGGCTCGTCTGGCGAATATGAGGGAGTGGAGTCGCTCTCGATGAACGTGGCCGTTCGCGCGGCTGCGCGGCGCTGGGCGATCGGCCTGGCTGCCGCGGTGCTGCTCGGCGCGAGCGGTCCGGCGGTTGCGGCTCCCAAGGCCGTGACGACCGAGACCGGCCCGTCGGCCGATGCCGCTGGGGCGACCGACGCGAGCACGTCGACGACGGACGACCCCGCGACGGCGACCACTCCGACGGATCCGGCCGACGACGGCGTCGTGCCGCGCGCGCCGAACCGCAAGGTGTCGTACGCGGCACAGCTGGTGGCCCCGACGGTGGTACGCAAGCGGCCGGCGAACCGCGCGAAGGGCATCAAGAAGCTGCAGCCGTACGGGAGCTGGAACGGCGGCCCGGTGGTGCTCTCGATCGCGCAGGTGAAGGTGATCGACGGCGTGCGGTGGCTGCGGGTGCGGCTCCCGATCCGGCCGAACAACAGCACCGGGTGGGTGCCGGAGGCCAATGTCGCCGTCAGCAAGCTGCGCTACCGCGTCGAGGTGAGCCGAGCCAAGCACACGGTCACGCTGCTGCGCGACGGCAAGAAGATCGCCTCCAGCAGGGTCGTCGTCGGTGCTCCCGCTACGCCGACGCCAGCGGGGACGTTCGCAGTGCTCGAGGTCGTCCGCCAGCCGAAGGGCTCCATCCTCGGCCCGTTCGCGCTCCACCTCACCGCGCACAGCGACGTGCTCGACAACTACGGCGGCGGCCCCGGGCGCGTAGCCCTGCACGGCCGCAGCGGCGGCCTGCTCAACGATCCCCTCGGCACGAGCCGCTCTCACGGCTGCATCCGCATGCCCAACAGCTTCGTCCGGAAGCTCGCCAAGGTGGCGGTCGAAGGCACGCCCGTCACCATTCGGTAGCGCCCGTGGCCTCTGCGCCGCCCCCGGCCCGGACGTCTACCCCCGCGGGAGTGGGCGGCGCGCGACCTCCTGGGCTTCGCCGGCCGGGAGGCCGAGAAGCTGGAGCGCGAGGGCGGCGTGGGTGATCGCGGGGTCGTCGCCGACGCGGCCCAGGAGGACGGCGCGCACGGCGCCCAGGAGCGCGCCGCCGAGGGCGATGAGGGTGGCGGCCTGGTCATCGACGTGAAAGCGGCCAGCGGCGATGCCGCGCTGAAGGTCGCGCAGGGCGTACGGGCCCAGCGCCGTGGAGACGACATCGTGCGAGAGCTCGAGGCGAACGAGGAGCCAGCCAAGGGTGGGCTCGGCCGCCGCGCGATCGATGATCGTGCGATGGGCGACGGCCATCACCTCAGCGGCATCGTCGAGGTCTGATGTCGCGGCGTCGATCGCGTCACCGAGCTCGGAGGCGACGGCCTCGACCACGGCCGCGACGATCGCCTCCTTGCTCTCGAAGTGGTTGTAGAAGGAACCGAAGCCGACGTCGGCCTCGTCGGTGATCTCGTTGATGCGGACGGCATCGACGCCCTGGCCGGCGATCAGGGAACGCGCCGCCGCGACGAGCTTGGCGCGGGTCTCGAGCTTGCGTCGCTCGCGGCGTCCGAGTGGCTGCTCATCGGTGGGCGTGGACATGGGGAGAGGGTAGAGCGCGGCGTGACGAACGGGCGGTGGGCTGGTGCACGGCTGTCCCGGCCGTGCACCAGCGGGCCGGGGGAGCGGGAAGTGACTCCGCCTCGACCGACCGCAACGACGACAGAATCGTCGTAATTGACGAAGCTATCAGTATTCCGCTACGTTGAACACCTCTGCGGTACCTCTCGACCGGAAGCGGAGTCGGATCCCATGAAGTTGCGCACCACCCCGAGCGGCGTCATCGCCGAGCATCCAGACGGGACCTGGCGACGGGTCGGCGGCGATCACGACCTCCTCGCCTTGCTCGCCAGCTCGGAGCTGCAGGACGCGGCGCGAGCAGGCCTCGATGAGGCCGAGGCCGCCGATCCCGCGGAGGCCGTGCTGCCGTTCCGGCCGCGCTCGATCCGGGCCTTCATGCTGTGGGAGTACCACGTCGTGGCGTCCAGCCGCATGCTCGTGCAGCGGTTCTTCCCGAAGCCGGCTGCGAAGGCGGTTGCGACCTACGAGTCCGTCACCGGCCGCACGTTTCCCAAGCTCAAGCCCAACGCGCGCTTCCGCGAGGCCCCCACCTTCTACGTCGCCAACCACACCTCCGTGCTGAGCGACGGCGACGACATGTGGCTCCCGAGTCACACCAAGTGGCTGGACTTCGAGCTCGAGCTCGCCTGCGTGCTCGCGAGCCCGCTCGTCGACGCCACCCCGCAGGAGGCCGAAGCCGCGGTGGGCGGATGGTTCGTGCTGAATGACTGGAGCGCCCGCGACGTGCAGGCCGACGATGCGCGCCGCAACATCTTCGGCCCGGTGATCAAGGCCAAGACCTTCGCCAACTCGATCGGCTGCGACGTGCTCACCGCCGACGCACTGCCCGACTGGACCACCGCGACCGGCCGGGTGCGCGTCGACGGCGAACTCTGGTGCGAAGGCACGACCGCCGGGCCCCAGCACACGCTCGGCGAGATGCTCGCCTACGCCTCCGCCGGAGAGCGACTCGACGCCGGTGACGTGATCTCCACTGGCACCATGCCCGGCTGCTGCGGCCTGGAGCTCGACCGATGGATCCAGCCGGGGCAGGAGATCCAGCTGGAGATCGACGGCATCGGCACGCTCACGAATCGCCTGAGCCGCGACGCTCGACCGGTCTGACGGCGTGCCCGACTACGAGGTCCTCATCTGCGGCCTCGGGCCGGTCGGCCAGCTGATGGCGCTGCTGCTCGGCGACCTGGGCGTCCGCACCCTCGCGATCGACCGCGCGCCGGACATCTACCCGCTGCCCCGCGCCGCGGTGATCGACGACGAGGTGCTGCGCATCTTCCAGTCGGTCGGCGCCGATGCGGCAGTGCTCGAGCACGCGCAGGTCCAGCCGCGCGCGAGCATCATGACCGCCCGCGGTGTGCCCGTCGACGTGCTCGCCGCCACGGCGGGCTCGCTCGGTCATCCGCCGCTGGTGTCGATCCACCAGCCGACGATGGAGCGTGCGCTCCTCGACGCGTTGGCCCAGCGCAGCACCGTCGACGTGCAGCGCGGCACCGAGCTCGACGGCTTCGATCAGCGCGGCACGCACGTCGATGCGCTGCTGCGGCCCGCTGGCGGGGGCCGTGCGACGCCGGTGACGGCTCGATATCTCGTCGCCTGCGATGGCGCCGGCAGCGCAGTGCGCGCGAGCCTCGGCATCCCATTTACGGGCTCGACCGCGCCCGAGCGGTGGATCGTCGTCGACGCACAGGTCGACCGGGCGCTGCGCAAGGTGCCGCATCCGTACTTCGTCGGCGAGGCGAGTCGGCCCTCCGTGACGCTCCCGATGTCGCCGGGACGCCACCGGTGGGAGTGGATGGTCCACCCCGGTGAGGACCCAACGCCCCTCCTCGAGCCCCACGCGCTGGATGCCGCCATCGCGCCGTGGCTCGACGGCGAGCGCGCCGACATCGAACGCGCCGTCGTCTACACCTTCCACACGCGCACGGCCCGGCGCTGGCGCGCCGGACGCGTGCTCCTCGCCGGCGACGCCGCCCACCTGATGCCGCCCTTCGCCGGCCAGGGATTCTCCTCAGGCGCACGCGACGCCGCCAACCTCGCGTGGAAGCTCCACTCGGTTCTGGCCGGAGCTCCCCAGCAGCTCCTGGACACCTACGAGACCGAGCGGCGCGCCCACGTGCGGGCAATGCAGCGCACGGCCAACCTCATGGGGAGCCTCGTGCAGGCCACCGATACGGCCACGGTGCAGGCGCGCGACGCCATCCTGCACCGGTTCAACGGCACGGTCGTGCAGCGATGGGTGACCTCGCACGTCAAACCGCTCCCGAGCTACCACGCGGGAGCGTTCGCCACCCGCCCGGCACGCCGCTCCGGCAGGCGGACCGTCGGCACGCTCTTCCCGCAGACCGGCCGTCTCGACGACGAGTTGGGACGCGGCTGGTCGGCGGTCGCCATCGACGAGCTCGCCGCCGCGAAGCTCACCGCCGCCGGGCTCGTCGTCCATGATCCTGGCCCCGAGGCCGCGTGGCTCACGCGACGCGGCCTGACCTGGGCGCTGCTGCGACCGGACCGCTTCGTGTTCGCCGCCGGCGGCGGGCACGACGTCGGCCCGGGGCTGGCCGCGTGGCGCGCCCTCCAGCCGGCTCGACCCTCCGTGAGGGCGATGTCGTGATCGGCGTTCTCGGCGCCAACGGACGCCTCGGCGGCCTGGTTGCGCAGGAGCTCGCGGCCCGGGGCGTGCCGGCGACCGCGCTCGTTCGCCGTCCGCGCTCCGGCCTTGCGCTCGCGGCGCGTCACGCGGACCTGCGCGACCGCACGTCGCTCGATGCCGCGCTCAGCGGCGTGCACCGGCTGCTGCTCGTCACGCCCCACGGCCCGGATCAGGACCTGCTCGAGCTGGCCGCGATCCACGCGGCCGCCCGCGCCGGCGTCGAGCGCATCGTGAAGATCTCCGGGACTCCCACCTCGCTCGGTCCGAACGGCCCAACCAGCACCGCCGTCGCGCACTGGCGCAGCGAGCGCCTGGTCGAGGAGGCCGGGTTCGACTTCGCGTTCCTGCGCCCGTCGTTCTTCATGCAGAACCTGACCGAGCGGTTCGCCGCGCGTGCCGGACTGCTCGGCGTACTCGCGTCACCGCTGGGACGTGCACCGATCGCGATGGTCGATGCCCGGGATGTCGCCGCCTGCGCCACCCACGCGTTGCTCGCCGAGGAGGCCGGGCGGCGCCCCTGGCACCTCACCGGGCCCGAGGCCGTGACGATCCGCGACGTCGCACGACGCCTCGCCCTCCGGCACGTCGCCGTGCCCGGCCGCGTGGCATCCCGGGCGCTCGCTCGCCAAGGTGCGAGTGCCTTCGAGATCGAGCACGCCGAGCGGATGACGCGCTTCTTCGCGGCCGGCTCCGACGGCACCGTCACCGACCATGTCACGCGCCTCACCGCACGACCTGCCCGTCGGCTGACCGACTTCCTCGACGAGCACGCCGCCGCGTTCGCGCCAACCACAGCGCTTGCACGCGTCCTGACCCACCCCACCGGAGGCTGACTCATGGTCACACGGATCGGGCACATCGCCCTCAACGTCGCCGATCTCGACGCCGCCGTCGCATTCCAGCAGGAGGTGATCGGCATGGTCGAGACGCATCGCGCGGCCGGCGCGAGCTACCTGACCTGTAACGAGCGGCACCACGAGCTGATCCTCGTCCACGCACCTGCCGCCCGAGGCTACGACCACATCGGCCTCGAGGTCGACGGCCCGCAGGCCCTCGAGCGCGCGCTGCGTGCGCTCCCGGCCAGCGGCGGCAGCCTCCTGGGCGGCATCTACGACGGCGAACCGGGCATCGACCGCGCTCTCAAGGTGCAGTCCCCGGGCGGGCACGTGTACAAGCTCTTCTGCGGGATGCAGTCGGTGTCCGCCCCCGAGGCCGGCGATCGCCCCACCCATTTCGAGCACGTCTCGTGCAAGGTGCGCAACATCCCCGCCGAGGAGCGCTTCCTGCGTGACGGGCTCGGCTTCCGGTTCTCCGATCGCATGGGCTTCCTGGCTGCGTGGTGGCACTGCGACGAGGACCACCACGGCATTGCCCTCACGCTCGCCCCACGCGCCGAGCTCTCCCACTACGCCTACGCCTGGGCGGACCTGAACGCTCTCGGCCGCGTCGCCGACCGCCTGAAGGCCACGCGTGACCGCAAGTGCATCTGGGGGCCGAGCCGCCACGGCCCCGGCAACAACCACTTCCTCTACTTCCACGACGAGGACGGCGCCATGATCGAGTGCTGCGCCGAACTCGTGCAGATGCGGGCGGACGGCTACCAGCCGCGTACCTGGCCGATGTGGCCGCGCACCATCAACCAGTGGGGCGGCCCGCCGCCACCGCGGTTCCTGCTCACCGGCTACCCGATTGCCTCCTCTGCCACACGCCCCGGGCGGCCCGGCTGGGCCATGGACCCAGGCCGCAGCGCGCAGGCGTCAGCGTGACGGCCGGGAGCCCGCGCGCGTTTGCCATGCCGGGCTGGGCCTGAGCGAGACCTGCACGGCGCGCCGCCGCGGAGCGCCGGCGGCTCGGTCGCGAGATCCCAGCTGGGCGCACAGGGTGCGCGAGACTAGGACGGTGTCCGAGCAGCAGGCAGCACTCCGCAGCCACGCGTTGGCGCTCGATCCCGCCTCGCCGGCCACCGTCGACGAACTCGTCGCGCTTGCGCTCGCCGTCAGCGCGGCGAACCGAACGCTCCACGACCGCCACCGGGCGACCACGCAGTTCGACGTCGACGCCGTCACCGAAGACGACCAGGCGATCCGGATCCTCGCGTGGGCCGAGTTCGCCGACTTCGACGGCACCCACTGGACGCCGGTCGAGCTCGGCGTGCAGCAGGGCACCCGCGCGCTCACGCTTCGGACCGCCGCCCAGCACCACGACATCCCGGATGGCGTCGAGGGCTCCGCGCTCGCTGGCGCCGAGATCGACTGGCAGCGAGCCACGTACCTCGCGACCTGACTGGCCGTTGATGCGCGGCCGCCAGGGCCTGAATTCGGCGCCCGATCCTGTGCGTCACGTCCAACCAGTAATCCTGGTCGCTGTCTCGCCAGCTTCCGGCAAGGTGCCTGAGAGGACTGGCCGAACGTCCGACGAACAGGGAAGCGCACCGCGGTCCGCATCCGCGGTGGGTCCATCGCCCCCGTTGCACTCCCACCACGTTCCCCCCGGCCCTCGCGGGCCGCACTCCATGCCTGAGCTCCTCGCCCGGCGCGCGACCCGACCCCTCGCAACGGTCGTTCGCACCTTCGTCCGCACCCCCGCCGGACCCACACAGCCTTCGCCGAGCTCGCTCGACGCGTCGAGCCGCCGCGCGCGCCCGACCGCTGCACGCGCGCTCCTGCTCGCCCTCGTCGCCGGCCTCGCCATGCCGGCCAGCGCGAACGCCGCGGCCCGCACGTTCAGCAACGCGTACGCGCAGACGCTGCGCGGCGACATCGCCGCCATCGGCAACGCCAACTCCAGCTGCGCCGCCGGCTGGGCGACGGGCTGCACGCCCAACGCCCTCGGCAACGGCAACTCCAACAACGCCTACGGCACGCTCGTGGATGTCGACGGCGTCGGCACCACCACGAACTCCAGCCAGGCGACGCTGAACATCCCCGCCGGCGCGATCATCCGCTACGCCCGCCTCGTGTGGAGCAGCGCCGGCGACGGCACCGACAACAACGGCGAGCGCACGGTCCAGTTCGACACGCCCGCCACGGCCGGCATCGCCTACTCCGCGGTGAGCGCCACCTACGCCACCGAGTGCGGCTCGGTGAACCCCGGCACCGGCAACTCGCGCGGCTTTGCCTGTGGCACCGACGTCACCGCGCTCGTGCAGGCCGGCGGCAACGGCCAGTACACGGTCGGCGGTATCGAGCAGCGCGCCACCGGCACCGCCCTCAACCCCGACCACTACAGCGGCTGGGGCCTCGAGGTGGTCTACGAGCTCTCGACCGATCCGCCGCGGCGCTTGGTGCTCGCCGACGGCTTCGTGCGCGTCGCCTCGGGCGCGCCCAACTCGATCACCGCCAACGGCTTCGTCGCGCCCGCCAGCGGCACCGTGAACGCGCGCCTCACCTACATGGTCGGCGAGGGCGACTCGGAGATCAACGGCGACAACGCCACCTTCGGCACGCAGGTGCTCGACACCGCCGCCACGCCGAACCTCATGGACTCCGAGATCCGTGGCCTCACGCGCATGAGCGCGAAGAACCCGAACTACACGAACCACTACGGCTTCGACATCCACTCCGACCAGGTGAACGGCGCGATCGCCAACAACGCGACGAGCGCGACCTTCTCGTTCACCTCGACGCAGGACTCCTACTACCCGTTCGCGCTTGGCATCTCGATCGAACTCGGCGAGCCGAACCTCGTCCTCAACAAGACCCTCACCGACATCAACGGTGGCGCGGTCGAGCCCGGCGACACGATCGAGTACCAGATCGTCGCCACCAACACGGGCAACGACGGCGCGGCGAGCGTCGCCATCACCGACCCGATCCCGGCCAGCACCACCTACGTGCCCGGCTCGCTGCAGATCACGGCCGGCGCCAACTCGGGCACCAAGACCGATGCCGCCGGTGACGACCAGGGCCGCTTCGGCTCCAACACCGTGACGATGAACGTCGGCACCGGCGCCACCGCCACGACGGGCGGCGTGCTCGCGGCCAACGGCGGCACCACCACCATGCGCTTCCGCGTGGTGATCGACGCGAACGCCGACGAGGGCGTGCCGATCACCAACACGGCGTCGGGCAGCTTCGTCGGCCAGACGAGCCTGCTTTCCTACGCCAATCCGTCGTCGGTCGCCGCGACCCCGGTGCAGCGCGCCGACATGGTCGTTGCGCAGACGATCACCGGTCTCACCGCGGGCGTGCAGGGCAACGTGCGCCTCACCGCCAGCAACATCGGCGGCTCGACGACCCACGGCCAGCCCGTCACGCTCACCGCGACGGTGCCCGCAGGCGTCACCTTCGGCAGCATCACGAGCAGCACCGGGTGGACCTGCTCGGTCTCGCTCCCGACGATCACCTGCACCCGCACCGACACGCTCGGCGCCGCCGCGAGCTACCCGGACGTCGTCTACACCGTCACCCCGCCGGCCTCCGCCACGAGCGCCACCTTCGGCGCGACGATCGCGGGCGGCAACGAGGTGAACACGAGCAACGACACGAGCTCGCAGGCGGTCACCTTCCTGCGCAGCGCCGATCTGCGGATCACGAAGTCGGCGAGCGCCGCGAGCGCGATCGTGGGCAACACGCTCACCTACACGCTCACGGCCACGAACCTCGGCCCGTCGAACACCTCGGGCGTCGTGATCAGCGATCCGCTTCCGGCTGGCCTCACGCCGGGCACGGCCACGGTC
>JAGIBJ010000073.1 GCA_017744415.1 Solirubrobacteraceae bacterium
CCTTGCGCTCGCCTTCCAGGTCGAGATCCATGAGCATGATCTTGACCGCCTCGGCGCCAAGGGTCTCTCGATGACCCTCAAGCAGGCCAAGAAGTGGGTCGAGAAGGAGCGCAAGGAAGTCTGGGACATCCTCGACGAGGTGATCCGCGAGCACCCGGTGCTGCTCAACCGCGCGCCGACGCTCCACCGCCTCGGCATCCAGGCGTTCGAGCCGGTGCTCGTCGAGGGCAAGGCCATCCAGGTTCACCCGCTCGTCTGCGGCGCGTTCAACGCCGACTTCGACGGCGACCAGATGGCCGTCCACCTCCCGCTCGGCGCCGAGGCGCAGGCGGAGGCGCGGATCCTGATGCTCTCGAGCAACAACATCCTGAGCCCCGCTCACGGTGCCCCGCTCACCACGCCGACCCAGGACATGGTCCTCGGTCAGTACTACGTGACGTACGGTCCCGAGGAGTCGGAGCTCAAGGAGCTTCAGGCCAAGCTCGGCACCCCCGACTGGCCGTCCGACAAGAAGCGCCCGCACACGTTCCGCTCCGCCCAGGAGGCTGAGCTCGCGGTCGACTTCAAGATCGTGACGCTCCACGAGCTCGCCGAGTTCCGCCCGGCTGGCGCGGATCACGCGATCCTCACCACCACCGGCCGCATCATCTACAACGAGCGGATCCTCCGCGCGCTGCAGGAGGCCGTGGGCGAGGACTTCGACGCGACGCAGTACACGTTCGCGAACCGCTCGATGAAGAAGAAGGATGCGGTCGCTCTCATCGACGACCTCATCCAGAACTACGGTGCCACCACCGTCAGCCTCGTCCTGGACACGTTCAAGGACCTCGGCTTCCAGTACGCGACGCGCGCCGGCATCACGGTGTCCAAGAACGACGTCATCACCCCGCCGAACAAGGGCGAGCTGCTCGCCGAGTTCGACGCGAAGGTGGCCGACATCCAGGACCAGTACGAGATGGGCCTGATCACCGACGTCGAGCGCAAGGAAGCGGTCGTCGCGCAGTGGAACCACGCCACCGACGTGATCGGTGACGCCATGGCCGAGCACCTCGACGAGCTGAACCCCATCTTCATGATGGCCAACTCCGGTGCTCGTGGCTCGTTCAAGCAGATCCGTCAGCTCGCCGGTATGCGTGGCCTCATGGCCAACCCGAAGGGCGAGACGATCGAGCGCCCGATCAAGGCCAACTTCATGGAAGGCCTCTCGGTGCTCGAGTACTTCATCTCGACGCACGGTGCCCGTAAGGGCCTCGCCGATACCGCCCTGCGCACGGCCGACTCGGGTTACCTGACCCGTCGTCTGGTCGACGTGTCGCAGGACGTCATCGTCCGCTACGAGAACTGTGGTTCCGACGACGGCATCTACCTGCCGGTCTTCGGTGACGACGGCAGTGTCAACGACAACATCGTCGGTCGCTTCCCCGTCGAGGCCACCGGCGACCTGTCGATCGAGCACGAGATCACGCGCTCGGACCTCGACACGTTCGCCGCCACGCAGGAGGAGGGCGCGACGATCTTCGTGCGCTCCGTGCTGAAGTGCCGCGCCGACACCGGCGTGTGCCAGCACTGCTACGGCCGCTCGATGGCCACCGGCCAGGTCGCCCAGATCGGCGACTCGGTCGGCATCATCGCCGCCCAGTCGATCGGTGAGCCGGGCACCCAGCTCACCATGCGTACGTTCCACACCGGTGGCGTCGCCGGCGCCGACATCACGTCGGGTCTGCCGCGCATCGTCGAGCTCTTCGAGGCTCGTAAGCCGAAGGGCGTCGCATCGATCGCACAGGTCGACGGTGTCGTCTCGATCGAGGAGACCGACAAGGCCCTCACCGTGGTCGTCACCGACGACGCCGGCGAGGAGCACCGGACGAGCTTCCCGCGCCGCACGCGCCTCTTCGTGGGCGACGGCGAGGTGGTCGAGGCCGGCAAGCAGCTCAACGAAGGGTCGCTGTACCCGCACGAGCTGCTCGCCATCCGCGGCCGCACCGCGACGGAGCAGTACCTCGTTGCCGAAGTCCAGAAGGTCTACAAGCAGCAGGGCGTGGACATCAACGACAAGCACGTCGAGCTGATCGTCCGCCAGATGATGAAGAAGGTGCGGGTCGACCAGAAGGGCGACACCGACTACCTCCCCGGCCAGTACGTCGACCGCTACGAGTTCCAGGACGTCAACGACGCCCTGAAGGCGGAAGGCAAGGAGACGGCGGCGTTCGAGGACGTCATCCTAGGCATCACGAAGGCCTCGCTGAACACCGAGTCCTTCCTCTCGGCGGCCTCCTTCCAGGAGACCACGAAGGTGCTCACCGACGCCGCTCTGGAGGGCAAGCGAGACAACCTCGTCGGCCTCAAGGAGAACGTCATCATCGGCAAGCTCATCCCGGCCGCGACGGGCCTCAAGCAGTACCGCCGCATCGAGATCGAGCCCAACGAGCCGCTCCCGCGCGCCATCGACGACCTCGGCCTGCTCGACGAGCACGAGATCGCCGCTGAGCTCGGCCTCGGCGACGACCTCGGAGACCTCGGCGCCGCCATCGGCGAGGACCTCTCCGCGCTCGAGGACATCGGTGCCGGCCTCGGCGCCGACCCCGGCTTCGCTGACGAGCTCGCGCAGCTCGACATCGAGCCCGAAGGCGACCGCTAAACCCCTCACGAATCAGGCGCGTATCCGGCGTGGGTCCACGACCCACGCCGGGACGCCCCGTGAGGCGTTAGGCTACGCAGCGAACCGTTCCAACGAAAGGCAGGACCATGGCGACTTCCCCCGACTCGCCTGTCCGTGAGCATCCGGCCGCCGCGTACCACGCGCGCCGCCGGTCAGAGGTCGACGCGAAGATTCTCGCGACCGCACGACAGATCCTCAACGACGAGGGTCTTGCAGCTCTCACCGTCGAACGCGTCGCCGCAGACAGCGGCGTCGCCAAAACCACGATCTACCGGCGCTTCAAGCACCGGCTCGATCTCGCCACCGCCGCGATCGCGGAGCTCCCCGAGGCATTCCAGCTCGAGGGTCCCGCAGATGTGCGCGACTACATCAAGAGCCTCCTGCTCGGCATGAGCTGGGGCATGAAGACCCGTGCCGCTGAAGTCATCGGCGCCGGCCTGATGTACCGCCACGACGCAGAATTCAGCCGCCTCTACAAGGAGCGCGTCGTCGACGCCCGCGCCGAGGCCGTCCGGCCCCGCCTCGAGGCCGCTGTCGCCGCCGGCGAGCTGCGCAGCGACGTCTCCCTCGACCTCATCATGGGCGTCGTCGGCGGCGTCGTCATCACCAGCCATCTCAACGGCGTTGCCGACACCGAGGGCTGGGAAGACCAGGCCATGGAACTCATCTGGAGCGCGATCCGTCCGCAGACCTGAGCGGATCTCGCTCAGTTCCGCAGCCGGGAGCCCCAGCGGGTTCCGTCTCATCTGAGATTCGCGCGAAGGGCGCCCCGGTGGGGCGCCCTTCGTCGTTTCGTGGAGTGGGCGCGGGCAGCGCGGATACGATGGCCGCGTTATGTATTCGCCGTCACACATCGGCAAGCCCCAAGAGGTCGTCGAAGCGGCCAAGCGCGGCCTCCAAGCGGCCCGCTCGAGCTACATGCAGCGCCGCGGCCGCGCCGACTCCCACGGCATGGCGCTCGCGCTGCGCGCGGTACTCGGCCCCGGCGACCACGCGATCGACGTCGGCGCGCACGAAGGCGACGTCACCCGCCAGATCATCGAGTCGGCGCCGGGAGGCCGGACCCTGGCGATCGAGCCGCTCCCGCACCTCGCCGTCGCGCTGCGGGGCGCGATGCTCCCCGGCGTGATCGTGGAGGAATGCGCGCTCACCGACGATGCCCCAGCGGAGGTCGAGTTCCTCCACGTGACCAACCACCCCGGCTACAGCGGGCTGCGCAAGCGCGACTACCCCGACGAGCCGCACTTCGAGCACCTCACGGTGCAGACGCAGCGCCTCGACGACCTGGTCGAGCAGCACGCGATCGAGCCGCGGTTCATCAAGATCGACGTCGAAGGGGCCGAGTCGCTCGTGCTCCGCGGTGCCCGGCGCACGATCGAAGACTTCCGGCCCGTGATCGTCGTCGAGCACGGCAGCGCCGCCGAGGGCTACGGCGAATCGCCCGGCACGTTCTTCGACCTCGCCGAGAGCCTGCGTCTGCGGATCTTCAACTTCGACGGCGACCCCGCCTACTCGCGGCAACAGTTCATCGACGCGGTCGGCCCAGAGGGCTACTTCAACTTTCTCCTGCGGCCGTGATGAGCGATTCCACGGGCGCCGCCTGATCAGTCGGCGACGACGAGGCCGCCCGCGAACGCGACGAGCTCCTCGAGGTGCGCGGGCAGGAACCCGCGGCTCGGATCCGTGCGCACGAGCAGGGTCGGCACGCCGCGCGCCGTGCGCTCCGCCGCCCACGCATCGCAGTTCGCGTCGAGGGCGTCATCGATCCACGCGACCGGGCGATCACCGGCGTACGCGGCGATCTCGTCGAGCTTCCAGTGCGCGTTCGCCCGGCCGGGATTGCGTGCGAACTTGATCACCGGCAGCGGCCCCGGCGTGCCGGCGAGCCGCGGCAGATGATCGTTCGCACGGTCCTCCCAGCCGGTGCACCACACCAGCTCGAAGTGCTCGGCCGCCTCGTGCAGCAGCGACGGCCCGCCGCTCGTGAGGTAGTAGGCGAACCCCTCGATCATGTGCCACATGCCCGCCGGCTCGCCGCCGTCGAGGTTGAACAGCGCGAGCACCCCGTCGACATCGACGAGCAGCAGCGGGCGATCAGCCGGAACGGTCACCCGCGGATTGTCGCGGATCAGTGCGTGATCGGGCGTGCCTCGATCAGGAGCCCGCCCGAGTTGTCCTTGCCGATGGTGTCGCGGATCATCGCGCGCAGCGGCTCCCCGTGGCCGGTCACCTTGTACGTGTAGGTGCGGCCCGTGGCGCGGTCACCGTCTCGCGTCACGACCGGCGGATCGATCCAGCCCGACCCGGTGTCGAGGCGGAACAGGCTGTGCGAACTCGGCGTCGCCGGGCACGTGGTGCCCGGAGTCACGAACCGTGCGAGCACCGTCTCAGCGTCGGCCGACCGGCGCCGCACCAGATCGGGGGTGCCGCACACCTTCCACGACGGCGAGCCGTACCGCGACCGCCACGTGAGGGAGAAGGTGCCGGTGACGGTGACCTCGTAGTCGACCCCGTCCTCGAGCGTGCCGATGGTCGCATCCGGGTTCGGATCGGGGCTGTACGCCTTGAGGTAACCCGAGACGGGCGCCGGGGCGGCGGCCAGCGCCACCTTCGGCCAGCCGAACACCGTGGTGAGCATCACGATGTCGTCTCGGCCATCGGCGTTGAGGTCGCCGGTGGCGAGGCGGCGAATGCCGTTGCTGGTGCCCGTGACGAACGCGCTACCGGTGCCGCCGAACGTGCGCGGGCCGGCAACCGGCTCGATCGACACCTCTTCGCCGCTCGGAGTCGCAGGATCGAAGCCGATCCCGCGGATCAGATCGGCGCGCCCGTCGCCGTCGACGTCACCGGTGGTGTTGATGGGCTGCCCCTGCGCCGAGTCCGGGCGAAGCGCGACCGAGGTGAAGCTCCCGTCCGCCTCTCCGCGCAGGTAGCGCGTCGCGTTCGGATCGGTGGTGAACCGGCGGAGCAGTGACGTGATCAGGTCGAGATGGCCGTCGCCGTCGACGTCCACGAGGCTCGCGCCGACGCGCAGCCAGCCCGTCGGATCCGGGCCGGTCGTCCAGCTCACCGTGGGGTTGCTCGCCACATCGCTGATCACCCTGATCGACGCGCCGTCAGCGAGGACGAGCTCGGGAAGATCATCGCCGTCGAGATCGCCCGTGACCACGAAGGGCTGCTCGGCGGCCGTGCTGCTGCTCCACTGGAGCTGCGCCCCGCCGCCAGCCCCGACGAGGTAGACGCGCGTCAGGCTCGGCGAGCCGCCGCGAGCGATGACGTCGAGGTCATCGTCGCCGTCGAGGTCGACGAGCTGGTAGCGCACGTCCCACGAGAATGCCGACGGGACCGGGGTGGGGAACGAGACGACGACGTCGCGCGACACCGCTCCACCCTCCGGCCACGTGAGCGCGACGAGGTCGGAGCCGTCGGCGATCAGGAGATCGACCACGCCATCCCCGGTGACGTCGGCCGGCTCGACCTGAAGCCACACGAAGTCCTGCGAATGCCCGGGAACCAGTCCGACGAAGGTGAAGTTGCCTGCGCCGTCGTTGCGGTAGACGAAGATGCCGGCGCCGACGTTCTCGTCGACGCCGGCCACGGCGAGGTCGAGGTCACCGTCCGCGTCGACATCGGCGGCCCGGACATCGTCGGCGTCGTCGATCTTGGACGACGCGTTCGCGTGCGGCAGCAGCGTCGTGCTCGGAAAGAGTGGGGCGGCGGCCGACGCGGAGGCCGGCGCGGCAACCCCGAGCGCAAGCACCGCGCCGATGAGGAGACGGTGGACTGGGGCGAGCGGACGAGACACGGCGCGGAGCAAATCAGTCCGCTTCGTAGCCTGTCAACGGCTTTTCCAACTGGGCGCGAAACACGCAGGAAACATGACCCTCCACACCGGCCGAGGATTTCGTCCATCGGGCGGAACGCGCCGACTCCAGGGTTGGTTCACTGGCCCCGTGGACAGCAACCTCGAGTACGTGCTGCAGACGGCCCAGCGCCGCGGCGTCAGCTTCATCCGCGTGTGGTGCGTCGACGTCCTCGGCACGCTGAAGGGCGTCGCCTTCCCGATCTCCGAGGTGGAGGCCGTGATCACCGACGGTGTCGGCATGGACGGCTCGGCGCTCGAGGGCGGCACCCGCCGCGCCGAGCAGGACGTGATCATCCGCCCCGACATCGCGAGCTTCCACGTGCTCCCGTGGCGGCCCGAGGCCAACGTCGGCCGGATGTACGCCCGGATCGAGCTCCCCGACGGCGAGCCCTTCGACGGCGACTCGCGGGAGATCCTGCGGCGCACGGTCGCCCGGCTCGAGGAGCGTGGCTACAGCCCGCAGCTCGGCACCGAGGTGGAGTTCTACCTCTTCAAGCCGCCATCGCCCGACCACCCGGAGGCCTCGCCGCAGCCGCTCGCTCCCGGCGGCTACTACGACCTCACCGCTCACGACATCGCGACCGACTTCCGGAGGAGCTCGATCTCGTTCCTCGAGCGTCTCGGCATTCCCGTGCGCGCCGCCTACCACGAGGCCGGCCCCTCCCAGCAGGAGGTCGTGCTCGCGCACGCCGACGCCGTGAGCACTGCCGACAACGTCATCACCTGCCGGATGGCGATGAAGCAGGCCGCCCACAACCACGGCTCGTACGCGAGCTTCATGCCCAAGCCGCTCGCCGGCCAGCCCGGCTCGGCACTCCACGTGCACGCATCGCTGTTCGGCGACGACGACCACAACCTCTTCCACGACCCGGAGGATCCCAAGGCGCCGCTCAGCGCCCTCGGTCGCAAGTTCCTCGCCGGCGTGCTCCACCACACACCGGAGTTCACGGCGATCGCGGCGCAGTGGATCAACTCCTACACGCGCCTGGCCGACGGCTACGAGGCTCCGAACCGGCTGACCTGGAGCCACCGCTCCGCCAACCCCCTCGTCCGAGTGCCCGAGCATCGCCCCGACGCGGAGGGTGCGAAGCGCATCGAGTTCCGCCTCCCGGATGCGGGGAGCAACCCCTACCTCGTCTTCGCGCTCGTCCTTGCCGCCGGGCTGCGCGGCATCGACGGCGACTACGAGCTCCCGCCCGAGACCTGCGACGGCATCGAGGCCGCGCAGGCGCCGCTGCTCCCGACGAGCCTGCGTGCCGCGACCGATCTCCTCGAGTCGTCGGCGTTCGTGCGCGAGGTGCTCGGCGACCGGATCGTCGACTGGATCGTCGCCAACAAGCGCCGCGACATCGACGCGTATGCGCGCGAGATCAGCGGCTTCGAATTTCGTCAGTCGCTGCCGCAGCTGTGAAGCTCGCCTGGGTCATCGGATCACCCGGCGATCTGCTCGCGGCCGTCGACCGCGGGCTCGCCCACATCGGCTACCAGCCGCGGTTCGTCACCCCTGGTCAGCTGCCCGCGCAGCTCGAGGAGGGCGCCGCGGCCGACGCGCCCGCCCTCCTCGTGCTCGTCGACGACGTCGAGCGCGCCGCCGAGCAGGTCGCTGCGCACCCCGAGCTCTGCGAGGTGCCGGCCATCGTCGTCGCCGACGCCCAGCGCCTTGCCACCGGCGGCTACTCGGCCGTCGGGCACGAACTGCTCGTGCAGCCCTGGAGCGATGTCGAGCTCGAGGTGCGCGTCGCTCGCGCCCGACGCGCCGTGAACGGTCCCGAGCCCGAGGAACTGATCGTGACCGGCACGCTCGAACTCAACACCGCCACCTACCAGGTGACCGTCGACGGGCAGGTGATCGGCTTCACGTACATGGAGTACGAGCTCCTGAAGTTCCTCGTCACGAACCCCGACCGCGTGTTCTCGCGCGACGCGCTGCTTCAGAACGTGTGGGGCTACGACTACTACGGCGGCGCGCGCACGGTCGACGTGCACGTACGCCGGCTCCGGGCCAAGCTCGGCCAGGAGCACGCCGCCCGCATCCGCACCCTGCGGAGCGTGGGCTACCGCTGGGACTCGCGGCGGAGCTGAGGCGTGCCCTCGGTCGTGCTGCTCCGGTCGGTCGTCGCGCGACCGAAGCGTCGGGCCACCGTTGTCCGCGGTGGCGGCTCGATTTGGCCCGATGGCCAGACTGCGCGGCGGCGTTCCGTGCGTGTGGCGGATTCGGCCGGATCACGAAGCATTGCCGAAACATTTCGTCACGAACACGAAACCGACGGGTCATTCAGCGGACACGCGCGGTCCGCAACCTCCCTCACGTCGTCTTTTCCCTCTTGGAGGCACGCGTGAGCGTTTTGACCCGAGGCCGGTGGCTCGACCGCTGGCAACCTGACAACGAAGAGTTCTGGGAGCGCGAGGGCAAGTCCATCGCACGCAAGAACCTCATCTTCTCCGTGTTCGCCGAGAACCTCGGCTTCAGCATTTGGGTCCTCTGGACCATCGTCGTCATCAACCTCGCGAACGTCGGCATCGAGCTCACGATCTCGCAGATGTTCTGGCTCACCGCGGTGCCGAACCTCATCGGCTCGTTCCTGCGGATCCCCTACACGTTCGCGGTGCCGCGGTTCGGCGGCCGCACGTGGACCATGATCAGCGCCTCCCTGCTCCTCATCCCGACGATCCTCGTTGCCACGGTCGTCCCGAGCGGCTGGCTCGCGGATCAGAGTGCCGACACCCAGTTCTGGGTGCTCCTCGCCTGCGCGGCCACGGCCGGCGTCGGCGGTGGCAACTTCAGCTCGTCGATGGCGAACATCTCGCACTTCTACCCGGAGGGCAAGAAGGGCCTGGCGCTCGGCATCAACGCGGCCGGCGGCAACGTCGGCGTCGCCGTCACGCAGTTGCTCGTGCCGCTCGTGATCATCCTCGGCGTGCCGGCTGCGGCGGTGAAGCTGCCCGCGCACGAGGTACACCTCGCGAACGCCGGCCTCCTGTGGATGCCGTTCATCGTGATCGCTGCCGTCGGCGCGTACCTCTACATGGACTCGATCACCGACGCCAAGGCCGACAAGCAGAGCTACGTCCGCGCGCTCACTGAGAAGCACACCTGGGTGATGTCGATCCTCTACATCGGCACCTTCGGCACCTTCATCGGGTTCTCGTTCGCCATGCCGCTCGTCATCAAGAACACCTTCCCGGAGTTCTTGGCCCAGCACTCGTTCATCGCCACCTACCTCGCTGGCCTGGCCTTCATGGGCGCGCTCGTCGGCTCGGTCTCGCGGCCGTTCGGCGGCTGGCTCGCCGACCGCCTCGGCGGCTCGAAGGTCACCCTCGCGGTGTTCATCGGCATGGTGTTCGCGACCATCTCCGCGATCGTCGGCATCAACAACCACTCGTTCGGGCTCTTCTTCGGCTCGTTCATGGTGGTGTTCGCGCTCGCCGGCATCGGCAATGGCTCGACCTACCGGATGATCCCGTCGATCTTCAAGCGCCTCGGCCACGAGCAGGCCGCTCGCACGGGCGCCGACGACGCGACGCTCCAGATCGAGTTCAAGCGGCGGGCTGCCGCCGTGATCGGCATCGCCGGCGCGATCGGCGCCTTCGGCGGCTTCCTGATCCAGGTCGTCCTGCGCCAGAGCAGCCTCGAGGTGTCGGCCCTGATGAAGGCCGCCACCACGCCGGCTGAGAAGAAGGCCATCGCCCTCGCCAACACCGACTGGGCCGTGCCCGCGCTGTGGACCTTCATCGTCGCCTACTTCGTGTTCGCGGTGATCACCTACGCGTTCTACATCCGCCAGACGGCCGAGCACGATGACTCGGTGGTCGTCGCGCCGCTCCCGCCGTCGGCCGAGGGCCTCGAGAAGACCGAGGGCAAGTCGGGCTCCCTGGTCGGAAGCGCGGGATGAACGCGCGCTAGTCGCACCCGGTGCTGGGGCGCGAGGGTGGGGAGCCCGCCGCGCCCGGGGGCACCGCGCACGGTCCCGAAACGGCCGCCGTCCGATGGGGGACGGCGGCCGCTCGGTCGTCCCCCGAACCGGTGCATTACGCTGCGCGCGTGGCGATGTCCCTCGATGACTTGCGGGCGTTCGTCGCTGCCGCGGACCTCGGCTCGGTGGCCCGCGCGGCGACCGCCCTCGAGCTCACGCCGTCGGCGCTCTCCAAGCGCCTGAAGAGCCTCGAGGCGTATGCGGGCGTCGAGCTGCTCGCCCGCTCCACCGCCGGCATCGAGCTCACGGCCGCCGGCCGGGCGCTGCTGCCGGATGCGCGCCGGGCCATCGCCCAGGTCGACGCCGTGGCCGAGCGCCTGCGCGGCCTCGCCACCGACGTCGAGCCCGTGCGGATGGCGGCGAGCCCCGGCATCGCCGAGCGGATCGTGCCCGTCGCCCTCAGCCTCTTGGATGGCGAGCGCGCGCTGCCGGTAGAGCTGCAGGTCGCGAACTCGTCGATCGTGCGGCAGATGGTGCTCGACGGCCGCGCCGACCTCGGCGTCGCTGCGGCCGACCTCGACGAGAATCTCGCCCATCTGGGCCGCGTGCTCGCCGAGGACGAGCTCGTCGCCGTGGTGCCGGAGGGGCACCCGTGGATGAACGCTCCCGCCGTGGACGTCGCTGAGCTCGCGGCGACGCGGCTGATCCTCCGCGATCCCGCCTCGCACATCCGCCGCACGCTGGAGTGGGGCATCGCGACGACCGGCCGCGCGCTGGCCGTGCCGCTCGTGGAGGTGGGCAACGCCGCCGCCGTCAAGGCGGCGATCCGCGCGCGGGGAGTACCGGGCGTGCTCTCCCGGTTCGCGGTCGATCCTGAGTTGGACCGCCTCGCCGTGCGCCCGATCGTCGGTGCTCGCCTGCGCCGGCGCTACTGGGTGCTCGTCGCGCCCGGCGCCGGGCCGGAGACGACGCGCGTCGCCGACGGCCTCTTCGCGGCCGTTCAGGAATGACGAGCGGGCGGCGCCGCGGCCCCCGCCGCGACACCGCCCGTCTTCGTGTTGCAGCTCGCGGCACCCCCGTACCGCGAGCCGATCTGGTCGGCGGCACCCCCGTACCGCAGACCAAGCTGGGTGAGTGATTCCACGGCGGCGTGCCGCCGAATCACTCGTCAACGGCTCAGCTCGTGTGCATGCCGAGCAGCAGACCGTCGGGATCGAGCGCGGTGCGCAGCGCGCGCAGGCGCTCGTCGCGGGCGTGCGGGAGCTCGGTGTTGCCGGGAGACTCGGTGAAGTTCGCGAACATGCCCGCGTGCTGCTCGCCGGCCGTTGCGACGACCGCCGCGAGCTCGGCCGCGAGCGCCTCCGGCGGCACCGGGCCGCCCATCGGGATGCCGCACGCGAAGAGGGCGTAACCGGCCTGGATCCCGTCGAGCACGGCGGTGCCGTCCTGCTCCGCGATCGCGCCGCCGAGCTGGCGGAGCTCGACCATCAGCAGGCCCGTCTGGGCGTCGGCACCGGCGAGGGCGACGAGCTCGTCGAGGATGCGGTCGGTGGCGTCGTGGAGCAGTGCGTGGCTCGACATCACCGGCACCGGCATCGGCGGATCCATGTGGAGCTGCGTGAGCGACTCGATGCCGGCGGGGCCGAACATGTCCATGCTGGGGCTCAGCGCGCGCAGCGGCGCGAGCGCCTCCTCGCAGGCGGCGGCATCGCCGAGGAACGCGCCGTCGATCACCACGAACGCACCGCCGCGCAGCGCCTCCGGCAGCGCCGGATCGGGCGGGAAGCGCAGGATGCGAGCCGATGTCGTGATCTCGCGCGGAGCGGTCGGCGCCCAGTCGCGCCAGGCACCGAGCACCTCGCGCGCACGCTCGATGGGCCAGAAGAGCTGGCCGGTCGCGAGCGCAGGCACCGCGTGAAGGGCGATCTCGACCTCGGCGACGATGCCGAGCGAGCCGCCGCCGCGCAGGCCCCACAGCAGCTCCGGGTCGCTCTCGGCGTCGACCCGGCGGATCTGGCCGTCGGCGGTGATCACCGTGGCGGCGAGCAGCTGCTTGGCGGCGACGCCGTACTTGCGGCCGAGGAACGAGAGGCCACCGCCGAGGTGGTAGCCGACGACGCCCACATCACCGGCCGACCCGGCGAGCGGCGCAAGGCCGTGCGGAGCCGACTTCGCGAGCACGTCGTCCCAGAGGGCACCGGCCTGCACGCGGGCGATCTGCGCGACCGGGTCGACCTCGACGCCGCGCAGCTCGTCGGTGCGCAGCAGGATGGCGGCGTCGAGCGGGCCGAGGGCGCCGGCGCCGTGGCCGGTGCCCTGCGGGGCGATGCGCAGACCGTGCTCGCGGGCGACGCGCACGGTCGCGGCGAGGTCGGCGAGGAGTGCGGCGCGGACGACCGCGGCCGGGCGCTGGTCGGCGGCGAGGTTCCACGCCTGGCGCGCGGCATCGTAGGCGGCATCGCCGGGGCCGGTCACGTCGCCGGCGCAGGCGCTGCGCAGGGCGTCGACGGGGGCGGAAGCAACAAGATTGGTCATGGGCAGCACCTTGCCCGTGGCCGCGTACCGTGCCATCGGGGAGCTCCCCAAGGTTCCACCCGGAACCTTCCCCGACCCCTACCCCCTAGGTGGCGGTGGGGTCTACGGGGCGGCGGTGGGTGCGGGTTGCGGGGCTGGACGCCCGTGCGCGGCGACGAGCTGGGCGACCCGCCCCGTGCATGAGCCGCAGCCGGACGACGCCGTCGTGCAAGTGCGCACCTCGTCGACGGTCGTGGCGCCCGCCTCGATCGCGTCGATGATCGTGCCGGCCGCCACTCCCTTGCAGCTGCAGACGAGCTCCGCGCGCGGATCCGGGGGCGTGCCCGAGAGCAGGCTGTCGAGCACATCGTCGGGGAGCGCGCCGTCGCCCTCCTCGAGCAGCTCGGTGAGCTTGGTCGCGAGGCTGAGGTCGCCCATGAGCACGGCGCCGATGAGCGTGCGGCCGTCGAACACGAGCCGGCGGTAGGTGCCCGCGCGGGAGTCGACCGCCACGACCTCCTCGATCTCGGTGTCGCCCACGTCGGTCGCGGTCGGGTTGCCGCAGGAGTAGAGCTCGATCCCCGGCACCTTGAGCTTGGTGGGCTGCGGGCGGCCGCGGTAGCCGGCAGGACGCCCGCTGAGGTCGGCGGCCGCCACGCGTGCCTGCTCGGCGATCGGTGCCCAGGTGCCGTAGACGGTGCCGTCGTGCTCGGCGCATTCGCCGACGGCCCACACGTCGGGCGCGGACGTGCGCATCTGGTCGTCGACCACGATCCCGCGCTGCGTCGCGATCCCGGCCCGCGCCGCGACCTTGATCCGCGGGCTCACGCCCGTGGCGATCACGACGAGGTCGGCGGGCACCACCTCGCCGCTCTTGAGTTTCACCCCGACGACCCGCCCGTCGTGCCCGATCAGCTCGTCGGCGAACGACCCGATCCGTGATTTGATGCTGCGCGCGTCGAGCGCCTTGCGCAGCCACTTGCCGGAGCCGCGGTCGAGCTGGCGGTCCATCAGGCGATCGGCGCCATGCACGACGGTGACGAACGCCCCGCGCTCGGTGAGCGCGGCGGCTGCCTCGAGCCCGACGAGCCCACCGCCGACGACGGCCACGGTGGCCCCGGCATCGACGCGCTCGCGGATCTGGCGTGCCTCGTCGGTGGTGCGCAGGCGGATGACGCCGTCGAGCTGGAGACCGAGGATCGGCGGTGCGGCGACCGAGGAGCCGGTCGCGATGACGAGCTTGTCGTAGGGGATGCGCTCGCCGCTCTCGCAGATCACGTGGCGGTCGGCCGTGTCGACGACGGCCGCAGCCCGGCCGAGGGCGAGCCGGACGCCGCGCTCGCGGTACCACTGCTCGTCCCGCAGCGAGAGGTCACGCTCGGGGCCCGGCGCCAGCGCGCGGGAAAGCGCGATGCGATCGTAGGGCGGGTGCGCTTCGGCGCAGAGCACCGTGACGCTCCAGTCTGAAGGCGGCCGGTGCGCGAAAGCCTCCTCGAGCACGGCCACCGCCGCCGGGCCGCCGCCGACCACGACGAGCCGGGTGGGGCGGGTGACGCTGTGCGCGGCGCGCCGCGAGACGGGCTCCAGGCGCACGGCGCAGTGCTTGAGCTCGGGCTGGCGCGACTGCGGGTCGGTGGCGTCGATCGTCACCGCATTCACCGCCTGGGCGCCGGCGCCCGAGAACAGCTCGCCCCAGTGGAACGGCGCGAACACCGTGCCAGGGCGGATCGTGTCGTCGGCGCGAGCCCGGAGCACGACCCAGCCGCGGCGCGAACGCACGCGTACGAGTTCGCCGTCGGCCGCGATCTCCCCGAGGTCGTCCGGGTGGATCTCAAGGAACGGCTCGGGATCGGCGCTGCGCAGCGCGGGGGAGCGGCCCGTGCGCGACATCGTGTGCCAGTGGTTGGCGAGGCGTCCGGTGGTGAGGCGCAGCGGGTAGTCCTCGTCCGGCTGCTCGGCTGGGCCGTCGACCGCGGGCGGCTCGAGTTGCGCGCGGCCGGTGGCGGTGGGGAAATCGCGAGACTCGTAGAGCCGCTCGGTCCCCGGGTGCGCCGGATCGGGCACGGGCCATTGGAGCGTGCCGACGCGGTCGAGTCGCGCGTGGCTCACGCCCGTCTGATCGCAGAGGCGGCCGGCGGTAAGACCGACGTACTCGGCGTGCACCTCGGCGGCGGTGCTCCAGGGGAACGCCTCGGGTGCACCGAACGCCCGCCCGACGCGCGCGAAGATCTCCCAGTCGGGCAGCGCCTCTCCAGGCGGCGCGACGGCTCCACGCACGCGCGAGATCCGGCGCTCGGAGTTGGTCATCGTGCCCTCCTTCTCCGGCCACTGCGCGGCGGGGAGGAGGTAGTCGGCGAAGCGGCTGGTCTCGGTGGGCTCGTACGCGTCCTGAAGGACGACGAGCTCGGCGGCCTGCAGCGCCCGGCGCACCTGGGCGGTGTCCGGAAGGCTCACCATCGGGTTGGTGGCGACGATCCAGATCGCCTTGAGCTCGCCGGACTCGAGCGCCGCGAAGAGGTCGCTGGCAACGAGCCCGGGGTCGTCGCTCACGCCGGGGGCAGCGGCATCGATGTCGCTCAGCGCCCAGTAGTCATCGACGGCCGCGCGGTCGGCGGCGTGCTTCACGTTCCGGTAGCCCGGCAGCAGGCCGGCGAGCCCCCCGACCTCGCGGCCGCCCATGGCATTCGGCTGCCCGGTGATCGAGAGGGGCCCCGTGCCGGGGCGGCCGATGTTGCCGGTGAGCAGGCACAGCGCGTGGAGCGCGCGGTTGATGCGGGTGCCCTGCGTTGATTGGTTCGCGCCCATCGACCACAGCGTCATCGCGCGGCTCGCGGTCGCGAAGCGGTGCGCCTCCTCCACGATCAGCTCGGCATCGACCCCGCTCTCCTCGGCGGCCCGCTCGGGGGTCCACTCGGCTGCCTCGGCGAGGTAGGCCTCCGCACCGTCGACGTGCTCCGTGATGAACTCCCCGTCGAGCATCCCGTCGCGGGCGATCACGTGGATCATGCCCATGAGCAGCGCGAGGTCGCCACCGGGGCGCACGGGGAGGTGGCCGGTGGCGGCGCGCACCGTCGCGCTGCGCCGCGGGTCGACGACGCTCACCGTCGCGCCGGTCGCGATGCGATCCGCGATCCGGCCCCAGAGGATCGGGTGGCATGCCGCAGCGTTCGTCCCCAGCAGGAGCATGTGGTCGGCCACGTCGACGTCGGAATAGCCGGGCGGCGGGCCATCGAACCCGAACGTCTCCCGGTAGCCGACGACGGCCGAGCTCATGCACAGGCGCGAGTTCGAATCGACGGTGTTGGTGCCGATCACGCCCTTCGCGAGCTTGTTCACGGCGTAGTAGTCCTCGGTGAGCAGCTGCCCCGAGATGTAGAAGCCGATGGACTGCGGGCCGTGCTCGTCACGGATCGCTCGCAGCCGGCCGCCGATCTCGCGGGCCGCGGTGTCCCAGTCGATCGCGGCGGTGGGCCCGCGCCGGGCGTCGCGTCGGCGCGGGTGGGTGGCCCGCGCGCGGTGGTGCGCTGCTGCGGGCATTTCGAGCGGCTTGCGGCACGTGCGGCCGCGGTTCACCGGGTGGGAGTCGTCGCCGCGGACGGCGAGGAGCTTGCCGCCCTCCACCTTGGCGAGCAGCCCGCAGCCCACCCCGCAATAGGGGCAGGTGGTCTTGATCTCGTGGCTCTCGCTCACCCGAAGGGTCCAGCTGAGGGTTAGACGACGGCCGTCGCGAGGCGCACCCAGAGGTCGTCGCCGACCACGTGGACCTCGTGCACGGCGACGCCCTCGCCCTCGTGGCCAATCACGTCACCGGTCTCGAGATCGATGCGGCGATCGTGGAGGGGACAGGTCACGCAGCCGTCGGCGACGAGCCCGTCCTGGAGCGGGCCGCGCTTGTGCGGGCACTCGGCGTCGATGGCCGCGAAGCCGTCGAGGAGCCGGAACACGGCCACCTTGTGGCCGTCGATCGTGGTGCGGCGGCCCTCGAGCTCGGGGATGTCGTGCACGGTCCCCACCTTCAGCCAGCCGGCGCTGGCGAGGTCGGTCGCGGCGGCGGCGATCTCTGCGGGGATCATCGGTCGGTGCTCCCGGTCGTCGGGTCGGTGGCTGGCTCGGAGTACGTGATCGCCAGCTGGTCGGAAGCAGCGGCCATCGTCGGCTCGGCGTGCTGGGCGGCGACCACGTCGTCCCCGGCTACCGGCGCGAGGCCGTACACGGGCGCGTCGGTGTCGAGCTCCGAGAACTGGTTGGCGACCACGGGCTTGCGCCGCTCGAGCCACGGGTCCTGGATCGCCGCAGCCTGGGCGAGGTGGAAGCGCTCGCGCAGCGCCGCGCCTTCCTCCTCGTCGAACACCACCGCCTGGATCGCTTCGAGACCGCGGTTCTCCATGTAGGTGTACGTGCGCTCCTTGTAGTCCGCGGTCTCGCGGTAGTACTGCAGGAACGTGATCGCGGCCGAGATGGCCTCGTCCTTGGTGGCGACCGTGCAGAGCAGGTCGCCCTTGCGCACCTCGGTGCCGCCGGCGCCGCCGACGTACACCTCCCAGCCGCCCTCGATCGCCACGAGGCCGATGTCTTTGATGTAGGCCTCGGCGCAGTTGCGCGGGCAGCCCGTGACGCCGAGCTTCACCTTCGCCGGCGTGTAGAGGCCCTCCAGCATCCCCTCGAGCTCGATGCCGGTGCCCATCGAGTCGTCGAGGCCGAAGCGGCAGTGATCCGAGCCGACGCACGTCTTCACCGTGCGCACCGACTTCGCGTAGGCCATGCCCGACGCCATGCCGAGGTCTTCCCAGATCGCCGGGAGGTCCTCCTTCTTCACGCCAAGGAGATCGATCCGCTGGCCGCCGGTGACCTTGATCGTCTGGATGTCGTACTTGTCGGCGGCGTCGGCGATCCGGCGCAACTCGTCGGCGGTGGTCTTGCCGCCCTTCATCCGCGGCACCACCGAGAAGGTGCCGTCCTTCTGGATGTTGCCGTGCACGCGATCGTTGATGTAGCGGGCGTGGCGCTCCTCGCGATGGCGGTTGCCGTTCACCTCGGAGACCAGGTAGGCGAGGGCCGGGTTGCAGCCGCCGCACTCACGGCCCGTGCCGCAGGCCGCCGCCACCTCGCTCACCGACTCCAGGCCGCCCTCGCGGATCGCCGACGCGCATTCCTCGCGCGTCTGCTTGAGGCAGGCGCAGAGGTAGGTGTTCTCGTCGACCTTGCCGCCGCGCACGTCGAGGAGGATCTCCTTCACGAGCGGCTTGCACGTGCCGCAGCCGGCGCCGGCGCGGGTGCGGGCGACGACCTCGGCGGTGGAGCCCAGGTCGTGATCCTGGATCGCCTGGACGATCTCGCCCTTGCACACGCCGTTGCAGTTGCACACCTGCGCGGTGTCCGGCAGATCGGCGGCGCTGGCCTGGCTCGCCTCGGCGAGCAACGCGAGGGCATCGTCGACCTCGTGCGCCGTGCGGACCTTGTCGAGCAGGAGCTCGTGGCCCTTGATGTCGCCCATGAGCACCGCGCCGACGAGCTTGCCGTTCTCGACGATGAGCTTGCGGTAGCTGCGCTCCTCGCGGTTCTCGACCGTCGCTCCCGAGCCCTCGGCCGCGCCGATCGAGACGAGGTCGACGCCCATGATCTTCAGCTTCGCGCTGAGGATCGAGCCGTCGTAGCGCGCGGCCGGATCGTCGAGGACGGCGTCGGCCGCCACCTGCGTCTGATCGTGGATCGGCGCGACGATGCCGTAGACCATCCCGCGGTGCTGGGCGCACTCACCGACGGCGTACACACCGGGCGCGCTCGTCTGCAGGCGGTCGTCGACGACGATGCCGCGCTCGACCTCGAGGCCCGCGGCCTTCGCGAGGTCGGTACGGCTCTTGATGCCGATCGCCATCACGACGAGATCGGCCTCGAGGGACGTGCCATCGGCGAACTCCAAGCCGGTGACACGTCCTCGGGCGCCGGTGATCTGCGTCGTGGACTTGCTGAGCAGTACTTCGACGTCGAGCTCCTCCATCGCCGGCGCGAGCAGCGCGGCGGCGTTGGCGTCGAGCTGACGCTCCATGAGGCGATCCATCAGGTGGACCACCGTGACCTTGGCGCCGCGAGCCGCGATGCCGCGCGCCGCCTCCAGGCCGAGCAGGCCGCCGCCGATGACGGCGGCCGGGCGGCCCCCGTCGGCGGCGGCCTGGATCGCCTCGCAGTCCTCAGGGCTGCGGAAGGCGACGACGCCCTCCTGCTCGATGCCCGGGATCGGCGGCATGAGGGCGTCGCTGCCGGTCGCGAGGATGCACCGGTCCCAGGTGAGCGTGGTGCCGTCGCTCAGGGTCGCAGTGCGGAACGCGGTGTCGAGCGCCTCCACCCGCACGCCGGTGCGCACGGTCACGTCGTGGTCCTCGTACCAGGTGGAGGGCCGCAGTTGGAGCTCCTCGGCCTCGCCGCCGTCGATCAGCAGGTGCGAGAGCGACACGCGGTCCCACGGCAGGCGCGGCTCCTCGCACACCATCGTGATCACGGCGTCGGTGG
This sequence comes from Solirubrobacteraceae bacterium, assembly GCA_017744415.1. GTDB lineage: Bacteria > Actinomycetota > Thermoleophilia > Solirubrobacterales > Solirubrobacteraceae > JAGIBJ01. Next base: position 19,460 of record JAGIBJ010000073.1, read on the forward strand.
TGCGTTCGCGGAGCGCCTCGGCGGCCGACTGTGCGGCGATGCCGCCGCCGACGATCAGGATCTGCAGGGCGGGGTCTGGGGCGGGTTCACGCCCGCTCGAGGCGCTGTCTTGGAAGGCGTTCATGGAGTTCTTTGGACGCGATGTTTGGCGGGTTCGTCACGGTCCGTTCACGGGCCGAAACACACTGGAAACACTGGGGATTTCCGATGAACGGACCGTGCCCAGGTGACCCGGGCAGCGGCTTGTCCAAGTGGCCAATCGAGGGTCTTCCGGATGGACAACCGCAGGGGGACGCCGACAGGGCGTGAGCCGAAGAACTCGGGAGATTCGGCGGCGTCCGGGTGGCGAGCGTTTGCGCGCCACATCGCGGGGGCCTCGCGGTGCATGTTTCGGCTCCGTACGCCCGTGTTTCCCGGATGTTTCCGGCTGTGACCGCCGGCCACAGATGGCGCGAGATTCGCTCCACCGGGAGCGAACGGGCTATCCGTCTGCACAAGCGCCGGGTGGCCTAGAGTCGTGACGATGGAGCGCGTGACCACCCCGATCGGAGTTCCGCTCGCGCTGCCCCTCGCCGAGCCCGCGACCTCGGCGCCCGCAACGCGCGGCGCGCTGATCGACCAGCACGGCCGCATCGCGCGAGACCTGCGCATCTCCCTCACCGACCGCTGCAACCTGCGGTGCGACTACTGCATGCCCGCGGAGGGCCTGCCCTGGCAGCCACGCGAGCAACACCTCACCGCCGAGGAGATCGTGCGCATCGTCGGCGTGCTCGCCGAACTCGGCATCAGCACGGTGCGGCTCACCGGCGGCGAGCCGCTCCTGCGGCGCGATCTTCCAGAACTCCTCGCCGCGATCCACGCGATCCCCGGGATCGAAGATGTCGCGCTCACCACCAACGGCGTGCTCCTCGAGCGGCAGGCCGCGGCGCTCGCCGCCGCCGGCGGCGCCCGCCTCAACGTCTCGCTCGACACCACCGACCGTGAAGGCTTCAAGGCGATCACACGCCGCGACGACCTCGACCGCGTCCTCGCCGGCCTCATCGAAGCCCGCCGCCACCCCGAACTCACGCCGATCAAGCTCAACGCCGTCGCACTCAAAGGCGTCACCGAACCGGCACTCGACGGCCTCCTCGCCGTCGCCGCCTCCGTCGACGCGGAGCTGCGCTTCATCGAGCCGATGCCCCTCGACGCCGGCCACCGCTGGACCCCCGACGACGGCCTCAGCGGCGCCGAGCTCCGCAAGCTGCTCTCCGCGCGCGGCGAGGTGCGACCGCTGCCCGCCCCCGCATCAGCCACCGCCCGCCGCTTCGAACTCGGCGACAGCGGCCAGGTCGTCGGCTTCATCTCATCGGTGAGCGAACCCTTCTGCTCTTCCTGCGACCGCCTCCGCCTCACCGCCGACGGCAACCTTCGCTCCTGCCTTTTCTCCCACGAGGAAGGCGACCTCCGCACCCTCCTTCGCAACGGCGCGAGCAACGCCGAACTCGCCGACCGCATCTCCGGCACCGTCTGGCGCAAGCCCCAAGGCCACGGCATGAACGAGCCGGGCTTCCGCCCACCCGAGCGCCCCATGAGCGCAATCGGCGGCTGAGCTCGCGCGGCGCTCGACCCTCGTGGGCGCCGCTCAAGTCTTGGCGCGCTCAAACACTCTAGAAACCAGTGTTGTGTGCCGATGGTGGAGAAGTCCCGTCATCGTGCTTCCCCCGAAGGCTCCGTTGTCTCACCCCTATCGCCCATTGCGTCGCCTGTTTGGAGGCGCCGCTGTCTTGTCATTCGCCGTCGCTGCGCCCGCGCAGGCGGCATGCCCAACGACCGCGACCACCAAGGCGTTCTCGCGGCTCGGCGACTCCGCCAACTACACCCTGCTCAGTGGTGCGAACTTCGAAACGGGCGCCAGCGGCTGGTCGCTGGGCGGCGCATCGATCGTCAGCGGAACGTCGTCGGTCCCGCTGGGCGCCACGTCCGACGCGAAGTCGTTGCGTGTGCCGGCAAAGGCCCGCACCCTGTCGCCCAAGTTCTGCGTGGGCGTGGAGCATCCGACCTTCCGCCTGGTCGCGCGCAGCGCAGGCCGCACGTGGGCCACGCTGCTCGTGAAGGTGCGCTGGACGGACGCCCGCGGTGTCGTCAATGAGACGACGCTCGGCAGTCTGAACAGCAACGGGTATGCGTCGTGGGCTGCTACCCCGCCGATCGCGTTGGCGACCGCGCTGCCCCTGTGGCAGTCGGGGCAATCGGTCACCGCGCAGCTGGTGCTCGATCCCGAGGACTACGGCGGCGACTGGCAGGTCGACGACATCTACATCGACCCTTTCCGTCGCACGTAGACAGACGCGGACTGCCCCTATGCGGCGCTGTGCTTCTCCATGGCCAGCGCGTGCGCTCCGGCCTTGAGGTCGAGCGGGGTCGCGCCGGGGTGGCCGATGCCGGGCCAAGGCGTCAGGAGCAAGAGCAGCGAGCTGCGCGTGTTGGCGTGCACCGAATGGCGCTCGCCGGGTTCGAAGACGAGCAGCGCGGGTGCGGAGGCCGAGGTGGTGGCGCCGTGGGGGAGGCGGATGTCGACCTCGCCGGCGAGCACCGACACCCATGCGCGCTCGTGCACCTGATGCTCGCCGAGCGATTCACCGGCGGCGAGCTCGACGAGCACGGCCCGGCCGTCATCGCAGCTCGTGAGGATCTTCGGGCTGGCGCCCTCGGTGGCGGGAGTGAGGTTCCACTGCTCCACGGTGTCTCGCTTTCGGCCGCGCGGTAGAGGCGGCCCTCGAAGGCTCAACGCCAGCATCTTCCGGCGGACGTGGCCGCGCCACGGGTTGGACGGTCGCGGCCGGGCGTGGGCGCCGGATCAGCCTCGGACGAGCAAGGTCTCGGCCTCGGCGAGCGCGACCTCGTCGTTCACGTTGAGCAGCGCGTGGGGAGGCGCGCCCGGGGCCGCCTCCACGAGATCGAGGAGCACGGCCCCCAGAGCGACGAGCGTCGCGAGGGCCGGTGCGCCACTCGTGCCCGCCTCGCGCAGCATCGGGGCGAGCGTCGGATCCAGGCGGGCGACGAGCGCGGCGGGGCGGCCGGCGGAGGCGAGCACGGCGTCACCGGGCCCGGCGGCGAGCGCTGCGAGGGCGGGCGGCGGCAGGAACGGCAGGTCGACCGGCAGCACGACGATCGGCTCGCCTGCGCTCGCAAGCGCCGCGGCGATGCCGTGCAACGGGTGGGGTGGCCCGGACGGGTGGGGCTCAGGCCAGACCGGCACGTCGACACGCGGCAACACGGCATCGGCGCGGGTGCTCACCACCGGCTCGAGCCCGGCCGCGCGGACCGTCGCGGCGGCGCGATCGAGGAGCGTCGTGCCGCCGAGCAGTGCGCTCGCCTTGCCGGTCGGCATCCGTCGGCTCGCGCCACCCGCGAGGATCACCCCGTAGCGCACGCTCACCGCCGGGCCCCCGGGCTCGACGTGCAAGGCTGTCGCCCATGAGCGGGACGAGCCAACAGGCGCAGGCGGGGCTGCCTCCCACGGTGCCGCCGAAGCCTGGTGCGATCGCGCCCGCCGAGGCCTGGGCCCGCATCGCGGCCATCGCCCGGCCGCTGCCCGCCGAGCGCGTGCCCGTCAGCCGGGCCGCGGGACGCTGGGTCGCCGAAGACCTTCACGCGCGTCTCTCGCTCCCGCACGACACGAACTCCGCCATGGACGGGTTCGCGGTCCGCGCCGACGACGTGCCCGCCACGGCCGCGCCGATTGCGGGAGAGAGCCGCGCCGGCGCGCCGTTCACGGGTGACGCGCCCGCCGGGGCCGTGATCCGGATCGCGACCGGCGGCGCGCTGCCGTCCACGTTCGACGCCATCGTGCCGATCGAACTCGCGGAGGTCGACGAGGCTGCCCAGACGGTCGCGTTGCCCGCCGCGAGGCTCGGCGCCCACGTCCGTCACGCCGGCGAAGACGTGCGCGAAGGCGACCTGCTCGTCGCCGCCGGCACGCGGCTGGCCGCCAACCACCTCGTCGCCCTGGCGGCCGCCGGCATCGCCGAGGTGCCCTGCGCCCGTCGCCCCGTCGTGAGCATCGTCGTCACCGGTGACGAGGTCGTCCCGCCCGGTACGACGCCCTCCACCGGTCAGGTGATCGACGTCCACGGCACGGCGCTGCCCGCGCTCATCGAGGCTTCGGGCGGCGTGGTCGGCGAGGTGCGCCATGCGGCCGATGGTCGCAGCGAACTCGGTGGAGTACTAGATGCCCTGGCGCCCGCGGACGTGGTGATCATCACCGGCGGCCTCTCCGTCGGCCGCCATGACTGGACGCGGCCCGCGCTCGCCGACCGTGGCGCCGAGCTGCTCGTCGAGCGCCTCCTGATGCGCCCCGGCCAGCCGACAGCCGTCGCCGTGAGTGCGGAGGCCGGGGGCGTGTCGCGCCTCTGGTTCGGGCTGCCCGGCAACCCGGTCTCGGCCTACGTCGTCGCCACGCTCCTGCTCACACCCACCCTGCGCGCGCTCGCGGGCGATCCCGCCGCGGCGATCGTCCCCCGCCGCGCACGACTCCGCCAGGCCGCGCAGCCCGATGCCCGCCGCTGGCTCGCCCTCCGTGCGGAGCTCGAGCTCGGCGAGGACGGTGAGGAGGTCGTCGTGCTCGACGGTCAGGCCTCGCACATGATGGGCGACCTCGCACGAGCCGATGGTCTCGCCCTCCTCGAGCCCGGCGACGCGCCGCTCGACGCTGGCGCCGAGGTGCCGGTGGTGTTGCTGCCCGGGCTCGAGCGATGACCGCCGACCTCACGATCACGCTCCGGCTCTTCGCTCAAGTGCGCGTGGCGGCAGGCGCGGCCACCGTCGAGCGCCGCGTGCCCAGCGGCTCGACGGCCGGCGACGTGGCCCGCGCCCTGCTCGAGGAGCTCGGGCTCTCGGGGATGGCCGGACAGGTGGTGCTCGCCATCGACGCTGAGTTCGCCCGCCCCGACGTCGTCCTCAGCGATGGCGACTGGCTCTCGATCGTCCCGCCGGTGAGCGGAGGTGCGGGGCCCGTCATCGACGTGGTCGTCACCGAGGGCCCGCTCGACATCGCCGCCGCGCTCGCCGTGGTCGCCGACCGCGCCGCCGGTGGCACCGTCCTCTTCCAAGGGACGCCGCGTGACGTCGACGCCCTCGAGTTCGAAGCCCACGAGGCGCTCGCCCAGGCTGAGCTCGCTCGCATCGGCGCCGACCTCGTCTCGCGCCACGGGCTCACTGGCATCGCCCTCCACCACCGGCTCGGGCTCGTCCCGGCGACGGAGGCAGCGATCGTCGTGGTGGCCGCCTCGCCTCGCCGCGGCGCCGCGTTCGATGCCGCTCGCGCCGCCCTCGACGAGGTCAAGCGCCGCGTGCCGATCTGGAAGGCCGAGGTCGTGGGCGAGGAACGCGCGCTCGTCGAGGGCCAGGTGGTCGAGGGCGTCCCGACGCTCGCGGCTCAGCCTCAGGTCTCGACGGCCGATCGCCTCACGCACGTCGCGCCCGACGGCTCGGCCCGCATGGTCGACGTGACGGGCAAGGCCGTCACCGATCGCCTCGCGCGCGCCACCGCCACCGTGCGGATGAGCCCTGCCACCGCGCAGCTCGTCGCCGACGGCAGCGGCCCGAAGGGCGAGGTGCTCGCCACCGCGCGCCTCGCAGGCGTGCTCGCCGCCAAGCGCACCGCCGAACTCGTCCCGCTCGCCCACCCGCTCCCGCTCAGCAAGATCGACGTACAGGCCGAGGTCGACGTCGCCACCGGGCGCGTGCGCCTGGAGGGCTTTGCGAAGACGACCGGCAAGACGGGCGTGGAGATCGAGGCGCTCACCGCCGTGCTGATCGCCGCGCTCACGGTCTACGACATGATCAAGGCCGTCGAACGCCACGCCGTGATCGAGGGCGTGCAGGTGCTGCAGAAGGAGGGCGGCCGGCACGACTTCGTCCTGAGCGGCGGGGGCGCCGCTCCCGGTCCTGCCGCCGCGCCCGGTCACGCGCCGGCGCCCCGTGCGCTGCAGGTCGGCGCGGTGCACGTGTCGACCACCCGCACCAGGGGCGTCCGCCCGGACCGCTCCCGGGAGGCGCTCGCTGGATTCTGCGCGCGCACCGGCTGGGTGGTCGCGCACGAGGAGATGGTCCCCGACGACCGTGACCTGATCGCCACCGCCATCCGTGCCGCAGCCGCAACCGGCGTGGAGGCCGTGCTCACGCTCGGTGGCACCGGCCTCACCGAGGACGACCTCACCCCCGAGGCCACCCGCGATGCGATCGACCGCGAGATCCCCGGGATCGCCGAGGGCCTGCGCGCGGCATCGCGCGAATTCACGCCGATGGCCGCGCTCTCCCGCGCCACGGCCGGCGCGCTCGGCGGCGCGGTCGTGGTCAATCTGCCGGGCTCACCAAAGGCGCTGGCCGAGCTGGAACCCCTGCTCACGGCCGTTTTGCCGCATGCCGTCGACCAGATCCGGCGTGGCCTTGAGGCGTCAACCGAGGCCTAGCGCGCAGGGCGGACGACGCCCGCTTCACGCAGGCTGCTACTTTTCCTCGTCACATGCCGACCACGAGCCAGCTCGTCCGCAAGGGCCGCCAAGACAAGCCGCGTAAGCTCGCTACCCCGGGCCTCAAGTCCGGCAAGGGTGCGAAGAAGAAGGTCGCTGCTCCGCAGCGCCGCGGTGTCTGCACCCGCGTGTACACGACCACCCCGAAGAAGCCGAACTCGGCACTGCGCAAGGTTGCGCGTGTCCGTGTGTCGTCCGGCATCGAGGTCACCGCGTACATCCCGGGCGAGGGCCACAACCTCCAAGAGCACTCCGTCGTGCTCGTGCGTGGTGGTCGCGTGAAGGATCTCCCGGGCGTTCGCTACAAGGTTGTTCGTGGCACGCTCGACGCCGCCGGCGTTTCGGACCGCAAGCAGGCCCGTTCGCAGTACGGCGTGAAGAAGAAGTAGCCAGGTACTCATGCCCCGCCGCGCAGCAGCCCAGATCCGGCCGATCGAGCCGGACTCCGTCTACCGTTCCCGTGTCGTCACGCAGGTCGTGAACCGCGTGATGCTCGACGGCAAGAAGTCCACGGCCGAGAAGATCGTGTACGACGCCCTCGACCTTCTCGCCCAGCGCACGGGCGGCGACCCGATCGAGCAGCTCGAGCTCTCGCTCACCGAGCTCACCCCGCAGCTCGAGGTTCGCTCCCGTCGCGTCGGTGGCGCCACCTACCAGGTGCCGGTCGAGGTTCCGCAGCGTCGCTCGCGCACGCTCGCCGTTCGCTGGCTCGTCGAGTTCGCCCGCCAGCGCCGTGAGCGCACGATGGCCGAGCGCCTCGCCGGCGAGCTGCTGGATGCCCAGCAGCACCAGGGCGGCGCTTACAAGCGCAAGGACGACATCTTCCGCATGGCCCAGGCCAACAAGGCCTTCGCGCACTACCGCTGGTAGTTCGCCCGGCCTTACGCCGAACCCTTTGACGAGGCTCTCGCTCCGGCGGGGGCCTCGTCGCGTTTCAGGGCCGTGAATCCCAGCAACCGCCTGGGCGCCTGGGCGCGCAGGCCGCTGCTATAGTCGAACTCCGCGGTCGGTCTCAGCCGACCCGCGCGCCTTTGCCCGTCGCCGCACCAGGTTCCGGGCGCCGCTCTCCGGGTGCCCCTCGCGCCCCATCTCCTCTCGCGTGCCGTCGTGGCGCGCGCCCTCGACGACACAGGCCCTCTTTCACGCCCATGCCTCGCGAATTCACACTCGAGAAGACCCGCAACATCGGGATCATGGCGCACGTCGACGCCGGTAAGACGACGACGACCGAGCGCATCCTCTTCTACACCGGTCGTAACTACAAGATCGGCGAGGTCCACGAGGGCGCCGCCACCATGGACTGGATGGAGCAGGAGCAGGAGCGCGGCATCACGATCACCTCCGCTGCGACCACCGCCCAGTGGAACGACCACCGCATCAACATCATTGATACGCCGGGCCACGTCGACTTCACCGTCGAGGTCCAGCGCTCGCTGCGCGTGCTCGATGGCTCCGTCGCGGTGTTCGACTCGGTCGCCGGCGTCGAGCCGCAGTCCGAGACCGTGTGGCGCCAGGCCAACGACTACGGCGTGCCGCGCATCGCCTACGTCAACAAGATGGACCGCACCGGCGCCGACTACGCGATGTCGGTGCAGACGATGATCGACCGCCTCGGCGCGAACGCGATTCCGATTCAGCTGCCGATCGGCGCTGAGGGCGACTTCGAGGGCATCATCGACCTCGTCGAGTTCAAGGCGATCTACTACCGCGACGACCTCGGCAAGGAGGTCGACATCATCGATATCCCCGAGGATCTGCTCCCGGAGGCCGAAGAGGCCCGCGAGAAGCTGCTCGACGCGGTCGCCGACCACAACGACGAGGTCATGGAGCTGCACCTCGAGGGCGACGAGATCCCCGTCGACCTGCTCAAGAAGGCCATCCGCGCGGCGACGATCGATCTCTCGATCAACCCGGTGCTCTGCGGCTCGTCCTTCAAGAACAAGGGTGTGCAGCCGCTGCTCGACGCCGTCGTCGACTACCTGCCGAGCCCGCTCGACGTGCCGGCGATCAAGGGCTTCGACGTCGACAAGACCGGCGAGCAGGGTGCCGAGACGGAGCGTCCGAGCTCCGACGATGCCCCGTTCGCGGCCATCGGCTTCAAGATCATGACCGACCCGCACGTCGGTTCGCTCACCTTCTTCCGCGTGTACTCCGGCACCCTCAACAAGGGTGACTCGGTCCTGAACCCGCGTACCGGCAAGACCGAGCGCATCGGCCGCATCCTCGAGATGCACGCCAACGACCGCAAGGACATCGACAAGGTCTACGCCGGCGACATCGCCGCGGCCGTCGGCCTCAAGAACGTCGTCACCGGCGACACGCTGTGCGTGTCGTCGAGCCCGGTCGTGCTCGAGTCGATGAACTTCCCGGAGCCCGTCATCAAGGTTTCCGTGGAGCCCAAGACGAAGTCCGACCAGGAGAAGATGTCGATCGCCCTCGGCCGCCTGGCCCAGGAGGATCCGACCTTCCGCGTGGAGACCAACGAGGAGTCCGGCCAGACCGAGATCTCCGGCATGGGCGAGCTGCACCTCGAGGTGCTCGTCGACCGCATGAAGCGCGAGTTCAAGGTGGAGGCCAACGTCGGCCGCCCGCAGGTGAGCTACCGCGAGACGGTCAAGGGCTCGGCCCAGAAGGTCGAGGGTCGCTTCGTGCGCCAGACCGGTGGTTCGGGTCAGTTCGGCATCGTCTACTTCGACGTCGAGCCGAACCCGGGCGAGGGCTTCGCGTTCGTCAACGCGACGAAGGGTGGCTCGGTCCCGTCCGAGTACATCAAGGCCGTGAACCAGGGCGCGGAGGAGTCGATGAACGTCGGCCCGCTCGCCGGCTACCCGCTGGTCGACGTGAAGTTCACGCTGATCGACGGCAAGTCGCACGACACCGATTCGTCCGAGATCGCCTTCAAGCTCGCCGGCTCGCTCGGCGCGCAGGAGGGCGTGAAGCGCGCTCGCCCGACGCTGCTCGAGCCGATCTTCGCGGTCACCGTCGTCACGCCGGAGGACTACGTCGGTGACGTCATCGGCGACCTCTCCCGCCGGCGCGGTCGCGTCGAGGGCCAGGAGCGTCGCGGCAACGCGATCGAGATCGTCGCTCGGGTCCCGCTGTCGGAGATGTTCGGGTACGCGACCGACCTGCGCTCGATGAGCCAGGGCCGCGCTGCGTACACGATGCAGTTCGACAGCTACGACGAGGTTCCGCCGAACGTGGCCGAGAAGGTCATCGGCGAGCGCCGTGGCGAGGCAGTCACCGCCTAATCAATTCCGATACGTTGCCGGGGTTGCCCGTCAGCAAGTCTTTCTACTAGGAGCAGAAAACAGTGGGTAAGGAGCAGTTCCAGCGCGGTAAGCCGCACGTGAACGTGGGCACGATTGGCCACGTCGACCACGGCAAGACCACGCTGACCGCAGCGATCACCAAGGTCCTCTCGGAGACCTACGGTGGTTCGGCGAAGTCGTTCGAGGAGATCGACAACGCCCCCGAGGAGCGCGAGCGCGGCATCACCATCGCCACGTCGCACGTCGAGTACGAGTCGGAGAACCGGCACTACGCGCACGTCGACTGCCCGGGTCACGCCGACTACGTCAAGAACATGATCACGGGCGCTGCCCAGATGGACGGTGGCATCCTCGTGGTGTCGGCTCCGGACGGCCCGGCCCCGCAGACGCGTGAGCACATCCTGCTCGCCCGCCAGGTCGGCGTGCCGTACCTGGTCGTCTTCCTCAACAAGGCCGACATGGTCGACGACGAGGAGCTCATCGAGCTCGTCGAGGAAGAGGTCAAGGACCTCCTCAACGAGTACGACTTCCCGGGTGACGAGACCCCGTTCATCGTCGGCTCGGCGCTGAAGGCGCTCGAGGGCGATCCGGAGTACACCGCCAAGATCATCGAGCTCGGCGCTGCACTCGACTCCTACATCCCGGAGCCGGAGCGCGACCTCGACAAGCCGTTCCTCATGCCGGTCGAGGATGTCTTCTCGATCACGGGTCGTGGCACCGTTGCCACCGGCCGCATCGAGCAGGGCATCATCAAGGGCGGCGAGGAAGTCGAGATCGTGGGCATCCGCCCGACGACCAAGACGACCATCACGGCCGTTGAGATGTTCCGCAAGACCCTCGACGAGGGTCGCGCGGGCGAGAACGTCGGCGCGCTGCTGCGTGGTACGAAGCGTGACGAGATCGAGCGCGGGCAGGTCCTCTGCAAGCCGGGTTCGATCACCCCGCACACGAAGTTCAAGGCTGAGGTCTACATCCTCAAGAAGGAGGAGGGTGGCCGTCACACGCCGTTCTTCACCGGCTACCGCCCGCAGTTCTACTTCCGCACGACCGACGTCACCGGTGTCGCCAACCTGCCCGAGGGCACGGAGATGGTCATGCCGGGCGACAACGTCACCATGACGATCGAGCTGATCCAGCCGATCGCCATGGACGCCGGCCTCCGTTTCGCCATCCGCGAGGGTGGCCGCACGGTCGGCTCCGGCATCGTTGCCGAGGTCGTCGAGTAGCACTCGATTCGGACGTCCCCGCCTGAGAGGGCGGGGCAGACTGCACGTAAGGGCGCGGTTCGCTACAGTAAGCGACCGCGCCCTTCGTACGGGTGGCCTCAGTCGCCACCGTGCCTGCCGCGCAGTCCGGCCCTCTCAGGGCCAACCCTCCGGGTGTCGCGCCTTTCGGTGTGGCCCCAGCACGGCCCTCAGTGCCGTGCGCGTTGTTTCTCAGCACCAGCACCGAAGATTTCCCGCGCTCACCCGCGCCTAAGCCTCAAAGAGCAGTTAGCGCCCCATGGCCGCAGTCATCCAGAACAAGATTCGCATCCGCCTGAAGGCGTACGACCACCAGGCCATCGAGAACGCCGCGAAGGAGATCGTCGAGACGGCGACCCGCACCGGCGCCACCGTGGCTGGCCCTGTCCCGCTCCCGACCGAGAAGAACGTCTACTGCGTCATCCGGTCGCCGTTCAAGGACAAGGACTCGCGCGAGCACTTCGAGATCCGCACGCACAAGCGTCTGATCGACATCCACCAGCCGACCCCCAAGACGGTCGACAGCCTGCAGCGCTTGGATCACCTCCCGCGCGGCGTCGACATCGAGATCCGCATCTGATCATGGCCGCGATTCTTGCCAAGAAGCTGGGCATGACCCAGCTGTTCCAGGAAGATGGCTCCGTCGCCCGCGTTACGGTCCTCGAGGCCGGCCCGTGCCCGGTGACCGCCGTCAAGACGTCCGACAAGGACGGCTACGACGCCCTCCAGCTCGCCTTCGGTGCGATCAAGGAGAAGAACCTGTCCAAGGCCGAGCTCGGCCACCTCGCGAAGGCCGACGCCGGCGCCCTGCGCCACCTCGTCGAGTTCCGCGGCGAAGGCGGCGCGAACCTCGGTGACACGCTCACGGTCGACCAGTTCGCCGTCGGCGATCAGCTGAAGATCGCTGGTGTCTCGAAGGGCAAGGGCTTCCAGGGCACCGTCAAGCGCCACGGCTTCAGCCGCGGCCCGGTCTCCCACGGCTCCCACAACGTCCGTGCTCCCGGCTCCATCGGCGCGTCCGCCTGGCCGGCACGCGTGATGAAGGGCATCCGCGGCCCGGGCCAGATGGGCAACAAGCGCATCACGCAGCGCGGCCTGAAGGTCGTTCGCATCGATGCCGACAAGAACCTGCTGCTGGTCCAGGGCTCCGTCCCGGGCCCGAAGAACGGCCTCGTGGAGGTGCGCACCGATGCCTAAGGCCCCGATCCTCGGCGGCAAGGGCGATGTCTCGCTCGACGACGCCGTCTTCGCTCAGCCGTTCCACCCGTCGCTCGTCCACGAGACGGTGCGCGCCGAGCAGGCCGCCCGTCGTCAGGGCACGCACGCGAGCCGCAACCGCGCGCTCATCCGCGGCGGTGGCATCAAGCCGTTCCGCCAGAAGGGCACCGGCCGTGCTCGTCAGGGTTCGACCCGTGCTCCCCAGATGACTGGTGGTGCTGCGGTGTTCGGCCCGAGCCCGCGCCATTACACCTTCAAGATCAACCGCAAGGAGCGCGCCGCCGCACTGCGCAGCGCACTCTCCGTCCACGCTGCGCGTGGCTCGGTCGCGGTGTTCGACCCGGCCCCGTTCGACAAGCCGTCGACGAAGGCCGGCCTGAAGCTCCTCTCCAGCTGGGACCGCAAGGGCGCAACCCTGATGGTGCTCTCCGATGAGCAGGAGCTCGTGTCGCGTTCGTTCCGGAACCTCGAGAAGACGCGCGTGCTGCCCGTCAGCCAGGTCGGCGTCGCCGATCTGATCCGCGCCGCCAACCTGGTGCTCAGCCAGGAGGCGCTCGACGCGCTCACCACGCGTGCCTCGCGCGTTCCCCGTAGCCAGGGAGCAGGTGCGTGATGGACGCCACCCAGGTACTGATCCGTCCGATCATCTCGGAGAAGTCGTACGTGCTCGCGGTCGCGGGCAACAAGTACACGTTCCGCATCCACCCGGACGCCCACAAGATCCAGGTCCGCCAGGCCGTCGAAGAGCTCTTCGACGTCGCCGTTCTCGACGTTCGCACCGCGACCGTCAAGGGCAAGCCGAAGCGTCGCGGTCTCGTCCGCGGTCGCACGCGCGACTGGAAGAAGGCCGTCGTGACCGTCGCCCCCGGGCAGACGATTCCGGTCTTCGAGGGTCTGCAGGGGCTGGAGGACTAACCCATGGCCGTTCGTAAGCCCAAGCCGACGAGCCCCGGTCTGCGGTTCGTCACCTACAGCGACTTCGCTGAGATCACGAAGGTCGGACCGGAGAAGACCCTCACGCAGGGCCTCACCAAGTCCGGTGGCCGTAACAACTACGGCCGCAAGACCTCCCGTCACCGCGGCGGCGGCGCCAAGCGCCTCTACCGCATCATCGACTTCAAGCGTCGTAAGGACGGGATCGAGGCCACCGTGCACTCGATCGAGTACGACCCGAACCGCACCGCGAACATCGCCCTGCTGCACTACGCAGATGGCGAAAAGCGCTACATCCTGGCCCCGGCCCGTCTGAAGGTCGGCGACAAGCTGAGCTCCGGCCCCGGTTCTGACATCCGCATCGGCAACGCTCTCGAGCTCGGCCAGATGCCGACCGGTACGGTCGTGCACAACGTCGAGCTGCAGCCCGGTCGTGGCGGCCAGCTCGGTCGCTCCGCCGGCACCTCGATCCAGCTGATGGCCAAGGACAACGGCATGGCGACCCTTCGCCTCCCGTCCGGCGAGATGCGGATGGTCAAGGACACGTGCCGCGCCACCATCGGCGTGATCGGCAACGCCGAGCACCAGAACATCAAGATCGGTAAGGCTGGCCGCAAGCGTCACATGGGCGTCCGCCCGCAGACGCGTGGTACCGCCATGAACCCGGTCGACCACCCGCACGGCGGTGGTGAGGGCTCGACGACCCCCGGTCGTCACCCGGTCACCCCGTGGGGCAAGCCGACCTTGGGCTACCGCACCCGTAAGAAGAACAAGCCGTCGGATCGCTACATCGTCCGCGGCCGCAAGCGAGGGAACAAGCGATGAGTCGCTCTTCCAAGAAGGGCCCGTGGGTCGAAGACCGCCTCTTCGCCCGCGTGGAGGCTCAGAACGAGTCCGGCAAGCGCTCGGTCATCAAGACCTGGTCGCGTGCCTCCACGATCTTCCCCGAGTTCGTCGGGCACACGATCGCCGTTCACGACGGGCGCAAGCACGTCCCGGTGTTCGTGAGCGAATCGATGGTCGGCCACAAGCTCGGTGAGTTCGCGCCCACCCGTACGTTCAAGGGCCACGCCGGCTCCGGGAAGGTCCGCTAATGGCTGACGAGACGACCGAGCCGAACGAGCCGGAGACCAAGCAGGACCCCGTGGCCGCCGACGAAGGGCAGGCCGCGAAGGCTGCGCCCGCCGCCAAGAAGGCCGCCGCGAAGAAGCCGGCTGCCAAGAAGGCCGCCGCCAAGAAGGCTCCTGCGAAGAAGGCCGCTGCCGCCAAGGCTGACGACGCTGATGCCGTCGCCGCTGAGGCCGAGGCCACCGCCGCTGCGACGCCGGCCTCAAAGAAGGCTGCCGCGAAGAAGCCGGCCGCCAAGAAGGCTGCTGCGAAGAAGGCTGCTGCCAAGGCCGATGAGGCCCCGGCGAAGGCCGCCCCGCGCCCCCGCCCGACCCGCTCGCGCCGCGACAAGCCGGCTGAGCAGATCACGGTTCGCGCACAAGCCAAGTACATCCGCTCGTCGGCCCGCAAGGCCCGCCTGGTCTGCGACCACATCCGGGAGACCGATGTGATCAAGGCTCGCGCGATTCTCGAGCACTCGCCGCGCGCCGTGGCCCGCGACTGGAGCAAGCTGCTCGAGTCGGCGGTCGCGAACGCCGAGCACAACCATGCCCTCGATGCCGAGGACCTGAAGATCGTCGCCGTGTACGCCGACGAAGGTCCCACGCTCAAGCGGTTCCAGCCCCGTGCGCAGGGTCGCGCGTTCCGCATCCGGAAGCGCACCAGCCACCTCACGATCCTTCTCGGGTCCAAGGAGTAACGCGATGGGTCAGAAGGTTCATCCCGAGTCGCTTCGCGTCGGCTACATCCACGACTGGCGCTCCACGTGGTTCAACGAGCGTCAGTTCGCGGACTGGCTCGAAGAGGACATCCGTATCCGGCGTCACATCAACGCCAAGCTCGCGCATGCCGGTCTTTCCGACATCCTGATTCGCAAGAACGCGCAGGAGGTCGAGGTCGACATCAACACGGCGCGTCCCGGCATCGTGATCGGCAAGTCCGGTTCCGAGGTCGACGCCCTGCGTCGTGAGCTGCACACCCTCACCGCCAAGTCGGTGAAGGTCAACATCCTCGAGATCAAGCGCCCGGAGCTCGACGCGAAGCTGGTCAGCCAGTCGATCGCCGAGCAGCTCCAGAACCGCGTGGCGTTCCGCCGCGCGATGAAGCGCGCCCTGCAGAGCGCGATCCGCTCGGGCGCCAAGGGCTGCAAGATCCAGGTTTCGGGCCGCCTCGGCGGTTCGGAGATGGCTCGTACCGAGGCCTACAGCGAGGGTCGCGTGCCGCTGCACACGCTGCGCGCCGACATCGACTACGGCTTCTACGAGGCCCGCACGACCTTCGGCCGTATCGGCGTGAAGGTGTGGATCAACAAGGGCGAGATCATGCCCGAGGGCTACGCGCACTCGGATCTCACCGACCTCGACGCGCCGTCGCCGGCGGGTCGCCAGGACGACCGCGGTGGCCGCGGTGATCGTGGCGAGCGCGGGCGCGGCGGCCCGGGTGGCCGCGGTCGCGGCCCTGGCGGCCCCGGTGGCCGTGGTCCCGGTGGTCCGGGCCGTGGTGGCCCGGGTGGTCGTGGTCCCGGTGGTCCGGGCCGTGGCCCGGGTGGTCCCGGCCGTGGTCCGGGTGGCGGCGGTGGCCGTCCCGGTGGTCCGGGCCGTGGCCCGGCCGGAGGTGGTCGTTAATGCTCGCTCCTAAGCGCGTCAAGCACCGCAAGGTGCACCGCGGTCGTCGTGCCGGCTTCAGCCGTGGCCAGACGACCGTGCAGTTCGGTGAGTACGGCATCAAGGCGCTCGACGCCGGCTGGATCACCAACCGCCAGATCGAAGCCGCTCGTATTGCGATGACCCGCAAGATCAAGCGTGGCGGCAAGGTGTGGATCAACGTCTTCCCGGACAAGCCCTACACCAAGAAGCCCGCCGAGACCCGCATGGGTTCCGGTAAGGGTTCGCCCGAGGGCTGGGTTTGCGTCGTCAAGCCGGGCCGCGTCATGTTCGAGCTCTCCGGTGTTCCGGAGCCGCTCGCCCGTGAGGCGATGCGCCTGGCCGGCCACAAGCTGCCCGTCCGCACCAAGTTCGTCACCCGCGAAGGGAGTGATGTCTGATGCCGCGCGCCCATGAGCTGCGTGAGCTCGGCAACGACGAGCTCCAGACCCACATCGAGACGCAGCGCCGGGAGCTTTTCGGCCTGCGTTTCCAGCACGCGACCGGTTCCCTCGAGGACACCAGCGCGCTGCGCGCCGCCAAGCGTGAGCTGGCCCGCGCACTGACGATCGCCCGCCAGCGGGCGACCACTCCGACCAACTCTGAGAACTGATGGCTGACGAGACCGAGACCCCCGAGGCCGGCGAGGAGACCCCGGCCCCCGTGGCCGAGGCGACGCCCGCCGAGCCCGAAGAGAAGCTCCACCCCAAGGAGGCGCGTCGTCGCGCTCGCTCCGCCCACTCGGGCGCCGCGAAGCCGGCCCGCACCGACGAGGAGCGCCAGGAGGACCGCGTCACCCTGCGCAAGCAGAACGCGGCCGCCCGCACCCGTCGTCGTTCGCAGGAGCGTGCCAAGCACACCCCGCAGACCGACGGTGGCACTCCCAAGCCGGAGCACACGCCGGGCCGCAAGCTCGAGCGCACGGGCACCGTCGTGTCGGCCAAGCCCGACAAGACGATCACCGTCCGCATCGACGTTGCCCGTCGTCACCGCAAGTACAAGAAGATCGTTCGCTCGTCGAGCAAGATCCACGTGCATGACGCGAACAACGACGCCAACGAGGGCGACATCGTGCGCGTGATCGAGAGCCGTCCGCTCTCGGCCACGAAGCGCTGGAGCCTCGTCGAGATCGTGGAGCGTGCCCGATGATCCAGAACGAGTCCCGCCTCAAGGTCGCCGACAACACCGGCGCCCGCGAGATCCTCTGCATCCGCGTGCACGGTGGCTCCAAGCGCCGCTACGCGTACGTGGGTGACGTGATCACTGCGACCGTCAAGCAGGCAACGCCGAACGGCTCCGTGAAGAAGGGCGAGGTCGTCAAGGCCGTCGTCGTTCGCACGAAGAAGAGCTACGGCCGTGCCGACGGCACCGCGATCGGCTTCGACGAGAACGCCGCCGTGATCATCGACGGCAACAACAACCCGCGCGGCACGCGCATCTTCGGCCCTGTGGCCCGCGAGCTTCGCGACCGCAGCTTCATGAAGATCGTGTCGCTCGCCCCGGAGGTGCTCTAACCATGGCACTCCGCATCAAGACCGACGACGACGTCGTCGTCATCTCCGGCAAGGACAAGGGCAAGACCGGCAAGGTCCTGCGTGTCGATGTCGCGAATGACCGCGTCGTCGTGTCGGGGATCAACATCCGCACGAAGCACGTCAAGCCGGTTCCCGGCTCGACGGAGCCCGGCGGCATCGTCAAGGAAGAAGCCTCCGTCCACGTGAGCAACGTGGCGCTGGTCGATCCGAAGGACGGCAAGCCCACCCGCGTCCGCACGGAAGTGCGCGACGGCAACAAGGTGCGCGTCGCCGTGCGTTCGGGAGAGATCGTCTAATGCCCGCAACGCAGTCAGCACCTTCGCGCCTCCGCGCGCAGTACATCGAGACGGTCCGGCCGCAGCTCAAGGAGCAGTTCGGCTACAGCTCGATCATGCAGGTCCCTTCGATCGAGAAGGTGACCGTCAACATGGGCGTCGGCGAGGCCAAGCAGGATCGCAAGATCCTCGAGAACGCCACCGAGCAGCTCGCGCAGATCACGGGTCAGCACCCGAACGTCCGCCGTGCTCGCAAGTCGATCGCTTCCTTCAAGCTCCGTGACGGCATGGCCGTCGGCGTGGCCACCACCCTCCGTGGCGACCGCGCGTACGAGTTCATCGACCGCTTCATCAGCGTGGCCCTGCCGCGACTCCGCGACTTCCGCGGGCTCAAGCGCACGTCGTTCGACGGGCGTGGCAACTACTCGCTGGGCGTGAAGGAACAGATCATCTTCCCGGAGATCGATTACGACGCCGTCGACAGCATCCGCGGTCTCGACATCACGATCACCACCTCGGCACACACCGACGCAGAAGCCCTCGCGCTCCTCGAGCTCCTTGGGCTGCCGTTCACGAAGGAGAACAGCTAGCATGGCGAAGACTTCTCAGCGCGTGCGGCAGGCTCGTACGCCGAAGTACAAGGTTCGCGGGTACTCGCGTTGCCGCAAGTGCGGCCGCCCGCGCTCCGTCTACCGCAAGTTCGGCGTCTGCCGCGTTTGCCTGCGCGAGCTCGCTCACCGGGGAATGGTCCCCGGGATGACCAAGTCCTCTTGGTAACCGCCCATGAGCTTCTCTGATCCCATCGCCGATCTCCTCACCCGTGTCCGCAACGCGATTCGCGCTGCCCACACGACCGTCGAGATCCCGACTTCCAAGGTCAAGCTCGAGATCGTCCGCATCCTTCAGGAGCAGGGCTACATCGAGAGCCATGAGCTGATCCCGGCGACCGAGGACCGTCCGTACGGCCTCGTCCGCATCTCGCTCAAGTACACCACCGATCGTCGCAGCGCCATCTCCGGCCTGCGCCGCGTGTCCCGTCCGGGTCGCCGTCACTACGTCGGCGCCACGAACATCCCCAAAGTGTTCGGCGGCATGGGCACCGCGATCGTCTCCACCTCGCGTGGCGTCATGACGGGCCACGATGCCCGCAAGGCCGGCGTGGGTGGCGAGGTCCTCGCGGAGGTCTGGTAGTCATGAGCCGTATCGGTCGTCTTCCGGTGCCCGTCCCTAGCGGCGTCACCGTCACCATCGAGCCCGAGCTGGTCGCCATCAAGGGCCCGCTCGGTGAGCTCTCCGAGAAGATCGCCCTCGACATCTCCGTCGAGCAGCAGGGCGACGAGCTGATCATCACGCGTCCGACGGACCGTGGTGAGCACCGCGCACTGCATGGCCTGACCCGTTCGCTCATCGCGAACATGGTCACGGGCGTCACCACCGGATTCACCAAGGTCCTCGAGCTTCAGGGCGTCGGTTACCGCGCGCAGCTGAAGGGCAAGGACCTGGAGCTGGCTCTCGGCTACTCGCACCCTGTCCCGGTCACCGCACCGGAGGGCATCGAGTTCGAGGTCCCGCAGCCCACGCGAATCATCGTGAAGGGCAACAGCAAGCAGCAGGTCGGCGAACTCGCCGCCTACATTCGTAAGCAGCGTCCGCCGGAGCCCTACAAGGGCAAGGGCATCCGCTATGAGGGCGAGCACATCGTCCGGAAGGTCGGTAAGCGAGCATGAGTCTCGTCACGAAGGAGCAGCGCCGGCTCAAGCGCCAGCGTCGTGTTCGGGCGAAGGTGTCCGGCACTGCGGAGCGTCCGCGCATTTCCGTGCGGCGCACCAACCGCGGCATCTTCGCGCAGGTCATCGATGACACGAAGGGTCACACCCTCGTGTCGGTGTCCTGGACCGAGCCCGCGCTGCGTGAGCTGAAGGCTGCCGATCAGGCGGCCGCGGCGGGCAAGGCGCTCGCTGAGCGTGCCAAGTCGGCCGGCATCGAAGTCGCCGTGTTCGATCGCGGTGGGTACCAGTACCACGGCCGCGTGAAGGCGTTCGCCGAGGGCGTGCGCGAGGGAGGTCTCCAGCTGTGAGTACCGCTACCGACCGCGCCGTGCGTCCGGAGGGCTACGACCTCCAGGAGCGCGTCGTCGAGATCAACCGTGTGGCCAAGGTCGTCAAGGGCGGCCGCCGCTTCAGCTTCACTGCGCTCGTCGTCGTCGGCGATGAGAAGGAAGTCGTCGGCATCGGCTACGGCAAGGCCAACGAGGTCCCGCTCGCCATCCAGAAGGGCGTCGAGCAGGCCAAGAAGAACCTCTTCAAGGTCCCGAAGCACGGCACCACGATCACCCACCAGGTGCTCGGTGAGTTCAACTCCGGCTCCGTGCTGCTCAAGCCGGCCTCCGAGGGTACGGGCGTCATCGCCGGTGGCGGTGTTCGCGCCGTGCTCGAGCTCGCTGGCATCCACGACATCCTCAGCAAGTCGCTCGGGTCGCAGAACCCGATCAACCTCGTGAAGGCCACGATCGCTGGCCTGCGCGAGCTGCGCACGCCGGTCGAGGTTGCGGAGCTCCGCGGCATCACCGTCGCCGAGGTGCTGGGCCTGTCGGCCGAGCAGCGTGGCCGCAACGGCGCCGCTGCGGACGCCGCTGGCGAGGCTGTCGTCGAGACCGCCGCTGCCGAGGCTCCGGCCGAGGCCGCCGAGGAGGCTCCGGCCCCGAAGAAGGCTGCCGCGAAGAAGGCTGCCGCCAAGAAGCCGGCTGCGAAGAAGGCTGCCGCGAAGAAGGCCCCGGCTGCCGAGGCTCCGACCGAGACGGCCGCCGAGGCTGAGACGGCTGCGGCGAATGCTGCTGCCGACGAGGTCGCTGCCGCTGCTGACGCCGAGCCCACGGGCGAGAGCAACAGCGAGGCCAAGGCCGAGGCAGAGGAGAGTTCCTGATGCCCAAGGTCACCCAGACCAAGTCGAAGATCGGCTCGAACGAGGCGCAGCGCGAAACGCTGCGCTCGCTCGGCCTCCGCAAGATCGGGCACACGGTCGAGGTCAAGGACAACCCCCAGACGCGTGGCATGCTCCACCGCGTCCGCCACCTCATCCAGGTGCACGATGACTGACGAGCAGAAGACCATCGATCCCGACGACATCGGGCTCCACACCCTTCGCCCGAACCCGGGCAGCCGCAAGCCGCGCAAGCGGATCGGCCGTGGTGAGGGCTCGGGCACGGGCAAGACCTCCGGTCGTGGCCAGAAGGGCTACGGCTCGCGTTCCGGTTCGAAGGACCGGGCTCGCTTCGAGGGCGGCCAGATGCCGCTGCACATGCGACTGCGCAAGCTGCGCGGCCCGCACATGAAGAAGTCGATGCCGTTCGAGCCGTTCCGCACGCACACGCAGACGGTGAACCTGTTCGACCTCGAGAAGCGTTTCGAGGCTGGCAGCGAGGTGACCCCGGAGACGCTCGTCGCCGCTGGGCTCGCCACGAAGAAGAACATCGACGTCAAGCTGCTGGGCAACGGCACGCTGAGCAAGAAGCTCACCGTCCGTGTGCACGGCGTCAGCAAGAGCGCGCAGGCAGCGGTTGAGGCCGCTGGCGGCACGGTCGAGCTGATCGGCGCCTCCAGCGCCGAGTAGCGCGCGTCACAGTTCTCCGGAACCGAGTAGCGTCCCGCCCATGCTGCGCACCGTCCTCAGCGCTTTCACTGTTCCGGAAATCCGGCGGAAGCTGCTGTTCACTGCTTTTGTGCTGTTCCTGTACCGGCTCGGGGCTCATATCCCCGTGCCGGGCGCGAACGCCAAGGCCATTGAGGACCTCCAGTCGCAGCTGGGCGGCGGCGGTGTTCTGCAGCTGCTGAACACCTTCTCCGGCGGCAGTCTCTCCCGCATCGCGCTCTTCGCGCTCGGGATCATGCCGTACATCACCGCGTCGATTATCCTGCAGCTCCTCACGGTCGTCGTACCGTCGCTCGAGAAGCTGCAGAAAGAGGGTGAGGTCGGTCAGGCCAAGATCACCCAGTACACGCGTTTCCTCGCCGTCGGCCTCGCGTTCGCGCAGTCGATCGGCTACGTGTTCCTCTTCCGCTCGCTCTCCCCGCAGACGGGCGAGGAACTCATCCCCAACTTCACGTTCCTGCCGGTGCTGATCATCGTCACGTCGCTGACCGCCGGCTGCATCCTCGTCATGTGGATGGGCGAGCTCATCACCCAGCGCGGCATCGGCAACGGCATCTCGCTGATGATCTTCGCCTCCATCGTGTCGGGCCTCCCGCACGGTGTGTCCACCTGGTGGAACAGCCCCGACCAGGTGTTCAAGGTCGTCATGCCGTTCCTCGCCCTCGGCGTGATCGCGGCGATCGTGTTCATCCAGGAAGGCCAGCGCCGGATCCCGATCCAGTACGCCAAGCGCGTCGTCGGCAAACGCATGATGAGCGGGGGCCAGACCTACCTGCCGCTGCGGGTCAACATGGCCGGCGTGATCCCGGTGATCTTCGCGGCCTCGCTGCTCGCCTTCCCGGCGACCATCGGCCAGCTGATCAACAAGCCGTGGAGCCGCGACCTCTCCGAGTTCTTCAACGCGGGTGGCGCGCCCTACCTCATCTTCGAGGCGCTCTTGATCATCCTGTTCACGTACTTCTACACGGCGGTCACCTTCAACCCGGTCGACCAAGCCGACAACCTGAGGAAGTACGGCGGTTTCATCCCGGGCATCCGCCCGGGCCGCGAGACGGCCGAGTTCCTCGACCGCATCCTTGCCCGCCTCACCTTCCCCGGCGCGCTCTATCTTGCGGCGGTCGCGGCCCTGCCGACGATCCTCATCAACCAGACCAACACGCAGATCTTCTTCGGCGGCACCTCGCTGCTGATCGTGATCGGCGTCGCCCTCGACACGATGAAGCAGCTCGAGGCGCAGTTGATGATGCGTAACTACGAGGGCTACCTCGGGCAGTAATCGGCCTGTGCCCGGGCGGGAACGCCCGGGTGCAACCTACGCGTAACCCGCCGGGCTGCGCGCCGACCTCAGAACCGGTATCTTCCGCCGCCCGTGGCCGAGCTGAACCTCATCCTCCTCGGGCCTCCCGGTGCCGGAAAAGGCACCCAGGCCGAGCGCATCACCGAGGATTTCAACCTCCCGTACATCGCGACCGGCAACATCCTGCGTGCCGCCGTCGCCGAAGGCACCGAGCTCGGCCTCAAGGCCAAGGGCTACATGGATGCCGGAGCGCTCGTCCCGGACGAGGTGATCATCGGGGTCATCCTCGACCGCCTCCAGGAGAGCGACGCTCAGGACGGCTTCCTCCTCGACGGCTTCCCGCGCACCGTGCCGCAGGCCGAGGCGCTCGGCGCCGAGCTCAAGGAGCTCGGGCGCGAGCTCACCGCCGTCCTCCTGATCGACGTCTCCGACGACGAGGTCGTCCGCCGGCTCTCCGGCCGCCGCGTCTCCGCGAAGACGGGCCGCGTCTACCACGTCGAGTTCGACCCGCCGAAGCGCGAGGGCGTCTGCGACGTCGACGGCTCCCGTCTCATCCAGCGCGATGACGACAAGCCGGAGACGATCCGCAACCGCCTCTCGGTCTACCACGAGTCCACGGAGCCGCTGGTCGGCTACTACACCGAGGAGGGCGTCCTGCGCCGCTTCGACGGTGAGCGCCCGCCGGCCGAGGTCCACGATCACATCCGCGCGCAGATCGCCACGCTGCGCCTCGAGGATCGCCTCTAACCTGAGAGGGGCCGGTGCCGCTGTACCAGCGCGGCGCCGCGACCGACGATGATCGTCACGAAGTCGCCCACCGAACTCGATGCCATGGCGGCCTCCGGCGCGCTGCTCGTGCGCGTGCACGAACTGCTCACCTCCATGGTCCGGCCCGGCATCACCGGCAAGGAGCTCGACCGCGCCGCCGAGGAGCTCATCCGCTCCGAAGGCGCCGTGCCGTCGTTCAAGGGCTACCAGGGCTTCCCCGCCACCCTCTGCATCTCGCCGAACGACATGGTCGTCCACGGCATCCCGAACAAGATGCCGTTCCAGGACGGCGACCTCGTCTCGATCGACTGCGGCGTCACCCTCGACGGCTGGGTCGCCGATGCCGCCATCACCCACGAGATCGGCACCGTCACCGCTGAGGCCCACCACCTCGCCGAGAAGACGCTCGAGTCGCTCCTCGCTGCCGTCGAGCAGTGCGTCCCCGGCAATCGCGTCGGCGACATCGGCGCCGCGGTCCAGGGGGTCGTCGAAGGGGCCGGCCTGTCCGTCGTGCGGTCGCTCGTCGGCCACGGCGTGGGGCGGAGCATGCACGAGGATCCCCAGGTGCCGAACTACGGCAAGCCCGGCCGCGGCGCGAAGCTCACGCCCGGCATGGTGATCGCCGTCGAGCCCATGGTCACCATCGGCAGCCCCGAAGTCGTCGTCGGCGACGACGACTGGGCCATCTCCAGCGTCGATGGCTCGCTCGCTGCGCACCAGGAGTTCACGATTGCCGTCACCGAGGACGGCCCGCGCGTGCTCACTCCTTGGCATCCCGCGGTCAAGTAGCCCTGCCCAGACGGGGGAGCTTGCTGGCGCGCAAGCGCGTGACAACCGCTGGCCCCTGCGCTAACGTTGTGCCTGCTCCTCGGGAGAACCGTCGCGCGTGCTCCGCACGCTCGGGCGGCGCGACGCCGCGCCCCGCACGGTTCTGCTATCTTTCGCCGTCGCGTTCGGGACACCCGTTCCTACGTCCGAGCGCCATTCCTCTGAGGTTTTCATGAAGGTCCGTCCGTCGGTCAAGCCCATGTGCGAGAAGTGCAAGATCATTCGCCGTCACGGCAACGTTCTTGTGATTTGCAGCAACCCCCGTCACAAGCAGCGTCAGGGGTAGTTCCATGGCACGTATCGCAGGTATCAACATCCCGCTGAACAAGCGGGCTGAGGTCGGTCTGACCTACATCTACGGCATCGGTCGCCAGACGGCGAACGACATCCTTGCCGAGACGGGTGTCGACAAGGACCGCAAGATCCGTGACCTCACCGAGGACGAGATCAGCCGCCTGCGTGCGGCCGTCGAGCAGCGCAGCGTTGAGGGTGACCTCCGCCGCGAGCGCTCGCAGGACATCAAGCGCCTGATGGAGATCGGCTGCTACCGCGGCATCCGTCACCGCCGCGGCCTCCCGGTCCGCGGACAGAAGACCAAGACCAACGCGCGCACCCGCAAGGGCCCGAAGCGCATGCAGGTTGCGGGCAAGAAGAAGCCCGGCAAGAAGTAGTAGGACCACATGCCCGCTCCGAAGCGCCCCACGCGTGGCCGCCGCAAGCCGAAGAAGAACATTCCGCTTGGCCAGGCGCACATCAAGACTTCTTTCAACAACACGATCGTCTCGCTGACGGATCCGCAGGGCAACGTGATTGCCTGGGAGTCCGCCGGTGGGGCCGGTTTCAAGGGCTCGCGCAAGTCCACGCCGTTCGCGGCGCAGGTCACCGCCGACGCCGCCGCCCGCAAGGGCATCGACCAGGGCCTCCAGAAGGTCGAGGTCTACGTCAAGGGCCCCGGCTCCGGCCGTGAGACCGCGATCCGCTCGCTCCAGGCCGCCGGCCTTGAGGTGCTCAGCGTCCGCGACGTCTCGCCGCAGGCCCACAACGGCTGCCGCCCGCGCAAGCGGCGCCGCGTCTGATCCGCCCAGACGCACTAGCTTCAGGCCAGCACGTGCTCTCCGCGTAGGCCACCCGAACATTCACAGGCGAGGCGCATGGGGCGCGCCTCGTCTCCCTTCCGCTCCAACCCCAGGACCCGCATGCTCGACTTCCAAGTGCCGCAGATCAAGAGCGAGACCGTCGAAGAGACCCGTGGTTCGTTCACGATCGAGCCGCTCGACCGTGGCTTCGGCTACACCTTCGGCAACTCGCTGCGCCGCGTGCTGCTGTCGTCGCTCGCCGGTGCCGCCGTCACGTCCGTCCGCATCGAGGGCGTCGCGCACGAGTTCTCGACCATCGAGGGCGTCAAGGAAGATGTCACCGACATCGTCCTGAACCTCAAGGGCGTCGTCTGCCGCATGCACTCGGACGCCACCGAGATCGAGGCATCGGTCGTCGCCAAGGGTCCCGGCGTCATCACCGCTGCCGACATCGACCTCCCCGCCGGCGTCGAAGTCCTCTCGCCCGAGGTGCACATCGCGACGCTCGAGCAGGGCACGTCGCTCGAGATGTACCTCACGATCGGCCGTGGCCGCGGCTACCGCCCGAGCGACGAGAACAAGTCGCCCGATCAGCCGATCGGCGTCATCCCGATCGACTCCATCTTCTCCCCGGTCCGCCGCGTCGCCTACGCCGTCGAGCAGGCGCGCGTCGGTCAGAAGACCGACTTCGACAAGCTCACCCTCGACATCGAGACCGATGGCTCGATCGACCCGAAGGGTGCGCTCCGCGAGGCGGCCGAAGTCCTGATCCAGCAGCTCGCGATCTTCACCGATCCCGACCGCGTCGAGGAGCTCCGCCAGGGCCCCGTCGCCGAGCTCGATCCGATCCCGGCCGCCGGCCTCACCACCGGCCCGTCGGGCTCGCCGATGGACGACATCCTCATCGAGGAGCTCGACCTCGGCGTCCGTTCGTACAACTGCCTCAAGCGCGCCGGCATCCAGACCATCGGCGACCTCATCACCAAGTCCGAGAGCGAGCTCTCCGCGATCCCGAACTTCGGGCGTAAGTCCATCGACGAGGTCATCGAGACCCTCGAGGCCCGCGGACTCTCGCTTCGCGAGGACTAACCAACTCCTCGTTCGGAGCCACCGACCATGCGTCACCAGAAAACCCGCCACAAGCTCAGCCGCGACACCGCCCACCGCAAGGCGCTGCTCCAGAATCTCTCCAAGGAGATCATCGAGCACGGTCGCATCAAGACCACCGTCTCGAAGGCCAAGGCCGTCAAGCCGGAAGTCGAGAAGCTGATCACCCTCGCCAAGGACGACACGCTCCACGCGCGCCGTCAGGCCCTGAGCAAGCTCGGCCACGACGAGTTCATCGTCGGCAAGCTGTTCCAGGACATCGCGCCGCGCTACGCCGCGCGCGAGGGTGGCTACACGCGCATCATGAAGCTTGGTCCTCGCAAGAGCGACTCGACCGAGATGGTCTTCATCGAGCTCGTCTGACCGGCGCGTTTACCGCCAGTCGGTTTGTCAGAGGGCGTCCTTCGGGGCGCCCTTTGTCGTTCTTGGGGCGCGGCCGTGGGCTCGAGTTTCAGCGGGCCGGCCGGCCTTGGGCTTGAGTTGCCGCGGGGCCGGGTGGGGCCTGCTTCGACTAGTCCGGCGGCTCGCTTTGGCTCGCCTGGCGGCTCGCGTCGCTGAGGCGCCTCCCCTGCTCGCTTCGCAGACCCCACCCGGCCCCGCTCGCTGGTGCCGTCGTTGGCGCTGGTGACGGGTTGAACGGGCGCCCCGAAGGACGCGGCGCTCGGTGGTGGCGCTGCTCGTGCCGGTCCGGCGGCTCGCTCAGGTGCTGGGCCTCGTGGGGCCGTTCGGGGGCCTGGCGCTCGCTCGCCTGACGGCTCGCTGCACCAGGCCTGCGCGTGACTGCGCGTGCCGGCGTGGCGAACCGGTCTTTGGACTACGGAGCGGTGGGCGAGAGCATCACGGCGGCGATGATCGCGACCATTGCGATCACGAAGACCGCGGTTCCGACGGCCGTGCTGAAGGCGAGCGGGCGTCGTTCCCACAGCCTGGTCGATCCCGGGATCCAGTCTTCGAGCTGCTTGAGGCTCATCGCTTGCGGCACGTATTGGATGCCAAGGCCGGCATGGGCCCAGGCGCGATCCAAGTCGCCGTTCTCCCACATGCGGTCGCGTAGGCGAAGCAGACACCGGCCCTCATGGTTCACCAGCAGGTCGAAGAAGCCCTCCTGCATCCGGAGGTTCTCGATCGGGACGCGAACCCCGCCGAAGACCTCGGCTCGAGCGTCGGTGCTTGCATCGGCGGCGGGAAGGCAGTCACGGCCTATGAGTCGGCGCGCTCCGCCGCGTAGTTGAGCCGGCCTCCCCGCCGAACAGTCTTCCTCTGCAGCCCTGACTACAGAGGAAGACTGTTCGGCGCCGGTGGTCGCAGGCTCAGCGCGGGCGGGTCGCCCAGAAGGCGACGGCGCCGGCTGCCGCGACGTTCAGCGAGTCGACGCCGCCGGCCATCGGGATCCGCACCGTGTGGTCGGCGCTGACCATCGTGCGGGGGCGCAGGCCATCGCCCTCGGTGCCGAGCACCCAGCAGAGCCGCGCTGGCGGGGAGGCGACGAGGTCGTCGAGGTCGATGGAGTCGTCGGTGAGGCCGAGTGCGGCGACCTCGAACCCGAGCTCGTGGAGCTCGTCGATGGCTGCGGGCCAAGGCCCGGTGCGCGTCCACGGAACCGCGAACACGGTGCCCATCGAGACGCGCACGGCTCGGCGGTAGAGCGGATCTGCGCAGTCGGGAGTGATCAGGAGCGCCTCGACGCCCAGCGCGGCGGCAGAGCGAAACACCGCGCCGACATTGGTGTGGTCGACGAGATCCTCGAGCACGGCGATGCGCGTGCACCCGGCGATCACGTCGGCGACGGGCGGCAACGCGGGGCGGTGCATCGCCGCGAGCGCGCCGCGGTGCAGATGGAAGCCCGTGATGGCCTCGAGCACGGGCTCCTCGCCGACGAACACGGGCGCCTCGTGCTCGGCCGCGATGGCGAGCACGTCGGCGAGGTCGTCGACGTACTTCGGCGCGACGAGCATCGAACGCATGCGGTGGCCCGCGGCGAGCGCCCGGCGGATCACCTTCGAACTCTCCGCCATGAAGAGCCCCTCGGCCGGCTCGAGCGTGCGGCGCAAGTTCACGTCGGTGAGCGACGTGTAATCCCGCAGCCGCGGATCGTCGACCGCGTCGATCCGGATCACCGTGCTCGCTGCCACGCCCGAATCATCCCGAACCGCCGCGCATGACGTGGACCCGCCCACGCTCAACCTCCACCATCGCTCGGCTCTGTCGGCTGGGGGATGTTGGAGCTTGCGGTGGCACCGTGATCGAACATTGCCTTGGTCGGCGAAGCCGGCCGCCCCTGCGCCAGATGTCCCCCGAACCGGGTGCGCTAGTGGTCCAGAAGGCACTCATACCGGCCTCAAGCCGACTGCGGCGGGTGCCGATTCCCTGGGGAGATGGCAGAGCACGACGGTTTCAACATCGAGCAGGCCCTCCGCGCGCTCGTGGAGTCCGGCGGCTCCGACCTCCACCTCAAGGTGGGGCTCCCGCCGATGATGCGCCTGCACGGCGAGCTCACCCCGTTCGAGGGCGCGGCTCCGCTCACGAACGACGACACCCGTGGCGCCGCTCGTCGAGTGATCGTCGACCCGGCCAAGTACGAGGAGTTCGCCGACGAGCACGAAGTCGACTTCTCGTACCACATCGAAGGCATCGGCCGGTACCGCTTCAACATCTTCATGCAGCGCGGCTGCATCTCGATCGTCGCCCGCGCGATCCCCGAGGAGATCCAGCCTCTCGCCAAGCTGTCGCTGCCCGAAGTGATCCGCGAGCTGGCCGAGGAGGAGCGCGGCATCGTGCTCGTCACCGGCACCACGGGCTCCGGCAAGTCGACGACCCTCGCGGCGATGATCAACCACATCAACGAGGAGATGGCGAAGCACGTCATCACGATCGAGGATCCGATCGAGTTCGTGCACCAGGACAAGAAGTCGGTGCTCAACCAGCGCGAGGTCGGCCTCGACACCAAGAGCTTCGGCCAGGCCCTGCGGCGCGTGCTGCGCCAGGACCCGGACGTGATCCTCGTCGGCGAGATGCGCGACACCGAGACGGTGCATACCGCCCTCTCCGCCGCCGAGACCGGCCACCTCGTGTTCTCCACGCTCCACACCGTGGACGCCACCGAGACGATCAACCGCATCATCGACTTCTTCCCGCCGCACCAGCAGCAGCAGGTGCGCGCGATGATCGCCGGCACGCTCAAGGGCATCATCTCCCAGCGCCTGGTGAAGAGCAAGAACGGCGGCCGCGTCGCCGTCTGCGAAGTGCTCCGCATGACCGGCCGCGTGCGCGACATGATCATGGACCCCGACCAGACCGGTCGGCTTGGCGAGATCATCGAAGAGGGCTCCTACTACGGCATGCAGACCTTCGACCAGGCGCTCTACACGCACCTCGCCGCCGGCCGCATCGACGTCGACGCCGCCATGCAGGCCTCGACCACCCCGCACGACCTCAAGCTGCTCCTCCAGGCCAACGGCCGCAAGGGCACCTCGATGCAGGACGTCGACGACGCTGCGGCAGCATCCGGCGAGATCCCGCAGGGAGGCGGCGCCAACGGCCAGCCAGCGGCACCGCCCGCGCCGACGAACGACGACCGCCTCGCTGCCTACGCCATGACGCCCGAGGGCGCCGACGCCAACGCCTACGGCGCCGAGCAGGCCACCACCGCCTACGCCATCGACCCCGCCGTCACCGACGACGCCCACGCCGCCTACGCCGCCGTCACCGACCCTGCCGCCTACGCGGCTGCCACCTCGGCGACCGCCGCCTACGCCGCCGCGCCCGCCGAAGACCCGCACGCCGCGGCCTACGCGCAACAGCAGGCTGCCGCGGCGGCCGCGGCCCATGCCGCCGCTGCCGCACCCGCCGCCGCGGTCCCAGTCGCCCACGGCCAGTCGGCGCAGCACTACGCCGCACACCATCCGACCGCCGCCGCAGCGGCCTATCCGGCCGGGGCCTACGCCCAGCCCGGGGCCGAAGCGGCCGGTGCCTACGGCACCGCGCCCACCTACGGCGGCGAGGTGCCCGTGCCCTCGCAAGCCCCGCCCCCGGGGGCGTAAGGCACCGCGCCTGCACGCGCCGCGCGGCGATCGGAATCTCCCGCCGATCCTCACGGTGGCTGCCCTATTGGCCCACCGGGAATCCAGCTCATCCACGCGACACGCACGTCCGCGGCACCTCAACTGCGGCGCGCGGCACGCCGCGCCACGGCCACACCCAGCAGCGCCAGCGCTCCGCCCGCGTAGGCGATCGCCGGCGGTACCTCGCCGAGCAGCACGAGGCTCATCAGGATCGTGAGCGGCGGGACGAGGTACGTCGTCACGCCGAGACTCGAGACGCTCATGTGCTGGAGCGCGTAGCCGTAGGTCGTGAACGCGATCGCCGTCGGGAACACGCCGAGGTAGGCGAGCCACACGATCGACGACGTCGGGGCGTCGGCGAGCTCATCGATGAGCTGGGGCAGAAACGGCAGGCAGACGACCGCCCCAGCCGTACACGCGAGCCAGGTGACCTGGAGCGCCGGAATCACCCCCGCCAGCGGCTTCTGAATGACCAGCGCGATCGCGTAGGCGACCGCCGAGACCAGACAGAGCCCGACCCCCAGCGCGTCGTGGCTGCCGCCGGGTGCGTCGGCGAGGGCGATGATCGCGACGCCCGCGAAGGCCAGCGCCAGCCCGAGGCCGAGCCCGCGGGTGAACGGCTCATCGAGGAGCACGGCCGCGAGCACGGCGATGAGCACCGGTGACACCTGGATCAGCAGCGACGCCGTACCGGCGTCGATCCGCTGCTCGCCCTCGTTGAGCGCGACCATGTAGATCGCGTACCAAAGCACCCCGATCGAGATGATCGACCGCCACTGCGGGCCGGTGGGCCTGGCCACGCCGCGTGGCACGGCGAGCAGCGCCAGCGCCACGGCGCCGACGCCGAGGCGGCCGAGTGACAAGGCACCGGCGCTGAAGTCCTCACCGAGATGGCGGATCGCGACGAAGGCCGATGCCCACAGCACCAGCGTCACGCCGACCGCGGCGAGCGGCATCCACGGAGGCGGCGCAGACGCAGCCGGTGGAGCAGCCGTAGCCGGCGTGGGCGGAACGCTCGTCGCCATGGGCGGCAGGCTACGTGCAACGCCCAGCGGCCGCTCGCGGAAAACGGTCGGTGCGCTCCTCGCCGGGGCGACGCGTGCGCGAGAGCCTCGTCGACCGGCTCCGCACGCGCCGGTACCATGCATGGGGTGGAGGAGTTCGATCACGTCGCCCGCACGGCGGAGGTCATCGCGACCAAGTGGACCCCGCAGTTGCTGCAGCAGCTCGGGCGTGCCCCGCTGGGCTTCTGCGACCTCGAGCGGGCGATCCCCGGCATCTCCCCGCGCACGCTCACCGCGCGCCTGCGCGGCCTCGAGGTCGCCGGCATCGTGCAGCGTGGTCTCGCGCCCCGCGGCACTTCCGCGCCCTACGAGCTGACGGCCATGGGCGTCGCGCTGCTCCCCATCGTCGCCGCCATGCAGGCGTTCGGCGAGGAGTGGCAGTGCGCGAAGCCCGTCGCGGCATGACACCCGCCTCGGGGGTGCACGCCCACCACCATCACGCGGAGACGCCCGGTGCGGGGCGTCGGTGGAAGCGCCACGCGCAGCAAACCGTCCGCGACGCGGGCCTGCGCGCCGGCGGCGGCCGCGCGGCCGTGATCGAGGTGCTCTCCGGCGAGGAATGCGTGCTCACCGCCCAGGAGGTGCTCGATCGCGTCACCCGCAAGGGCGGGCCCGGCGGCAACCTCGCGACCGTCTACCGCGCCCTCGACACGCTCCACGCGCTGCGCCTGGTCACCCGCCTCGACGCCGGCGACGGCACCGCCCGCTACGAACGCGCGATGCCCGGTGGCGAGCACCACCACCACGTCCTCTTCCCGGGCGGCGAGATCCGGCCGTTCCACGACGACGACCTCGAGGCCGCCATCCACGCGTTGGCGGAGAGGCTCGGCGTCGAACTCACGGGGCACGACATCGTGCTCCACGCCGCGCGGCCGACGACCGACTGACCACCCCGGCGGGTCGCACGCCTCCCCTCACGGCGAACGCACGCCGCGGGCGACGCGGATCCGATCAGGCGGGCTCCCCGGAGAGCACGCCGACCAGCTCGACGAGCACCTCGATCACCTCGGCGAGCGGCACGCGCTCATGCTCCTCCTGCGTCATCCATTCCAGCAGGGCCTCGACGACGGCACCCACGAGCGCGATGGAGCCGACCTTGAAGAAGTGACGCGGGCGGGCAGTGATCACACCCTCGCTCGCGAGCAGCTCGGCGAAATGGAAGAAGATCTCGGCGAAGCTGCGAATCGCGGTGCGCCGATGCTCTTCGACGGTGCGACTCGCGCCGACGACCTCGACGAAGTTGATCCGGGCCTGACGTTCGTCGCCCAGCATGCGCTCGGCGAATGCCGTCAAACCCGCATGCGTCCGCTCACGGACGCTCGCGTCGGGCGGCAACGCGCCGAGTGCTTCGAGCGTGGCGTCGCGGGCTTGCGCGACGCCGTCGTCGAAGACCGCGATGAGCAGGCTTTCGCGGCCCGAGAAGTGGTCGTAGAAGTTGCGCGTCGAGACACCCGCGGCGGCGCAGAGTGCATCCACGGAGGTCGCCGCGTACCCCACCGTGCCGAACGCATCGAGCCCTGCGTTGAGCAGGCGTCGCCGGCGCTCGAGGTCGCGCTCCGAGGCGGTGAGGCCGCCGTAGCGCCGCGTGCTCGTTTGTTCGGGACCTGGCGCCACGCCCTCAACTTATCTATCGAACGATTTCGTGGTGACCGCGCAATCTGAAAGGATGCCTTTTCAATGCGGTTCCCCCAACAGTCGCTCGCGCCGGGCTCGTCTCCGCGCGGCCATGTGCGTCCATTGCGTGGTGCCGGATGAGCCCCACCGGTGAGGACGGCCGCGGCCCGCGCCGGGACACGCGGGCGAGGATCATCGATGCGGCCGCCGGGCTCTACCTGTCGCAGGGCGAAGCATCGACGACCATCGAGCAGATCGCGGCCGGCGCCGGAGTGTCCGCAGGGTCGGTGTACCGCTACTTCGGCGGCAAGCGCGAGCTCGAGGAAGCCATGGTCGACGAGGCGTTGTCGCGAGCGGAGGAGTACCTCAGCGACGCGCGACGCGACCCGTCACCGATGGCCCGAGTACGGGGTGCGGGCGCCGCGTACTTCCGTGTCGCCGTCGAGTTCCCGGTGGCGACCCGCTTCTTCGCTGCGCGCGCGTTGCGAGCCGGCGCCCCGGGTTCCGATCGCTTTGACGCCGCGGTCACGGCCAGGACGCGTGAGATGGTCATCAGCGTCGCGGCGGACCTGAGACAAGCCATGGACACCGGGGAGATCCCCCCGGGGCGTGTCGCCGACGCGCTGCTGTTCCTGTGGGGCGCGTGGGCCGGCGTCATCACGCAGATGGTGCGGCGCGACGACCTCGCCATCGATGCCGACGCGGCAGCCCGCGCCCTCGATCTCGGCAACCACGCCCTCACGGTGGCGTTGGCGCAGGTACGTGCGAACCCGAACTCGGGCGAGCCCACGGCTCGCCTGCAGCGCAGCGGCTGGAGGAGGATCTCGCCGCCTCCGAGGCCCGGCAACGCGTTTGCCTGAGCGCCGGACGTCGCAGCCCGGACCTCGCCCGTGCGCAGGCCACGAGCGCGCCATCCGTGCCGATCACGGGCCGGAGGTCAGGCTGAAGGTCCACGTCGAGGTGTAGGTGCCCGTATACGTGGTGGCGGGCACCGCCAGCCGCCACGTCGGCGTCACCGTCTGTGCACCGAGGCCCGTGTTGACCGCGGCGTTGTAGACCTTTTGCGCCGTGGGAGCGCTCGCCCCCGCTGGCAGGGTGAACGGGTAGGTGACGGAGTTGACCGCGGTGGTGCAGGTGGTGGATGCCTTGCAGGCAATGGTCGGGGCGGCAAGGATCGTCGTCGCGTTGTTCGACAGCGTGCGGGAGCCGTTCGTCAGGGTCGTCGACGTCACCGAGATCGACCAGCCGCTCCCCGATCCGGTGGCGTCGGCGACGGTGATCGGCTGCGCCGCTGTGACGGTCTGATCGGCGTTGGTGAGGGCGGTGCTCGGGAACGTCAGGTTGCCCGGGGTTGCGTCGATGAACGACAGGCTCCCGGGGAGCAGCGCGGCGTCGACATCGAGGCTTGCGTCAGGCGGCTGCGGTGCGGCATAGAGATAGGGCTTGCCGACCGCGTCACCGGCGTAGGCAGCACCCGTGCCAGCCCAAGTGAGCGAATACATGGCGGCGGCCGAGCCCGTCGCCGCGGTCGCCCACGATGCGCCGCCGTCGTCGGTGAAGCTGCTCTGGCCGGCGACCCCGACGGCGATGCAGCGCGTGTCGCTCGAGCAGCTGAGGGCGTAGATGTCCGGGGTGGTGCCGCTCGTGAGGTTGCTCCAGCTCGAGCCCCCGTTGCTCGTCTTGGCGATGGTGCCGTCGGTGCCGCCGACGTAGCAGACGAGCAGCGAGGGACACGACAGCGTCTGCGTGTACGGCGAGATGACGTCGGAGATCTGTGCTGCCGTCGCGACCTGGGACCACGTGTCGTTGGCCGCCTGCTTCTTGTAGATCGCGCCGGCAGCGGTAATCCCGTAACAGATCGTCGTCGACGGGCACGAGACGCTGAACATCCCGGCGCCGGCGGTCTGTGTGCTTCCGACCGGCCAGGTGGACCCACCGTCGGTCGTCTTTCGCACCGCGCCCGTCCCGGCGACCGCGTAGCAGATGCTCGTCGACGGACACGCGATCCCGTAGAGGGCAGGGGTGCCCGTCGATACGGTCGTCCAGCTCACGCCGAGGTCGGTCGACTTGTAGATGTTCCCGCTCACGGCCGTGGCGAAGCACAGGGTCGTCGAAGGGCAATCCATGCCGTAGGTGGTGCCAGCCAAGCCCGCCGCGGGGGATGCCGTCCAGGTCGTGCCCCCGTTCGTCGTGTACTGCACCTTGCCGGAGGTGTTGATCTGCACGCACGTCGTGCTGGTCGGACAGGAGGTCGAGGTGATGATCACCGCGGTCAAGGTGGAGGTCTGCCCCGACCACCCGGCCTGCGCGGCGCTCGGTAGCGCGAGGGCGAAGAGGGTGACGACCGACAGCACCACGCTGCGCGCGAACGTCGGCGCCCTCATGGCCCGCTCACCAGCGAAAGGGTCCAGGTGGAGCTGTACGTGCCGGCGCGGGCGTTCGCGGGAACGGCGATGGCCAGGGAGAGCGAGATGTTGATCGCGCCCGTCCCGCTGTAGGCGCCCGCGGCCGCGCTGAAGATCTTGGCAGCGGTCGGCGCCGTGGCCGCCGCCGGCAGGGTGACGGGGTAGGTGACCGAGTTGGCCGGAAGGCTGCAGTTGCCGGCGCCGGCCGTCCGGGTGGCCCCGGTGACCGTGGTGGCGGTCGTCGGCAGGGTGAAGGCGCCCGCCGTCAGCGTGGTGGACGTGCCGGTGAGTCGCCACCCGGTACCGGTGCCCGACTGGTCGTCACCGGTGAGCGCCAGCGTCGAGGTCACGGTCTGATTGGCACCGGTGAGCGTGGTGTCGGGGAAGGCGAGCGCCGTCGGCGCGGTGAGTCCCAGTCCCCCGCTCGTGCATGCCGCCATCGCGGAGCCGGCCAGCCAGAGGCCGGCGGCGAGCGCCGCGAGCGCCACGAGTGCAAGCCGTCGCCGGCCGGAGTTCAGCGCCGCGCGCGGCATCGGCGTCACGTTCCGGGGCGGCGACGCCGCAGCACGAACGCCATCGATGCGGCGCTGAGCACCGCTGCCAGGGCGACCAGGCCCGTCACCGCCAGCCACGGGACAGATGCCGACTTGACGACGACCGGCGCTGCCGGCTCGGGGTCGTCCGGGGTGCCGACGAGCGTGGTGCCGAGCTCTGCCGATGTTTGGGCCGCCTCGGTCTTCCCGCATCCCTTCGCTTGCACGCCGACGTCGTAGGTTCCGGCCTTGAGGGCGTTGGGCCAAGGCAGCGGGAAGTCGATCGCATCGCCCGGAAGCACGGTGTCGAGCTTGCGCGTCACGAACTGTTGCTCCTGCTGAGAACCCGCCAGCGTCACGTCGAGCGTCGGCTTGCAGAGCTCGCCGCCGGTGTTCTCGAGGTGCACGACGACCGAGGGAACCTTCGTGCCGGGGAGCGCCTGCAGCGCGACCTTCCCGAGCGAGAGTGCTTTTTCGGTCGGGCCGTCGACGATGATCTGCACGCCGACGACGACGCGGATGATCTGGGTGATCGCCACGCGCGAGCCGCTGTGGGTGCGGTGGCGATCCTGGATCGCGATGCCGGCGAGGTGATCGCCGGGGGCGGCATCGGACGGGATGCTCAGGG
Organism: Solirubrobacteraceae bacterium; assembly: GCA_017744415.1. GTDB lineage: Bacteria > Actinomycetota > Thermoleophilia > Solirubrobacterales > Solirubrobacteraceae > JAGIBJ01. Next base: position 56,231 of record JAGIBJ010000073.1, read on the forward strand.
AGAACGGGATACGCATCGTCCGACCTGCAGGAAGGTCGAGGCTCTTGACCGGAAGCTTGATCCAGGAACCGGCCTTGCTCAGCGGGTCCTGTCGATTGGCGTACACCGAGCCGGACGTCGTGCCCGTGCGACCGTCGACCGCATCGATCAGCAGCTGCTTGCTGCGCTTGGAGAGGTTCTCGATCACGATCGACTGGCGACGGTCCGTGCCCCGCTCGACGTGCAACCGGAAGAACGTGCCGCGCTTGTCTTGCGGCGCGGCCTCCGACGGCCGAGCCGAGAACGCGCCCGGCTCCTCGTCCTTGGCGTGCGCCGCCGGCGCTGCCAGGAGCGCTGCGACGAAGAGGAGTGCGGCGGCAACCCGTGCGCGAACCAGCATCACGGCCCGCTGACGAGGCTCAGGGTCCACGTGGACGTGTAGGTGCCCACCGCCGCGGACGCCGGCACGAGCAGCCGCCACGTCGGCGTGACCGTCAGCGCGCCGGTGCCCGTGCTGGTCGCCGCGTTGTACATCTTCGTCGCCAGCGGTGCGGTGCCCGCGGCGGGCAGTGTGTACGGGTAGGTGATCGAGTTCGTCGGTGTGACGCACGTGATGCCCGCGTCGCAGGCGACCGACGGAGCCGTGGTCATGGTCGTCGCCGTGTTGGGCAAGCTGACCGAGCCGTTGTTGAGCGACGTCGAGGTGGCCGTGACGTTCCAGCCGGCGCCCGTGCCGCGGGCGTCGCTGATGTCGAGGGTCTGCGTCTGCGACACGGTCTGGTCGGAGCCGTTGAGCGCGACCGTCGGGAAGCTGACGGCGGTCGGCGACGAGTTGATGAACGTCAGAGCCCCGCCGGTGACCGTTTCGCTGGCCGTGGTCGTCGCGGCGGCTGCGGTGGTCGGGGCTGCCAGGCACGTCAGCGAGCAGCCGACGAGCCCGAGGAGAGCGCGGTGGGATGAGTGGGACAACATCGTTCCGTTCCGGGAGATCGTGACGGCGCGGCGCCGCCTAACGATGGATCGACGAGGCCCAGAAGCGATTTGAGGATGAAGGCGCATCCGGCCCCACCGATCTGCAGGCAGAGTCATGCGCGCACCCAGTAATCGCGCGTATCCACCAGCGATCGATCTGATGGCATGGAACGATCAGAAATCAGGGGCGCCGTTGAGCGATGAGCCTTCCGCATCCGAGTCAACGGTGCGGCGGTCACCAGTGAGCAAATGCGAATCGTTCGCGCTAAGCTGCGCTGCGTGCCGCTGTTCGCCCGCTCCCGCCCCGTCCGCCCTGTCGTCCCGCTGGTCCTCGCCATCTCCGCCGGCATCGTTTTGGCCGGCTGCGGTGGTGGAGAGGGAGCCGACGATGGTCGCCCGGTGGCTGTGGCAACCGCACCGCAGATGGACAGCCTGCTCCAGGCCCTCGCCGGCAAGGGCGTGCGTGTGGAGACGGTGGTGCCGCCGACCGCCGATCTGCACGAGGTCGAGCTGCGGCCGAGCCAGGTGCGCTCGCTGCGCGAGGCTCAGCTGATCGTGCGGCCCGGCCGCGACAACGACACGTGGGCCGCCGAGGCGCTGAAGCAGGTGGACGGGGAGCAGGTCGACGCCGCCAAGGGGCTGCCGGGGAGCCAGCGCCACTGGTGGATGGATCCGGCGTTCGCATCGAAGGCCGCGGGCACCATCGCGAACGCGCTCAACCGCCTCGATCCCGACGGCCAGGCGGCCCGGGCGACGGCGCTGCGCGAACTGCAGGTCGATCTCGCCGCGATCGACCAGCAGACGAAGACCTGCCTGGCCACTGTCCCGGACGCAGGGCGCGGCATCGTGACGGACCATGACGCCGCGGGCGCCTACGCCGAGCGTTACGGCTTGACCGTGGTCGGCACGATCTCGCCGGGTGCCGACCCGGAGGCGGCGCCGTCGGCGCAGCGTGTCGCCGAGCTCGAAGACCTGATGCGGGCCAAACACGTCGCCGCGCTCTTCCCGATCGCACCGCACGGCTCGGCGCTCGCCAAGACCATCGCTGAGCGAGGTGGGGCGGTCCTCGGAGATCCGCTCTGGGCCGACGCGCTCCCCGGCGCCACGCACGACCACGAGGCGGAGGCGGAGGACACCGGCGAGCACGCCGATCACACCGCCGAGGAACACGCCGCGGCCGCCGTCGTGCCGACGCTGCAGGAGGCCGCGCGGCTCAACGGGGCGTCCGTCGCGAAGGCGCTGGGTGCCAAGTCGTCCGCGTGCTCGTCGCTTTCGAGCTGACCGCAGTCCTGGCGAAAAGCCGCAGTTTGCGGGATTGACCGAAAGTGGCCGTCCCCCGCACTACACCGGGATCTTGATTCCGCCGTTTCGCAGGGAATAGTTACCGCGTGGCGAACACGAGCGACATGCCAGGGGGTCACCTTCACGCAGTCGTCGACGCGATTGCCACCGCAGGCTCGCAGCAGCTCGCCAAGCGCGCTGCCGAGGGCGCGCCCGTTCCGTTCGATCTCGTCGAGACGCCATCGGCCGGCGGCGCGCCGATGTTCAGCTACAAGCCGCGCACCCGCGACTTCGTCGAGGAGCACGTCGACGTGCTGCGCCAGCTCGCCGCCTGGCCCTCGGCAGTGAACGTGCTCGCCGGCTTCGACGGCCTCGGCGACTACCTCCTCAGCCACGGCGAGCGCCACGTGCCGATCGACCCGCGCGACCGTGCCGACCTCGTCCTGCGGGTGCTCCTCGCGAGCATGCACGCCGACACCGGCGACTTCCTCCACACGCCCGGCCGCACCGCTGCTGCGACGGCCGAGCTCGCGCGCTGCGTGATGGGCGGCCGCGAGGAGGCGACGATCATCGTGCCGCTGCTCGGCGTGCGTCTGGAGGCCGAGCGCCTTGAGCTCGAGCACGGCCTCGCGCTCGTCCGCGACGACACCATCGCCGATCTTCCTCGCGACGCCCGCTCGCCCGTCCGCGGCCGCCCGGGCACGCTCGCCGTGGTCGACGTGCTCGCCGACGAGGGCGGGGTCTCGGGCCTCGCGCTCGCCCGCCCGCGCCTGCGCGCGCTCCTCACGGCCCTGCGCCTCTACGACGTCGCCGCGCCGGCGCTGGCACCGGTGGCCTGGGCGCGCGTGCGCGGCGGCGGCTGGGCCAGCCACCCCTTCATCGGTACTTGCGCACGCGCCAGCGGCACGCTCCACCTCGGCGCGTCGCACCATGACGCGGTCCGCGGCTTCTGCGACCTCGTCGCCCGCGCCGGTCGCCTCACCGGCCCGTCGACGTGGGCGCTGCGCCGCTTCGAGCTCGCCTGCGAGCGGGCCGACCACGCCGAAGCTCTCACCGACACGCTCCTCGCGCTCCGTGCGCTGCTGGAGGCCGACCACCTCGGATCCGGGCTGCTCGGCGACCGCCTCGCCGCGCTCTGCGCGCGCCCCGAGCACTGGGACGCCCTCCGCGACCGCACCCAGATGGCCGAGGCCGTCGAAGTGGCGCTGATGCAGGGTTCGGCCGTCGAGCCGACGCAGGTGCGCGACGTCGCCGTCGAGCTCCGCGGTCACCTCCGCGCGCTCCTGCGTGACATCGCCTGCGGCCACCTCCCGGTCGATCTCGCGAGCGTCGCCGATCGTCATCGCTCGGGCGTGCCGCAGCCGCCGACGGTGCCGCCGAAGCCCGCTGCCGATCGGGTGCGGGTCGTCGAGAAGCCGATCGTCGCCGAGGCGGTCCCGGCAGCGCAGGCCCCCACCGTTGCGCCGGAGCCCACGCCCGTTGCGGTGGCCGAGCCCGAGCCCGAGGCGAGCCCCGAGCCGATTGCGATCGCCGATGGGGACGACGTCGATGTGGAACTCTTCGAGGCGTTCATCGACGACGAGGAGCACGGCCCGCTCGAGGCCGTCGCCGACTGGGCCGCCGCGGCCGCTGGCGATGCCCCCGACACGGACGTCTCCGAGCTGACGGTCGAGTTCGACCCGTTCGAGGGCGAGGATGCCGTCGTTGACGTGCTCGACGCCCGCATCGAGGTCGACGACGAAGCGCAGCTCACGATCGATGTACCGGAGTCGAACGCGTCGGCTGATGCGCCGCTCGCCGACGCCGCCGACGCTCCCCTCGCGGTCGCGCCGCCCCCACCGACCTTCCGCCCTGCGCAGCCCGCGCCGGGCCAGATCGCGGCGGCCCGCATGGAGGCGCGCCGCGTTCAGGTGCCGAGCGACCGCGAGGTGCTGCCGAGCGGTGAACGCTTCGAGGACGCGTTCGTGCGCTCGTTCACCGAGGGCCCTGGCGTCATCCGCTGAGCCGCGCGCCGAGCGGCCGAGCGACGACTCAGCCCGCGAGGGCTGACGCCAGCGCGCTGAGCACCTGCTCCGGGCGCTCCTGGGCCGGGCGCTCGGCGAGGTGGGCCGACGGCGCGGGGAGGGCGGCGGCTGTGAGCATGGCCTGCTCGTGCTCGGCGACGGCGGCGAGGTGCGTGGCGAGTCGCGCGGCCGAGGGAAGCCCAGCGGCTGAGAGGTGATCGGCCACCTCGCCGAGCGCGTCCGCGTCGAGTCCGGCGTCGAGCGGTGCGCGGTGGCGATTGACGATCGTCCCGGCGATCGGGTGGCCGCGCCGGCGCAGCTCGGCGGCGAGGTCGGCGGCGGTGGCGCCGGGCACCTCCGCCGGGGCGGTGACGAGCACGAACGCGGCACGCTCGGAGCGCAGCAGCTGCTGCGCATGGTCGAGGTGTCCGGAGAGCGCCTCGCCGAACGGCCGTGCGGCATCGAGGAACGTCGCGATCTCGGAAAGCAGGTCGGCCCCCCAGAGCTTGCCGAGAGCCCGGCCCGGGCCGGGGAGCCGGCTGAACCGACCGGCGAGCCCGCTCGCGAGGCCGACGGTGCGCACGGTGCGGCCGGCGAGGAGACCGACGATTCGCTCCGGGCCGTCGAGCAGCTCGAGGGCGTGGAGCGCGGGTGGGGTGTCGAGGACGATCGCGTCGTAGGCGTCGTCCTCGCAGAAGCGCTCGAGCTCGACGATCGCCATGAGCTCCTGCATGCCCGCGTCGCCGCCGGTGAGCTCCTTGGTGATGCGGCTTCCCAGCAGCCGGCGGCGGTCGCTGTCGCGCACCGGCAGCCGCTGGACCACCCGCCGGAAGCTCGCCGGGGCGTCAAGCATCGCGGCGTGGAGTTCAGGTTCGCGGGGGAGGCGCACGACGGACGGATCGGGGCCGAGGTCGTGGCCGAGAGCATCGGCGAGGCGGCGCGCCGGGTCGACCGTCAGCACGAGCACGCGCCGGCCCTCGCGCGCCAGCGCGAGCCCGAGCGCCGCCGACACGGTGGTCTTGCCGACGCCGCCGGCGCCCGCCGCCACGATCACGTCGGCGCGCTGCAGCGCGGGCCACACGCCGCTCATCGCACGCGCTCCGCGATCGTCGCCAGCGCCTGCGTCGCCGCCACCACCGGGGCATCGGGCTGCTCGTGGCTCTGCACCGGCTGGGTGCCGACGCGGCGCGTGAGCTTGCCGAGCTGCGCTCGCTCGCTGCGCGCGCGTGCCGCCAAGCGCTCGATCGCGGCGACCGCGGCCGGCGGGACGCCTTCGACGCCGGCGAGGGCTTCGAGCTCGCCAGGGCTCGGCGCCGGCGGAGCAAGGCGATTGGCGACGACCACCTCAGGCACCTTGCGGAGCCGCGCCTCGAGCGCGTCGATGAGGTCGAGCGCTTCACCGACGGCGAGTGCGTCGCCCGTCGTCACGAGCACCATGCCCGTGACGGCCGGGTCGGCGATCCAGGTGCCGAACTCGTGCGCGCGCCGCGCGATCGGTCCGGCCGCCGCCGCACGCTCGAACCGGCCGGGCGCATCGAGCAGGGCGAGCAGGTGACCCGTTGCCGGGGCGTCGTAGACGACGTGGTCGAAGCCCTCCTCCTCGAGCAACCGCTTGAGTTCGCCGATCGCGATGAGTTCCGCGAGCCCGGGCGTCGCAGCGGTGATCAGGCGGAACGCGCGGCTCGCCTTCAGGGCGGCCGCGAGCGGGCCGGGGAGGTTGTCGGAGAGGTAGAGATCGAGCGAGGCGTCGCGGTCGATCGGCCGTACCTCGAGCGTTCGGGGCGCGCCCGGCGTGGGGTGGACCGGAGGCGCGTCCACGGGGTGCGCGAGGGCAACGCGCGAGCCTCTTGCGAGTTGCGCCGCGACCGCGCTCGCGACCGTGCTGCGCCCGACGCCGCCCTTTCCGGTCACCAGCACGAGTGGGCTGGTGAGGAGCGTCGGGGGAGCCATACGAGTGAGGGCGCCGGCACCCGGTGCCGACGCCCAACGAGCATACGCACGCCCGGTCGCGGGCGATCACACCGAGCAGACTTCCTCTGTCGTTCCAGCTACACAGGAAGTCTGCTCGGCGGATGGGTCAGGCGTGCGCGGGCTCGCGCACCGGCTCGGGCCGTCCCGCGGCGCGCGCCTCGGCCATCGCGACCCAGCCGGGCGTGCCGAATGCCCACCGGATCAGGTTGGCCTGGGCGCGGAGGTGCGCCGCTCCGGCCGCCCGCAGGATCGGCTCACCGACCCGCAGGTCGGTGAGCTCCTGGGCCCAGCGCGGCGCGAGTCTCATCCCGGTGCAGAGCAGCAGGCGCTGCAAGGGCCGGTCGAGCACCTTTGGCAGTCCGGCGATGGCCGGCTGGCGGAGCAGGAAGTCGAGGAACACGCGCGTCTGCTCGGTCACCGCGAGCTTGCCGCGCATCGTGGCGACGTAGTCCTCGAGGTCGGCGACCGTCTCCGGGAGGTCGACGGCGCCGCCCATCCGCCCGATCACGGCCTGCTCGGCCAGGTACGTGTTGCGTTCGTCGTCGCTCAGCGGCCGGCGGTAGGTCTCGAAGCTGCGCATCACCATCCACGGGATGCAGGTGTGCACCCAGGCGAGCAGCTCGGGGTCGGTCGCGGCGTACGGCACGCCGTCGGGTCGCACGCCGGTGACGCGGCCGTGGATCCGGTGGACGAGCGCGATGAGATCGGTGGCGGCCTCGGTGTTGCCGAAGGTCGTCCCCAACACGTAGCCCAGGGTCGTACAGGCGCGCCGCAGGGGATCCTCCTTGTAGCTCGAGAGGTCTTCGACGCCGGCGATCACCGACGGGTGGAGGATCTCGAGGACGATCGCGGGCGTGCCGGCCAGCGCGACCACCGCGATGTCGCGGTTGATCTCCCATGAGATCGTGCCCGGGCCACACAGGCCGAGGTCACCCGCCGGCCCGCCGTAGAGCTTCGGATCGTCGTGCGTCCCGGCGACGTTCGTGAACGACGTACGCACCCGTTGCTTCAGGAACTCCACGCGACCCTCCTCGCCGTGTCGGCCTGGATCCGTCCTACCACAGCCTGCCCAGCCGCGAACAGACTTCTGCTGTTGCCAGGGCTGCAGAAGAAGTCTGTTCGGCGCGGAACGGAGGGCGGCGAGGGTCAAGTTGAGGTCGAGGTTCAACGTGGGTCGAGGAGGAGTTCGCGCCGCGGGGGCGAAAGCTGCCCCCGAGCCCCCGTCCCCGTTGACGATTCGAACCTCGCCGTGAGCCCCGCCACCATCATCACCTTCGCCAACCAGAAGGGCGGCGTCGCCAAGACCACGACTGCCCTCAACCTGGCCTGCGCCCTCGCGGAGTCGGGTCACAAGGTGCTCTGCATCGACATGGATCCGCAGGGCAACCTCACCATGAGCCAGGGCATCGATCCAGAGGATCTGCCGTGCTCGATCTTCGACGTGCTCGTCGACGGGATCGACATCCGCGAGGCGATCTACAAGCGTGAGATCGACATCGCCGTCGGCTCCATCGACCTCGCCGGCGCCGAGATCGCGCTCTCGTCGAAGATCGGCCGTGAGCGGGCACTCTCGAAGGCGATCGCCCCGATCCGCGACGACTACGACTTCATCTGCATCGACACGCCGCCGAGCCTCGGGCTGCTCACGATCAACGCGCTCACGGCGTCAAACAAAGTGATCGTCCCCGTGCAGTGCGAGTATCTCTCCATGCGTGGGCTGGCCCAGCTTCAGAGCACGGTGCGGATGATCAAGGAGGATCTCAACCCCTCCTTGGAGATCGAGGGCATCCTGCCGACCCTCGTCGACACCCGCACGCTGCATGCCAAGGAGGCGCTCGAGCTGCTCGAGGAGCACTTCGGCGACCGGGTCTTCGCCTCACGCATCCGCAAGACCGTCCGATTCGCCGAGGCTCCAGTGCGCGGCATGTCGGTGCTCAAGTACGACCCCACGGGCACGGCGGCCGGCGCCTACCGAGCCCTCGCCGAGGAGGTGCTCCATGGCCGCTGACCATTCCGAGCGTGGGCGCCAGACCCGCGCAACCATGAAGGAAGGCCCGCTCGCGGAGCTCTTCCGTCGTACCGAGGAGCCTTCGGGCACGGCCCGCGGCGCATCCGATGCCCCCGCTCCGGCGCGCGAGGTTCCGTCCGCGCCGGTCCCTCAGCCCGAGCCGCGCGTCGCCCCCGGGGCGCCCGCTGCCGAGCAGACCTTCACCAGCCAACGCCGACCTGAGGTGCGTGCCGCCATCAACGATCGAGTCTTCAACCAGTCCGCTCCGCGCGGTCTGGCCGGTCAACCCCTGATCAAGGTCGTCGGTGTCGGCGGCGGCGGCGTGAACGCCGTCAACCGCATGGTCGACGCCGGTGTGACGGGGATGGAGTTCATCGCGGTCAACACCGACATCCAGTCGCTGCAGACCAGTGGTGCCGATGTGACGATCCCGATCGGCGAAGTGCTCACGCGTGGCCTCGGTGCCGGTGCACAGCCCGATACCGGCCGTGCGGCCGCGCTCGAGACGTACGAGGTGCTCAAGGACGAGCTCCGCGGCGCGGACATGGTGTTCATCGCCGTGGGCGAAGGCGGCGGCACCGGTACCGGTGCGGCGCCCGTCGTCGCCCGCGTCGCCCGCGAGCTCGGCGCGCTCACCGTCGCCATCGTCACGCGCCCGTTCGCGTTCGAGGGCATGAAGCGCGCGCAGGCCGCGAGTCGTGGCATCGAGATGCTCGTCGACGAGGTCGACACGCTCATCGTCGTGCCGAACAACCGCCTCCTCGAGATCCTCGATCAGAAGACGTCGATGATGGACGCGTTCCGCGTGGCCGACGACGTGCTGCGCCAAGGCGTCCAGGGCGTCTCCGACCTGATCACGAAGACGGGCCTCGTCAACCTCGACTTCGCCGACGTGAAGACGATCATGACCGACGCGGGCAACGCGCTCCTCGGCATCGGCGTCGGCAAGGGCGAGAGCGCCGCGATCCAGGCTGCCGAGAAGGCCGTGAGTTCGCCGCTCCTGGAGACCGAGATCGACGGCGCCCAGAAGGTGCTCCTGTCGATCGTCGGCGGCGACATGCTGTCGCTCTGGGACATCAACGAGGCCGCGCAGGTGATCGGCGACGCCGTGCACCCGGACGCGAACATCATCTTCGGCGCCAGCGTCGATCCGTCGCTCGGCGAGGAGGTGTGGATCACGGTCATCGCCACCGGCTTCGCGCCGCCCGCCGCACCGCGCTCCGCGAGCCGCCTCGGGCTCGACCGTGAGCCGGCCGGCGAGCCGCGCGTGATGCGCCGCCCGCCGCTGAACACCTCGCGCAGCGAGCGCTCCGGCTTCGACGCCGACGTGCCGGAGTTCCTGCCGCGCGGCTGAGCCCGGCCTCCGAACCCTCCGAGTTGCGGCGGCCCGGTCACCTTCCTGCGGGTGGCCGGGCCGCCGTTGTTCTACGGGCCCCGTGGCCCGCCATCCGGCGGGCGACGCCGACCCGTCGGCCGGCAGCGCTCAGTCGAAGTGCACTTTGCCGTTGGAGCGCGCCGCAGCCTCCTGGAGCTCGACTTGCTCGAGGCGGGCGAGCGCGGCGCGCAGCAGACGCTCGAGCAGCGCGAGGCGCCGCGCCTCCGAGCGCAGCTCCAGCAGCCCCTGCTTGGCGGGGCCGCCGAACGCCACGCGGCTCGCGATCCGGAACGAGGCGAGGCCGTCGTCGCCGAGCTCGGGCGCATCGCCCGTGACGCGCACCGCGAGCTGGTTGAAGAGGCGCATGGCCTCCTCGGCATCCTCGTCGTCGTCCTCGTGCGGGTCGATCGGCTCGTCGTGCAGCCACGTGACGTCGGCCGACGGGTACGCGCCCTCCGTCACCTCGCCGGCGAGCGTGAAGCGCCGGGTGCCGCGCGCGATCAGGTCGATCCGGCCGTCGTCGTGGCGCTCGACGATCTCCTCGATCGCCACGGCGCAGCCGATCTCCCGCACGCCCTCGTCGTCCTCGAGCAGCACGCCGAACTCGCTGCCGGTGCTCTCGCAGTAGGCCACCAGTGCGCGGTAGCGCGGCTCGAACACGTGCAGCGGCACCTCCTCACCCGGAAGCGCCGAGGTGGAGAGGAGGAAGAGCGGGAGCGCGTCAGTCATCCACGATCAAGGCTAGCCCGAGTCCCGCTTCGACGGAGTTGCTGGGCAGTGGATCGTGCGTGCGATGGTGTGCCCGCGAACGGAGGTGGGCCTCTGGCCCATTGAGGCTCGCAGGTGCAGCAGCGTGCGTGCGAGCCGCGCCCAGCTACTTCGTCGCGGTGACCATGAGGTTGTAGAAGATCGAGGTCGGCAGGCGGCCCTCGAGCAGCCGGCGGTCGACCTGCTGGAAGGCGAGGTAGCCGCGGTAGGCGTACTGGCGCCAGGCCCACGGGATCGTCCACTGATCGGCGGTGGCCTCGAGGGCGCGGTTGGTCCAGCCGAACCAGTTCGCGAGGAGTTCCTCACCGAGCACGTCGACATCCTCGAAGCCGCCGGCCTTGGCGTGGGCGGCGAGGTCCTTCGGGACGAACGCGTGCACGTCGACCATGTGCTCGAGGCCGTGGAACTGATCCTCGGGGGCATCGCCGTGCGGCGGGGCCTTCTTGATCCGCAGCGCGGCGCGCCACGCCGGCGCGGCTTTCGTCGCGAAGCGCTTCGGGTACTGGGCGATCTGGTCGCCGACCTTCGACGGCTCGCCGGCGAAGAACACCTTGCCGCCCGGCTTGAGCACGCGATGGAACTCGCTGAAGGCCTTGTCGAGATCCGGGATGTGGTGCAGGATCGCGTGGCCCATCACCAGGTCGAACTGGTTGTCCTTGAAGGGCAGCGTCTCGGCATCGACGGCCTTCGTCTTCACGCGGCTGCTGAGCTTGAGCTGCTTCGCGTTGGCGCGCAGTGCGTCGAGCATGCCCGGCGAGATGTCGGTGGCCGTGAGCTTGTCGATCACGCCGGCGAGCATCAGGTTGAGCGAGAGGTAGCCGGTGCCGGCGCCGATCTCGAGCACGTTGCCGAAGTGCGGCGTCGGCTTGCCGAACGCCTTCTCGGCCTTCATGAGCACCTGCGTCTGACAGATGTCGCCGTAGTCGATGCCCCACTTCGCGTCGTACGTGTCGGCGGCACCGTCGTGGTAGCGCGTATTGACGTCGCGGATCTCTTCGGCGGTGTCTGGGGCAGCCATCGTGCGCCGGGAGGTTACCGAGGAGTAGCCTGGCGCGCGGTGACCGCTCCGATCGTCCAACAGAACCAGCCCGACGGCGTGCCGCCCCTGGAGCTCACCGGGGAACGCACCCTCCCCGACGTGCCCGAGGAGAATTACTGGTTCCAGCGCCATCTTGTGGTGTATCGCTGGATCGCCGATCAGCTCGCGGGCAAGCGGGTCGTCGACATGGCATGCGGCGAGGGCTACGGCTCCGACCTCATGGCGACCGCTGCCGCGCAGGTGACGGGCGTCGATGCGAACCCCGAGGCCTTCGAGCACGCACGTCTGCGCTACCAGCGGCCGAACCTGAAGTTCGTGCGCGAGCTCGTCGAGGAGTACGACGAGCCGTGCGACGCGATCGTCTTCCTGCAGACCATCGAGCACGTGCAGGAGCCGAAGCTGCTCCTCGAGCGACTCTTCTCGCGACTGCCCGACAACGGTGCGCTGTATGTCTCGACGCCCAACGTGCTCACGCTCGCGCCGAAGGGTGCCGAGCGCTCCGACAACCCCTGGCACGTGCACGAGTACAAGCCGGAAGAGTTCGCCGACCTCTGCCGCTCGGTGGCGCCCGTCGTCGAGATGCACGGCCTCTGGCACGCCGGCAAGCTCCGGCTCCACGAGCTGGCGATCCGCCACGGGCGCTGGGACGACCTCCACAAGGGCCTGCGGTTCACGAAGCCCTTCTACGATTGGTTCATCCCCGCGATCTCGACAGGCGACTTCCGGCTCGGTCAGGGCGACCTCTCCACGTCGCTCGACCTCATCGCGGTGCTGCGCAAGGCATGACCGCCGCCCGGGCCGGAAACGGAAAGTCGCGCGCGCCGCTCGCGATCGTCCTCCACACGCACATGCCCTACGTGAAGGGCTACGGCACCTGGCCCTTCGGCGAGGAGTGGCTGTGGGAGGTGTACGCGAGCTCGTACCTGCCCGTCACCGAGCTCGTGCGCCAAGGCGCGCCGCTCACCATCTCGCTCACGCCGGTGCTCGCCGACCAGTACGAGGCGCCGGCCTCCGGGGCCCGCTGCCGGGCGTTCTACGACGAGGCCCGCCGCGCCTCGCACGAGGAGGACCAGCAGTGGCTCATCCCGACGGGTCTGCACGGCGAGCATGCCGCGAGTGAGCACTCGTGGCTGGAGTACGAGCGCGCCATCGCCCACCTCGACGCGACGGGCGGCGACCTCCTCGGCGCCCTCGCGGGCACCAGTCTCTGGACCTCCTCGGCCACGCATGCCGTCCTACCGCTCCTCGCGACGGAGGCGGGCGTGCGCCTGCAAGTCGGCACCGGTGCCGCCTCGCACCGCCGCCGCGCTGGCAAGTGGGACGGCGGCTTCTGGCTGCCGGAGTGCGCATGGGATCCCGAGCTCGAGGCGCCGCTGATCGAAGAGGGCGTGCGGATGGTGTGCGTCGAGCTCACCGGTGCGCAGCCGGGCGAAGCCGCCGGCGCCCGCGCGCCGTGGCGGACCCCCGACGGCCTGCGAATCGTCCCGATCGACCGCCCGCTGATCGACGCCGTCTGGCACCACGACGGCTACCCGGCCCACGCCGACTACCGCTCCAGCCACGCCCGCAGCTACCAGGGCCACGCGCTCTGGAACAACGCGCACGAGCCGTACGACCCCGCGAAGGGCGCAGCCCGCGCCCGCGCCGACGCCGCCGACTGGGCCCAGCGCTGCGCCCAGGCCCTTGCCGACGGCATCCCGCGCGTGGTGGCTTTCGACACCGAGCTGTTCGGCCATTGGTGGCACGAAGGCCCGATCTTCCTCGCCGCAGCGCTCGAGGCCCTTGCCGAGGCCGGCGTCGAGCTCGTCACCGCCGACGAGCTCGTGGCCCGTACCGAGCTCGCGACGGCACCCGCGCCGCCTGCGAGCACCTGGGGCGCCGGCCGCGACCTCCGCACGTGGAGCGCGCCGAAGGTGAGCACCATCACCTGGGACCTGCGCCGCGCCGAGCTCGACCTGCTCCTCACCCGCGGCCCGGGCGGGCTGCCGGAGGCCGCGCTGCGCGACCTCCTCGCGCTCCAATCCAGCGACTGGGCGTTCATGGTGACCGAGGACCGCGCGTCGAGCTACGGATGGGCGCGCTTCGCCGAGCACCGCCGCGCGACGACCGTGCCCGCCGGGGCGCTACCCTCCTCGACACCCCGGTTGCGTCACCTCGCCCCCGATTTGGCGCACGACGCGCTCGCCGTGGGTTGACCCGCCTGTGCGCCTGCTGATCCTCACCTGGGAGTACCCGCCGATCGTCGAAGGCGGCCTGGCCCGGCACGTGCGCAAGCTCGCAGAGGCGCTCGACCGGCGCGGGGTGGAGGTGCACGTGCTCACGCGCGGCGATTCCGCGTTGCCCGAAACGGCGGTGCAGAACGGCGTCACCGTGCACCGCGTGCCCGAGCCCGGCAAACCCGGAGACCTGGACCGGTTCGTCGCCTGGATCGAGCACATGAACGACGACATGATCGCGGCGGGTCGCGAGCTCCAGCACGAGGCCCCGTTCGACATCGTCCACGGCCACGACTGGCTCGTCGCCCGCGCTGGACGCGCCCTCGCCGCCGACACCGGCGCGCCGTGGATCGTTACCGTGCACGCCACCGAGCACGGCCGCCACCAGGGCTGGGTGGAGAGCTACCCGCAATCCCACATCCACGGCGTCGAGAAGTGGATGGTGCACGAGGCGACGCGCGTCATCGCGTGCTCCCACTACATGCAGGAACACTGCAGCGACATCTTCGACATGCCGCCGACGTCGATCGACGTGATCCCGAACGGCATCGATCCCGCCGACCTCGCACCCGTCGACGACCTCGACACCTATCGTGCGCAGTTCGCCGCACCCGATGAGCAGCTCGTCATCCTCGCCGGCCGGCTCGTCTACGAGAAAGGCTTCCAGCTCGCGCTCGAGGCGATGCCGCGGATCATCGAAGACCTCGGGAACGTGCGGTTCGTCGTCGCCGGCTCCGGCACCCACGAGAACGAGCTCAAGGATCAGGCCAAGGCCCTCGGCCTCGAAGACCACGGCACCTTCCTCGGCTGGGTCGACGACCTCCAGCTCCACTCGCTCTACGCCGTCGCCGACCTCTGCGTGATCCCGTCGATCTACGAGCCGTTCGGGCTCGTCGCGCTCGAGGCCATGGCCAGCGGCTGCGTGTGCATCGTCGCCGACACCGGCGGCCTGCGCGAGATCGTCCCCGAGTCGGCCGGCCTGCGATTCACCGCGCGGGACCCGATCGCCCTCGGCCTGGCCATGGAGCGCGCGCTCACCGACGACGCCTTGCGCGCCACCCTCAAGGACGAGGCGCGCGAGCACGTGCGGCGCTTCGACTGGGACGAGATCGCCGACCACACCCAGGCCCTCTACACCGGCCTGCTCGGCTCCTCGCTCCCGCAGCTCGACGAAGTCTGAGCCGCCGCCGCACGGGCCGCGTCGCGGCCGGGTCTGGCCGGGCACGCCGGAGTGGCACGAGCCACCTCCGCGCCACTTTCCGGTTCTGAAGGCGTGACCGCGAAATTGCCGCAAGCACGGCCGAAAAACCCGCAAAGAGCGGAAAAATCGGACTGTGAGGGCGATCACAAGAGGCTCATGGGGGACGCCCAAACGCCGATCAGCTGTTTAGGGTACGAACCCAGAACAAGCACCCGACGCCGAACCGCCGCACACCCCCAAGACCGCGGCGGACGGGGGACCCACCGGACCCACCCAGGTCCAGGGGCGAATCGTCAGAGATCTGACGTAGCGCAACCCAGCGCGAGCCCGACAGCTAACCCCGTAGGCGACCAACGCATGATCGCCCAACCCCCGCACACCACGCGTACCGCTGCACGCTCGCGCCTTCTCGCGCCCTGCCTGCTCGCCGTCCTCGCGCTCCTCTTCCTCAGCAACGCGCCGGCGGCACACGCCACCGGCGGCGGCGTCGCGATCGACACGACGAGCACCTCGGCCACCGCGTCGAAGTCCGTCAACACCAGCCGCTCGGTCGGCAAGGTGCAGGTGCGCCGTGCTCAGACCCTCCTGCGCATCACCGCCACCGGCAAGCACGACGCCGCCACCCGCAGGGTCGTCAAGCGCTTCCAGACGCTCCGCGGCCTCCAGCCGCTCGGTATCATCGACCTCACCACCTACGTGCAGATCCGCGACGCGTTCGCGCTCCTGCAGACCGGCGGCCTCGCCATCGACGCCACCGGTGCCGGCACCGCCGGTGCCACCGCCAGCGCCATCCCGAGCTACCCGGCGAACCTCGCCGCCATCACCCCACAAGAGCGCGACCTCCTCGACAAGATCGCCCAGTGCGAATCCAAGGGTGACCCGCGCGCCATCTCCGCCAACGGCAAGTTCCGCGGCAAGTACCAGTTCGACGTCTCGACGTGGAAGGCCGTCGGCGGCTCCGGCGACCCAGCCGCCGCCACCGAGGACGAACAGGACCAGCGCGCCGCCATCCTCCTCCGCCAGCGCGGAACCGCGCCCTGGCCGGTGTGCGGGCTGTAGCCCGCCGCCGTCCGGCCACCTGAGGTCAACCACCGCGCGCGCCCGCCGATCAGGTGGGTATGCGCTCCCGCACCGCGCTGATCGCCGGGCCGGTCCTGGCCCTCGTGCTCGCCCTCATCCTCACCGTCGGTGGGGTGGGGCCGCTCGCTGCCGACGAACCCGCCCAGCCGGGTGAAGCCGCGCCGACCAGCCCACTCACCACGGCCTCGAACGGCGAGGCGCCCGACGACGCCGTGCCCGGAGGGCCGATCAAGGGCGGCAAGCCGTCACCCGAGGCGACCGGCGCCGCCGCCAACGTCGCCGAGGCGGAGCACGCCGCCGAGACCGCCGAAGTGGCGCCGGCCGGTGCCCTCGAGGTCGCAGTCGGCAAGAAGGCACTCCCCGCCGTCGAGCGCACGCTCGTGCACCTCATCGAGCTGCAGCATTCCGGCAGCACCGGGTCGGTCGACGAATCCGTACAGCTCGCCGAGCGGTCATGCGACGCCCTCGACACCCGCAAGCCACTCGTCGCCGCGCTGCAGAACACCTGCGCCGACACCATCACGATCGTCAAGCTCACGACCGGCATCGGCGCCCGGTGCACCACGCCGACGAAGAGATGCGCAACCTCCGCCATGCGCCTCGCCGACGCCAGCCGAGGTTACGTGCGCGCCCGTGGCGCCTTCGCCCGCTCGCTGCGCGAGCAGGTGGCGCCCGGCGTCTGCCGCAAGGCGCTCCTGCCGACCTCCGGTGAGCTCGCCGGCATGCGGGCCGTCACCCGCGCGCTACGCCAGCTCGCAGCCGCCGCCCTCGCGGAGGACCCCGTCGCGCTGACCCAGGCCGCGAGCGACGTGTCCGCCGCCGGCGCCGCTGCCAACGCCGACGCGCGGCCCGCGATCGCGGTGTCGGAGATCATGCGCGCCGCCTGCCAGCTGCCCCGCTTCCCCGAAGTCGGCTGAACATGCGGTCGCAGCCCATGGTGCTCGTCGCCGCGATCCTTGCCGTGATCGCCGGGCTCTTCGTGCTCAACCGTGGCAACGGACACGCCGAGCGCGTCCCCGAGCAGGTGGCGCACACCAGCCCAGGCGGCAGCCCGCTCGACGCCGTGCTCACCGCCGACCAGCGGGCGCGGTTCGAGCGCGCGACCTCCACGCTCTCGCTCGTAGCCTACGCCGAGGCCCTGCCCGTGAAGCGCGCCAAAGCGCTCGCCGCCGGAGCCTGCGCCGACCTCGACACCTCGGTGCCACTGCTCGCCGCCTTGGAGCAGACCTGCGAACCGACCGTGAACCTCCGCGTCGTGAGCATGAAGCTTCGCCGCACGTGCGCCTCCGGCGACGACGACTGCGGTGACAACGTGCGTGCACGCGCCCGGGCCCAGCGGCGCGTCGCCCAGGCCGACCGCGTCTACGCGCGCGCCGTGCGCCGCGCGGTGCCGAAGGGCGAGTGCCGCGAGGCGCTGGCGCCCACCCACGACTTCGTCGCCGCAGAGTTCGGCTACGCCCGCGCGTTCGACCGCATGGCCGACGCGATGGACGAGGACGACGATGCCGCGCTCGAAGAGGCGCGCCGGACGGCCGGCAAGCACGACGAGGTGATCACCGACGGCCTCGTCTGGCACCGCACCCGCGACATGGCCGAGGCGTGCAACCTCGAGCCCTGGGCCTTCGAGGCTCCGGCATCGGTCGGCGGCGCCGCGATCGCCGCCGCGGGTTCGAGCAGCTAGTCGACCCAGTGCATGCGGGTCGGCGCGTCACGGTGACGCACCACCCGCGCCGGAACGCCGGCCGCCACCGCATTCTCGGGCACGTCACGCGTCACGACCGCGTAGGTGCCGACGATCGCGTTGTTGCCCGTCGTCGTGCCGCGCAAGAAGCTCGCGCCGTAGCCCACCCACACGTTGTGACCCACCTTCACCGGGCGCGAGTAAAGGCCCTGCTGACGGATCGGGGTCTCGATCAGCATCACGGCGTGGTCGAAGTCGATGAACATCGAGCGGTCGGCGACGATGCACTCGCGCCCGAGGGTGATCGACTCGTACGTCGAGAAGGTGCACTCCTGGCCGACCACGGTCTTGGCGCCGATCTCCAGGCGGCCGGCGTGCACACGCAGCTTGCAGCCGTCGCCGATCCAGGTCCAACGGCCGAGCGAGACGACGCCGTCCTTGCCGAGGTCGAAGGCGACGTTCGGGCCGATGAAGCAGGGGCCGTCGGTCTGCAGCCGGTCGCGCAGCACGAGCTTGTGACGCAAGTAGCGCAGGTAACAGCGCAGGTAGCGCGGGCGCACCATCTCGTTGCGCCACAGGAACCGGGCGAGGGCCAGCGGCCCACCAGACTTCGGGGCCGGCGGGAAGCGCGGCCAGTCCATCGGCGGAGGCGCCGTCGGCGGATCCTGCTCGGGAGCGGTCATCTCGCCAAATCGTAGGCGAGCGGCCCGCGCAGCGCTGCGCGAGCGCCGGCGCTCGCGGCGTGCGGCTGACGTGTGGACGGATCGGTCGTCGGGTGCGGGATCGGTCCACACGTCAGGCGGCGCGGCGCGCCTGCGATGATCCCGGCCATGTCGGACCTCTCCCAGCGGCTGATGGACGGCGACCGCCGCGCGCTCGCGCGCGCGATCACGCTCGTCGAACGCGCCGACCCCGCGGGGTGGGAGGTAGTGCGCGAGACCTACCCGAACACGGGCAAGGCGCAGCTCGTCGGCGTCACCGGCCCGCCGGGCGCCGGTAAGAGCACCCTGCTCGGCGCGCTCGCGACGCACTGGCGCGCGCAGGACGACACGGTCGGGATCCTCTCGATCGACCCGTCGTCGCCGTTCACCCACGGCGCGCTGCTCGGCGACCGGATCCGGCTCACCGACCACTTCCTCGACCGCGGCGTGTTCATCCGCTCGATGGCCAACCGCGGCGCGCTCGGCGGCCTCAGCGAGGCGGCGCTCCAGGCGGCGCTGCTGATGGATGCCGCCGGCCGCGACCACGTGCTCATCGAGACCGTCGGCGTCGGCCAGGCCGAGGTCGACATCATCAACCACGCCGACACCATCGTGCTCGTGCTGATCCCGGGCTCGGGCGACTCGATCCAGGCGCTCAAGGCCGGCGTGATGGAGATCCCCGACATCATCGTCGTCAACAAGGCCGACCACCCGATGGCGCAGACGATGATCCGCGAGGTGAAGAGCGTGCTCTCGCTCGGCCACTCGCGCGACCTCGACTGGATGCCGCCCATCGTGCCGACCAAGGCCGTCGACGGCACCGGCATCCCAGAGCTGGTGCAGCAGCTCGACAAGCACGCCGCGCACCTGCGCGACACCGGCCAGCTCGAGGAGCGCCGCCTGCGCAACCTGCGCAAGGAGGTGCTCGCGATCGCCACGCTGCGCCTGCGCGCGGAGCTCGAGCGCCAGCTCGAGGACGACCCGCAGCTCGCGGGCCTCCTGGAGCAGGTGGGAGCGCGCACGCTCGATCCGGCGAGCGCCGCGACTGAGCTCCTCGCCCAGCGCACCACGGCGTAGCAACCACGACGGCCCCGCCCCCAGAGGGGACGAGGCCGTCGAGAAGGATCACCCGCTGGGCGGGCAGGCCGGAGCACATGGCCCCGGCTGAGCTAGCGCGAGCTAGTTCTGGAGCAGCGAGAGCACGCCCTGCTTGCTCTGGTTCGCCTGCGCAAGCGCAGCCGTACCGGCCTGCTGCAGGATCTGCAGCTTGGTCTTGTTGACGACCTCCGAGGCCATGTCGACGTCGCGGATGCGCGACTCGGCGGCCACGAGGTTCTCGTGGTACGTCGCGATCGACTGGGTCGCGTACTCCATGCGGTTCTGCGTAGCGCCGAAGATCGAGCGCTGCGAGCTGATCGCGTTGATCGCGGTGTCGATCTCCGTGAGGTCGGTGGTCGCACCGAGCGCGAAGGTCGACGTGCCGACTGCCGCACCGAGGCTCAGCGTCGGAACGCTGACCGTCTCGCCGTCGTTGGCACCGATCTGGAACGTCACCGAGCCGGCGGCGTTCAGCACCTTGGTGCCGTTGAAGGCAGTGGTCGAGCCGATCCGCTCGATCTCGGAGGCGAGCAAGTTGACTTCCGACTGAATGGCGGTCCGGTCACTGGTGCTCAGGGATCCATTGGCGTACTGCACGGCGAGCTCTCGCGTGCGCTGCAGCATGCTGTGGACGGCGCTCAGGGCGCCTTCTGCGGTCTGCACGAGGCTGATGCCGTCGGCGGCGTTCAGCTGTGCCTGGGCGAGGCCACGGATCTGACCGCGCATGCGCTCGGAGATCGAGAGGCCAGCTGCGTCATCCGCAGCGGAGTTGATGCGAAACCCGGACGACAGGCGAGCCATCGACTTCGACGCGCCGGTCTCAGTCATGTCGAGGTTCCGGAGGGCGCCGAGCGCCTCCACGTTGTTCTGAATACGGAAACTCATGGTCCCGTGATGTCCTTGTGTGGGAGTTGGTAGCCCGACGACGAGGGCGTTTACGCCTTGGTCGCCGAACCCTGAGGGTCACTCACCCGCTGGTCCAGCCGGTCGTGAGCCTTTGCCTGAGTTGTCGTCGCGCTCGCGCCAGGACGTGCGCCCGAGCGGACGGATGTGCGAGCCGGAGCGCCACCATGGGGCACCTTCGGGGGCTCGGGAAGCTTGGTGGGGGCGGTCTTGGCGGCGGCCGCGTTCTCCTCGCGGACGCTGTCCCAGATCTCCTCGCGGTACACCGGCACGCTGCGCGGGGCGCGGATGCCGAGGCGGACGCTGGATCCGGAGACCTCCATCACTTCGAGGACGACGTCCTCGCCGATGATGATCTTCTCGCCGACCTTTCGGGTGATGTTCAGCATGCTGGGCTCCTCCTTGGATAGCCCGTGGGCTAAGCCGCGCTTTGCGCGGTCTCGGCCTGCTGGCTGGTGTTCTGCGGGAACAGCGGCGCGCGGAGCGGTGCCGAGTCGAACTCGTTGATCACCTGGTAGCCGCGACGGTCCTCAGTGACGAGAATCGGCGCGCGGAGGTTCACACTGCAGTCTTCTTGGCGTTCCGTGGCACGAACGGTCACGTAGACGCTCGTCGTGTCGGCCTCCGTGAGACCCACGCGGGCCGCCTCGGAGTCGCTGATCTCGACCTCGTAGTCCACGAACACGGTCCACGGGTTCATGACGGGCAGGGCGAAGCTCGGGTCGTCGAGCGAGTGGAGCCACGCGAAGGCTGAGTCGTCCTGACCGATCAATGCGTAGCGGGTGCCCTCGATGCCGATGAGGCCAAGGGGGAACTCGATGACGCCATCGTCTTCGATCTCCACGACGCCGAAGCGCGGGCTGTTGAGGGTGACGGACATAACGGGGGTTCAGCTCCTACCTGAGGAAGTCCATGAGTGAAGGTTGGATCACCTGGGCGCCCGCTTGAAGGGCTGCCTGGTAGATCGTCTTCTGCGACGAAAACTTGGTGATGGCCTCTGCATAGTCGGTGTCGACGACCTGCGACAACTGGTCGGTCATGGTCACCTTGAGGTCGTCGATGCGGTCCGTCGCAAGCTCAGCACGCACCGACGCGCTGGCCACCTGGGCCCGCGCGGTGAGGATCGTGTCGAGGTTCGTCGCGAGGTTCGCGAGGATCGGTCCGCGCAGGTTTGCAAGATCCGCTGCAGTGCCGCCGTTGAGGTTGGCGATCGCCGTGCGCAGCGTGTCGATGAGCTTGCCGTCACCGCCGCCGCTGCCGAGCACCGCGTCGCCCGTCACGTTGATCTGCACCGGCTGGTTGGGGCCGATGGTGCGGATCACGGTGCCGGTGTCGCCGCCGTAGGTGTCGGAGGCGCCGGCGGTGTAGGGCGGGATGTCGGAACGCTCCCCTGAGAGCACGTACTGGTCGCCGTATCGGGCGTTGGCGGTCGCCTTCACCTGCTCGAGCATCTCGCTGAGCTTCGACGCCAGCTTCTGGCGGTCGCTCGGCTGGAGCGTGTCGTTGTTGGCCTGGACCACGAGCTCCTTGGTCGACTGCACGATGTCGACGATCGAGCTCAGTGCGCCCTCCGTCGTCTGCGTCCACCCGGCGGTCGCCTCGGCGGCGGCCTTGTAGCCGTCGTTCGCGGAGAGCGAGCTCTGGATGACGAGCGCGCGAGTCGCGCCGACGGGATCGTCGGACGGCGAGTCGATGCGCTTGCCCGAGGAGATCTGCTCCGAGGTGCGGGCCATCGACGAGCTCGCGCGCTGGACGTCGGCGAGCATGCTCGACGCCATCATGTTGTGGGTGATGCGAACTTGAACGGACATCAGAGGCCAACCGTTCCTGTGCGGTTGATGAGGGTGTCGAGCATCTGGTCCATCGCGGACATGGTGCGCGCCGAGGCCTGGTAGCCCCGCTGGAACTGGATGAGTCCGGCCATCTCCTCGTCCAGCGATACACCAGCGACGGCCTGTCGGCGTGCCTCGACGTCGGAGACGAGCGTGGTGGAGAGGTCGCGCTGGGCCTGGGCAGCGGCAGTGTCGGCGCCGACGGTGCCGACGAGCGTGCCGTAGGCCGTATCGATGCTGCCGTCGCGCATCCCGGCGATGGCCGTGGCGAAATCGTTGGATTCCGGCGTCGTACCGCTGCCTGCGCGGAGAGATGCTGCAGTGACGTTCACTGCGATCGAGGTCGACCCGGTGCCGGTGAAGAAGGGCGGAGCGCCGTGTACGGCGTTCACGCCGGTGATCAGCGAGGAGGCCACGCCATCGAGCTGCGTGCGGTAGCCCTGCACGGTGGCTTGCACGCCCAGGAGGCCGCCGAGCTTGCCGCCGGGGTTCGTGAGCGTCTGCGGCCAGTTCGCGGTCGACGTCTGCGTGGAGCCGTCGACGAGCGGGTTGGTCGCATCGCCGAACGCCACGCTGATCTTGCCGTTCGGGTTCGTCGTGACCGAGATCTGCGCGAGGCCCGAGAGCTTGTCGAGGATCAGGTCACGCTGGTCGAGCATGTCGTTCGGCTGCTGGCCGGCGGCCTGCGCGAGGCCGATGCGGTCGTTGAGCTCGGCGAGCTGCTTGGCGTACTCCCCGACTTGGTTGCTCGGGCCGGTGGTGAGCGCGGCGTACTCCGAGGCGGCGTCGTTCTGGACGGTCGCAAGACGTGCGTCGAGATCCGAGAAGGAGGTGGTGAGCGCCTTGGCCGACGCGATCACGGTGATCCGCGCGCTGCTGTCGGACGGGTTGTTGGCGAGCGTCTGGAAGCTGCTCCAGAACTTGTCGAGCTGCGCGGAGAGGCCGGTCGTCGAGGGCTCGTTGAGCGCGTCGTCGGCGCGGCTCAGGCCGGCGGCGAGCGTGGTGCGCTGGCCGAGCAGCATATTCTGCGCACGCATCGAGACGTCGAGGTAGTCGTCGCGCAGGCGGCGGTAGCTCGCGACATCGACGCCTTGCCCGAGCCAGTTCGTACCGCCGAGGCTCGACGCGCCCTGCACGAGGATGCCGGCCGCGGCCGTGGTCACGACCTGCTGGCGGGTGTAGCCCTCGGTGTCGGCGTTGCTGATGTTGTGCGACGCGACATCGAGCATCCGCTGGTGGGCGAGGAGCCCGCGGAGGCTGGTCTGAAGACCGTTGAAGCTGGAGATCTGCGCCATTGCCTACGCCTGCAGATCGAGGAGTCGATGGGCCTGCGGGGCAGCCGGTGCGCCGTTCGGACGGCCGGCGGCCGCATCGGCGGGGCGGGTGTAGGCGCCCGTGGCGGTGTCGTCGGCGGCGCCGAGGATGCGCACGAGGTGATCGACGAACGCGAGCTCCTGGCGCATCATCGCGCGGGCGATGAGGTGCTCGTCGCGGACCTCACGGAGCACGCCCTTGAGGCGCGTGCTGCGCTCCTTGGCCTCGGCCGCCGTGGCGGGGTCGAGGAGGGAGCAGAAGGCGTCGAGGGTGATGGCGCTGCCGTGCACGCCGAGGGCGCCGCCGGCGGCGGTGAGGAGGGCGGTGCGGTCGTGCTCGAGGGCGGCGCGGGCGTCCGTCTCGGCCTGGAGCATCCCGACGATCTCGAGGACGCGCTGCACGTCGCGGCCGCGGATCGCGCGGCCCTGCTCGAGCACGAGCTCGAGCATGCGGTCGGCGCTGCGCAGCTGCGCATCGAGGTGGGCGATCAGCGCGGTGCCGAGCGGGCCGGCGTGCTGATGCATGGACGGGAGAGCGGGAAGGGTCATGCGCCCGCGCTTCCGTCAGGCGTGATCGCGGCGGCCGCGCCCTCGCCGTTCTTGGCATCCGTGGCGCTCAGGCTCGTGCTCTTGGCCTGGGTCTGGTTCCACATCTGGTCCATCTGGCTCGCGAGGCCGATGCCACCGCCGGCCATGAGGGCGTCGGCGAGCGTGCTCGGCATCTGCTGCTTGAGCAGTTGGGTCGCGCCGTCGGTCTTTCCGTCCTCGTCCTCGCTCCCGAAGCTCTTGCTGAGCTGCTCGGTGAGCTGGCCGACGAGTACGCGCTCGAACGCGAGCGCGGCCTGGTAGTTCTCCTTGCGCTCGGCGCTGCCGTTGCGCACGGCGGCGGGGAGGAGGGCCTGATCGACGGGTGCGATGCCGTCGGTCATCGCTTCACCCCGATGGCGGCCTCGGCGACCTTGTCCTGCGTGGTGATCGCGCGGCTGGCGAGCTGGTAGGCGCGCTGCGTCTGGATCATCTCGGTCATCGCGTCGGAGAGCTGCACGCCCGACGTCTCGATGGTGCCCTGCATCACGGTGGTCTCGTTGCCGGCGGCGCGGGCGGGGCCCGACTCGGCACTGGCCTGGAAGGTGTCGTTGCCGCGCGGCGCGAGCTTGGACGGCGCCTGCACGTTCACGAGCCGGATCTGGCCGACGGCTTTGCCGTCGACGGCGACGGCGCCGTTGGCGGCGATCGAGACCTGCTCCTGCTGCGTGCCCTTGGGGAGCTGGATGATCGGCTGAAGGAGGTTGCCGTCCTGCTGGGCGAGGCGGCCCTGCGCGTCGATCTGCAGGTGGCCGTTGCGCGTGAGGAGCGTGTCGCCCTTCGCGTTTCGCACCTGGAAGTACCCCGGGCCGCTGACGGCGATGTCGAGGTTGTTGTCGCTCGGGACGATGTTGCCCTGCGAGTCGCTACGGCCGAGGCCCGTGAGGGCCGCGCCGGCGCCGACCTGCGCACCGTTGGTGGTGGCGATGCCCGCGTCGCTGTAGAGCAGGTCGCGGAATCCCTGGCGAAGGGGCTTGTAGCCAGGCGTATTGACGTTGGCGATGTCAGACGACAGGGCGTCGAGTCGCGTCTGTTGCGCGATCATGCCGGCTGCGGCTGCATACATCCCTTCGAGCATGGTTCTCCCTTGAGAGAAGCTCAGCTTCCGCGTAGCGGTCCAGCTGGACTTCGTAGTCCTTTACATGGTCGGCTGGTTCGTCCAGTTTCTTGAACTGGGCGACGCGCCCTCGGCCGAACGTCCACCCCAGGCGCGACCCGCGGAGGACTACCTCAGGGAGCCGACCTGGTTGGCCTTGCCGAGCGATTCGTCGATCGTCGTAAGGGCCTTCTGGCCGGCTTCGATCGCGCGGAGCGAGGCCATCATGTTGACCACACTGCGGGCCGCGTCGAGACCGGAGGTCTCGAGGGCGCTCGTGCGGATCTCGCCGCCTGCGTTGCCGGTGGCGCCGCCGGTGAAGTAGTTGTCGCCGACCTTGGCCGCGTTCGGCACCGCGAAGAGGCCCACGGCGTTCGCGGCGACGGTGCCGTCGGCGCCGACGCGCACCGGCTGGTTGCGCGGGCCGAGCACGAGGTTGCCCTGCGCGTCGCTGAGCTGGCCTTTGGCGTTGGCCTGGAACTGGCCGTTGCGGGTGTAGCGCACGCCTTGGTCGGTCTGGATGGCGAAGTAGCCCTCGCCGACGATCGCGAGGTCGAGCGGCTCGCCCGTGTCGCGCACGTCGGAGGGGGAGAGGTTCGTGACCTGCTGCTCGATGCGGGCGCCGGCGCCGATGGTGGCGACTTGGCTGCCCGTCGCGAGATCGGTGACCATGAGCTTGCCGAACTCGCGCTGTGAGACGCGGTCGGACTTGTAGCCCGGGGTGGTGGCGTTGGCGACGTCGGCCGACAGGATGTCCTGACGGGCCATTTCGGCGACCATGCCCGAAGCTGCGATCGAGAGTCCTCGTTCCATTGTCCGTGGGATCGGCTGATTTGAGCCAGACCTTGAGAAGTGGTTCAGCCAGTTGTCGGGCCTGCCGATCATCTGGGCACGATGGCCTACGAGGCATTCCACCCGCCGGTCGCGCCCGCGATCGGGAGCACGGCTGCCGTGCAGGCCGCCCTGCTCAAGGAGATCGGCAAGCAGCTCGTCGGCACGGTCGGCGGCGATCCGATGGCGGTCGGCCAGGTGGTGCAGGCGAAGGTGAGCACGGATGTCGAGGGCAAGCCCACGCTGATGCTGGGCGGCACGAAGGTGCCGGCGCAGCTGCCGGCCAATGTGTCGCCCGGGCAGGTACTGCAGCTCCAGGTGAAGGAGAGCTCGCCCGAGCGCGTGGTGCTCCAGATCGTGAAGGGCCCCGATGGCGCGCCGCTCGCGGCGCCGCCGCAGGCCGCTGCCCTGCCGGGCGCGAACGCGGGTGGGGCGATGTCGTCCGCTCCGGGCGCGCGCACGCTTGCCGCACTGGGGTCCGCGGTCGCGGGCGGCGCAGCGGTCCCGTCGACAGGTGCCGGTGCCGCGACCACTGCGCCGCTCTCGAGCGCTGCGGCAGCCGCATCGACCGCAACGGCTGCAGCCGCGGCCACCTCCGATCTCGGCGCCGCCCAGCAGGCGCAGCAGCCGACGGCCGTGGCCGCGCAGGCGGCGGCCACCGTGGTGCCGTGGGCTGTGATCCCGATGCCGGGCGGTGCGCAGGCGCGCATCTGGCTCGATCCCGAGGGTTCCGCGGAGGAGCCGGGTGCCCAGGCGGCGGCACGTCGGCGCACGATGGTCGTCCGCTACGACTCGCCGGTGCTCGGGCGCACCGACGTCGTCCTCAATCTCGACGCCGCCATCCTCGACGCGCACGTGCTCGCGCCCGCCGGACAGTCCCTCGATCTCATCCGCCATGCCGTCGGCGATCTGCGCCTCGCGCTTGCCGGCGCCGTCGACCGGCCCGTCGCGATCGTCACCGGTGGCCGCGCCGGAGAGGACATCGATCTCCGTGCCTAGCCGCCTCCAGCCCGCTGAGCGGGACATAACTGTTGCCCTGGCAGCAGTTATGTCCCGCTCACGCACGAGGAGCGGCGTGGTGGGTCATGGGTGAACCTGCACGCCTCGACGACGAAGAGCTCGGCGCCGCGCCAGCCACGCCGAAGGTCAAGCGCGCCGCCGCGCTGAGCTACGAGGGCGGCGTCGCGCCGACCGTCGTCGCTGCCGGCTCCGGCGCCGTGGCCGAGCGCATCGAGCAGACCGCCCGCGAGGCCGGTGTGCCGGTGCAGAGCGACGGACCGCTCGCCGAGGCGCTCGCCCGGCTCCCGGTCGACTCCGAGATTCCGCCGGAGCTCTACCGCGCGGTGGCCGAGGTGCTCATCTGGGCGCGCGGCCTCGAGATGCTCGCCCGCAGCGAAGCCACGCAGCACGGCACGTAGGGCTCGGGGCCCCGCTCGGGGCGCCGTCGCGCAACCCTGCTCAGCGCGTTCGGTCAACATGCAGCGCGTGCGCATCGTCGACTACTCCACGCAGCCCGACGGCCCGGAGCATCGCGAGGCGCTCGTGGGCGCGTTCGACGGGATCGCTCTCGAGGATGGCGAGCCCACCGAGCCGAGCGCACCGTCTGCCACGTGCGCCCTCGCCTTCCCGGCTGCGCTCGGCGACGACGAGATCCGGGTGCAGGCCGACCGGATCCGCAAGCGCATCGTGCACGTGCTCGGTGACGAGGCCACCGACATTTCGTGGTCGCTCGCGCCCGGCGGCGACGATGCCGGGCGCTGAAGCCGCGCCACCCGGCGCCGGGTGGTGCGCCGCGTGCGCGCACCTGCGCGTGATCCGCAGCGGCCGCGGCTCCGTGTTCGTGATGTGCGAGCGCGGGCTCCGCAAAGAGGCGGGCTTCGTGAAGTATCCGCGCCTACCGGTGACCAGCTGCTCGGGCTACGAGGCCCCGGCGGATTCCCAGGCCTGACCTCTCGAGCCACCGCTCAAGCTTCCGGCACCCCCGGTCGTCAGCGGTCCGGGCCGCACCGGGAGGCGGTCCGTCGAGCAAGCGTCGATGCACCGCGAAAGCGACTGGTCTGCTCACCCTCGCTGAGGTTCAGGAATGGCCAAATGTTGCCGACCTTCCGGGGTGATGGCATTGAACGAGCACGATCCCAACGGGCCGTCGGCGGCTGCCGAGCAGGGTGAGAGCGACGCGCTCGCCGAACACCAGCGCATCGTCACGCGTGCCGGCGAGATCCTCGAGCGCGCCGAGCTCGCGATCGTCGCCGGTGATCCGGCCGGCTATGCAGCGGCGCTCGCCGAGGTGGACGAGATCGACCACCTCCACCGCCGTCATCAGCTTCGCCTGCGCAGCATCGAGCGGGTGCTGCTGCCCCGTGAGGGTGTGACGCCCACCAACCTCTCGCGCATGATGCTCGCCGCGCTCGGGCAGCTCATCGCCTGGCTCGAGCCCGAGCCGGCCGAGCCCACGCTCCTCGGCTACGCCGGCGTGCTGGCGACCGAGCTCGGCATCTACCGCGAGGCCGAGGCGCTCTTCGCCGCGGCCCTGCGTCTCGAGCCCGCGCGCGAAGATCTCGACGCCTCGCTGAAGGCCGCCCGCGTTCGCCGCAAGGCCGGTGCCAAGGTGGTCGACCTCCCGGGCGACGTGCGCCACGCACTGCCGAGCCGGCGCGAGCCGCTCGCGAAGATCGCCGCCGCCGCGAAGCCCGCCGAGGGCCTCACGGTCACGCTCTGCCTCATCGTCCGCGACGAGGAAGAGATGATCGGTCGCTGCCTGGCCGCCGCCCGCCCCGGCGTCGACGAGATCGTGATCGTCGACACCGGCTCCCGTGACCGCACCGTCGAGATCTGCGAGAGCTACGGCGCGCGCGTCCTGCACCACACGTGGACGGGCGACTTCTCCGAGGCCCGCAACATCGGCATGGACGCCGCCACCGGCGACTGGCTCGTGTGGCTCGACGCCGACGAGGTGTTCGTCGAGGGCGACGCCGAGAAGCTCCGCCCGCTCGCGCAGCAGACGTGGCGGGAGTGCTACCGGATGGACATGATCCATCACCTCGGCGACATCGACGACGGCGAGCAGGCCATGCACTCGCCGTTCCGCATGTGCCGCAACCGTCCCGAGTACCGGTTCCGCGACCGCGTGCACGAGCAGATCGGCTACTCGTTCCCGGCCTACCTGATCAACGAGCGCTTCGAGCACGCCGACGTGCGCATCGACCACTTCGGCTACCTCGGCCAGGTGCGCTCCGATCGCGGCAAGTCGGACCGCAACATCACGCTCATCCTCCAGCAGATGGAGGAGGGCGAGGACACCTCGTTCGCGCACTTCAACCTCGGCTCGGAGTACTCGGTGATCCCCGAGGCCGAATCGCAGGCCCAGGCGCTCGAGCACTTCCGGATCGCCTGGCGGAAGGTGACCGACAACCTCGACTTCAAGCTCCAGGGCTTCCTCCCCTCGCTCGTGCTGCGTTACGTGCGCGCGCTGAGGGTGCACGAGGAATGGGAGGAGATGGACGAGGCCTGCGCCACGATCCACCAGCACTTTCCGCGGTTCACCGACGTCTACTTCGAGCAGGGCCTCGCGGCCGCCGAGCGCTCGGAGTTCGCCGAGGCGCGCGAGCTGTTCGAACGGTGCCTCGAACTCGGAGACGCGCCGGCGGTCTACTCGCCCACGGTCGGCTGCGGCACGCACCTTGCCGAGCTGCGCCTCTCGGTCGTGGACCTCGCCGAGGGCAAGGTCGACGATGCGATCGCGCGTTACGCACACGTGCGCGAGACCAACCCCGAGTACCTCGGGCTGATCGATCCGTACGCGTCGCTGCTGCTCGCGCGCGGCGACACCCCGGATGCGGTGCTCGCCGCGCTCACCGAGGGCCACGACCTCTCGCCGTCGGGCTGGTTCATGGTCGGCGTGAACTTCCAGGAGCGAGGCCACCTCGCACAGGCCGAGGCCGCGTTCCGTGGCGCCATCGAGCGCCGCCCCGCCTTCGACCAGGCGCGTGTCGCGCTCGCCGACGGCTTGCTCGTGCAGGGCCGCGTCGCCGAGGCGCTCGCCGAGGTGGAGACGGTCCCGGCCGATGTGCGCGTCGGCGGCGCCGCGCTGCGCACCGCGATCTTCGCGCGGCTGGTGCTCGAGGATCCGTCGCTCGACGACGGGCTCGGCGCACTCGTCGAGCAGCTCCCGCAGTCAAACCTCGACGAGCTCACCCAGGACATCCTGCGTGCCTGGGTCGCGCAGCGCCTCGGCACCGCACCGCCCGAGCTGCAGCGCGAGCACGTGAACGCGCTCACCCCACTGATGGATCCGACGCTGCGTCTCGGCGCCGCCGACGCCTTCGGCGAGCTCGTCGCCCTCCTCGACGCCACCGGCATCGAGGTGCGCACCCAGCACGAGGTTCTCGCCACCGTGCTCCTCGTGCGCGGGCTCACCGAGCTCGCCGCCGACGAGTGGATCGCCGCGGTGCAGACCTGCGGCCCCGATGCTGCCGCGTTCGCCGGCCTCGCCGAGGTGGCACGCCTGCAGGGCCTCCACGACGACGCCCGTACGCTCGCCAACGAGGCGCTCGCCTTCGAGCCCGACCACGCGCTTGCCAAGCGCGTGCTGGAGTCGGTCGGCGCGTGACCCAGAGCCCCGCTCAGCGCGCCAGGACACGGTGCATCGACCGACCGTCCGTCCACTCCCGCCTTCAGCCGAGCGTTGCCGCGCACGATCTACGGAGTGCTGGCCTCAGTGCCGGCAAGCGAGACGCGCCCAATGGATGGGCGCGTGAGACTTTCCAGGAGGAACCACGAATCATGGAGACCACCCGACCCATGGGCAACCTGATCGGCTTCGACGCCGATGCCTCGTCGCGTGCCAACCTGAACCGTGGTCGCCGCGCCACCGATCGCCCGGAAGCGTTCGCGGAGGTCTACGACCTCGCCGCCTTCGCCGCCTCGGGCTCCCGCACCGCCGCCCGCGTCGAGACCCCGGCGCCGGTTCCGGCCGCCGCACCTGGCCCGGCGCTCAACGCCTCCGACCGCGCTGCGGCCGACCGCCTCTACATGCACCTCACGACGGGCGGCACCTGGCTGCGCGTTTCCGAGGAGGACGACGGCCGCGTGATCATGCGCCTGCATGACGCCGCCGGCGCACCGGTCCGCGAGCTGTCGATCACGGAGCTTGCCTCCGGGGATGGGCCCGAGGTCGCGTAATGGCCGGCATCGCCCTCTCGGGTCTGGCCTCGGGGCTCGACACCAGCTCGATGATCTCCGCGATCCTGTCGGCCGAGTCGACGGGGCGGACGGTCCTCGCCAACCAGCAGACGCAGGCGCAGGCGCGCGTCACGAAGCTCACGGCGATCCAGACCAAGCTCGCGACGCTGCAGTCGCAGACGAACGCGCTGGCGTCGGTCGGCAACTGGCTCCCGACGCAGACGGTGTCGAGCAGCGACTCGACGATCGCAACCGCCACCCGCACGGGCGGCGCCGGAGCCGGCTCCTACAGCGTCAACGTCCTCGGGCTCGCCTCGTCGTCGCAGAAGACCTTCTCGTACACCGCGCCCGGCGCCGACACTTCGCTCACGTTCGGGGCGACGACCGTCAACCTCTCGGCCGGCGCGACGATCGACGACGCGGTCAACGCCATCAACCAGCAGGGCGGCGACGTCGTCGCCGTGAACGCGCAGGGCAAGCTCGTCGTCTCCTCGACGACCACCGGCGCGGCGAGCAGCTTCTCCTTCAGCGGCGGCGCCGTCTCGCTCGACTCCGAGCGCACCGGTCAGGACGCCCGCTACACGATCGACGGCGGCGCGGTGCAGACCTCGCCGACCAACGCCGTCACCGGGGCGATGCCCGGCATCGACCTCAACCTCACGCGCACGGGCTCCGTCGGCATCACCGTCGGCACGCCGGGTCCGAACGCCGATGGCCTCGTCTCGCAGATGAAGGCCTGGGTCGACGCCTACAACGCCGCGCAGGACCAGATCCGCACGACCACCACCGAGCAGCCGGTGAAGGGCGCGACGAACAACGTCGACCTCGCGAAGGGCGTGCTCTTCGGTGACACCTCGCTGAGCACTCTCGCCAACAGCCTCCGTTCGAACGTCGGCACGGCCGTCTCCGGACTCACCGGCTCGGTGAAGTCGTTCGCCGATCTCGGCATCAGCACGGGTGCGACGAACAGCTCGGCGACGATCAATCAGGACTCCGTGAACGGCAAGCTCGTCTTCGACGAGGCGAAGTTCCGCGCGGCGCTCGCGAAGGACCCGAGTGCGGTGCGCACGGTGCTCGGCGCGACGAACGGCACGAACGGTCTCTCGCAGCAGTTCAACACGGTGCTCACGCCGGCCACCACCGCCGGCCAGGGCATCTCGGATCGCATCGAGCAGCAGAACGCGAACGTCAAGCGGCTCACGACCTCGCTGACGACGTTCGACAGCCGGCTCTCGGCTCGCGAGGACGCGCTGAAGAAGCAGTTTGCGCTCATGGAGTCGGCCCTGAACCGGTCGCAGACGCTCCAATCGCAGCTCAGCTCGCAGCTCGCGTCGCTCACCGGCTTCTCGGGCTAAGCCCGGCAATCCATACCGCGCGCCACCTGAGCGGCGGCGGACATTGGTTGCACCAGTACTCAAGTCGGGCGCTGGAACGGCGATGTACTCGGTAGACGATGTACCGCAGTGCCACGCCCAACGCCTACCGCGAGTCTGCGGTTCTCACCGCCTCGCCCGTCCAGCTCGTCGTGATGCTCTACGACGGGGCGAACCGCTTCCTCAAGCAAGCGTCCGTCCTGTACGACCAGGGCGACCAGATCGAGGCCGGCCAGCGCCTTGGGCGCGCGCAGGCGATCGTCGAAGAGCTGCTCGCCACCCTCGACCTCGAGCGTGGCGGCGATGTCGCCCCGCGCCTCCAGGGCATCTACGTGTACTGCCTGCGCGAGATGAGCACCGCCCGAGTCGAGAAATCGTCGGCGCGCCTCGCAGAGGTCGCCGGGCACCTCGCTGAGCTCCGCGAGAGCTGGGCGGAGCTCGCCGCCCGCCAGGGCTGAGCCGATGCTCGCCACCGAGCACTTCGCGGAGCCGCTTGCGGCCTACCGCCGCCTCGTCGAGGTCGCCGAGACCGAGCTCGCGCTCGTCACCGCCGGCCACTGGGACGAGCTTGCTCGCGTGCACGATGCGTGGGGCCAGGCGCTCGGCGCGTTGCCGGCCCAGCCGCCGGCCGAGGCCGAGCCGCTGCTGCGGCGCGCCCTTGCCCTCTCCGAGCAGACCGAGCGCTCCATCGCCGCGGCCCGTGACGACGTGCTCCGCGAGCTCGATGGCGTCGGCCACAAACGTGCGGCCGGCCAGGCCTACAGGCCTGCGCCCGCAGCGCCTGCGCCCTCGCAGTTCAACTACTCGGCTTGAGCCACCGCGCCCACCGGGCGCTTCTGGCATGCGTTGGTACCCAGGATGGGGAGAAACGCGGACAAAAACAGGCTGGAACGGGGGCAGAGCTGGGGCTCAGGTAGAGCTTTAGGCAGCGATGGCCCGGCGCGCGCTCGGCGCGTCGACGTGGAGGGCGAGCTCGTCGGCCCAGCGCGTTGCGCGCGGGGCGTCGGGGGCCACGGCGCTCCACCATGCACGGTCGCACGCCTCGGCGAGCCGGCGCGGCCGATCGCTGCGCAGCCACAGCGGGGCGAGCTGCGGGAGGCGTGCGGCGTGGAGGTTGCCGATCATCAGGTGCGGCGGCAGCGTGCGCGCGATCGGCCGGACGCGGCCGGTGGCATCGATCGCGATCGTCGGCACCACGCTCGCCAGCTGCCGGGCGGCGGGCGTGGGCACGTAATGGTCGCGGAAGAGCATCAGCTCGTCGCGGCCGACGAGGTCGCTCGTGAGCGTGAGGCCGAGGGCCTCCGCGTGGGCGGCAGCGTCGTCGAGGAGGGTGGCGATCGCGTCGTCGCCCAGGCCGCCCTCGTAGGCGGAGCGCACCTCGACGCCCCCAGCGCCTTCGGCCGCGGAGAGCGCGAGCACGTCGGGCAGCTCGGTGGCGTTGGCGGCCGTCAGGGCGAAGCGCACGTCGACAGTGGCACCGGCGTCGCGCAACAGGGCCAGTCCGTCGAGTGCCTGTGTGAAGGCGCCGGCTCGGTCGACGGCGGCGTCGTGGGTAGCACCGGTGCCGTGGAGCTCGACGGCGATGCGGTCGACGAGCCGGGCGACGAGGTCGAGGCGGCGCGCCTGCGGCAGGAGCGTGCCGTTGGTGATGATCGTGGTGCGAAGGTTGTGACGCTCCGCGCGGGTGAGGAGATCGGCGAGGCCACGGTGCAGGAGCGGTTCCCCGCCCTCGAAGACGAGTTCGGTGTAGCCCATCGCCGCCGCGTCGCGGATCGTGGCGAGGGCCAGCTCCCGCGGCAGCTCGCAGGCGAGGCGCAGGCCGCCCGCCTCACGCTGGTCGCGGAGCGCGAGGTTGGAGTGGCTCGTCAGCTGCATGCGCACCGTGGGTGCGGGCTGCGTGGTGATCGGGGTGGTGGTGAGGCGGAGCATGGCGGGTGTCTCGTGGTCGGTGGCGCCCGTTGGCCGGGGGCCGTGCAACGACGATCTCGCGGTTCGTGATCCCCTTCCGCTGCCCGCGCGACGCCTGTTGTGTCACCTTCGCGACACAACGGACCAATGCCTGACGGCGGTAGGGGAAGGCGGCAGGAGCGGCCCCGCGCTCGCGGGCGGGCAGGTGTGCGCGCGGGGTCGCGATGGTCTGGCGCTGCGCGGCCGGCAGGGTGAGCGCTGCGAACGCAGGGAGTAGCGTCCCTACCGATGGATTCCGCCGACCGATTCGTCACCGTGCTGCAACATGGTCGTCGCGAGGCGATCCTCTCGGCATTCGCGCACACCGTGGTCGACCTCGGCTACACCGCGGTCACGATGGACGAGGTTGCGCGCCGCGCTCGGCTCTCGGTCGGCGAGGTGCGGGAGCTGTTCCCGGCCCGTCCCGATCTGGTGGCCGGCCTGATCGAGCGCAACACGACAGCCGCCCGGGCGCGCATCGAGGGGGCGCGGCGCGAGACCGTCGGTGTGGAACCGTGGACCGAGCGCGTGCGCGTGCTCCTCACGCGCTACCTCGAGGGCATGGCCCATGATCCCGCCTACATCCGGCTGGCGATCGTCGAGCCCGCCGCGCTTGACGACGTCGACCCGGCGGTGAAGATCGCGATGCGCGACGCCTACGTCACCTCCACGCTCGCGATCTCGCGTGAGATCGCCGCTGACGCCGGTCTGGTGCCGCTCGACGAGACCACCGTGCACTTCGTCTCCGCCGGCATGGGCGAGCTCGTCGCCCGCAACATCTACCGCGGTATGCCGCCCGCAGAGGCGATGCTCGCCATCGTCGAACCGACCGTGCGAGTGCTCGAGCTGATGATGCCGAAGGCTCCCGCGGCCACGCCCGCCAAGGTCGACGCCTCTTGAGCGTCCGCGACGTTTGGGCCGCGTGCGTGGGCGTAGTTCCCGTGTAGGCGGCCCAGCAGTGGGTGCTCATCGTGGGCCGCGTGCGCGGGCGTAGTTCCCGTGTAGGCGGCCCGGCTTCGGGGCGGCCGACGGTGGGCCGCGTGGGCGGGCGTCGTTCCTGTGTGGGCGGCCCGGAGACTGGGCTGATGATCCGGGTGCGGCGGGATGGACGGACCGAGCTGGCCGCTGCGGCGCGTCCGCAAGGCTGCGCTGACCGGCGTCGCCCTGCGCCGCGCCGCTTGCGGCACGGCGCCAGCAGTGCTCGCGCGCCCGACGCCTGCGCCATTCGCTGAGTGGACCTGAGCGGTGCGATTCCGAGGTGGAGAGTGGTCGCAAGGCCCCTTGCATGCGGGCCGTATTGAGAGTCGGCTGATTGGCCGGGGCCGTACGGAGGGTTTCGCGCCGGTAGAGCAGTCACACCGATTTCGTCCTCAAGGCAACTGATCACACCACCGACATAGAGAACGAGTCACCACGGCCGGTGACGCTCATGAGTCCCACGGAGGGGCGCCCGAAAAGTTTCGAGCTTCTCTCCGTTCCCATGGACCTCTTCGATACCACGCAGTACGCCCTCAAGCAGGCGATCTCAGGTACGGCGCTCCGCCAGAGCGCGATCGCGAACAACCTCGCGAACGCCGACACCCCCGGCTACCAGCGCCAGGACGTCGACTTCCACAGCGCCCTGAAGAGCGCGATCTCCTCCGGCCCGGAGGCGGTCCAGAACGTCCGGACCCAGATCCAGGCCGATCCGACCGCCCCGCTCCGCTACGACGGCTCGAACATCGACGTCGACAAGGAGAACGCCGCGATGGCCGAGAACGGCCTCGAGCAGGAGGCGCTCGTGAGCGTCTCCAAGGCGCGCGTCGACATTCTCAAGACCGCCCTCGGGGTTCGCTAGTCATGAGCCTCTTCGACGCGATGCGCATCTCCGCGACCGGCATGAGTGCCGAGCGCACGCGGATGGATGTCGCCTCCGAGAACCTCGCCAACGCGAACTCCACGAACGGCGTGAACGGCCCGTACCGCCGCAAGGAGGTCGCGCTCAAAGCCGCCTCCTCCGGCAGCTTCGGCGCGATGCTCTCCAGCGTCGCCGGCAGCGTGCCTGGTAGCGGCGGCATCGGCACGCAGACCGGCACCACCAAGGGCGGCGTGCAGGTGAGCGCGATCGTCGAGGACAAGACGCCCAACCGCAAGGTCTACGACCCGGGCCACCCGGACGCCGACCAGCAGGGCTACGTCTCGATGCCGAACGTGAACCCCGTCGTCGAGATGACCGACCTGATCTCGTCCTCGCGCGCCTACGAGGCGAACGTGACGGCGATGCAGACGACGAAGACCATGATCAGCCGCGTCATGGACCTCCTCAAGTGAGCATCCCGATCGATCCCAGCTTCTCGACCGTCGGCCCCGAATGGGGCGTCGGCTCGATCGGCGGCACGCAGGCTCCGGCCTCCGGAGGCAACTTCGGCGGCGTGCTCGGCAAACAGCTCGAGCAGCTGTCGGCCAGCCAGACCGACGCCACCCAGCAGGCCTCGGCACTCGCCACCGGCCAGGTACAGGACCCCTCCTCGGTGGTCATGGCCGTCGAGCGCGCCCAGCTCGAGATGCAGCTCGCCACGACGCTGCGCAACAAGGGCGTCGAAGCCATCCAAGAGCTGATGCGGACCCAGGTGTAACGCATGAATCCCCAAGCAATCTTCAAGGAGATGACGCCCCGCGCCCGCATCGGGCTCGGCGTCGCAGCGCTCGGCTTCCTCGCCGTCACGTTTCTCCTCCTCAAGCTCGCGACCGCTCCGGCCTACGCCACCGTGATGAGCGGCGTCGAGCCGAACCAGTCCGACAAGATCACGCAGGCGCTCGCCGATCGCGGCGTCTCGTACGAGCTCCAGAACAACGGCACCGCCATCGCCGTCGAGAAGAGCCAGATCGGCGAGGCGCGCGTCGCGCTCGCGAACGCGGGCGTGAACGCCGGCTCCGGCACCCAGCCCGGCTTCGAGCTGCTCGACCAGCAGAAGCTCGGCTCCTCCGACTTCCAGCAGCGCGTGACGTACCAGCGCGCGCTCGAGGGCGAGATCGCCAACACGATCGGCCAGATCGACGGCGTGAACGGCGCCGAGGTGCAGCTCACCCTCCCGGAGGACAAGCTCTTCTCCGACGAGAGCAACCCCGCCACTGCGGCCGTCCTGCTCTCCGGCACGTCGACCCTCGACGGCGCCCAGGTGCGCGGCATCGCGAACCTCGTCGCCGGCAGCGTCCAGGGCCTCTCGCCCGACAAGGTGACCATCACCGACGGCGCGGGCCAGCTCCTGTGGCCGACCGACGGCGGTGGCAGCGGCGGCAGCGGCGCCTCCAAGTCGGCCGCGCAGGCGCGCTACGACGCCTCGACCGAGAGCCGCATCAACGACATGCTCACCCGCACGCTCGGCCCCAACAAGGCTCGCGTCGAGGTCGTCTCCGACCTCAACATGGACAACGCCTCCAAGGAGGAGCTGGCCTACGCGAAGACGAGCACGCCGCTCTCGCAGAAGGTCGACGACGAGACCCTCAAGGGCGGTGGCGCCGGCGGCGGCACCTCCGGTACGGCCGCGAACATCGAGGGCTCGACCGCCGCAGGCGCAGGCGCCGGCTCGGACTACAAGCACAAGACGACCGACACGCAGTTCGGCGTCGGCAAGACCGTCACGAAGACGAAGGTCGCACCCGGAGCGGTGAACAACCTGCAGGTCGCGCTGCTCGTCGACAGCTCGGTGAAGGCGCCCAGCAGCTCGCAGCTCCAGACGATGGTGTCCACGGCCGCCGGCCTCAACACCACGCGTGGCGACAAGATCACCACGACGGTGCTGCCGTTCGCCAAGACGCCGACCCCGAAGTCGCCGTCGCCGATCACCCCGACCGGCATTCTCGGCATGCTCAAGTACATCCTGGCCGGGCTCGCCGGGATCGTCTTCCTCTTCCTCGTGAGCCGCGGCCTCAAGCGCCGCGACACCTCGGATCTGGCCGAGCCCACGTGGCTGCGTGAGATCGAGCAGCCGCGCCCGCTCGCTGAGCTCGTCGCCTCGCTCGAGGCGAGCGCCGGCGGCGCGAACGGTGGCCAGGCCGCCCTCGGCGCCGGCTCGGGCCGTGAGCAGCTCGCCGCGGTCGCCGCACAGGATCCCGAGCGCCTTGCCCGCCAGCTCCGCGAGTGGATGCAGGAGGGTGACGCGTGAGCCAGCCGGCGAACACGATCGCGTTCCCGGCCGGAACCGGCGGGGCCGTGGGTGGTCTCGCCCCGGTGCCCGGCGCCGGTACGGCGGCGGCGCCCGCGATCCAGGGCGGCGCGAGCAAGGCCGCCATCGCGCTCATCGCGCTGGGCGCCGAAGCCGCAGCCGAGGTGCTCAAGCACCTTCCCGAGGCGCAGGCCGAGAAGCTCTCCGCCGAGATGGCCATGCTGGGCCCGATCGACGACGCCATGCTCGACAGCGTGTGCGACGAGCTCGCCACGCTCACCGGCGACGCGAACCAGCCGCAGGGCGGCATCGGCTTCACGCGCGACGTGCTCGAGCGCGTCGTCGGCGCCGAGCGCGCCGAAGACCTCATCCGCCAGTTCCTCGGCGGCGATCCCAAGCCCTTCGAGTTCATGCGCTCGATGGCGGCCGAGGAGGTCGCCCTGCTGCTCGCCGGCGAGTCGCCGCAGACCATCGCGCTCGTCGCCGCCGGCGTGCGCCCCGCAATGGCCGGCAAGATCCTCGACGGCCTCGGCACCGAGCTGCAGGCCGATGTCGCCCGTCGCGTGGCGATGATGCCGCCGCCGGATCCGCGCATCCTCCAGGACATCGACCGCGGCCTCCGCGAGAAGGCCAACCAGCTCGGCGACTCCGGTGCCGACGGCGAGGCGGCGGCCGCCGCCAGTGGCGTCGACCAGCTCGCCGCGATCCTTCAGGGCGCCGGGCGCGCCACCGAGCGCCAGGTGCTCGAGGGCCTCGAGGCCGTCGATCCGGAGCTCGCCGAGGCCGTGCGAGCCAAGATGTTCACCTTCGAGGACATGGTCAAGCTGACCGACAAGGACCTCCAGCTCGTCCTCCGCGACATCGACGGCAAGGACCTCGTCCTCGCGCTGCGCGGTGTGCCCGAGGAGCTCATGGCTCGCGTCGTGGAGAACATGTCGCAGCGCGCCGCCGAGACCCTCAAGGAAGACCTCGAGATGCAGCCGCCGCAGAAGCGAGCTGTCGTCGAGGAGGCGCAGACCAAGGTCGTCGCCGCCATCCGCGCGCTCGACGAAGCCGGACAGATCACCCTCCCGATGGCGGAAGAGCCGGGCGAGGAGGGTGGCGAGGTGGAGATCCTCCTGTGAGCGCGTTCGAGCTTCCCACCCTCCAGCCGACGGTCGACTACTCGCGCCTCACGCCCGCCGACGAGCAGGCGATGTACGAGTCGAAGATGGCGCAGGGCATGGCCGAGGGCCACGCCGCTGGCCGCGAGCAGGGACTCGCCGAGGGACGCGCCGAGCTGGCAGGCGCGATCGCCGCGCTACAGGCCGCTGCCGCCGAGCTCACCGCCCGCCGCGACGCGCTTTGCGATGTCGTCGAGCCCGCTGCGATCTCGCTCGCGCTCGCCGGTGCCGAGCAGGTGGTCGGGGCTGCGCTCGAGGTCAAGCCGGAGCTCGTGCTCGAGACCACGCGCGGCGCACTGCGCCGGCTCGTGGAACGCGACCGCATCACTATCCTCACGAATCCCGACGACCTCGAGACGCTCCGCGCCGCCGCGCCCGAGCTGGCCGAGGAGCTTGGCGGGATCGGTTCGCTCGAGGTGCAGGCCGAGCGCCGCATCGCCCCGGGCGGCGTGATCGTCCAGACGCCCGAGGGCGACGTCGACGCACGCCTGGACACCCGCCTCGCCAGGCTCGGTGAGGTCGTCCGCGACGCCCTCCACGAGCAGGCCCACTGAATGCCTGACGCTCCGGAGACGCAGGCCGTCCTCGACCGCCTCGAGCGGATCAGCCAGCGCGTGTCGCGCGGCGATCTGCAGCGCGTACGCGGGCGCGTGGCCGACGTGATCGGGCTGATCGTGGAGGCCACCGGCCTCAGTGCTGAGGTGGGGGAGGTGTGCGAGCTGGAGACCGGCCGCCACGAGGCCCCGGTGCCGGCCGAGGTCGTCGGCTTCCGCTCCGGCCGCACGCTCCTGATGCCACTGGCCGAGCTGCGCGGGATCGCCCCCGGCAACGCCGTGACGCCCACCGGCCACCACCTCGAGGTGAGCGTGTCCGACGACATGCTCGGCATGGTGCTCGACGGCCTCGGCAAGCCGATCGACGGCTACGCGCCCCCGATCGGTTACCGCCGCGCGATCGAGGCCTCGCCGCCGAACGCGATGCTCCGCCAGCGCATCGAGGATCGCGTTGGACTCGGCGTTCGCGCTCTCGACACTCTCATCCCGTGCGGCCGCGGTCAGCGCCTCGGCATCTTTGCCGGCTCCGGCGTCGGCAAGAGCTCGCTGCTCGGCATGATCGCCCGCTCGACCACCGCCGACGTGAACGTGATCTGCCTCGTCGGTGAGCGTGGTCGCGAGGTGCGCGAGTTCATCGAGCGCGATCTCGGCGACGCCATCCAGCGCTCCGTGGTGGTCGTCGCCACCGGCGATCAGCCCGCGCTCGTGCGCATCAAGGCCGCTCTCACCGCCACCGCGATCGCGGAGCACTTCCGCGACGAGGGCCGCGACGTGATGCTGATGATGGACTCCGTCACCCGCTTCGCCATGGCCCAGCGCGAGGTCGGCCTCGCCATCGGCGAGCCACCCGCTACCCGTGGTTACACGCCCTCCGTGTTCGCGATGCTTCCGCGGCTGCTCGAGCGCAGCGGCACCAGCGACGTCGGCTCCATCACGGGGCTGTACACGACGCTCGTCGACGGCGACGACATGAACGAGCCCATCGCCGACGCGGTGCGGTCGATCCTCGACGGCCACGTCGTGCTCACCCGCCAGCTCGCCCACCAGGGCCACTATCCGGCGATCGACGTGCTGCAGAGCGTGAGCCGCCTCGTCGGCGAGATCACGCCAGGCGTGATCCAGGATGCCGGCCAAGAGGTGCGCGAGCTGATGGCCGCCTACCGCGAGCAGAAGGACCTCATCGCGATCGGCGCCTACGAGCACGGCAGCAACCCGGTCGTCGACCGGGCGATCGCCCTCAAGGACGAGATCGATGGGTTCCTCCGCCAGCGTGCGACGGAGCCAAGCACCGTCGAGGGCGCCGACCGGGCCCTGCTCGATCTCGTCGGCATGGTGCCGGTCAACCAGTTCGACAACGTCGAGGTCGATCTCAGCGGCAGCGGCGACGGACTCGTCGTCGTCGGCGAAGACGGCTGGCCCGGGCCTGAGCCGGCCCCGGGCGACTCCGCGATCCCCAGCTTCGATCTCTCCCACGGGGTGCAGTAGCCCATGAAGCGCTTCCACTTTCACCTGCAGCCGGTGCTCGATCTGCGCGAGGGCGCCGAGCAGAAGGCCAAGGAGCAGCTCGCGGAGACCATGGCCGTGCGCGCGCAGGGCCGCAAGAACCTCGACACCGCCCGGGAGCTCGTCGACGAGGCCGACGTCGCCGCGCGCCAGAAGGCCGCCGCGCCGATCAGCGCCGCCGAGCTCGCCCACCAGCAGCTGTGGCGCGAGCGCCTCGAGCGTTACCGGACGGCCGCCGATCAGCAGCTCGCCGACGCCGAGCTCGACGTGACCGTGAGCCGTGAGGCGCTGGTGGAGGCGCACCGCAAGCGCGCCGCCCTCGACAAGCTCAAGGACGTGCGCCGCGCCGCCCACCTCGCCGAGGTCGCACGCGTCGAGGCCCTCGAGGCCGACGAGATTGCCCTGCGCCAGTACCACGCGAAGATGCGCAAGGCGTCATGAGCGTCGGCGCCACCGATGCCGTCGCGCGGGTCGCGGCGATCCAGCAGATGGTCAACCAGC
This sequence comes from Solirubrobacteraceae bacterium, assembly GCA_017744415.1. Classification (GTDB taxonomy): domain Bacteria; phylum Actinomycetota; class Thermoleophilia; order Solirubrobacterales; family Solirubrobacteraceae; genus JAGIBJ01. The sequence continues at coordinate 98,531 of JAGIBJ010000073.1, forward strand.
TCACGACGGGCGGGTCGCCTCCGGACTCGGGTTTCGCCTCGGCGCTGCAGGAGGCGCAGAGCGCACCCGGCGCCTCGGCCACCACGCCCGTGTCGAGCGTGAGCGGCATGCCCTACGCCGCTGAGATCACCGCCGCGGCGAAGAAGTACAACCTTGATCCGGCGCTGCTTGCGGGCCTCGTGAAGCAGGAGTCGGGGTTCAACCCGAGCATCCGCTCAGGTGCCGGCGCCATCGGGCTCACGCAGCTCATGCCGGGCACGGCCAGCTCGCTCGGCGTGACCGATCCGACCGATCCGGCGCAGAACCTCGAGGGCGGCGCGAAGTACCTGCGCCAGCAGCTCGACCGGTTCGGCGGCGACGAGCGGCTCGCCCTCGCGGCCTACAACGCTGGTCCCGGCGCCGTGCAGAAGTTTGGCGGCGTGCCGCCCTACGCCGAGACCCAGAACTACGTGAAAACGGTGCTCGCGAACCGCGACGCGTACGCGGCCTCGGGCCTCGGGCAGACCGCTGCGCTCGCCAGCACCGCTGCCGCGAGCGCCGGGGTCACGCTCCCGACGAACGCCTCCGCGCTCGGCGTGCAGAGCACCGCGCTCAGCACGATGCGCACCGCCCTCGACTCCCCGTCCACATCTGGTCCAACCGGCTCCAGTTCCTCCCTCGGGTATCCGACGACATAACCACCATGCCCATCGACTTGCTCCCTGCGCCGACGTCGGCCGGGCCGGTCGCCACCAAGAGCTCAGGCCCGCAAGGGCCGAGCAGCGGTGCGCCACCGGGCTTCTCCGACGCTCTCACCGATGCCTCCAAGACCTGGACCGCCGCTGCGGAAGGTCGCCAAGCCACCAAGACGCCGCAGAACGACTCCGCGGCGACGAAGCCTGGTGCGCACACCGAAGAGCAGGCCGCGGCAGACGTCGCTGGCCAGTCGAACGGCAAGGACGATCACCCCGTTGCCGCGGGTGACGAGGTCGTCGCGGCCCTCCCCGTCGATGCGGCTGCTGCTGCACTCGCTGCCGGCCTCGCGCCGACGCCCGTGACGGTGCCCGTCGCTCCGGCGCCCGCCGCTGTGCCCGAGGCCGCTGCCGCGACCACGCAGGTGGTGGCGCAGGCCACCGTCGCCGGCGCGCAGGCGACCCCGGCGACGACGGACGGGGCGCCGGCGACCGAGACTCCTATCGCAGGGACGGCGCAGGCCGCGACGCCGGCTTCGGCCGACCCGGCCACGAGCACCTCCTCCCAGACGACGCCGGCCACTCCGGCCGCCGCCGACGGCGGTGCGCCGGTCGCCGCGCCACAGACCCAGGACGCTCCGGCCTTGCCGCAGCAGCCCGTTGCGAGCACGCCGCAGGCTGCCGGGCAGGCGCAGGCACCCGCGGAGACCGCGGCACCGCCCGCCGTCACGCCGGATGCCGCCGCGACGCAGCTCGTCGCCGACACCGCTCCCGCTCCTGCTCCGGCCGATGCAGCCGCGCCGGCGGCACCGACCGCCCTCGACGCTCCGCAGGCCTCGCCGGCCGATGCGAACGCCGCTACCGGCGCCGACACCGGCTCCAGCTCGCAGGGGCAGCCGCAAGACTCCACCCAGCGGGCCCAGCCCACCGCCAGCGCTGCCGTCACGCAGCCCGATCAGACGACCGCGGCGCAGGCCGCGGCCGCGGCGCAGGCTGCCGGTTCGGCGGCGCCGGCTTCCACCGGTGATGCCTCGCAGGCCAAGGCCGAGACGGCGCCGGTGGATGCCACCGCTGCCACATCAGCTCCGGCTGCTCCGCAGGCTCCGACCCCGGCTCCGGCTGCGGCACCCGCCGCTCCGACTGCGGCCGCCGCACCGGCCGCGCCGACCGCTCCGGTCGTCACCTTCCAGGGCCCGACGGTCCCGGCGGCGACGCACGGTGCTCGCACCGCTGCGGTCGAGGCGCTCGTGCACCTCGGCAAGCAGCGCGGCCAGGCCGCCGCACGGATCGCGCTCGCTCCCGAGACCCTCGGCGGTATCCAGGTGACTCTCACCTTCGGCGCCGACGGCGTGAGCGCACGCCTCCTTGCCGAGCGGCCTGAGGCTGCGGCGGCGCTGAGCCGTGCCGGCCAGGACCTCCGCGACAGCCTCCAGCGCCAGGGCATCGACCTGGCTCGCCTCGAGACCGCCTTCGCGGGCGACCAGAGCGGCGCGTTCCAGCAGGGTCGCAACGCCAACTGGACCCCCGGCGGCAGCAGCCGCTCGCGTCCGGTCTCCCTGGCGGACTTCGAAGACGACGCCGTGATGAGCGTCAGCGTCGCCGAAGCCCCTGCCCCGTCCACCCTCGCGCCCGGTCGCACCGTCGACCTGCGTGCCTGAGATCCCGAGCCGGAGAACCTCCATGGCTTCCGTCAACACCTCCAACATGAACGGCGCGACCATCCCCGGGAGCAGCGTCAAGAAGGTCGGTACGACCACCGATTCGAGCAAGCAGAGCTCGATGGACAAGGACGCGTTCCTCAAGCTCCTGGCCGCTCAGGCCAAGATGCAGGATCCGATGAACCCGACCGACTCCACGGCGCAGATCGCACAGCTCGCGCAGTTCTCGTCGCTCGAGCAGATGCTCAACGTCGCGACCGAGATGGGCAAGCTGCGTACCTCGAACACGAACTCGGCGGCGATCCAGCTCGTCGGCCACGACGTCACGTTCAAGAGCCCCTCGACCGGCCTGCCGACCACCGGCACCGTGTCGCAGGTGACGATGGGCGAGAGCGGTCCGCTCCTCACGATCGGTAGCGAGTCGGGGATCGACCCGGCCTACATCACCCAGGTGCGATGAGCGTCCCCGTCAATCCAGCGCTGATCCCGCCGGGACCAGCCACCGGCACACCGCCGGTCTCACCAGCTGAGAAGGCCAGGCGCGCGGGGCAATCGACCACCGGGCCGGGCTTCGCGCAGGTGCTGCGCGAGACGAGCACCGCCACCAGGCCCGCGGCACCGACCGCCCCGGGTGTCGGCGGCACCACCTCCGCGCCCGTCAACTTCTCCGGGCACGCGCTGCAGCGTCTCGAGCGTCGCGGGATCTCCGTCGACGCGAACGTGCAGCAACGGCTCGGCGAGGGCGTCGATCGTGCGGCCTCCAAGGGGTCTCGCACGGCCGTCGTGCTCATCGATGACAACGCGTTCGTGGTCGGCGTTCCGGCCCGCACCGTCGTCACCGCGGTCGACCGCGGAAGCATGAAGGAACACGTGTTCACGAACATCGATTCCGCGGTGATCGCCTAGCCATCAGGGCGATTTCAGGCGGGATTCAGGCCGAATCCCGCCCGTGTCCAGCGAACCGTCCAATGTGTCGAATTCGCCTGGACGCTGGGTCAACTCCTTAGACCACTCGGCCGATCAATTGAGGGACGGGGCAAGAGCCACGAAGCGCTCTCCGCCTCACCCAAACGTCAACCTAGGCCGGACCCCTCTGGGGAGGCCGCACATACAAGGACACGATGTCCCGATGATGCGTTCCATGTTCACCGCTTCCAGCGGTCTCAAGGCACACCAGATCCTCCTCGACGTCACGGCGAACAACCTCGCCAACGTCAACACCATCGGCTACAAGGGCAGCCGCGCAGCCTTCCAGGATTCGCTCACGCAGATCCAGGGCGTGGGCGCCGCGTCGAGCCCCGGCTTCGGTGGTTCGAACTCCAAGCAGGTCGGCCTCGGCGTGACCGTCGGCTCGATCGCCAACCAGATGGGCGCCGGCTCCTTCCAGGTCACCGGCTCCACGCTCGACGTCGCCATCCAGGGCGACGGCTGGATCCGCGTCGGCAACGGCACGCCTACCTCGGGCAACCCGACCGCCGGTGCTCCGGCGGGCGCCTCGATCAACTACACGCGCTCGGGCAACTTCACCACGAACGACAAGGGCTACCTGATCACGACCGACGGCTTCTACGTCATGGGCAAGGTCGCCACCGACACCGCCGGCACCGGCGGCGTGGCCGACTGCTACATCGAGATCCCGCAGGGCGCGACCGATGTTGCCATCGCTCCGGACGGCGCGGTCAGCTTCATCCCGCCGGCGGGCTACACCCAGCCGGCCGCCCTCCCGGCCATCGGCGCCGACGGCCGCGCGATCGCCGGTTACCTCTCGGTCTCCACGTTCTCCAACACGCCGGGCCTGCAGCGCATCACCAACAACCGCTGGTCGGCCACTGCCCAGTCCGGCACCGAGCAGGCTGGTACTCCCGGCGGCCAGTACGGCCAGGCGATCGCCGGCGTGCTCGAGATGAGCAACGTCGACATGGCCTCGGAGTTCACGACGATGATCTCGGCGCAGCGCGGCTTCCAGGCCAACTCGCGCGTGATCTCGACGACCGACCAGATGCTCCAGGACCTCGTGAGCCTGGTCCGCTAGTCAACGACTTGATCTGCGCCTGGCTGGCCTGCGACCCCCGCAGGCCGGCCAGGCGTCTCCTTCTTCTCCGCACGGACGCGAACATGATCACCCTCCACCGACTCGGCCGCGAGAGCAGCGAGGTCGTGCTCAACGCCGACCTGATCTGCACCGTCGAGGCGCATCCCGACACCGTGCTCACGCTCGTCACGGGCGCGCGCATCGTCGTCGAGGAATCACCGACCGAGGTGATCGCCGCGGTGCTCGAGTGGCGTGCCGAGATCGGCCGCTCCACGTTCATCGCGCCGACGAACGGCTCGCCGACCCCGCTGAAGCTGTAGTGCCCCGTCGCACGATCTAGCCGAGCCGGCCGGTGCGGAAGCGCCGGCTGTGGCGGCAACCGGGGTCAGCCTCCTTGTGGCGGTCAGGCATGCGTCTTCCCAAGGGACGGGGAAGGGCGCATGCCAGACCGCCACAATGCGTTCATGGCATCTGCCGGGCGCACCTACGGAGGCAAGAGCTCCGACGACCGCCGCGCCGAGCGACGTGAGCGGCTGCTGGCCGCCGGCCTCGAGCTCCTCGGTGACGAGGGGCTCGCCGCGTTCACGGTGCGTGGCGTCTGCGCGCGCGCAGGCCTCACGCCGCGCTACTTCTACGAGGAGTTCGGCACCGCCGACGAGCTCGCCCGCCAGCTCTTCGACCGCGAGTTCGACCTGGCCCTGCAGCGCGTGGGGATCGCCGTCGCCGGAGCGGGGGAGGACACGCTCGTGCGGGTCGACGCCGCCGTCGGCGCCGTGCTCGACGTGATGACCGAGGTACCGGCGCGCGCCGCCGTGCTGCTCACCGAGGCCAGCGGTGCCGGCGTGCTCGCAGCGCGGCGCGCGGAGCGCATGGAGGACGTGATCGGAGTCGTCGCCGGCTTCGGTCGGGCGACCTACGCCAGCGGCGACCCGCGCACCGACGCGGCCGCCGTCGATGAGGGCGATCGTGCGCTCCGCGTCGCCGCCACGTTCGTCGCCGGCGGCCTTGCGCAGACCATCGACGCCTGGCTCCGCGGCCGGGCGCCCGGCTCGCGCGACGCCCTCCAGCGCGACCTCGCCGCGGAGATCGTCGCCGTCGGCGACGCCGCCTTCGCGCGCCTGCGCGCCTGGCCCGAGGGGTAGTCGGCTCGAACTCAGCTGTCGAGGCAGTTCATCTCGGCCGGCGCTTCGTACGAGATCACCGTGGTGGCCGCCATCGGTACCACGGCCAACACGACGAAAATCAGCGGTGCGACTTGCCAGCTGCGCCCTCGAAGGCCCCGGCCTCGAGTGGCGACCATCGCGAAGCCCAGTCCGAAGCTCACCATGAGTCCTAGTCCAGCGCCAGCGCCAACGAACGCGAGCGCCTCGAGCGCGCCCGGCGGGTCTTCGGCGCAACTCGGGTCCACGGCGGTCGCGCCCCCGAGGAGGAGGATCACGCTTCCGACGCAGACGCCGGCGGCGAGGGCCGCGGCGCCGAGTCCCGCAAGGACTCGCTTGCAGGGCGTGGCTCGGCGGCGGTGTGACAGAGGTGTCTCCGTCATCCGGCGATCGCGAGGCCGGGGGTCGGGGCGTGGTCCGGCGAGGAGACGCTCATGTCGAAGCGCGGGCACTCGCCCGGCTCGGCGGGTCGGGCGGGCTGAGAGGCGAAGCCTGCGAAGAGCGCGAATGCCGCAGCAACGGCGGGGCCGAGCAACCAGAGGTGCTTGCGGGGGCTGCGGTTGCGGACTGCGGTGTAGAGCATCCCCGCGACCGCCGACCACGCCGCGCCCCAGATCGGCGCCGTCGCAATCATCAAGAGGACGAGCCCGAGTGTGCGTCCCTCGCCGCAAGCTGGGTCGAGCCCTCCGGCTGCGAGGAAACTCCACACGAAGGTGACGTAGAGCGAGGCGACGCCGACGATCGCCGCGAGCGCCATGAGCCCGATTCGTTCGAGCGCGTTGAGGCCTGAGTGCGTTGGACGTGGCGCGGCAGCGGAACCCCGTTCTTCGGCCCCGGATGCCGCGACGGCAGGACGCTTACTCATAGATCCCGCAGAACGTCTGGGTAAACGGCGTCACCGGGATCTCCGGTGCGCTCACGATCGCGATTGCATAGATGGCCAGGCTGACCACGGCGAACGCGGTGGGGAGGACCAGCGCGCCGCGCGCGGAGAGCCCCGGCTTGCCGGCCGCACTGCGGAGCAGCGACACGACCCCGGACCAGATCCCACCGACGATCGCGGCGAACACCGCCGGCCATGCGGAGAACACGCGCTGGGACCCGCGCAGTGTGCCGAGACAGTCCGGGTCGGTCGTCCACGACACGAGCGCGACCATGACCAACGTGAACGGAATCGCGACCACGATCCCAAGGACTGCGACGCATGCGATCGAGCCGGGATCCGCCGCCGGCATCGGGCCGCGCGGCGGCGCCGGGCGGCGCGCGCGATCGGTGTTCGGCTCACGGTCGCCCATCAGCCGTTGGGAGCGGGGAGCCCGCACTCGTTCGGCGTCGCCGCGACGCTGTAGTCGGTGAGGGCGAGCGCTGCCGATGCCACGATGAGTCCAAGGGCGCCGGCCACGATCGCGGCGTCGATCCATAGCCCTCGCCGGACGCCACGCTGACGGATCGCGGCGAGCAGCATCGAGATGACGCCGGTCCATCCCGCGGCTGCGACGGCCGCACCCACGCTGAGCGTCGGGATCGCCACGAGGTCGACGCTTTCCGAGCATCGCGGATCGATTCCCATTGCCACGACGAAGCACACGATGGCGGTGAAGATGAGCGCGCTGACTCCACCGACGAGCGCGGCGATGCCGAGGAGCAGGCGTTCCCACGGGTTGAGCGTCGACGCCACCGGCACCTTCGGTCGCGCGGGCGGCGGCTCGTAGGGCCGCAGGGGAGGCGGAGACCACACGTTCGGAACGGTACGGATCGGCGGTCGGTGCGGAGCCGGATGACTGAGCCCGCTGGCTTCGTCGCACGGGCAAATCTGAACACAGTGCGTTCCAGATGCGCTACCGTGCTCGCATGGCCGCCGCGACGACGCGAACCCCTAGTGCGCTCCCTGCCGTCGACGACGGCTACTTCCCCGCCTCCACCTCGATGCTGCGCCGCGTGCAGGGCGAGCGGCGCGTCGGGCTGATGTACGGGCAGCGGGCGCTGACGATCGGCGCGATCAAGCCGCTGAACTACGTCGGGACCACCGAGCACAGCGGCCACAAGGGCGACCCGTTCCAGCGGCTCACGCGCACGGCGAAGTCGTTCGAGACGATCTTCTTCGGGAGCAAGGCCGACGCCGATCGGATCCTCTCCCGCGTGCGGAAGATGCATGCGCGGGTGAACGGCGAGCTGCCGCAGTCCGAGGGCATCTACCCGGCGGGCACGCCGTACGACGCGTTCGACGGGGCGATGATGCTGTGGACCGTCGCGGCGATGATGGACTCCGCCGAGGTGATGCACGACCTCCTCGTCCGGCAGCTCACTGGTGAGGAGCGCGAGGCGCTCTGGCAGGACTACCGCCGCTTCGCGCTGCTGTTCGGCACGCCGGAGGAGGTGCTGCCGGCCGACTACCCCGCCTTCCGCGCCTACTACGAGGCCGAGCTCGTCGCGGCGAACAACCACCTCACCGAGCAGGCGCACTACGTCGGCTGGTTCGCGTCGTTCGCGATCCCCAGCCCGACGCTCAAGGGCCCGCTGCTCGAGGCGCACAACCTCGTCATCCGCGGCAGCCTGCCGGAGTCGGTGCGCGCGCTCTACGGGCTCGAGTGGAGTCGCCGAGACCAGCTGCGGTTCGACCTCATCTGCCGCACGCAGCGCGTCACCAGGCGCGTGACGCCCGAGCCGATCGCGCGCGGCTGGAACACGAAGATCTTCAACGGCATCGCCGGCGAGGAGCGCAAACGGCTGAGGGCCGGGCGCGAGACGCCGCACATCCGCCCCGACGGGTCCCCTGGGACGGGATACCCGCTCATGCGGCCGGAGGACCAGGCTCGCCAGCCCGGTTCCGGGAAGCAAGCCAGCCAGCCTGCTTCGTGATGGGGGCGATCCCCATCAAGTGACAGTGGGGCCGCCGACGCGCAGTGCGGCGGCCCTGCTGCACGGCACGCACCAGTTCACCCCGGACACACCGGCTGGGCCGCGGTACGCGGCCCGGATTGGCTCCGCAGGCCGGGCCACACCGAGATTCGGGCAGTACGCGAGCCGGGTGACGCGCTCCTCGCTTTGCGGCGCGTCGTCGGTTAGAACCGATCTGGACGTCGCCGGACCACGGGGAGAACGATGACGCGCGCCACCGACCACATCGATCACGAGATTCCGGAGCTCGCGCGGCATCTCCCGCAGTGCCGGGGCGAGCGGCTCGTCACCGACGGTGGCCTCGAGACCGACCTGATCTTCCACGCGGGGCTCGACCTGCCGCACTTCGCGTCGTTCCCGCTGCTCGACGACGCCGAAGGGCGCGGCCACCTCACCGCCTACTACGACGGCTATGCCGCGATCGCCGAGGTGGCGGGCGCGGGCCTGATGCTCGAGACGCCGACGTGGCGTGCCAACACCGACTGGGGTGCCGAGGTGGGCTACGACCAGGCCGCGCTCGACCGCGTGAACGCCGACGCGATCGCGTTCGTCGCCGCGTTGCGCGACCGCTACCGCACGGAGTCCCCGGCAGTCGGTGAGATCGTCCTCAGCGGCCAGCTCGGGCCGAAGGGCGACGGCTACCAGCCGGCCGAGGCCGCCGACACCGCGGCGTTCGCCGACTATCACCGCCCGCAGCTCGCCGCCTTCAAGGCGGCCGGCGCCGACCTCGCCACCGCGCTCACGCTCACCACGCCGGGCGAGGCGCTCGGCATCGCGCAGGCCGCCGCCGATGTCGGTCTTCCGGTCGCGACGTGGTTCACGGTGGAGACCGATGGGCGCCTCCCCGACGGCACGCCGCTCGCCGACGCGATCGACGCCGTCGACGCCGCCGGCAGCCCGGCCTACTTCGGCGTGAACTGCGCGCACCCCGAGCACCTCGCCGGCGCCTTCCCCGACGCCGCAGGCGAGCCTCAGCGCTGGGCGCGCCGCATCCTCGGCATGCGCTACAACGCCAGCACCTGCAGCCACGCCGAGCTCGACGAGGCCGAGGAGCTCGACGAGGGCGACCTCGGCGTGCTCGGCGCCGGCCACGCGCAGGTGTCGGCCGCGTTCCCGTGGCTCACGATCCTCGGTGGCTGCTGCGGCACCGACTCGCGACATGTCGCATCCCTGTGGGGGCAGAAGGCCTCGCTCGCCTGACTCGGTCGCAGGCTGAGCGGGACGTAACCGTGGCCAGGACCACCGTTATGTCCCGCTCGCGCCTCGCGGCGCGCCTAGACTCGGCGGCATGCCGACGCCGATCGACCGTGCCACCGCCTGGGAGCTCCTCACCGAGTGGGTGCAGTCGGAGAGCCTGCGCAAGCACTGCCTGGCCGTCGAGGCGTCGATGCGGGCCGTCGCGCGCGAGCGCGGGGAGGACGAGGAGCTCTACGGCGTCACCGGCCTGCTGCACGACCTCGACTACGAGCAGTTCCCGGACCTCGAGACGGGCCATCCGCGCAAGGTGATCGCTCTGCTCGAGGAGCGCGACGCCGACCCCGCCGTGATCCACGCGATCACCGCCCATGCGCCCTACCTCGGCGTCGCCCCGGAGACCGACCTGGCCCGCGCGCTCCTGGCCGTCGACGAGCTCTCGGGGTTCGTGATGGCGGTCGCCTACGTGCGCCCCGAGGGCATCCACGGCATGACGCCCAAGAGCGTGAAGAAGAAGCTCAAAACGCCCGCGTTCGCGGCGGCCGTCTCCCGCGACGACGTCGCCCAGGGCCCGGAGCTGCTCGGCGTCGAGCTCGACGACCTGATCCGCCTGGTGATCGGTGCTTTGGAAGCAGACGCGGATGCGCTCGCGCTGAACGGCAAGGCCGCGGCCGCGGAGTAGCCGGGGCAGAGTGGGTCCGGGCTGCCACGGACTGACCTGGCAGCGCGCTCGCATGGGCACCACTGGACTACAGGTCCAGCCGCACAATGCCGATCCAACGGGGTGTAGGGCGTTCCGCGCCCCGTTCGATCGAACCCGTGAGCGAATCTCCGACACGCCGCATCGCCGAATCCGGCGGCCGCCGCCCCTGGCTGCGACCAGTGGATTTCCAGGCACCGAGCGCCCTGGCGCCCGATCAGCAGGCCCGCCTGCGCAAGCTCGCCGACGACGTCTGCGACGTGATCGCGTCCCGCGCGCTCAAGGACCTCGCGATGACGATCCACTTCGAGCCCCTGGAGATGCGCGAGACCACCTGGCGCGAGGCCCAGCGCGTGCCCGCCGAGGAAGCCATCACGACCACGATCGAGGCCTCCGGCGGTGGCCAGCTCTACCAGGTGATGGATCCGGCGCTCGCATCGGTGCTCGTCGAGCGGCTGCTCGGCGCCGACCCGGATCCCTCGCTGCCGCCGCGTCCGCTCACCGCGATCGACCGTTCGCTGCTGCGGCGCGTGAACGAGCTCGTCGTCGCCAGCTGGGACCAGCTCTGGAGCGACCTCACCGACACCACGCTCACCCCGGGCGCGGCGCAGCCGCACAAAATGCTCGCGATGGCGCACGACGCAGGCGAGCCGACCCTTCTCATCGCCTTCCAGGTGCGACTGGCCGGCAGTTACGCCGTGCTCCACATCCTGTTGCCCCAAGCCACGGTGGCACCGGTCGCGGAGCGCTTCTCGCGGCCCTCGGCGCGCGGCAGCATCGACGATCCCGCCGCCACGCAGGCGCTGCAGAGTCGCCTCGGCGGCGCCGGCGTGAGCGTGCACGTGCGCCTCGGCCGGGTGCGCCTCACCGCCTCCGCGATCTCGCAGCTGCACCCGGGCGACCGCGTGCCCCTCGGGGTCGCGCCCACTGCGCCGGCCACGCTCGTCGTCGACGGCGTCACCGTGCAGTTCGGCCATGTCGGCCGCAGCGGCACCCGCCGCGCGGTACAGATCGGCAGCGGCGCCGTCCACGCGCAAGGCGTCGCATGAGCCAGCCGCTCGACCGGATCGCGGCCACCATGGTCGACGCCATCGCCGGAGCGGTCGATGGTGCCGAGGCCGGCGCTCCGATCATGCTGCCCCGCGGCGCCGACCCGTTCGCCGGCGCTGAACGCCCGCTGTTGCTCGCCGCCACCCGTTGGACGGCCGTCTCTCCCGGAGGCGTCGTGCTCGGTGGCACGCCCGAGGCGCTCGCCACGGTGCTCGGCTTCGAACTGCCCGCCCGCCCCGAGGTCTCCTCCGAGAACGCCGACCAGGCGCGCCGCGCCACCGACGAGCCCATCGGCGAAGACGGCGCCGACGCCCCCGAAGCAGACGCCGAGCCGGAGCCCGAGGCGCCCGTCAAGGCCGAGGACGACGACCAGCCCGCTGCCGAGGGCGAGGCCCCGCCCGCCGATGACGATGTGCCCGCACCCGCACGCCGCTGGAGTGATCGCGCCGCCGACGCCGCACGCCAGCCCGCCGCCGACGCCTCCGACGGTCTGATTCGCGCGCTTGCCACGCTCGCCGGCCTGCCGCACGGCGCCGCCGCCACGCAGAGCGTGCTCGCCGAGACGGACGGCATGGTCACGACCGCCGTCGGCCCGCTCCCCGACGCCGTCGTCGTTCCGATCCGCCGCGATGGGGCGGAAGTGCGACTGGTCGTCGTGGTCTCCGGCATCATCAGCGCCCGCGTCGCCGCGGCGGCCCTCGAGGTCGGCAGCGCGTCGGGCCCCGGTGCCGCCCCCGTCGAGGACGACGATGCCGCGGCTGAGAACGAGGCTGACGCCGACGTGGCCGAAGGCTCGGCCGGGTCGGCAATCTTCGCGGCCGCCGCGCTCGGCGACGTGCCGCTCGAACTCTCCGCCGAGCTCGGCACCGCTCGCATGCCGCTCTCGTCGGTGCTCGCGCTGCGCGAGGGCGCCGTGATCGACCTCCGCGAGGCCGTCGACGCGCCGGTCGCGCTCGTCGCCGGCACCACCACCGTCGCCTCCGGTGAGCTCGAGCTCGACGAGGCCGGCTCGCTGGTGCTCCACGTCACCTCGATCCCGGGTCGGCCGGATCTCTCCGCGGGCCCGAGCCTGGTCGTCGATCCCGACGACGGCCCCGCGCCGATGGCCGACGCGGGTGCTGCATCCGACGCCGCGGCCGCGCCGGGCGAGCCCGGCTCCCCCGACGCTCCCGCGGCCTAGCGCGGCTCGAAGTACGCGATCGTCTGCCGGCTCAGCGCCCGCAGGCGGCCCGCCGCATCCCAGATCCGAGCGGTCGTCGAGCCGTAGCCGTGGGCGGCGACGAGCGTGCGCACGTCGTACTGCCAGTGCGCGTCTGGGGCATCGGGCTCGTCAGCAGGCGGGGTGCCGACCACCTCGTAGGTCCAGCCGAGGCTGCTCATCGGCGCCGGGCCGGTGAACAGTGGCGCGACGCCCGGAGGCCAGGCATCGGTGAGGGCGAGCAGCTCGCGGTCACCCATGCGCGCCGGCGCCTCGCGGAACCGCATCCAGCCGCCGAACGCGGCCTCGCGCGCGCCCGTGAACGGCGGCGAGCCTGCGGCGAAGCGCAGCTCGACGTGCTGGAGGAAGTCGGGCAGGAGGCCCTCGATGAACGGCGCAGCCTCCACCGCCTCGGGGCGTGCGATCGCCGGAGCGGCCGTCGCCCTCGAACCGTCGACCGACACCTGCGTGGCGCGGTCGGCACCGTACGTCGCGGTGAAGGTCGTCCGCACGTCGCCGCTCTGCACCACGCGCCCATGCACCGACGTCGCCGACGAGCCCGACCGGAGCACCTCCACGTCGATGCTCGCGTCGCCCGGCTCGACCGGTCCGACGAAGGTGATGTTTGCGACCCGAAGCCGCCGCGCCGGGTCGTCGATCAGCTGCTCCGCGCGCGCCGCGAGCAGGCCGGCCACGAGACCACCGTAGGTGGCGCGTCCTTGCCCCCAGCCGGCTTCGATCACGGCGTTCCCGCTAGCCGCAGACTCCAACATCCCGTCGAGACTCATCGCACCGGAAGTCTGCCAGGACAGGCGCGTCCACTTCGGTTCAGCCCCAGTCCATACGGGCGGCGCGCCGAATTCTCGTTACCTGTCCAACTTGTTGGACAACTGCGCAAGTTCTCCAATGGGACGCCGATTGCCAGGTCAATGAAAGCTGGATCCATCATCGGAATCGCGGTTGGTGTCGGCCTCATCCTGATGGGCGGCATCATGGAGGGCGTCACCCCCATGATGCTCATCGCGCCCTCCGCGATCATCATCATCGGCGGCGGCACCATCGGTGCCGTCATGGGCTCCTTCGGCATGGAGGGCATGAAGGCCATCGTGCCGGGCTACAAAGCCGCCTTCGTCGCCGAGCCCTTGAACAAGCCCGAGCAGGTCGAGCGGCTCGTCGGCTTCGCCGACACCGCCCGCCGCGATGGCCTCCTCGCGCTCGAAGCGCAGATCGAGGAGATCCCGGACGAGTTCACCAAGAAGGGCCTCCAGCTCGTCGTCGACGGCACCGACGCCCACCTCGTGGAGGAGATCCTCCACCTCGAGGTCGAGGCGATGAGCACCCGCCACAAGCTTGCCGAAGAGGTCTTCCGTGCCGGCTCGGGTTTCGCCCCGACCATCGGCGTGCTCGGCACCGTCATCTCGCTGGTGCACGTGCTCGGCAACCTCTCCGATCCGGATTCGCTCGGTCCGTCGATCTCCGTCGCCTTCCTCGCCACGCTGATGGGCGTCGGCAGCGCCAACCTCCTGTTCCTCCCCGTCGCCACGCGCCTCAAGCAGGTGTCGGGCTGGGAGGTCGAGTACCGCCACATGACGATCGAGGGCATCCTCTCGCTCCAGGCCGGGGAGAACCCGCGCATGGTTGCGGAGAAGCTCCTCACGTACGTGCCGCCGGCACAGCGCGCCGACGTGAACCTGCCGGGCTCGCCGAAGCTCCAGGCGGTCGAAGACAAGAAGGCGGCCTAGCCGCCCACCCGCGTGACCGATGGCGCGCAAGAGCAAACACGCTGCTCACGACGAGCACCCTGATGAGCGCTGGCTGCTGACCTACGCCGACATGATCACGCTCCTGATGGCGCTGTTCATCGTCATGTTCTCGATCTCCAACGTGAACAAGGGCAAGTTCAACGAGCTCGCCAAGTCGCTGAACTCGGCCTTCAACGGCCCACCGGTGATCACCGGCGGCCAGGCCATCAAGGACACGGGCGGTGAGGCCGGCGTCGAGACTCTCGGCTCCGCTCCGATCACCCCGTCGCTCCAGGACAACCTCGCGCGCCGCACCGAGGGCTCTGCCGCCCAGGCCAAGCAAGAGATCGAGGATCTGAAGCAGCTCAAGGAGAGCATCGACAACGCCGCGCGTGGTCAGGGCATCTCCAGCAAGGTGCAGACCGAGCTCTCCAAGGACGGCCTCACGGTTCGCCTGAAGACCGACGGCCTGCTCTTCGATCCAGGCCAGGCCGCGATCAAGGAGGGCGCCCGGCCGCTGATCGAGCGGATGTCGCGCCTCTTCCGCGCCGACGGCCGCCACCCCATCTTCGTCTCCGGACACACCGATTCCACGCCGATCTCGACGGGTACCTACCCGTCGAACTGGGAACTCTCGACGGCTCGCGCCTCCGCGGTCGTCCGCGTGATGGTGGCCGACAAGGTCTCCCCGGCCCGCCTCACCGCGACTGGCCGCGCCTACTACGACCCGATCGGCAGCAACGCCACCACCTACGGCCGCGCGCAGAACCGCCGCGTCGAACTCTTCATCCCGCGCACCGTCGCAGCCACCACCTCCTGACCCTCCACCGCAAGCCATGAAGCCGAAACTCATCCTCCCCGTCGTCCTGCTCCTCGCGGGACTGTTCGTCGGCAAGACGATGTTCGCCAAGCCGGCGGAGACGAAGCCGAAGCCCAAGGTGCATGGCGAGGTCTACGTCATGCCGAAGGACTTCCTGATCAATCTCAAGGACGGTCGTTTCGCGAAGCTGAACGTCGGTCTCGTGCTCGAGCACGGCTACCTCGCGGAGGCCGTGGCTGAGGCCAGCGGCGGCGGCCACGAGGGCGGCGCAAAGGCCCCGGACGGCTACGGCACGCTGCCCCAGGAGGCGCTCGTGCGCGACATCATCACCGACGAGCTGACGGGTGCCGAGGCCTCGGAGCTGATCAGCAAGCCCAAGCGCGCCGAGCTCAAGGAGCACATCGTCAAGGACATCAAGTCCCACACCGATGTGAAGATCGAGGAAGTGATCCTCACGGACGTCGCCGTCCAGTAGCCGCAAGGCTCGAGCCCTCCGACGCATCAGCCCCCACCAGGACACGATCAGCAACCACATGTTCGACGCCAACGACTTCACCACCACCTCCGGCGCACAGCCCGCCGCCGACCTCGGCCGTCTGGTCGATGTCGCCGTCGAGGTGAGCGTGGAGCTCGGCCGGGCCCGCGTCACCCTCGGTGAGGCCATGGCGCTCGGCCCGGGCGCGGTGGTGCCGCTGGATCGCACGGCCGGTCAGCCGGTCGACCTGCTCGTCAACGGCCAGCTCGTCGCCCGCGGCGAGGTCGTCGTGGTCGACGACACCTACGGCCTGCGGATCACCGAGGCCGTGACCGAGACCGATCCCGCCCAGGGCGCTGCCGAGCTGGCGGGCCTGAGCGAGCATCCGCAGAACCCGCCGCTCGCGGCGTAGGCGCCTCCGGCCTGGCCCTCGGCCGCGCCGACAGCTGGACGCCGGTCGCTCGCGACCGGCGCTGTTGACCAGTCACGCACGGCGCCGTAAGGCGCCGTCGCTATTGGATGGATGGGAGGGCCGGCACGAGGTCGGCCTGTGACCGAAAGGGCCGCCATGCCCCTCCTCGGCTACCACCCCGCTGCACACCGCCACGCCCTGCTCGAAGTTCCCGGCCCCGCGCCGGGCGAGATCCCCGACGCGCCTCCGCCGACGGTGCCCGACGTGCCCGACGAACCGGCCGAGCAGCCACCGTCCGAGCCGCCGACCACCGTGCCCGACGAACCGGCCACGCCGATCGATCCCACGCCCGGGGAGGAGATCCCCGACCCGCAGCCGGAGCACGAGACGCCCGGCTGATCCGGCACCGAACCGTTGCGCCGGGCGGCGGTGAACCAACCGGAGTCTCCAGCGCCCGGACGTCCGGTGTAATGTCGGCGCCTTCATGCGCCGCTCCGTAGCTTTCCTCGTGTCTCTCGCTGCGGCGCTCTCCGGCTCGGGTGGTGCACGAGCTGCCGACACCGTGCCCCAGCCGGTTGCCCAGCCGATCACGTGGGGCGCATGCAAGCCGAAGGTCTCGGGCGTGCAGTGCGGGGTGATGCCGGTGCCGCTGGACTACACGCAGCCCTCCGGGCAGAGGATTGGGATCGACGTGATCCGCAGGCCGGCCGCCGATCCCGCGCGACGACTCGGATCGCTCGTGTTCAACCCGGGCGGCCCCGGCGCGTCGGGCGTGGCGTTCCTGCGCAGCGCGCTGGAGCCGTATGACGGGCAGATCGACCCGGCGATGGCGCGGCTCGGTCGCCGCTACGACCTCGTCTCGTTCGATCCGCGTGGTGTTGGTGGCTCGCAGCCCGTGCGGTGCGGCAAGGACGCGGACTGGAGCGCCGACTCGAGTCTCGCGCGGATGAAGAAGGACCTGCAGCGGTTCATCGGCGGCTGCGCGCGGCGAAGCGGCTCGCGGCTCCCGTTCCTCGGGACCGCCGACGTGGCTCGCGACCTCGAGCAGCTTCGTGCGTCGCTCGGCGACCCCAAGCTCAACTTCGTGGGGTACTCCTACGGCACCTACCTCGGCACCGTCTACGCCAACCTCTTCCCCGCGTCGGTGGGCCGGCTCGTGCTCGACGGCGGCATCGACCCGGAGAGCTACGCGAACCGGCCGCTCGAATCGGATCTCGCGCAGAGCGTGGCCACGCAGGCGACGTTCAAGGCCTGGCTCAAGTCGACGAAGGGCAAGGACCGCATCTCGCTGGCCGGATACCGCCGCTTCGTGCGCCGTCTTGACCGCAAGCCGCTCCGGCTGCGGGGAGTGCCGAGTACCGATCGGCTCACCGGCGACGTGGTGCGGAGCTTCGTCGGCGAGGCCATCGCGACGCGCGTGGTCTGGCCGCTCGCCGCCAGCGCCGTCAAGGACGCGATGCGCGGGAAGACGCTGCTTCTCAGCCTGTTCCTCACGGAGCTCGCCTTCGCCGACGGCGAGGAAGATGCGTTGGCGGGGTACCTGGCGAACAGCGGCGTCGATCGCGCCGCCGATCCCGCCGCGATCACCGCCGACTACCTGCGCCGCGCCCGACTTGCCGCGCCTGACTTCGCCGACCTGTGGCAAGCCACGCTCGCGGGAGCGCTCTGGCCCAAGTCGCCGGCTCGGTATGCCGGGCCGTGGACCCTGCCCGCCATCGATGGCATGCCACCCGTGCTGGTGATCGGCACCCGCCTCGACCCGCGCACCCCGTACGACGGCGCCGTCGCGCTGCGGACCCAGCTCGGGAACGCACGCCTGCTCACGTTCGAAGGCCAAGGCCACACCGCGTTCAACAACGGCGCCAGCGAAGGCTGCATCGACGAGTACGTGTTCGACTACCTGCTCGACGGTGCCGCACCCGCCGACGGCACGAGCTGCAAGCAGAGCACCGGTATTGACGTCGATCCCGCCAACCTCGTCGGTGGCCCGCTCGGCGCGCCGTCCACCGCGCTCGCGCGCTTCGCGCGCCGCGCGTTCTGACCCCTCGCGCCCGCTACTTGCGGCGGCCGGCGAGCCGGCGCAGCTCGAACGCGAGGCGCCTGGGTTTGTAGAGCTCGTGGTAGCGGGCGCGGCGCACGACCTCCTTGGCGACGCCGCCGCGGCGCAGCCAGGCGCGGCGGCGGATGATGTCGGCCGATTCGACGCCCTCGTTCCAGTCGAAGCGGCGCACCGTGGCCGAGGGGCGCGGCGGGAGCTCGAACGCGAGCGTGTAGGCGAGGCGTGGCTCGTCGGTGGTGTTGGGGCCGGCGCTGTGGATCATGCGGCCGGCGTGGATGACGGCGCCGCCGGCGGGGACGGGGCAGACGACGGCATCGGCGAGATCGAACTCGTCGGGGTGCGTCTCGATCGAGTGCACCGTCGGGTCGTCGTTCACGCGCCGGTGGCGGAGCACGCCGCGCTTGTGCGAGCCGCGGATGTACTGCAGGCAGCCCCGCTCGGCGCTCGCATCCTGGAGCGGCATCCAGATGCTGATCTGGTCGTACTCGAAGGCGTCGGCGGCTCGGTACGCCTCGTCCTGATGCCACGGCGTGGGTGCGCCCTCGCGCGCGCCTTTGAGGATCGAGTGCTCGAACGAGGCCGAGGCCTCGGCGCCGAGAAGCTGCCGCGCGATCGCGCCGGCATTTGCGCGGAACTGCGTGTCGCGGAGCTGCGGCGCGTAGTTCACCGGCTGGATGATCTGCGTGAGCGCCGAGTCGTGGTCGTCGTCGCCGGCGACGAGATCGAACTGCGCGCCCTCCTGCCAGCCGGCGCGCTCGGTGAAGAGTCGGGTGAGCGTCGAGCGGAGCAGTTCCACCTCGGCAGGCGACGTGATACGCGGAATGCTCAGAAAGCCGTGCTCGTGGAAGCTCGCGATCTGCTCCGCGGTGAGGACGACATCGGGCAAGGGGGCGGGCACTCGCCTCTGAAGGCTACTGCGGGCGGGCGATGATGCCGCGGGCGAGATTCGCCGCGACGCGCATGGTCGCCATCTGGTCGGTCGTCCACTGGCGCTGCTCGCGGTCGATGGCGCAGAGCACCGCGACCACTTCGCCGTCGGACTCGATCGGCACGCCGAGATAGGCGCGCAGGCCGCCCTCGGTGGTCGACGGGTTCCCCGCGGTGAGCGGATCGGCGGTCGTGTCCTCGACGACGAACTCGCGGCCCGTGGTCGCCGGAATACGGCAGTACGCCTCCTCGACCGGCGTCTCACGGACCACCATGCCGGTGTCGGCGGCGAAGAACTGGCGGTCTTCGGTGACGAGCGTGACCGTCGAGATCGGCACGTCGAGCAGGCGCGTGACGAAGTCGGTCACCTCGGTGAGGCGCGGGTCGGCCGGCGCGTCGAGGAGACCCGTGGCCTTCACGGCGGCGAGGCGCGCGGGATCGCTCACCCGGGCCGCGGCCTGGCGCGCCTTGTCGGCGTAGAGCGCCTCGTCAGCACGCTGCAGCAGCGCCGACGGGGCCTCCTCGCCGTCCCAGACAGCGATGCCGACCCCGCAGCCGGGCGCGTGGCGCAGGGCGGTGCGCAGCTTGAGCGCGACGCCCTCGACGGCCTCGGCCGTGCAACCCGGGAGCAGCACGGCGAATTCGTCGCCGCCGAGCCGGGCGAGGAGGTCGGTGGGGCGCAGCACACCGTTCCACAGCTCGGCGCACTCCTTCAGGACGGCGTCGCCGGCGGCGTGGCCCTGGGAGTCGTTGAGCTTCTTGAAGCCGTTGAGATCCATCAGCGCGAGCCCGAGCGGGTGGCCGCTCTGGGTCGACTCGACGAGCGCGGCCTCGTAGGCGCGCTCGAACGCGCGGCGGTTCCAGATGCCCGTGAGCTCATCGGTGTAGGCGGCGGCCTCCCAGCCTCGCGTGGCCGTGACGCGGTCGATTGCAGCCGCAGCCTCACCCGCGGCGATGGCCACCAGCCCCGACTGGCGATCCGAGAGCTCATCGCGCGGCTCGCGCCAGCCGACCGCCATCACGGCGACGACCTTGTCGCGGAGCACGATCGGCTGGAAGAGCAGGGAGCGGACGCCGCTCCGGCGCTGCAGCTCCTGGTTCACGCGCGCATGCCCCTGCGTCTCCTCGACGAAGACCGGCTGGCCGGTCTCGAACGCCTGCACCGCGCCGGAAGGGTCGTGGCCCGCGCCCACGACCCGGCCCTCATGGACGGGATCGCTCGCGGTGGTGACGATGAGCGTGCCCGGTTCGGCGCCCGGCTCGAAGAGTCCGACGCCAACGCTGTCGGTGAGGTCTCGCACGGCCTCCACCACCGCGCGGCGCGCGTCGCCCTCGCGGGCGACCGCCTGCGCGAGCGCCGCGAGCCGCGTGAGCTCGTCCTGATTGCGCATCAGGTGGCGGTGGGTGCGGCGAAGCTCGGTGATGTCGGTGCCGTGGCCGATGAGCCCGGTCACGCGGCCCGAAGCGTCGGTGGTGAGCGTGGTGCGCCAGCGGTAGACGCGTCGCGCTGCCCCGTCGTTGATCGCATGCTCGAACTGCGAGAAGCGGCGGGTGGCGATCGGCTGGTCGATGTCGCGGAACTCGCCGTGCACCCACGCGCGCGCGGCATCGCGCAGGCGCGGCTCGACGGCGATGTCGACCCAGTCGCGCCCGAGGAGCTCGTCGGCAGGGCGGCCCACGGCTGCGGCGGTGTGCTCGTTCACGAGCACGATCCGGCCGAGCGTGTCGAGGGCGACGACGAGCTCACTCACCGTCATGAGATCGGCGAGCAACGTCTCGGGCAGGCCGGGGAGTTGATCGTTCACCCGCGCGAGGGCTGGGCTAAAGGGAGCTGGTTGATCGAGCATGTGGATCACCCCTTCTTTCGGCTGCTCGGAAGGGAACCTGCGCCAGTTTGGGCGCGCCGCGCATCACTTTGACCATCTGCCCAACGACGCCCGGCCGATCGGCCCAGGCCTTTCGGCTAAGTGGTGGGATGAGTACATAAAAGCTCAAGCCACCCGGACGAAATGCCGATCCCTGGACTGAGGAACGACGGGGGTCGTCGCTCCTCCCCCTCGGATTCCCGTTGCCGACTCGTCAGCTCTCCCTCCGGCGTCACGCCCAGCTCCTGCTGGCCGTCGCGCTGACCGTGCTCGTCGCCACGTGGGTGCTCGCCGCCGACGCCCTCGCCGCCGGCACCACGCCGGGGACGACGCCCGGCACGACGCCTTCCGGCGAGGACACGCCGCTCAACCTCCCGACCGATGCCGGCGCGGCCTCCGGCGACACCGGCGGCGGCGGACTGGTGCGCACGATCGTCGGGCTCTTCGTCGTGATCGCCGTGATCTACGGCATCACCTGGCTCCTCAAGCAGGCCAAGGCCAGCCGCGAAGGCGATGCGTTCGGCCTCGGACTGCAGTCGTCGGCCAGCCTGCCACTGGGCGGCACCCGCGCCTTGCACCTCGTGCGCGCAGGCAACGAGTGGATCCTGCTCGGCGTCACCGACGGCGGCGTCACGCCCGTGCGTACCTACACCGAGGAGGAGGCCCGCGCGGCCGGGCTCCCGGTCGACTCGGCCGATGTCGACGAGCTCCGCCCGGCGCCAGATCCTGAGGCGGGCGGCCCCGGCGTGACGGCCTTCGTCGAGCGCCTCCGCGACCTCACCGTGCGCCGATGACCCCAGTGATCGCGCAAACGAGCTTGCAGGACGGCGGCCAGGCCGTTCAGCTCCTGATCCTGATCGCGAGCCTCTCGATCGTGCCGGCGCTGCTGTTCACGGTCACCGGCTTCACGCGCATCCTGATCGTCCTCGGCTTCATCCGCACCGGTCTCGGCACGCCCACCGCCCCGCCGAACCAGGTGCTCGTCGGCATCGCCCTGTTCCTGACGCTCTTCGTGATGGGCCCCACCTTCACGAAGGTGAACGATGACGCGATCCAGCCGTTCCTCGCGAACAAGATCTCGGTGCAGACGGCCTTCGACCGTGGTCAGGCGCCGATGCGCGAGTTCATGTTCCGCCAGACCCGCGACCGCGACCTCGCGCTGTTCGTGAAGATGGCCAAGATCGAGCGCCCGAAGACGCGCGCCGACGTGCCCACGCGCGTCCTCATCCCCGCCTTCATCCTGAGCGAGCTCAAGACGGCCTTCGAGATCGGCTTCATGATCTTCCTGCCGTTCCTCGTGATCGATCTCGTGGTCTCGGCGACCCTGATGAGCCTCGGCATGATCATGCTGCCGCCGTCGTTCATCAGCCTGCCGTTCAAGCTGCTGCTGTTCGTGCTCGTCGACGGCTGGTCGCTCATCACCCAATCGCTGGTGCAGAGCTTCAACTGATGGATACCGACACCGCCATCAGCCTGGCCAGCAAGGGCCTGACGATCACGCTGACGATCGCGCTGCCGCTCCTCGTGATCGGGCTCGTCGTCGGCGTCGTGATCTCGATCATCCAGGCCGTCACTCAGATCCAGGAGCAGACGCTCTCGTTCGTGCCGAAGCTCCTCGCCATCGCCGCCGTGCTGATGATCGGCGGGCCCTGGATGCTCGACGTGATCACGCAGTACACGCGTGATCTCTGGCTCTCGATCCCGAACACGGTGAAGTGATGCAGGGGCCGCTTCCCCAGATCCTGCAGCTGCTCGGCATCGGCGACGTGCTCGTGTTCGTCGCCGCGCTGGCGCGCGTGGCCCCGCTGTTCATGATCGCCCCGCTCTTCTCGAGCAAGCAGATCCCGACCCAGGTGCGCGCCGTCGTGGCCGTCGCCCTCGCGATCGGCCTCACGCCCGCCGCAGATCCCGGCACGACGATCTCCAGCGGCCCGGCCGAGGTGGTCGGGATGCTCGCCGTCGAGCTGCTCGTCGGCTTCTCCATCGCCTTCGCACTGCTCGCGATCACCGCGGCGCTCGAGACGGCCGGCACCTTCCTCGACGCCTCGATCGGCTTCTCCTTCGGCGCCCAGATCGACCCCATCTCGGGCAACAACAACGCCGTGCTCGCCCGCCTCTACGCGCTCTTCGGGACGATCATCTTCGTCACGATCGGCGGCGACCAGTGGGTGATCGAGGGCATGGCCCGCTCCTACGAGCTCGTGCCGATCGGCCAGACGCCAGACATCGCCCGGCTCGTCGGCGGCGCCGACCGCACCTTCGCGATGATCTTCACCACGGCGCTGCAGGTCGCGGCGCCGGTGCTGCTCGCCCTGATCCTCGCCGACGCCGGCTTCGGCCTCGTCACACGCGTGGTACCGCAGCTCAACATCTTCAGCATCGGCCTGCCGGTGAAGATGATCGTCGGCCTGCTCCTCATCGGCATCACGTTCCCGCTCGTCGGTACGTGGGTCCAGGACGAGCTCGAGCGGTCCGTCGCCTCCGCCCTCCAATCGCTGCGCGTCGGCTGATCCGGGAGCTCTGACATGGCGGACAAGACCGAGAAGGCAACACCGAAGAAGGTCAAAGAGGCGCGCGACAAGGGCCAGGTCGCGAAGTCGATGGATCTCGGCGGCGGCGCCGTGCTGCTCGCCGGCACCTTCGCCCTGGGCACCTTCGGCGCGGCGATGACGACGGGAATGATGGACTTCCTCACGAGCGGCCTCACCGCCGGCCGTGACCCTGACTCGCTCACCGAGACGGGCCTGATGCACGGCATCTACGAGGCGGCGCAGGTGGGCCTCAAAGCCGCGCTGCCGATCCTCATGGTCACGGCCCTCACGGCCCTCGTGATCATGGCCGCGCAGGTGAACCTGAAGATCACGCCGCACGCGATCAAGCCCGACTTCAAGCGCATCAACCCGGGCAGCAACGCCAAGCAGGTGTTCGGGATGAACGCCCTCGTGGAGCTCGTGAAGAACCTCGCAAAGGTCGGCGCCGTGATGGCCGTCGTCGCGACGATCCTGCTGCCCATGAAGGAAGACCTCGGCACGCTCGTCGGCATGACGCCGCGCGCCTTCGCCGGGCTGCTCGTCGAGGAGATCGCCAAGGTCGCCAAGGCCGCCGCAGCCGCCTACTTCGTCATCGGTATCGCCGACTTCGTCTGGCAGAAGCACCGCCTCGACAAGTCCCTGAAGATGGACAAGCAGGAGATCAAGGACGAGTACAAGCAGGCCGAGCTGCCCGCCGAGGTGCGCGGCGCGATCCGCCGCCGCCAGATGATGGCCTCGCGCGCCCGCATGATGGCCGCCGTGCCCGACGCCGACGTGGTCGTCACCAACCCGACCCACTACGCCGTCGCGCTCAAGTACTCGCCGGAGCTTGCCGCTCCCGAGGTGGTCGCGAAGGGCATGGACCTCGTCGCGTTCAAGATCCGCGAGATCGCGAAGGAGAGCGGCGTGGCCGTCGTGCCCGATCCGCCGCTGGCCCGCGCGCTTCACGCCTCGGTCGAGATCGGCGATCACATCCCTGAAGAGCTCTACGAAGCCGTCGCCCAGGTGCTCGCCTTCGTCTACCGGACCGCGAATCAGCGGGCTGCTGCCGCATGAACGAACTGATGAAGAAGATGTCCAAGTACACGGACATGATCGCGGCGGTCTTCGTCGTGATCGTGATCGTGATGCTGATCGTCCCGCTGCCGCCGTTCCTCATCGATCTGCTCATCGCGGCGAACATCTCGGTCGCCCTCGCGATCGTGATCATGACGCTCTACGTGAAGCGCGCCCTGGAGTTTTCGGTGTTCCCGAGCCTCCTGCTCCTCACCACCCTGTTGCGGCTCGCGATCAACGTGTCGGTCACGCGCCTCATCCTGCTCCACGGCGACGCCGGCCACATGGTGGCGGCATTCGGCGACTTCGTCGTCGGCGGCAACGTGGTCGTCGGCCTGATCATCTTCCTCGTCCTCGTGGTGATCCAGTTCGTGGTGATCACGAACGGCGCTGGCCGCGTGGCCGAGGTGGCCGCCCGCTTCACCCTCGACGCCATGCCAGGCAAGCAGATGGCGATCGACGCCGACCTCAACAGCGGTCAGATCACCGAGGAGCAGGCCCGCCAGCGCCGTACCGACGTCGCGCGCGAGGCCGACTTCTACGGCTCCATGGACGGTGCCAGCAAGTTCGTGAAGGGCGACGCGATCGCCGCCATCGTCATCACGCTGATCAACCTCGTCGGCGGCCTGATCGTCGGCGTCGCCCAGCAAGGCATGGCGTTCGGCGAAGCCGCCCAGCACTTTTCGCTGCTCACGGTCGGTGACGGCCTCGCCGCGCAGATCCCCGCGCTGCTGATCTCGGTCGCCACGGGCATCATGGTCACGCGCTCGGCCGACGCCGGCGACGACCTCGGCACCGACATCGCCAGCCAGTTCAGCGCACAGGGCAAGGCCGTGCAGGTCGCCGGTGCCGTCGTCGCGTGCTTCGCGATCCTGCCGGGGCTCCCGAAGATCCCGTTCATCGTCGTCGGCCTCGGGCTCTTCTTCCTCGGGCGCCAGCTCGGGCAGAACGCCGACGTCGCCGCGGCCCAGGCCGCCCAGGCAGAGGCGAACGAGATCATGCCGCCTCCGCAGCCCTCGTCGACCGATCAGGCCCGCGCCGCCCTGGCGATCGACCCGCTCGAGCTCGTCGTCGGCTTCGGTCTCGTGCCGCTCGTCGACCAGCAGGCCGGTGGCACGCTCGTCTCCCGCGTGAGCAACGTACGCCGCCAGATCGCCGGCGAGCTCGGCACCGTCATCCCGCCCGTGCGCATCCACGACGAGGTGGGGCTGCGCTCCCACGAGTACGCGCTGCGCGTGCGCGGTGCCGAGGTGGCCCGCGGTCAGGTGCTCGCTGGCCACCAGCTCGCGCTCGACCCCGGCGATGCCGTCGGCCAGCTCAGCGGCGTGCCGACCACCGAGCCCGCGTTCGGCCTGCCGGCCGTGTGGATCGGCGACGAATCCCAGGGCGAGGCCGAGGCGCTCGGCTACACGGTGGTCGACACCGAATCCGTGATCGTCACCCACCTCACCGAGGTGATCCGCCGCCACGTGGCCGATCTCCTCACCCGACAGGACACCAAGCAGCTGCTCGACGGCCTCAAGGAGGTCAACGCGGCGGTGGTCGACGAGGTGGTGCCCGATCTCGTCTCGATCGGTGAGATCCAGCGGGTCCTCCAGGCACTGCTGCGCGAGGGCGTCTCGATCCGGGACCTCGGCGCGATCATCGAGGCCATCGGCGACCGTGCCCGCGTGACGCGCGATCCCAACCTGCTCGCCGAATACGCCAGGCAGACGCTCGGGCGCGCCATCGTC
Organism: Solirubrobacteraceae bacterium; assembly: GCA_017744415.1. Lineage (GTDB taxonomy): Bacteria > Actinomycetota > Thermoleophilia > Solirubrobacterales > Solirubrobacteraceae > JAGIBJ01. Next base: position 124,712 of record JAGIBJ010000073.1, read on the forward strand.
GGCCCGCATCTCGACGAGGAATCCCGCCTGCGAGCGATCGCTCTCGACCCGGCCATCGAGCAGGAGGTGGCCGACGCCATCACCGCCACCGCCGACGGCGAATACCTCGCCATGGAGCCAAGCCGTGCCCAGGCGCTGGTGCAGGCCCTCCAGCAGCAGAGCGACCAGCCGCTGCCCGGTGGGCGCCGGCCCGTGCTCCTGTGCAGCTCGCGGATCCGCCGCCACCTGCGCCGGCTCGTCGAGCAGACCGTTCCGCAACTTCCCGTGTGCGCCTATACGGAGGTGGCTCCCGGCGTTACCGTCGAGACGGTGGGCGTGGTCCACCCGTAGATGGCTCGACGATCCGGAAAGAACGCCAGCGGCCCGCAGCCGCTCTCCGAGGCAGTCCAGGCGGCAGCGCCGGACAAGCTCGTCGACGGCGTGCCCGTGCGCACCTACCGCGGTGCCTCGCTGGCCGAGCTCGCCCCGCGCATCCGCGCCGAACTCGGTGACGACGCGCTGATCCTGCGCCAGCGCGAAGGCGTGACCGGCGGCATCGGCGGGTTCTTCGCGAAGCGGATGGTCGAGATCGACGTCGCCATGATGCCTGCAGGTCGCGCCGGGCGGCCGACCGGCATCGACGTGAGTGACGGCCCGGCCGTCGGCCCCGGCAGCCTTCTCGCTGCGCCGGCAGCCCAGCCCGCACCGGCTGCCCCGTTCCAGGTGCCCGGCGCCCCCGAGGAGCCCGCCAGCTTCGAGCCGCTCGCGCCGCCGCAGATGCCGCCGGGCGCGCATCTCCAGCCGACCGCGCCGTTCCTCCCGATCGAGGAGGACGAGCCCGAGCCCGCCCCGGTTCCCTACGCGCCGCCGCCGGCCGCCGGCTCGCCGTTCCACGTGTCGGCGCCGAGCGTGGCCGAGGCCCAGTCGGTCGAGGCGCACCTGCGTGCTGAGCAGGAAGCTGCCAGAGAACTCCACGCATCCACGCACGACGTCTCGATCGAGGCGCCCTTCGACCCCGGCCAGCGCGGCGCGGCGCCGGTCGCGGTGCCTCAGGGGGGCCCCAGCTTCGAGGAGCGCCTGCGCACCGCCGGGCTCGCCGACCCCCTCGGCCCGCCTGATCCCGGCCACGTGCTCGGGCCCCTGCATCAGACGCTCGTGCGCCGCGGCCTGCCCGAGCCGATCGCGAGCCCGATCGCCGACGACGTGCTCTGCCATCGCGTCGCGCTCGAGCCCGACGCCGACATCGCCGACCTCCTCGCCGCTGAGCTCGCTCGCCGCATCCCCACCGCCCCGCTCGTCGGCCGCGCCGGCCAGGCCGTCGCGTTCGTCGGCTCCTCGGGCGTGGGAAAGACCCGCGCGATCGCCCGGCTCGCCGCCGCGTACGGCGCCGCCGGCCGGCTGCCCGTCGCCTGCGTCACCCTCCAGGACTCGGGCCACGACGGCCTCCTCGCCAGCGCGCTCGCGCCGTTCGGCGTCGCCGTGCACTCCGCTCCAGATGCGCCGCGCGCGCTCGACCGCATCACGGCCCTGCGGCGTCACTCGCTCGTGCTCGTCGACACGCCCGGCGTCAGCCCCGGCGACCGAGCCTCCGTCGACCGGCTCGGTGCAACCCTCCAGCTGCTCGAGCTCGACACCATCGCGCTCTGCCTGCCCGTCACGCTCGCCGCGCCGATCGCGCGCCGCGTGCTGCGCGCCCTGCGCCCGCTGCGCCCCAACGCACTCGTCGCCACGCACGCCGACGAAGCCGATCTCTTGGGCGGGGTCGTCGCCGTCGCGATCGACCGGCGCGTGCCGCTGGCTTACGTGTCGGAGGGCGCCGGCCGCGGCAGCATCGTCGGCGCCGATGCCCACCGCATCTCCCGCGACCTGCTCGCCGACGCCAGCCACCTGCCGCCCGCCCCGCAGCCGACCACCAGCGGCCGCACCGTGCCCGTGCCCGAGATCCGACGCCCGCTCGAGACCGACCCGTCCGACCGGCCCGCCACGCCCACCGTCGACGTCGCTGCGGACGCCGGCCACCTCGCGCCGCCGTGGGTGAGCCCATCGCTCCGTGACCGCCGCCGATGACGATGGCTGAGGACATCGGCACCGACGCAGGCGGCGAGCGCACGGCCATCCGCCTCTCCGAGCACCCCCGCGCCAGCGCATCCATCGCTCGCGCCAAGGCCTGGGGGGCCATCGCCGGCTTCGGCGTCACCGCCTACATCGGCTACAAGGGCGGCATCCCCTTCGTCGACCTCGTCGTCCGCTCCATCATCATCGGCGCTCTCACCTGCCTCGCCACATGGGGCGCCGCCCAGGCCATCTGGAAGCAGATCGTCTTCGCCGAGCTCGCAGCTGCTCGTAAAGAGGCGCTGGAGACGCAGAAAGCCATCCTCGACGAACTCAAGGATCCCGACCGCATCGACGGCGGGTCCGGGCCCGGCTGACGGCGGGCTGCCGGCGGGGCCGGCGGTGCTCGAGCGGGCCGTCCGGCGCCCCGGCCGTGGCCCGGAGCACGCACGAGGCTCGGCTTCGTGCTGGCCTCCGGCGGGGAGCCCTCTGTGGCCTCACGAGCCGCGCCTGGCGGCTCGCCCGTGAGGCCCGGGGTGGTGCCACGGCCGCTGTTGGTCGGGGGTTTGGGTCGATGGTCGTCGGCGGCGAGGGCGGCAGCTGGCCTGAGTTGGTTGGCGAGGTGTGTCTGGAGTGTTGGCCGGCGGGCGTGCGGAGCGCAAGGTTCTGGTGACTGGGGTCAGGGCGTTCGTACGTTCGGCGATGTCTGTCGTGGGTTGGCCGTGACGACTTCGGGTCGTGCTCGGGGCGGGCGTCGTTGGCGCTGGTGGCTGGGTCGCCACGAGCGGGCGGGCTCGGACACGTTTTCGTGTTCTGGTCCCGTAAACGTGTCGCGCGGTCGCATCGGCTCTGCGCTGCTGCGTGTCGCGTCTCCTTGCCTGTTTCCACCGGGCCGCGCCGCGGCGCCGGTCGGCGACGGCGGATGCGCCAGGTGGCTCGGGGCTAGCGTGCCCGGCGCGGGCGCCCATCGTGGCGGGACGGCACGCTGCGCCGCGCGGCATACCGAAACCTCGCCGGAGCAGTCGTTCGAGACGGCCGCGAAAGCCCTGCAAATGCCCGAGTTACAGGGAAGGTGTCCAATCGGCCTGGACAGCTGGTTAAGCCAGTGGACCCGCGGTCCGATGAATTGGCCATAACCGGTCACATGCAGTGCACCGGGGGACTAATAAACCATCTCGACAAGGAGTCAAGAGATGTCCCTTCGTATCAACACCAACACCGACGCTCTCAGCTCGTACAACCGACTGAACGCGAACTCCGCCGCTTCATCGCAGTCGATGCAGCGTCTGAGCTCGGGCTTCCGCATCAACTCGGCAGCCGACGACACCGCGGGTCTCTCCATCTCGGAGCGCATGCGCGGTCAGATCCGTGGTCTCGCCCAGGCGACCTCGAACATCGGCGACGGTCAGTCGCTCGTTCAGACCGCCGAGGGTGCCCTCGGTTCGGTTCACGGCATGCTTCAGCGTGTCCGTGAGCTGGCAGTTCAGTACTCGAACGGCTCGCTGAGCACGACGGACAAGACTTCGATCCAGAGCGAGGTCAACCAGCTCGCATCTGAGATCGAGCGCATCGGCAGCACCACCAAGTTCAACGGCGTCTCGCTCCTGAGCGCTGCTGGCACCGTCACCTTCCAGGTTGGCGCGAACGACGGCGAGTCGATCTCCGTCGCGACCATCTCCCTGGGTTCGGCCGTCGGCACCAGCTTCGCCGCTCTCGGCGCCACCACCGATCTCGCTGAGATCGACGCAGCGATCAACGCCGTTTCGGCGCAGCGTGGCGTCCTCGGCGCGACCTCCAACCGTCTGCAGTACGCCGCGGACGCGACGAACAGCTACCACGAGAACCTCGTGGCCGCTGAGAGCCGCATCCGTGACGCTGACATGGCCAAGGAGTCGGTGGCGCTGAGCAAGAACCAGGTGCTGGTTCAGGCTGGCACGGCCATGCTCGCGCAGGCCAACCAGTCCGGCCAGAACGTGCTCTCGCTGCTCCGCTAACACGGACAACAGAGTTCTTCCTCCGGCTTGACCCCCGGGCCGGAAGAAGTCCACACGGAGCGGGGCCCCTCGGGGCCCCGCTTCTGCGTTCTCGGACGCGCCCACTCGTGCTCGCCAGGGGTGGAGGGACCAGTCAGAGCTGCCGATAACGGGGGGGATGAGCGTTCAAGAGGTCCTCGTGCGCATGTCGCAGATCCAGGGAGCGATGACTTCCTCGATCGGTGGCGGCGCGGTGCTTCCCGGCGGGACCACCAGCACCGGTGCCTCGTTCGACGCCGTCCTCGGGCAGCAGATCAACGGCACGCAGGCCATCAGCTCGGTGCAAGGCGGCACCGCCGGCCAGCGCATGGTTGCGCTCGCCCAGCAGGAGATCGGCGTCAAGGAACAGCCGCCGGGCTCCAACGACTCGCCCCGCATCAAGGAGTACCGCGCAGCGACCGCCGGCTCCGGCGTCGGACCGTGGTGCGCCTACTTCACGAGCTGGCTCGCCAAGTCGGCGGGCGCGCCCGTCGGCGAGCAGGGTCAAGGCTTCGGGAGCGTCGACGCGCTCTATGGCTGGGCCCAGCGCACCGGCCGCGCCGTGCAGAACGGCCCCAACGTGCACCCGGCCGCAGGTGACCTCATCGTGTGGGACGAGCACATCGGGCTCGTCGAATCCGTCGACGCTGACGGCACCGTCCACACCATCGAGGGCAACAGCAGCGATCAGGTGATCCGCCGCACGCACGACGCCGGCTCCGCGCTCGGCTACGTGAAGGTCGGATAGCTCCACCCCCGGGGCATACGAACTTCCGACGCTGGCGAGGTCGCGGCGTCAGCCGTTCGTCGACCGGTCCCCGCCGGTACCGACCGTTGGTCCAAGCACTGGTACAACGAGTCAAGTCACGTCGGCGCGGCAATCCGGATCAGGGGACGATCCACCGCGCCGGCAGCCCTACAGGGGAGGGGAATGATGTCCATCGAACGAGGCATGCCTCGTGCTGCTGGTCGCTGCCTGCTCGCAGCCGGCCTCGGAAGCGCGGCACTCGCGGCACCTGCCCCCGCATCGGCCGCCTCGAGCTGCCGGGCGTCGGCGCTCGAGCTCGGCCTGCTCGGCGCCACACAGGTGAGCGCGATCGCAGCCGGCGGCTCGCCATGCGTCACCGACCGCGGGGGCGTCGATCTTGCCGCGCTCGGCGTGATCGACGCGACCGCCGTTGAGGCCGTCACCGATCGCAGCGCGGTCACCACGCCCGGTGCCGACGCTCGCGTCGCGGGCCTCGATCTCGGCGTGAGCGGCTTCACCGAGCAGCTCACGGCCCCGCTCCTGAGCGGTCCGAACAGCCTGCTCGGGCAGGTGAGTGGTGCCCTCACCGCCGGATCCGGCGGCACGAGCCCGCTGTCGACAGCGCTCGCGCCGCTCAGCGCGCTCGGCCTCCACGTGACCGGCACCGACGCTGCGGCGCTGCTCAGCGCCGCGGCGACGGGGCTCCCGGGCGCGCTGCAAGCGGCCCTTCCGGACATCGCCCATGCCGACGTGCTCGCCGCCGGCGCCCGCGCGCAGTGCGTGGGCGGCCGCGCCGTGCTCTCGGCCTCGACCGACCTCACCGGCCTGAAGATCCTTGGCACCACCATCGACCCGGACGATCCCGCCACGCGCGCAGTCACCCTCGACAGCGCTCACCTCACGCTCGGCCAGCTCGTGAACACCAACGACGTGCTCAAGACGATCACGGTCCGCGCGCAGACCGGGTCGCTGATCGGAACCCTCGTGGGCACCGGACAGCGAAGCCTCTACGACGTGCTCACCAACCCCGGCGGGATCGTGGGCATCCTCCCGATCGGCACCACCATGCAGCAGGTGCTCGACAACGTGAGCTCGGCGCTCCAGCCGGTGCTCGCCACGCAGATCAACCTGCCCGACGAACTCCTGCATGTGCTCGTCACGCCGCGGAGGACCACGAACGACGGCGCTACCGCCACCGCCACGACGCTCCAGCTCGGGGTCTCGGTGCTGGGCCAGGAGGTGCTCAGTGGAGCCGTCGCGCGGGCATCGATCACCGCCGGGGCCGCCGACTGCGGGACCACCAGCCCGCCGCCGGTCACGCCGCCGCAGAAGCCGCTCAGCGACGCCGGCAACCTGCCGTTTGCCTCGATGGCCTCGCAGCTGCAGCTCCAGTGCGGCGGCAGCTTCCGCCTGATCGACGTGCGCCGCTCCGGCAACACGACGCTCGTGCGGGGTGTCGCCAAGGCGCGGTTCGTGGGCCGCACCGTCGACGTGATCCTCGCGCACGGCAAGAAGAAGGTCGGCTCGGCCGTGGTGAAGGCCGACGGCACGTTCGCCACTCGCGTTCCGCTGCCGCCGGCCAGCATCCGCGGCACGAACGCGGCGTTCTACTACGGCCAGATCAAGACGGCCCAGAGCAACCGCCTCAAGTTCACCCGCCGCATGGAGGTGGACGAGCTCGCCGCCACGAACGGCGCCGTGACGTTCAAGGGCCGCACCACGCTACCCCGCTCCGAGCACCAGAAGGTCGTCGTGCTCAAGCGGCGCGTCACGTGCACGAAGTACGTGACCGTCGGCCACGTACACCCCGACAGCAAGGGGCGCTTCTCGGCCACCTTCAAGGCCCCGACCGGAGCCACCTACGCGATCTACCGCGCGGAGACGCGCGTGCCGAAGCGTGCGGGCAGCAAGAAGACGTTCGAGACGTACACCTTGCCGCGCCTGACTCGTCTGCAGTAGCTGAGCGGCGCGCAGCCCGATCCGCGGATCCCCCGATGCCGCGGATCGCACGGGGAGGGCGGGCGCGATGCGCAGGCCGCGTCCGCCCTTCACGCGATTCGGGTTGGCCGCGGGGAGCTAGGCGGCGCGCTCGCGCAGCCAGTCGACGAGCAGTCGCAGGCCGTAGGCGCTGCCGCCGCGCGCCGCGTAGGGGCGACCGAGGCTCCAAGCGGTGCCGGCGATGTCGAGGTGGGCCCACGGCACGTCGCCGGCGAACCGGGAGAGGAAGTAGCCGGCGGTGATCGTGCCGGCCTTGCGCTCGAGCGCGCCGTTGAGCAGGTCGGCGTCCTGACTCGCCATGAGCTTGCCGTATTCGTCGTGGAGCGGCAGGCGCCAGGCGAGCTCGCCCGTGCGCGTGCCGGCTGCGAGGAGCTCGTCCGCGAGGTCGTCGTCGCTCGCGATGAGCCCGGCGAAGGTTGAACCGAGCGCCACCGTGACCGCGCCCGTGAGCGTGGCGACGTCGATCATCGCCTCGGCTCCCTCCTGCCGTGCCTGCCAGAGGCAGTCGGCGAGCACGAGCCGCCCCTCGGCGTCGGTGTTCGTGATCTCGATGGTCGTGCCCTCGGCGGCGGTGATGATGTCTCCAGGCTTGAGGGCGGTGCCGTCGGGCATGTTCTCCGTCGCGCCGACGACGACGACGAGGTCGAGCGGGAGATCGAGCCGGGCCACCGCCTGCAGCGCTCCGAGCACGACCGCGCCGCCGGTCATGTCGAACTTCATCTCGTGCATCCGCGCCGACGGCTTGATGGAGATGCCGCCCGTGTCGAACGTGACGGCCTTGCCGACGAGTGCGACGCGCGGCCCCTTGGCTGACGGGTGGCGGTAGCGAGCGATGATGAGCGCGGGCGGCTCGGCCGAGCCCTGGGCAACGCCGAGGAACGACCCCATGCCCTTGGCGCGCATGGCGTCCGTACTCTCGATCTCGACCTGAAGGTGAGGGCTCAGGTCGGCCAGTGCCGCGGCACGGGCGCCGAGCTCGGTGGGCGTGAGCACGTTCGGCGGCTCGTGCTGCTGAGTGCGGGCCCAGTTCGCGGCCTCGGCGATGACCGCTGCGGCGGACGCGGCGGCCTCGTCGCCGCCGACGATCACCAGCGACTCCGCCACCGGATCGGCCGGTGCCGGCTCCTTCTTGCGCGCCGCGTACTTCCACGCCCGCAGCAGCGTGCCCTCGACGACAGCCGCCGTGCCCGCCGCGGACGGCGGCCCGTCGGGAAGCACCCAGGCGAGATGCTTGGTGCCGAGCGACTGCGCACGCGCGAGCGCATGCGCAGCGGCCACGCGCAGCCCCTCAGCGGTCGGCGACTCCTTGCCGAGCCCGATCACGATCACCCGGTCACCGCCGGCGTCATGGAGGTGCGCCACCGAGCCCGCCCGGCGCCGCACCTCACCGCGCGCCTCGGCGGCCTCGACGAGTGTCGCGTAGGCCCCCGGCACCGGCGTGCCCTCCGCGAGCGCAAGCACCACGGTGTCGAGTGGGCCGGCGGGGAGGGTGGGCGCGACGCTGACGTTCATCGCTTCTTACGGTACGCGGCCCTCCGCGTCGGCCGCCAGTATCTCCTCCACGCGGGCCATGAGATCCAGCCATCCTGCGAACTCGACCGGCGCATGCCCCGCGAGCTGGATCGTGCCGGTCGGTGCCTCCTGGGAGGCGCTGCGTGCGAAGCGCGCGAGGATCTCCGTCATGTTCGCGTCGTCGCCCGATGCCACCGGCTCGCCCGGCGTCGCGGGGGTGGTCATGCGTGCACCACGTGCGCGATGTCGGTGCGATCTTGCGCCGGGACGATCTCCGTGACGGCGTCGGCGAAGCGCTCCGCTCCGCCCGAGGCCTGCATGCGCCGCGCGGCCGCCTCGGCGCCCGGACGCATCGCGATCGCCTCCCGCACGGCGGCCCGCAGCCGGTCGCCGCGGAGCTTGCGCAGCCGCAGCCAGACGCCGGCGCCGCACTCCACCACGCGCCGCGCGACCTCCGGTTGATCGCGACCGAACGGTACGACGACGAGCGGCACGCCGGCGCCGATCGTCTTCTGCACGATCCCCATCCCGCCGTGCGTAACGACGGCGGCCGCGTGCGGCAGCACCGCGGAGTGAGGAACGAAGCGCTCGATCCGCACGTTCGGCGCCGAGGGCAACCCGGACGGATCGGCGTCGGCGATGGTGACCAGCACGCGCACAGGCTCATCGCGCAGCCCTTCGATCGCAGCGGCCGCGAGTCGCTCGTCGCCCTGGTACTCGGTCGAGCACGTCACGAGCACCCACGGGTCGCCGGGCTCGGTCAGCCAGGCGGGCGCGTCGACCGGCGGATCCCACGAGCTCGTCCCGACGAACCGCAGCCACGGCGGCGCCTCCGAGCGCAAGTACTCGAGCGGCGCACCGGTGAGCGCGATCATCCGGTCGGCGGTCGCCATGTGGTCGAGGACGTGGCCGAGCGGCGTGAGCCCCACCTCTTCGCGCAAGCGGTTGATGCCGGGGAGCATTGCCCGGTTGAAGGTGCCCATCACGACCCGCTCGAGCGCGGCGTCGCGCAGTCGCCCGATGGGTCCGCCCATGGGCTTCAGGCCGAGCCCGAACGGCGGGATCCCACGCTCGGGGAAGGCGACGAGGGTCGGGTAGGTGATCGCCCACGGCAGCCCCGTGGTGGCCGCGAAGGCGCTCGCGCCGTAGGCGTTGAAGTCGACGAGGAGGACGTCGGGGCGATGCTCCGCGACGAGGTGCGCGAGCTGCTCGCGCTCGAACGACCCGCGCTCCATGAGGCACTCGACGCCACGGCTGATGCGCTCGAGGTTGCCCTTCGCGAGGTGGTCGTCCACCTCCACCGCCGGGATCCGCGGGTCGATCTGGACCGTCGGGATGCCGAGCGGCGCGACGAGCTCGCGGCACTGCTCGTCGGCCACGAGCAGCACCTCGTGGCCGCGGTCTGCGAGTTCGCGCAGGCCCGGGGCGATCGGGAGAACGTGGCCTGGGGCCGGGGAGGAGAAGGCGAGGATGCGTGCCATGGTCGGGTTCCGTGTCGTGGTGGACGGCCGCGATGACGGCCATGCCAGCACTCTGCGGTGCTCCTGCACGCCCGGCATCGAGGACACACCCGAGTCCTGCACCCCAAGATCGCGGGGCGCACCCCTAGGTGCCTCGCGGCGATGGCGCGGGTGCGCGGGTTCAGGCGGGCTGCAGCGCGGCGGCGAGTTCGCGCCGGCCGTCGATGCCGAGCTTGCGATACGCGGCGGAGAGGTGGACTTCGACGGTCTTCGGGGTGACGAAGAGCTCCTGCGCGATCTCGCGGTTGGTGCGTCCCTCGGCGGCGAGGTCGGCCACGCGTCGCTCGCTCGGCGTGAGGCCGGCGGCCCCGCCGAGGTCGTTGTCGCGTCGGCGGACGCCCGAGGCGGCGAGCTCGGTCCGCGCCGCCTCGGCGAGGAGGGGCGAGCCGCAGGCGACGGCAAGGTCGTAGCCGCGCTCGAGCGGCTCGCGGGCCCGCGCCACATCGCCGCGGCGCCGGAGCGTGGCACCGAGGTTCACGAGCGAGCGGGTGTACTGCATCCGCGCCGGCGTGGACTCGAGCATCGCGACCGACTCCTCGAGCGCCTTGACGCCGTCGTTGCCGCTCACCTCGCCGAGCACGCGCAGCGCGCCGCCCAGCATGCCGCCCGGGCCCCACTGCCGTGCGCTCTCCACGCCCCGCTCGGCGGCCTCTCGCGCCTCGTCGACGCGCTCGAGGCGATGGAGCGCGACGGCCCGCGGAAGGTTCCAGTCGAAGCCGATCGGCTGGCGGGCCCACACCTGCGCGCGCTGCTCGATCTCCTCGGCGGCCAGCAGCGCCTCCTCGAAGCGGCGCTCTGCATTGAGCGTCCACGCCTCGGCGTGCCACCACAGCAGTGCCGAGAGCGAGGCGCTGTCGGCTGGGGGCCTGGAGCGATCAAGGAGCGCCCGGGCCTCGGCGATCTGCCCCGAGTCGTTGTAGGCGAGCGCGAGCGAGCATTGCGCGTAGCGCAGTGGCTCGGCGCCCGTTCCCCAGCGCTCAGCGAACGCGAGTGCATCGGTGAGGCCGGAGATCGAGCCCGTGAGATCGCCGCGGCGGAACTTGATGATCCCCAGCCACATCGAGACGGTCACGTGAAGGATCACGCTGCCGCTGCGGTGTGCCTCTGCCGTCGCCCGTTCCCAGAGCGCCATCCCGTCCTCGCGGTCGGCCAGCGCCAGCACGTAGAGCGGGGCGACGGCGATCAACGTGAGGTCGCGCAGCACGGCCGGGTCGTTGCCGACGGCGGCTGCGGCGAGGTCGGCGCATTCCTCGGCGGTGCCGCCGTCGTGCATCCACATGAGCGCCGCCTGCCCGGCCCGCATGCGCTCGCCGATCCCGGCGCCGGGCCGCAGTTCGCGGTACTCGGTGAGGCGCGGGAAGGTGTCGGGATCAGCACCGAAGATGCCGGTCACCGATCGCATCGCTTCGTACATCGCTCGCTCGTCGTGCTGCTCGGGCGGCAACTCGTCCTCACAGCGCTTCGCGAGGTGCGCCGCCTCGGTCCACCGGTCGGTGAGCGCGAGCGTCTGCACGCGGCCGATCTGGATGGCGTTGCGCACGTCCGGATCGGTCTCGAGGTCGGCGAGCTCGGCGAACACGTCGATCGCGGCCGGCGCGTCGACGTCGAAGAGCGCGGTGGCGAGGGGCATCAGCACCTCTTTGCGGCGCTCCCGAGCGACCGGCTCCTCGAGCGCGCGGCGCAGGTGGCGGGCAGCGGCATCGGGATCGGACTGGCGGAGCGCCTCCTCGCCGGCCCGGAACGCGACATCGGCCGCCCACTGGTCGCCGGCGCGGGGGGCGAGCTGCAGCTGGCTGGCGACGCGCTGCGCGGGAGCGCCCGCGGCATCGAGGATCCTGGCGGCGCGCAGATGGAGGGCCGCCCGCGACGGCTCGGGCAGATCGAGGTAGACGGCATCGCGCACGAGCGCGTGGACGAACGCCAGCTCGTCGCGGCGGAGCACGTCGGCATCGATGAGCTCGCGCCAGGTGTCCGGCACGTCCTCGGGATCGATCTCCGCCAGCGCGGCGACGAGCGCGGGGTCGGCGCCACCGCCGAGCACCGAGACGGCTCGGGCCAGCGCGGCCGCCTGCGGAGAGCGGCGACGGATGCGCGCCAGCACCGTGCGCGCGAGGGCACGGTGCGCGAGGCGACGCACCCCGGCGGCATTCGCGGCGGTCGGGGCGATCCCCTCGGCCTCGAGCGAGCGCGCGAGCTGGCGGAGCAGCAGCGGGTTGCCGTCGGTCGCGGCGAAGCAGGCGTCGGTGAACGTGGGGTCGACGTCAGTGCCGAGCTGGTCGGCCAGCAGGGCGGCAGTCGCAGCCGGCGAGAGGGCCTGCGGGTAGACGTGCTCGACGCCGGACTGATCGAGAAGGTCGGCGAGGAGCTGGGCGTCCGGGTTGTCGGGTGCGATCGGGCGCGTGGCGCCGGCCAGGAGGATGTCGGTGCCCTCGAGGCGCCGCGCGAGGTACGCCAGGAAGCGCAGCGAGGCCGTGTCGCACCAGTGCAGATCGTCGACGGCGAGCACCACGGGCCCGAGCTCGGCGAGGTTGAGGGTGAGCCAGTACAGGCCGTGCAGCACCGAAAAGCTCGCGGCGCTGCCGTCCGGAGCGCTCCCCTCGAACACGTCGGCGGATGCCCCGGCCGCGCCCTCGAGGATCGACCCGCGCAGCTCCGGCGACCGGACGATCCCTTCGAAGAGCTGCCGCACCACGCCGAACGCGAAGCCACGCTCGAGCTCGGAGGCCCGCGCCGCGAGCACCCGCTGGCCCGGTCCGGCGGCCCGGCGCACCTCCGCGAGCAGCCGGCTCTTGCCGATCCCAGGGGCGCCCTCGATCGCCAGCACGTGGCCGCCGGCGTGACGGCCCTCGCGTAGCGCACGCTCGATCGCCTGCTGCTGATCGGCGCGCTCGAGGAGCGTGAGGTCGGTCATCGCCCCGCATCGTAGGCGAACGCCTGCGCGCCCGCGAGACGTCGTTTGGCTCAGGCCGGCACGAGCGCGCTGGCGAGTTCGCGCCGACCGTCGATGCCGAGCTTGCGGTAGGCCGCGGAGAGGTGCACCTCCACGGTCTTCGGAGTCACGAAGAGTTCCTGCGCGATCTGGCGGTTGGTGCGTCCCTCGGCGGCGAGGTCGGCCACCCGCCGCTCGCTCGGCGTGAGCGCGTCTGGCCCGAAGGCGTCGACGGCGACCCGCCGCACGCCGGAGGCCGCGAGCTCCGCCCGCGCGCGCTCGGCGAGGCCCGGCGAGCCACACTGGTTGGCGAGCTCGAACGTACGCTCGAGGTCGGCTCGTGCGCCGGTCACGTCGCCCTGATGCCGGCGGAACGTGCCGCGCAGCAGCAGCGAGCGAACGAGCTGCAGGCGTGCCGAGGAACCCTCGAGCACGGTGATCGCGCGATCGAGATCGGGGAGGCCCTCGGCGGGCCCCAGCACCTCGCCGCGGATCCGGTACGCCGGGCCCGTCGCACCGGGTGCACCCCAGCGCTCGGCCCGCCCGACACCCGCGTGGGCCGCCGCGATCGCCTCGTCACGCCGGTCGAGGCGGGCGAGCGCGATGGCCTGCGGGAGATGCCAGTCGAAGCCGATGGGTGTGCCGAGCCAGGCCGACTGCGCCGCGAGGGTCTCCGTCGCCGCCAATGCCTCCTCGAACCGCGACTCGGCGACGAGCAGCCACGAGCGGGCGTACCACCAAGCGATGGTCGCGAAGGTGCGCTGGAGCGGAGGGCCATCGTCGAGGAATCCGCGATCGCTCACCTCGCGTGCCCGCTCCGGGTCTCCGGCATCGAGGTAGGCGAGTGTGAGCGATGCGCCGCCGAACATCAGCGCACCGCGTCCGGCTCCCCATTGCGGCGAGTTCGTCTCCCACTCCAGGAGGCCCGGGATCGCTGCGGTGAGGTCGCCGCGGCGATGCTGCGTGATGCCCAGCCATACCGTCACGCCGAGGTGCAGCAGCAGTGATCCGCGCTCGCGGGCGTAGTCGAGGGCACGCTGCCAGAGCTCGAGGCCCTCGGCACGATCCGCGAGACCGAGCACGTAGAGCGGCCCGACGGCCGCCAAGAGGTTGTCGCGCAGGAACGCCGGATCCTCTCGGAGCGAGCGGCTGGCGAGCGTGGCGCATTCCTCGGCGCTCCCGCGTTGGCAAGCCCACAGCAGCGAAGCCATCCCGGCCCGCAGCTGCTCGCCGGGGAGCGGCTCCTCCGGCAGCTCGTGGTACGCCGCCATGCGCTCGAAGATCTCCGGATCGTCGGCCCCGAAGACGGCCATCATCGCCCGGTTGGCCTCGAGCGTCGCGATGAGGTCTGCGGCATCCGAGGGCAGCTCGGCCTGCACCTCGCGCATCACGCGCGAGGCCTCGGTCCACCGGTCGGTGAGCGCGAGCACCTGGCCCAACCCGAGCTTCGCTCGCACGAGCGCGTCGGGGTCGTCGGCGAGCCTTGCTTCGAGTTCGCCGTATACCTCGATGGCCGCGGCGGCATCGATCGAGGTGAGGGCGTCGGCCAGCATCGTGAGCACCGGCGTGCGCTCGGCGTCGTCGATCGGCTCGGCCAGCGCCCGCCGCAGGTGCAGCGCCGCGGCATCGGGAGCGCCGCGCCGCAGCGCGGCCTCGCCAGCGGAGCGCGCCGTGCTCGCGACCCAGGCGTCGCCGCGTCGCGGAGCGAGGCCGAGCTGCGACGCGATCCGCTCGATCGGCGCCCCGATTCCTTCGAGTGCGCGGGCGGCCTCGAGGTGCATCTCCTCACGCGTGGGCACGGGCAGGTCGAAGTAGACGGCGTCGCGCACGAGCGCGTGCACGAACTGCGGCTCGTCGGCACGGAGCACGTCGGCCTGCGCGAGCTCGCGCCAGGCGGAGGAGAACGCATCCGGTGCGAGCGCTGGCAGCATCGCCATCGCCTCCTGTACGCCCGAGGGCTGCATCACCGCCACCGTTCGCGCGAGTTCGATCGCCCGCGCCGAGCAGCGGCCGATGCGAGCGAGGATCGTGCGCGAGAGCGCGCGATGGGCGGTGCGCCGGATCTCCGCAGCGTTCGCGGCGCTCGGTGCGGTGCCGTCGGCCTCGAGCGAGCGGGCGAGCTGGCGCAGCATGAGCGGGTTGCCGCTGGTCGCCTCGAAGCATGCGGCGGCGAAGGTGGGGTGGACGGGGCGCCCGAACTGCGCGGCGAGCAGCGCCTGCGACGCCTCGCGCGAGAGCGCCTGCGGATAGAGGTGTGCGGCGGCCGGGTCGTCGAGGAACGAGCCGAGCAGCTGCGCTTCGGGGTTGTCGGGCGTGATCGGGCGCGTGCCGACGGCCAGGAGCACGTCGGTGCCCTCGAGACGGCGCGCGAGATAGGCGAGGAAGCGCAGCGACGAGCCGTCGCACCAGTGGAGATCGTCGACGACCAGCACCAGCGGCGCGACCTCGGCGAGATTGAGCACCATCCAATACAGCGCGTGCAGCAGCGCGAACCCCTCGGAGTGCTCCGAGGTCACGTCGCTGAAGCATTCGCGCGCGGCGGCCGCCGGCCCCTCGAACGCCCGCTCGGCGAGCGCGGCGTCTCGGGCCGCGCCCTCGAGGAGCTGCCGGACCACGCCGAACGCGAAGCCGCCCTCGAGCTCCGATGCGCGGGCAGAGCGAACCTGCTGCCCGGCGCCGGCCGCGCCGCGCAGATCCGCGAGCAGGCTGCTCTTGCCGATGCCCGCCGGGCCCTCGATCACGAGGAGCCCGCCGCCGCCTTGCCGGGCGTCCCGCAACGCGCGCACGGCCGTCGCCCGGAGCTCTTCGCGTTCCAGGAGGGCCGAGTCGGTCACGCCCGGCATCGTACGCGTGCGCGCCCGAACCGCACACCCCGTCACCGGCCGCACACCACGAACCGGCCGCACTCCCCTAATCTCCTCGGCCTCACCGGCTTCCCCTCCTCTACTGAGGCGCACCCACCATGGCCAAGACCGTCATCCTTTCGACCGCCCGCACGCCTATCGGCAAGCTCAGCGGCGGCCTCTCCTCGCTTCCCGCCACGGAGCTCGGCGGCATCGCGATCCGCGGCGCCCTCGAGCGCGCGGGCGTCACGCCCGAGGAGATCGAGCACGTCGTGATGGGCCAGGTGCTCCAGGGCGGCGCCGGCCAGATCCCGTCGCGTCAGGCGCAGATCGCCGCCGGCATCCCGATCGGCGTCAGCTCCGAGACCGTCAACAAGGTGTGCGCCTCCGGCATGCGCGCCGTCGCCATCGCGGATCTCCACATCCGCGCGGGTGAGGTCGACGTCGCCATCGGCGGCGGCATGGAGTCGATGAGCCAGGCGCCGCACGCGCTGCCCGGCTCGCGCAACGGATTCCGCATGGGCCCGGCCGAGCTGATCGACCTCATGCAGTACGACGGTCTGACGAATGCCTTCACCGGCAAGCAGATGTACGTCGAGGCCACCGAGGTCGGCGACGAGCTCAACATCGGCCGCGAGGAGCTCGACGAGTTCGCCGCCCGCTCGCACGAGCGCGCGCTCGCCGCCCAGGCCAACGGCAACCTGCCCCACGAGATCGTCCCGGTCACGGTGCCGGGCCGGAAGGGCGACACCATCGTCGAGGTCGACGAGGGCCCGCGCGAGGGCACCACTCCCGAGACGTTGAGCAAGCTTCGCGGCCTCGTCAAGGACGGCACCCACACCGCCGGCAACTCGCCCTCGGTGAACGACGGTGCCGCCGCGCTCGTGCTCGCCTCCGAGGACTGGGCCAAGAAGAACGGCAAGCAGATCCTCGGTGAGATCGTGGGCCACGCCCAGGTCGCCGATGACTTCCCGTACCTCGCGAAGACCCCGGCCGCGGCCGCCCTCAAGGCGCTCGACCGCGCCGGCCTGAAGGTCGAGGACATCGACCTCTGGGAGTTCAACGAGGCGTTCTCGTCGGTCGGCCTGAACTCGATGAACGTCCTCGGCCTCACCCCCGAGAACGTGAACGTCAACGGCGGTGCGGTGGCCCTCGGCCACCCGCTCGGCATGTCGGGCGCCCGCATCATCGGCTCGCTCGTCCTCGAGCTCGGCCGCCGCGGCGGCGGCCTCGGCGTCGCCGCCATTTGCTCCGGCGGTGGCCAGGGCGACGCGATCATCGTGCGCGTCGGCGGCTGACGCCGGTCGCATCCGCTTGCGCCTCGAAGGGCGCGTCGCCGGGACTCCGGCGGCGCGCCCTTCGCGCGTTCTGCGGCGCGAGTGAAGGACGGGTGACGACGGTGACCCCCGCGGCGGCGGTCGCGCGTACGCTTGACATGACGACCACGCGCCGACCGTGACCCTGACACCCCCGCACCCCGACACCCGCACGCAGCTGCGGCCCGCCGCCTTCTTCGACCTCGACCGCACGATGGTCGCGGGCAGCAGCGGCGCCGCGATCCTCGTCGAGATGTACCACGAGGGCATCCTCGGCCGGCGTGCCTTGGTGCGCGAGAGCTCGATCGCCGTGCGCTTCCGGCTCTGGGGCATCGACGACGACACCACCGACGCCGTCCTCGCGCGCATCGCCGGCTACGTGACCGGGGTGCACCATTCACGCCTGGACGCCGTCACCGCGAATGCGCTCGAGCGCATCCAGCCCCGCGTCTTCCCGTCGATCGTCGGGCGTGTCCGTGCCCATCAGCAGGCGGGCGAGCGGGTCTACCTGGTGACCGCCTCGAGCCAGGAGTTCGCCGAGGCCTTCGCCGCCACCCTGGATCTCGACGGCGCGATCGGCAGCCGCTCGGAGATCGTCGACGGCCGCTACACGGGCCGTCCCGGCGGGCCGTTCGTCTACGGCGAGGGCAAGGTCACGGCGATCACCGCGCTCGCCGCGGCCGAGGGCCTCGACCTCTCCGCCTCCGTCGCCTACAGCGACTCCATCTCCGATCTCCCCATGCTCCGCGCCGTCGGTCGCCCGGTGGCGGTCAACCCCGACAAGGAACTGCGCAAGATCGCCGAGGAGGAAGGATGGGAGATCCTCGCCGTCGACCATCTCGCGAAGCGCCTGCGCGCGGCCGCGGCAGCCACCGCCGGCGTCGGGGTCGCGGCCCTCGCGACACGTCTCCTGCGCCCGCGCCTCGGCCGCTGAGCATGGTGACCGCCGTCACGCTTGGACGCCCCGTCACAAGCCAGCCGACGCCGGAGTAGCTACGGCGAGTACGATCCGCCGGTCCCGGGCACGGAACCCCGTGCCAGGACGCGATGCTCCATGACCGAAGCCACCGCCCGCAAGATCCGCGTAGTCGTCGCCAAGCCCGGCCTCGACGGCCATGACCGAGGCGCGAAGATCATCGCCCGCGCACTGCGTGACGCAGGCATGGAGGTCATCTACACGGGTCTCCACCAGACGCCCGAGCAGATCGTCGAGACCGTGCTGCAGGAGGACGCCGACGCCGTTGGGCTGTCGATCCTCTCCGGCGCGCACATGACGCTCGTGCCCAAGATCGTGGAGCTCCTCAAGGAGGAAGGCGCCGACGACGTGCTCGTCACCGTCGGCGGCACCATCCCGGGCGACGACATCCCCGAGCTCAAGCAGCTCGGCGTCGCCGAAGTCTTCACGCCGGGTTCCCCGACCCAAGACATCATCGATTTCATCAACGGCGCCGTACGGGACGAGTAGACCACCCGGTCTGCCTGTCCCGCACACCAGCCGAACACCGCCAAGCAAGGAAGATCCGCTTTGAAGATCTTGGTCCTGGTCAAAGAGGTTCCGGACGCCGCCGTCGAGAAGACGATCGGCGCCGACGGTCGTATCGACCGCAGCGGCGAGAAGACGCTGAACCCGTCTGACACCAACGCCCTCGAGGCCGCCGTCCAGCTCAAGGAAGCCGGCGCCGACGTCTCCGAGATCGTCGCCGTCACCGTCGGTCCCGACAGCGCATCGCGCTCGCTCCAGGGTGCCGTTTCGCGCGGCGCCGACCGCTCGATTCACCTCAGCGACGCCGGCCTCGCCGGCTCGGACGTCGTCGCCACCGGCTACGCCCTCGCCGAGCTCGTCAAGCGCGAGAACCCGGAGCTCGTGCTCCTCGGCCAGCAGTCGGACGACGCCGGTTGCTACGCCGTCGGTTCGGTCGTCGGCCAGTTCCTCGGCCAGCCGGCGCTCTCGCAGGTGAGCAAGCTCGAGCTCTCGGGCACCACGCTCACCCTCGAGCGCCAGGCCGAGTACGGCTACGACACCCTCGAGGTCACCCTCCCGGCCGTCATCTCGGTCTCGGACTCGGCCAACGAGCCGCGCTACCCGTCGCTCAAGGCGATCATGGGCGCGAAGAAGAAGCCGGTCGAGAAGCTCGATCTCGCCGGCGCCGGCATCGACGCAGGCAAGGTCGGCACCGCCGGCTCCGGCGTCGAGTGCAAGGACTTCCAGGCCCCGGCTGCAAAGGCCGCCGGCACGATCATCACCGACGAGGACACGGCCGCCACGGTCGAGCAGATCGTCGCGTGGCTCGACTCGCGCAAGCTCGTCTAGGGCGAAAGGAACACCACCATGGCGAACATCCTCGTCTACGGCCTTGCCCACGAGGGCACGGTCAACAAGAACTCCCGCGGCGCCGTCAGCGAAGCCGCGAAGGTCGCCTCGGAACTCGGCGGTGAGGCCCACGCGGTCCTCGTCGGCACGAACGTCGACGACGCGCTCGCGCAGCAGCTCGGCGCCGTCGGCGCCACGAAGGTCTGGACCGTGAACGCCGCTGAGGGCGTCGCGCAGACCGCTGCCGACGCGATCTCGGCGCTCGTCGAGGCCCAGGGCTACGACTACGTCGTCTTCGGCGGCGGTCTGCTCGGCTTCGAGATCGGCGCGGCCGTGGCTGCGGCCATCGGCGGCGGCATCACCGTCGAGGCCACCGAGCTCGCGGTCGACGGCGGCAGGCTCGTCGCCAAGCGCCCGATCTTCGGCGACACCCTCCTCTCCACCTCGCACTACAAGGGCAAGGGCGTCATCGTCGCCCGCACCAACGCGTTCGAGGTCAAGGAGACCGGTGGCTCGGCCACCGTCGAGTCGTTCGATGCTCCGGCCAGCGCGGCTGCCGGCCAGGTCACCCTCAAGGTGCGTGGCGAGCAGCGCGGTGCCGACATCAACATCGAAGAC
The DNA here is from genome assembly GCA_017744415.1 of Solirubrobacteraceae bacterium. GTDB lineage: Bacteria > Actinomycetota > Thermoleophilia > Solirubrobacterales > Solirubrobacteraceae > JAGIBJ01. The sequence continues at coordinate 144,550 of JAGIBJ010000073.1, forward strand.
GCGCAGATCCTCGTGACCGGCGGCCGCGGCCTCGGCACGGCCGAGAACTTCTCGGTCGCTGACGGTCTCGCCGCAGCCTTCGGCTCCGGTGCCGCCGTCGGTGCCACGCGCGCCGTCGTCGACGCCGGCTGGTTCCCGTACGCGGGCCAGGTCGGCCAGACCGGCAAGACCGTCGCCCCGAAGCTCTACGTCGGTCTCGGCGTGTCGGGTGCGATCCAGCACAAGGTCGGCATGCAGTCGTCGGAGAACGTCCTCGCCATCAACAAGGACGAGAACGCTCCGATCTTCGAGTTCGCCGACTTCGGCGTCGTGGGCGACCTCCACAAGATCGCCCCCGCGCTCACCGAGGCCATCAAGGCCAAGAAGGGCTAACGCCCCAGCCCGTAGGACGAGCCCCGCGCACACTGCCGCGCGGGGCTCGTCTTCTTTTTTCGCCTTCACCCTCCAGGCAGCAAGGATCAGACCATGGCCGCCAGCAACAGCAACGGACACGCTCCCGCCGAGTTCCCGCCGCCCGTCGACGTCGAAGCCGAGTTCATCGCCGCCCCCGAGGCCGCCGAGGACGAGGTGATCGAGGTCGGAGTCGCGATCGTCGGTGGCGGCCCCGCCGGCCTGGCCACTGCCAACCGCCTGCTCCAGCTCCTGGCGGACGACGAGGAGCTCCTCGAGCAGCTCGGTGAGGTGCCCGTCGCCGTCATCGAGAAGGGCAAGACCTGCGGCGCCCACAACCTCTCCGGCGCCGTCATGAAGCCCGGCCCGCTCAAGAGCCTCTTCCCCGACGAAGACCTCACCGAGCTTCCCGCCGTGCGCTGGGTGAACGAGAAGGACGAGGTCTGGTGGCTCACGGAGAAGGGCACCCGCCCGATGCCCGGCCCGACCCCGCCCAACTTCCAGAACGAGGGCAACTGGGTCACCTCGATCAGCCAGCTCTGCCGCTGGATGGCCGAGAAGGCCGAGGAGTCCGGCGCCTACATCCTCACTGAGACCGCCGCCGCCAAGCTGCTCGTCTCCGACGGCATCGTCGAGGGCATCCTCACCGGCGACAAGGGGCGCGGCAAGGAAGGCGAGGAGCTCGGCAACTTCGAGCCCGGCATGGAGGTGCTGGCTCGCCACACCGTCCTCGCCGAGGGCAACTGGGGCCACCTCACCGGCGCCGCCATCAAGCACTTCAACCTCGCCGAGGGTGCCAACCCGCCGGTGTGGAAGCTCGGTGCCAAGGAGGTCTGGAAGACCACCAAGCAGTGGGACTCCGTCGTCCACTTCTTCGGCTGGCCCGGCCGCTCCAACGTCAAGTGGCACGAGACCGGCGTCGGTGGCTGGGTCTACCCGTACGGCGAGAACCAGGTCTCGATCGGCATCGTCGTCCCGCTCGGCACGCCCGACGCGACCGTCTCGGCGCACGACATGCTCCAGACCGTCAAGCAGCACCCGAAGATCAAGGCGATCCTCGAAGGCGGCGAGCGCACCGCCTGGGGCGCCAAGGCGATCCAGGGCGGCGGCTACTGGAGCCAGCCCAAGCTGTCCGTGCCGGGCGCCGTGCTCGTCGGCGAGTCCGGCGGCATGATCGACATGGCGTCCCTCAAGGGCGTCCACATGGCGATCCAGTCCGGCATCATCGCCGCCGAGGAGATCTACAAGTCGCTCAAGCTCGGCCAGAAGGACGTCTCCTCGTACGAGACGGCCATCGCCGAGAGCGACATCGTCGGCAAGCGCCTCTACGAGGTCCGCAACAACATGCAGCTCGTGGGCGGCAGCTCGATGCCGTTCAACCTCGCGAAGGCCGGCCTCGACATCATCTCCAAGGGCCGGATTCCCGGCGGCCGCAAGTCGACCCACCGCGACGCCGAGGTCGTGCAGACCGTGCCCGCCGAGGGCAAGCGCGCCGCCGACCTCTACCCGAAGCCCGACGGTAAGTACACGTTCGACAAGCTGAGCTCGGTGTTCATCACCGGCAACGCGACGCGAGACGACGCCCCGAGCCACATCCGCATCGAGAAGAACGTCCCGCGCGAAGTCGCCGAGACGTGGAAGTGGATGTGCCCCGCCGGCGTCTACGAGATCCCCGAGGACGCCCCGGAGACGGGCAACGTCGAGGTGATCGTCAACTACACGAACTGCGTGCAGTGCGGCGCCATCACGGCCCGCGGCGGCCGTCTGACCCCGCCCGAGGGCGGCGACGGCCCCGCTTACCAGACCGTGTAGCCCCGGCTGACACCAGCGCTTGAACGAAGGCCCGGGTTCGCCCGGGCCTTCGTCGTTTCGCGGCGCGTGCACGCGCCTGATCGTCGTGGCGCGCCGGAAGGCGCTAGAACTCAGGGGACACCGGCCCGAACGGTGGCCGGGCGGGAGCGCAACTCTCGCCGCACCACCGGGTTCCTAGCTGCAGACCCCCGACCTGCACCGCATGCCCACGACTCGCTCCATCGCCCTCATCGGGCTCGCCGTCTCCGCGCTCGCCAGCGGCACGGCGCCCACGCCCGCCTCCGCGGCTGCCAAGCCGCTCGGCCCGGTCCTCAAGATCGAGTCGAAGACCTGCAACACCGGCATCCCGGCCGACTCGCGCTCCGTCGTCCTCACCGCCAGCGCCGTCCTGCGCGATGCGGGCGAAGAGGTGCAGATGCGCTTCAGCGTCCAGCAGCGGGCGACCGCCAAGGCCGTGTGGCGCAGCGTGTTCGCGAAGGTCGGCGACCTCGGCACGTGGGCCACCAGCGAGCCTGGTGCCGACGGGCTGCGCTACACGAAGACGATCAACGGCCTCGCGGAGGGCATGCAGTACCGCGTCGTCGTCGACGCGCGCGGCGTGAATGCCGCCGGCAAGGTCGTCACGAAGACGAGCAAGCGCACCTACACGTGCATCCAGCCGCAGCTCAGCCCGCACCTGCAGCTGCAGAAGGTCACGCAGCCGGCAGCGCCGGCGCTCGCCTCGCAGCTGCGCACCACGATCCGCAACAGCGGCCGCGACACCAGCGCCGCACCGGTGATCACCGTCCGCGACTTCGCGACCCAGGCGGTCCTCGGGCAGCTCACCGTCGACCCGCTCGCGGGCCGCACCACGAAGGTGTTCTCGGTCGAGCTGAGCGACTGCCCGGGCACCGTCAGCGTCAGCGTTCAGGAAACCGGCGCAGCCCTCAGCGACGTCACCCCCGACCAGGCGGTCACGTTCGACTGCCGCACCGGCGAATCGCCAGCGGCCACGCGGTCGCAGCGCAGGCGCTGAGGCGGCGGGCGGCCGGGCGACGGCCGCCGCTACACTGATCTTCGATCCGCCGGCAGACGAGGCACCGCAAGGTCCTGGCTACCGGCCTGACAGCCAAGGACTTCCCATGAAGACCGACATCCACCCCGAGTACGTCGAGGCGCAGGTCACCTGCACCTGTGGCAACAGCTTCACGACGCGCTCCACCACGCCGACGATCAGCGTCGAAATCTGCTCCAACTGCCACCCGTTCTACACGGGCAAGCAGAAGCTGATGGACACCGGCGGCCGCGTCGAGCGCTTCCGTCGCCGCGCAGCCAAGTCCAGCCCGGCCGCCCCCGCCGGCGAGTCCGCTGCGACCTCGGCTCCCGCTGAGACCACCGAGGCCTAGCGCCTCCGCCGCCTGAGCGGCACCAAAGATCGGCCAGGATTGCTGGGGGCGGGTCGAGGACTCGCCCCTCCTGCCGATCACCGGAGCGACGTGTCCAAGCCGCCCGCTCCGACCCTCCTGCCTGATCCGCGCCCCGCGCGCGACCTGCCGATCGGCGGGCAGGCCGTCCTCGAAGGCGTCATGATGCGCGGCCCCAAGAGCTGGGCCGTCGCCGTCCGCCTCCCAGCGGGCCACCCGACCGACCCGAGCGGCATCGCGGTCACCACCGAACCATTCCAGTCGGTCCTGGCCCGCCATCGCGCCCTGCGTCTCCCGATCGTCCGCGGCGCCGTCGCGCTCGTGGAATCGATGGGGATCGGCGTTCGCGCCCTCGGGATCTCCGCGGGCACCGCGGAAGGCGACGACGACGTCGCGCCCGTCGGCGGCATCACCTGGGCGCTCACCGTCGTCGCCGGCCTGGCGTTCGCCGTCGGATTGTTCTTCCTGCTGCCGGCTACGGTCACGAAGCTCGCCTTCGACGCGCAGCTCCGCGACGGCCTCGCGTTCGTCGCGGTCGAGAAGGCCCTGCGCCTGACGATCTTCCTCACCTACCTCGTGCTGGTCTCGCGGCTGAACCACCTGCGGCGCGTGTTCCAATACCACTCCGCTGAGCACCAGTCGATCGCCTGCCTCGAGGCCGGGCTACCGCTCACGCCCGAGAACGCCGCGAAGTTCCCGCGCCTGCACCCGCGCTGTGGCACGAGCTTCATGTTCATCGTGATGCTCACTTCGCTGCTCGTCTTCGCGCCGCTCGGCAACCTGCCCCTGGGCTGGCTGCTGCTCTCGCGCATCGTCGGCCTGCCGCTCGTCGCAGGGCTCTCGTTCGAGGCCATCAAGTGGATGGGGCGCCGCCGCGACCTCCGCGTCGCCCGCATCCTCACCTGGCCGGGCATGCAGCTGCAGCGCCTCACCACGCGCCCGTGCGAGCCCGCGCAGCTCGAGGTGGCGATCGCCGCGCTCCTGGCCGTCACCGAAGGCGGCGAGCTGCCGGCCGCGAGCGACGGCGACGTCGCGTTCGACCTCGCCGCCTAGCGGCGCACGCCGCCAGCGCTTACCGCGGGCGGTTCACCGTGATCGTCCGCATGACCGGCTTGCGGTCGGCGAGCCGCACCGTCAGCACCGCTGAGCCACGCCGTGCGGTTCGCGGCAGTCGCAGGGCGAGCTTCACCGAGCCCTTCGCGCGCTTCTTCGTCGCTTTCGCCAGCGTCGACTTACCGTGCTTCAGCGTCGCGGTCACCGTGCCGGTGTTCTTCGCCGTGAGCCGGAGCCGGAGCGTGAGGGTGCTGCCCGCGCGGATCGTCTTTGGCGGCGCCGACAACGTGAGGCCGGCGGTGAGGGGAGTCGCCGGCTTCGAACCCGGCGTCGGCGTCGGCGTGGCCGCGGGGAGCGCGGCCGCCGGCGTCGGCGTGGGGAGGAGCGCCACCGAGCCCGCGAACGGATCCGGCGTGTCCGCCGGGGCGCCCTGGCCCGCCGCCGGCGTCGTCAGCCCCTGCAGGCGCTGCACCTCGCGCACCGCGGCCTCCAGATCGACGATCCCCTTGGCCTTGTTCGCCGTCTCGTAGCCGGCGACCTGGCGGCTCGTGGTCGTGAGCACCGTCCGGATCGTCGAGGAGCTCATCGTCGGCGCGAGCCCCCGCAGGACCGCGGCGGCGCCGCTCACGTGGGCCGTCGCACCACTCGTGTAGCCGAACCCTGCCCGGGTGCCCGTGATCGAGGGCACCCCGGCATTGCCGGGCGCGGAGACGTCGGTCGAGCTGTCGGCGTTGACGGTGCCCGCGCTGTCGTCGGCGTTCGCGAGGCCGACGCAGATCACGTTCGGGAAGGTGGCCTTGTTGGTGCAGAGCGTGTACGGATCGTCGTTCTGATCGGTACCGCCGATGGCGAACACGAAGAGCATGCTCCGGTGGCTGGCGATGAACGCGCGGAAGTCGCTGCTGTAGTCGTTGCCGGGCGGCCACGACGCGTTCACGATCGTCGCGCCCATCGCGTAGGCGTACGTGAGGGCAGCGAGCGCCGGCTCGCCGTAGCAGTCGGGGTTGCCTCCGTAGCAGGCACGCACCGGCAGCACGCGCGCGTTCGGGGCGACGCCGGCGCCGCCGACGCCGTTGTTCGGCACCGCCGCGATGATGGCCGTCGCGCCCGTGCCGTGGCCGAACGGATCGCTCGGAGACCCATCGGGAACGGTGGTCGGGCCTGCGTCCGTGCCGCTGCCGATGAAGTCGCACCCGAAGTCGCCGTTCGCAGGGTTCGCGGCGTAGCTCGGCCCCGGGCCGTACTCGTCGCTGCACGTGTAGGCCGACGGCATCCGCAACAGGTGCGGCGCGAGATCCGGGTCATCGAGGCGAACGCCGGAGTCGACGACGGCGACCGTCACCGGCTGCGGCGTGCGCGCGAGGATGTCGAGCGCGGACGGCACCCGCATCTGCTGCAGGTCGCCCTCGAGCCACGGGTCGTTGTAGGCCTTGGCCGCCTGCGCACCCCCGGCACCTCCGGCCGTGAGCAGGAGCACCGCCGCCGTTACCATCGTCCTCGTGATCCCCCGCATCATGCGGGCCCACGGTAGTCGTTCCCGGTCTATCGGGAAACCGTGCTGGCACTGGTTTGCGATCGCGCGATCGCCAGCGCGAACGCGAAGATCAGCAGGCCGCAAACGATGTCGGCGACGATGTGCAGCTGCCGCCACCACGGCATGCTCGTCGCGCCGGCCGCGGAGTAGTGGAGGATCCCGATGAGCCCTGAGCCGGAATAGCCGCCGAGCAGCAAGGCCGCCCGCGGGGTGGGGCCGCGGCGGCGGAACTCGAGCACGCCCGCGATGCCGAGGGCGGTGAACGCGAACCAGGCGACGGCGATGAGCGCCGCGCTCGGATCGGGCAGCGTGCCCGAGAGCGGGTAGTCGGAGTAGTTCGCGACGTTGTCGACGTAGTGCACCACCGAGACCAAGGCGGCGACCGCGAACAGTGCGAGCAGTCGCTGCGTGGCCCGGGGATGCGTCGGATCGAGCAGATGGGTCGCCGCCATGCCGTGAGCCTACGCCTGCCCCTGAGATGAGTGGAACCACGCACGGAGGCGCCGGGCCTCGGTCGCGCACCGCGCGTAGACTGGAGGGCGATGCTCGACGCCCTCGTTGAACAGATCCAGCTCCGCTTCAGCGAGGCGGAGGCCGCGATGAGCGACCCGGCCGTGATCGGCGATCGCGAGAAGTACGCCGACGCCGGCCGTCGCTACAACCACCTCAAGCCCGCGAACGCCTTGGCGGAGGAGTGGGTACGCGCGACCGGCGACGCCGAGGGCGCGCGCGAGATGCTCGCCGAGGAGGAGGACCCGGAGGTGCGCGAGATGCTCCGCGCCGCCGAGCAGCGCCTCACCGAGCTCGAGGAGGAGATCCGCCTCGCGATGGTCGAGCCCGACCCGAACGACGACAAGCCGGTGATCGTTGAGATCAACGGTGGCGCGGGCGGCGACGAGGCCGCGATCTGGGCCGGCGACCTCTACCGCATGCTCACGCGCTACGCGGAGCGCCGCGGCTTCAAGGTCGAACCGATGGAGGCCGACGAAGGCAAGTACACGTTCGCGGTGAAGGGCGACGGCGCCTACTCCGTGTTCAAGTACGAAGGCGGCACGCACCGCGTGCAGCGCGTGCCCGCCACCGAGTCGCAGGGCCGCATCCACACGTCGACCGCCACCGTCGCCGTGCTGCCGGAGGCCGAAGAGGTCGACATCGAGATCAACCAGAGCGATCTGCAGATCGACGTCTACCGCTCGGGTGGCCCGGGCGGCCAGTCGGTGAACACCACCGACTCCGCCGTGCGCATCACCCACAAGCCGACGGGCGTCGCGGTCGCGATGCAGGACGAGAAGAGCCAGCTCCAGAACCGTGAGAAGGCGATGCGCGTGCTCCGCGCCCGACTGCTCGAGCGCGCGATCGCCGAGCAGCAGGCCGAGCTCTCCGCGGGCCGCAAGGCGCAGGTGGGCACCGGCGACCGTGCCGAGAAGATCCGCACCTACAACTACGGCGAGCGGCGTGTCACCGACCATCGCATCAAGCTCACGGTGCACGCGCTCGACAAGATCCTCGTCGGCGAGCTCGACGAGTTCACCGACGCCCTCCAGGCCGATGAGCGTCGCGCCCGCTTGGCCGAGCAGGCCGAGCAGGTCTAGGACCCGGTCGAGGGCACGGGGCGCGGTACGCCGCCGCGGCTAGCGTCAGTCCACGTGTCTCCGAAGCTCAGGGCGCTCGTCGCCGACACGCGGCCGCTCCAGAACCGCGCCTTCCGGCGCCTGTGGATCGCCCAAATCATCACGGTGATCGGCGCCCAGCTCACGGTCGTCGCCGTCCCCGCGCAGATCTACGCCGACACCGGCTCTTCCGCCTACGTCGGCCTCACGGGCCTCTTCGGTCTCGTACCGCTCATCGTGTTCGGGCTCTACGGCGGCGCGCTCGCCGACGTGTTCGATCGGCGCCGCATCCTCACGATCACCACCCTCGGCCTCATCGGGACGAGCGTGCTGTTCTGGCTGCAGGCGGCAGCGGGTGGCACCGACGTCTGGCTGCTGCTCTGCCTCTTCGCGGTGCAGCAGGCGTTCTTCGCGGTGAATCAGCCGACGCGCTCCGCCGTGCTCCCACGGCTGCTGCCCCCGGAGCAGCTGCCCGCCGCGAACTCGCTGAACATGACCGTGATGCAGGCGGGGGCGATCGCCGGGCCGCTCGTCGCCGGCATCCTCATCCCGATCATCGGGTTCACGTGGATGTACCTCATCGACTCGATCACGCTCTTCGCCACGCTCGGGGCCGTCGTCGCGCTGCCACCGCTGCCGGTGCTCGCCGACGACGCGGTTGCGGTGCCCGGTGTGCGCGCGGTGATCGACGGCTTCACCTACCTCGGCGGCCAGCCGGTGCTGCTCATGAGCTTCGTCGTCGACCTGATCGCGATGGTGTTCGGCATGCCGCGCGCGCTGTTCCCCGAGATCGCGCACGTCGCCTTCGACGGCCCGAGCGAGGGCGGGATCGTGTTCGCGCTGCTGTTCGCGGCCATCCCGGCCGGCGCGGTGATCGGCGGCGTGCTCAGCGGCTGGGTGTCGCGCGTGGAGGCGCAGGGCAGGGCCGTGATCGCGAGCATCCTCGTCTGGGGGCTGGCGATGGTCGGGTTCGGCGTGGCCGTCGGGCTCGCCGACCGCGCCCCGGCCCCGATGCTGCTCATCGCCCTGCTGATGCTCGTGATCGGTGGCGCTGCCGACATGGCCTCGGCCGCCTTCCGCACCTCGATGCTCCAGACCGCCACGGCCGACGAGGTGCGCGGGCGCCTGCAGGGCGTGTTCATCGTGGTCGTCGCGGGTGGGCCCCGCATCGCGGATGTGGCCCACGGTGCTGCGGCGGCTTCGGTCGGCGCGGGGGCGGCGGCGGCTGGCGGCGGCGTGCTCGTCGTGGCCGGCACGGTGATCGCGGCGCTGGCTGTGCCGACGTTCGTGCGCTACCGGCTCGTGCGGCCCGTGATGGCGGAGGCGACGGAGCGATGATGCACGCCGCCGCCGCGACCCGCCAAGCTGCCTCCTGATGCGCGCCCGCGATCTCATCCGTCAGGCCACGCCGGCTCTCGAGGCCGCTGGCATCGACACCGCGCGCCTGGATGCCGAGCTGCTCGTCGCTCACGCGATCGGCATCGAGCGCAGCCGGCTGTTCCTCGACGACCCGGAGCTCGATGCGGCGCAGCGCGAACGTGCGGAGGCGCTGCTGGCAGCCCGCGCTGAGCACCGCATCCCGGTCGCGCAGCTCGTCGGTGCGTGGTGGTTCGACGGCCACGAGCTCGAGGTCACCGCCGACGTGCTCGTCCCGCGCCCGGAGACCGAGCTCCTCGTGGAGCGCACCGCCGAGCTCGCCCCGCACGGCGCTGGCGTGATCGACGTCGGCACCGGCAGCGGCGCCATCGCGATCGCCCTCGCCGCACGACGCCCGGATCTCACCATCACTGCCAGCGACGTGAGCGAGGCGGCACTCGCCGTGGCCCGCCGCAACGCTGCCGCCGTCGCCCGCGCCGAACGTACTTCCTCTGCACCCCCAGCTACAGAGGAAGTACGTTCGGCCCCGTGGCTGGCGCCGATCGCGTTCCAGCATGCGTCGTTGCTCGGTGCTTGGCGTGGGGAAGTGGTCATCTCGAACCCGCCGTACGTGGAAGACGATTGGCGTGCACAGGCGTCACCCGAGCTGGCCCATGAGCCGGAGCTTGCCCTCTACGCCGGTGCCGACGGGCTCGACGTGATCCGCGCGCTCGTCGCGCAGTGCGCGGCACATGCGGAGGTCGCGCTCGTCCTCCTCGAGCACGGCCACCAGCAGGGTGCGGCGATCCGCGACCTTCTCGCCGAAGCTGGCTTCCCCGATCCGATCACCGAGCCGGACCTCGCCGGCCACGACCGCATGACCTGGGCCCGCCGCGGCTGACGCGGCCGTCGCTGCCCGCCGAACAGACTTCCTCTGCAGCTCTGGCGACAGAGGAAGTCTGTTCGGCGCTAACCCAGGTCGGGCCAGAACTCGGCCGCGCGGGCCCGGGCGTTGCCCGCGAGCGGGTGCTCGAGCACCGGCACCACGTCGGGCGCGTCGGCCGAGCCGAGGGCGTCGAGCGTCTGCACGAAGGAGCGGGCCAGCGCGGCGACGTCGTACCCGCCCTCCAGGATGAGCCCGACCGGCGCCTCGAGATCCTCGGCCACCGCGCGGATCGCCGCCGCCATGGCGAAGTAGCCGTGGTCGGTCACGCGGCACGTGGCGAGCGGGTCGTCCTCATGGGCGTCGTAGCCCGCGCTGATGAGGATGAGCTGCGGCTTGAACGAGCGGGCGAGCGGCACGACGACGTGCTGCACGAGCGACACGAACACCTCGTCGCCGGCACCCGACTTCACCGGCAGGTTGATCGTGAAGCCCGCGCCCTCGCCGTGCCCGACCTCGTGCGCCGACCCCGTGCCGGGGTAGAGCGGCGACTGGTGAATCGACGTGAACAGGACGGTGTTGTCGCTGGCGAGCACCTGCTCGGTGCCGTTGCCGTGGTGCACGTCCCAGTCGACGATCATCACCCGCTCGAGACCGTGAGCGTGCACCGCGTGGCGCGCCGCGATCGCGACGTTGCTGAGGAGGCAGAAGCCCATCGCGCGGTTCGTCTCGCAGTGGTGACCCGGCGGACGGTGCGCCGAGGCCGCGGCAGGAGCGGCCCCGCTCAGCAGGAGGTCGACGACCTCGACCGCCGCGCCGGCCGCGTGGAGCGCGGCCTGCCACGACCCGGAGCTGACGACGGTGTCAGCGTCGATCGCTCCACCGCCGGCGGCGGCGAGCTCGGCGATCGCATCGAGGTGAGAGGCCGGGTGGACCCGCAGCAGCGCTTCACGGTCGGCCGGCCGTGATGCGCGCCGCTCCCATGGCAGCCAGTCCGCGGCGTCGAGGTACCGCTCGATCGTGCGGATGCGCTCCGCCGACTCGGGGTGTGGACCCGTGTCGTGGGCGAGCGAACTCTCGTGCATGAGGAGGACAGGAGCGCCCATTCCGCGGACGATATCCCGACGCATGATCGCCGCGGGGTGCGCCTATCGCGCCAACCCTCGACCTCGCGTCGACCCTTATGGTGGCCTGATGCGCTCCGTCGCTCGATGGGCCGCGGAGCGCTCCACGCGCGGGCGTTCAGCCGCGCACCACCTGCGAGCCGCCCGTGATGCCGTCCTCACCGGTGTCGGCGAACCGCACCCACGCCTTGTTGGTGCCGTCGTAGTCGTCCGCCCAGAGGATCAGTGTCGCCGGCCGATCCCACACCGTCACCTGTTCGGTGCCCTCGGGATCGAGGCCACGCCAGATGCGGATGAACGGGTTGTGCTCCCACTCGGCACCCGCGGTCGTCGGCTGGGTGTGGCCCGGGTGGATCACCGTCGCGCCCGGGAGCTGTGCCAGCCGGAGCACCGCCGCCTTCTGATCGGCATAGCCGGTGTTGTGCGGGGCGAAGTTGCCGCCGACCGTGCCCTTGAAGAGCGTGTCGGCGGTGAACGCGTCGGTGCCGTTGACGACGAACACGAGCTGCCCTCCGCAGTGGCCCTCCGAGCGCAGGACCTCGATCGAGAGGTCGCCGAACTCGAGCACGTCGCCCTCGTCGATGATCCGGTCGACCTTCGTGTCCTCCGCCGTCTCCTTGCTCGCGAGCACCGGCGCCCCGAAGTCCTCGACGTAGTCCTCGAGCCCCTGGATGTGGTCGCCGTGGCGGTGGGTGACGAGGATCGCGTCGATGGTGATCCCGAGCGCCTTGGCCTTGTCGATCAGCGGCTGGACCACGCCGTTGCCGTCGATGAAGATGCCGTGGCCGCCCTCGCCGTCGGCGACGAGGTAGCTGTTGGAGGTCCAGCCGGGGGCCTCGGTGCGGTCGATGATGAGCGTCATGCGAGCTCCAGCACGGAACGGATGCCGTCCTGATGGTGCATCAGGTCGAATCCCTTGTTGATGGCTTCCAGGGAGAGGCGGTGCGAGACGAACGCGTCGGCGTCGATGTCGCCCGCGAGGTAGCGATCGACGAGCTGCGGCACCTGCTCGCGGCTCTTCACGCCGCCGAACGACGCGCCGACCACCGTGCGGCCGGTGATGAGGTAGCGGGGGATGATGTCGAGCGTCTCGCCCTTGCCTGCGACGCCCGTCACGCAGCACGTGCCCCAGCCCATGCGGGCGCTCTCGACGGCCTGCGCCATCACGCCGACGAGTCCGGTGGCCTCGAACGTGAAGTCAGCGCCGTAGCCGCTCGTCTCCTCGAGCACCCGCTCCACGGTGTTCTCGCCCGCGACCCATGTATCGGTCGCGCCGTGGTGGCGGGCGAGCGCCAGGCGATCCTCGGAGAGATCGACGCAGATGATCCGACCCGCGTTCTGAAGGCGCGCGCCGGCCACGGCACCGAGCCCGACCATGCCCGCGCCGAACACCACGACGGTGGCGCCCTCGAACACCGGCGCGCGGTACATCGCCGCGCCCAGGCCGGTGGTGAGGCCGCAGGCGAAGAGTGCCGCCGTCGCCAGCGGAGCCTCGGGACTCACCCTCGCCAACGAGTACTCGGAGACGACCGTGGCCTCCGCGAACGTCGAGCAGCCCATGAAGTGGCGGAGCGGATCGCCGTCGCCGACCCGCGACAGACGCGCCGTGCCATCCGGCAAGTAGCCGAGGTTCTGCTGCTCGCGGATCGCGACGCAGATGTTGGTTCGGCCCGAGCGACAGTTCACGCACTCGCCGCACTGCGGGGAGAAGCAGGTGACGACGTGATCGCCGACCGCCACCGACGTGACGCCCTCGCCGACGGCCTCCACGACGCCCGCACCCTCGTGGCCCAGCACACACGAGGCGTAGCCGGACGGATCGACGCCGGACGCGGTGTACATGTCGGTGTGGCAGATCCCGCACGCGTGCAGGCGCACGAGCACCTCGCCGGCCTTCGGGGGCGCCAGATCGACGGTCTGGACCCGGAGCGGTTGCCCGAACTCCTCCAGCACGGCAGCTTTGATCTCCATGGGGCCACCGTAGTGGTCTCGCCGACCGGTCGAAGGAGTCCTGCCGCCCGGTTAGTCTGCTGCCATGCCGGCCGCCCATCCCCTCACCGCTCAGGATGCCGAGACGTTGGAGCGGTGCATGCAAGTGGGTGGCGTCGCGGTGGTGCCAACCGACACCGTCTACGGCCTCGCCTGCGACCCCGACGATCCCGAGGCGTTCCGTCGCCTCTGGGGACTCAAGCGGCGCGATCCCAACAAGCCGAGCGCGGTGCTCTTCAGCCGGGTCGAACTCGCGATCGCCGCGACGCCCTGGCTCGACGAGGTCACGAGCGAGGCGCTCGGCCGGCTGCTGCCCGGCCCGGTCACCGCCGTGATCGCCAACCCCGAGCGGCGCTTCCAGATCGCCTGTGGCAACGCGCCCGAGCGGCTCGGGATCCGCGTGCCGCGGTGGCCCGAGCCTGCCGAGGCACTGAGCGGGCTCTCGTGGCCGATCCTCCAATCGAGCGCGAACCTCTCCGGCGGCCCCGACATCGCCCGGATCGCCGACCTCGACGAGACGCTCCGCGAGGACGCCGACTTGATTCTTGACGCCGGCGATCTCCCGGGCACCGCGTCCACGGTGGTCGATCTCAGTGGCTACGCGGCCGATGGCAGCTGGCGGGTCCTCCGCGAGGGCGCCGTGGATCAGCGCGCGCTCGCCCGCCTGCTCGATCTCTGAGCAGGCGGTTCCTCCGAACGCGCCCACGGACGCTGGCGGACGCGCCCCCGACCGGTACCCTTAGGGCGTCGCGACCGGCGCCACGGGTGGAACCGACCACCAGGAAGCGACACGGGCCACCTGGCCCAGCCACCGCCGCGCGCCTGGGCACCCCAGCATCCACCGCCACGAGGAGCCACCAGCCGTGACCGACCTTCCTGCCGACTTCTTCGACGCCCCGCTCGCCGAAGTCGATCCCGAGATCGCTGCCGTGCTCGATCAGGAGCTCGCGCGCCAGCAGAACACCCTCGAGATGATCGCGTCCGAGAACTTCGTCCCGCGCGCCGTGCTCGAGGCCCAGGGCTCCGTGCTCACGAACAAGTACGCCGAGGGCTACCCCGGCCGCCGCTACTACGGCGGGTGCGAGTTCGTCGACATCAGCGAGCAGCTCGCCATCGATCGCGCCAAGGAGCTCTTCGGCGCCGAGCACGCCAACGTCCAGCCGCACTCCGGCGCCCAGGCCAACACGGCCGTCTACCACGCGCTCCTGCAGCCGGGCGACACCATCCTCGGCCTCTCGCTCGCGCACGGCGGCCACCTGAGCCACGGCATGAAGCTCAACGTCTCGGGCCGCCTCTACAACATCGTCCCGTACGAGGTCTCCCCCGACGACCATCGGATCGACATGGACGAGGTCGAGCGCCTCGCCCTCGAGCACAAGCCGCAGATCATCGTCGCCGGCTGGTCGGCCTACCCGCGCCAGCTCGACTTCGCCCGCTTCCGCGAGATCGCAGACAAAGCCGGGTCGCTGCTGATGGTCGACATGGCCCACTTCGCCGGCCTCGTCGCCGCGGGCCTGCACCCTGACCCGGTGCCCTACGCCGATGTCGTCACCACCACGGTGCACAAGACCCTCGGTGGCCCGCGGTCAGGCCTCATCCTCTGCCGCGAGGAGCACGCCAAGAAGATCAACTCGGCCGTGTTCCCCGGTCAGCAGGGCGGCCCGCTCGAGCACGTGATCGCGGCCAAGGCGATCACCTTCCGGATCGCGATGGGCGAGGCGTTCAAGGAGCGTCAGCAGCGCACCCTCGACGGCGCCAAGGTGATCGCCGAGGAGCTCATGAAGGTGGGCCAGGGCGTCAGCGTCGTCACTGGCGGCACCGACGTGCACCTCGTGCTCGTCGATCTGCGCGACAGCGAGATCGACGGTCAGCAGGCGGAGGATCGCCTCCACGAGATCGGCATCACCGTGAACCGCAACGCCGTGCCGTTCGATCCGCGTCCGCCGATGGTCACGAGCGGCCTGCGCGTCGGCACCCCGGCGCTTGCCACCCGCGGCCTGCAGGTCGACGACTTCCGCGAGCTCGGCGAGATCATCGGCCTGGCACTCACGCCTGGCTTCGAGGAGCGCATCGCGGATCTCTCGGCGCGCGTCCGTGCGATCGCCGATCGCTACCCGCTCTACGCGGGGCTGCGCACCGCGCAGGTCGTCTAGCGGCCAACGGCTCCGCGCGTGGGCTCGCACCTCCAGGCGCTGCTGGCCGCCCTCGTCGCGCTCGGCGTGACGGCGGCGGTCACGCCCCTGGCCGCGAGCCTCGCGCGGCTGGTCGGCGCGATCGACCAGCCGCGAGGGCGCGGCCTCGCCGCCGGCGGCACGCCGCTGCTCGGCGGCGTGGCGATGCTGATCGGCGTCGAGGCGGCGCTGTTCCTCGCCCTCGCGCCGTTCTCCGAGCAGCTCTCGGCAGTGGCCGAGGCGGCGATCGTGATCACGATCGTCGGTGCGCTCGACGATCGCTTCGACCTGCTGCCGGGCGTAAAGCTCGTCGGGCAGGTCGCCGCCGCCGTGCTCGTGGTGACCGGCGGCGTCGTGGTCGACAACGTCACGATCCCGTTCATCGGCCCGGTCGTGTTCGGCTCGGCCGGTGGCCCGCTCACCGTGGTCGGCCTCGTGGCGGTGATGAACATCGTCAACTTCTCGGACGGCATCGACGGCCTCGCCGCGGGGGTGACCGCGATCGCCGCCCTCGCATTCGCGATCGTCGCGTTCGATCTCGGCAAGGTCGAGGGCGGCACGCTCGCCGCGATCACCGCCGGAGCCGCGCTCGGCTTCCTGCTCTTCAACTTCCATCCGGCCTCGATCTACATGGGCGACGCCGGCTCCAACCTGCTCGGACTCCTGCTCGGCTGCACCGCGGTGCTCGGCGCCGTGAAGACCCAGGCCGCGCTCGCGCTCGTCTTCCCGTTCCTGATCCTTGCCGTGCCCGTGCTCGACACCGCGTTCGTCGTGCTCAAGCGGCTCAAGTACCGCCAGCCGGTCTACCACGCCGATCGCGAGCACTTCCACCACCGCCTCGACCGCATCGGGTTCTCGACTCGCCGTACCGTGCTCGTGCTCTACGGCTGGACGCTGGCGATGGCGAGCGTCGCCGTCGTCAGCCGCTTCGTGCAGCCGTTCGCGAGCGACGGCAGCGTGCGGCCCGCTAACGCGATCATCCTCGCCACGCTCTTCGGGCTGGCGATCGCCGCGTCGGTGTTCGTCGTCTACGTGCTCGAAATCCTCAAGTTCGAGCGGGACGGGCGCCGCGTGCGCGTTCGAATGGGAGGACCGGCGCCGCGCCAGGTCGATGCCGCCCGGGAGGACGAGGAGTCGCCGCGCGACGACGAGCCTCCGGCCGGCGAGAGCCCCACCGGCGCCAGCGGATCTTCGCGCCGGGTCGAGAGCCGGCGCTGAATCAGCTCGCGGACGGTGCCTCTGCGGCCGTGTCGAGCCGGTGGCAGGGGGGAGGGGGCGCCACCGGTCGCGTCCCAGAGCTGACTCCGCGTCAGTCGCGGGCGTCGCCCGAGCGTGCGCCGCCGCTATCTTCCACGGCGATGACTGACCCCCTCAGCCAGAAGTGGATCTGCGAACCCTGCGGGATGATCTATGACCCGCTCGAGGGTGATCCCGACGGCGGGGTCGACCCGGGCACGGCCTTCGAGGACGTCCCCGACAACTGGGTGTGCCCGGTGTGTGGTGCGCGCAAGCGCGACTTCGTGCCGCTCGACGAGTAGGCGTCCGGCGCAACCGACCCCGACGCGGAACGACGAGTCCGCCTACGGGCCGGTAGCTACGCCGAAAACCCCCGCCGCGCCTAGTGCTGTCGCAATTGTCACAAGTTGTCACATGGGGTCCGTGGTTCGGTACTGTTGCCACCGTCGACGGGCAGGAGCCCATTCCTGCCTCGCGTCGACCGTCCCCGTGACCGCTCTGCTCCGCAACCTCGATCTGGTGCTCCTCGGCATTGCCCTGCCGGTGTTCGCCGTCGCCGGACTCCCGCTCGTCGGCTGGCTCACCGCCGCCGTGATCTGGATCGCCTGGCGCGGCATCGGCGTGTGGACCGATCGCAAGGCCACCGAGATCGGTGCCGACAATCCCGGCAAGCTCGCCGGCGTCGCCACCGGCTCTCTCATCGGTCGCGGGTGGATGATGGCGTTCGTGCTCCTCGGAGCCGGCCTGCTCACGGACGACCGCACCGGCCTCTCGGCCGCACTGCTGTGCGCGGTCCTCTTCACCAGTTCCTTCGTCGTGAGAATGCTCTCGCGCCCGACGCACCAGGCGAGCCCCGTTTCATGAACAAGTCCCTGAAGATCTTCGGCGGCGTCGGCGTCTTCATCGCGCTCATCGGCCTGCTCTACGCGGCCACCGGATCGTCCGGCAAGAACGAGGAGTTCAAGCCGGTCGACGAGTTCCGCCTCGAGGAGTGGATCCCGATCCACATCGGCGGGCTCAACCTCTCGATCACCAAGGCGGTCGTCTACCTCTTCATCGCGGCTGCGCTCACCTGCATCACGGTGCTGTACGTCGCCAAGCGGATGGAGCAGAAGCCGAACCGCGTGCAGACCGCCGTGGAGACGCTGTACCAGGTGATGAAGGTCAACATCGCGGACGCGAACATGGATCGCTCGATGTCGACGAAGTGGTTCCCGTTCATCGGCACGATCTTCCTGTTCATCTGGTTCTCGAACATGATCGGCTACATCCCGCTGCCGACCAACACCGAGCACGCGTTCAACCTCTTCGGTCTCGAGATCCCGTCGTTCGCGCTGTACGCCGCGACGGCCAACATCTCGATCCCGCTCGTCCTCACCCTCATCGTGTGGCTGAGCTACCACGTCGCCGGCCTGCGCGCCAAGGGTCCGGTCAAGTACGTCAAGGGCTGGCTGCCGGGTGGCATCAGCGGCGCCATGGCCGTGCCGATCTTCTTCATCGAGGTGATCTCGCAGTTCGTGCGTGTCGTCTCGCTCTCCGTCCGACTCTTCGCGAACATCCTCGCCGGCCACCTCCTCATCCTCTTCATGGGTGGCGGCCTCGCGGTGATCCTCGGTCTTGCGGCGTTGTCCGTGATCACCGTGCCGATCGCCGTTGTCTTCTTCCTCTTCGAGATCGGCCTGGTTGCCACCCTCCAGGCCTTCATCTTCGCGACGCTCGCCAGCATCTACCTCGGCGAAGCCGTCTCCGACCACCACTGATCACCTTCACAGGCACGACAGGAGCTACCTCGTGGATCTGACCACCATCACCACCCTCGCCCAGGTCGCCGACCCGGCCGCCTACGGCGAGAACGCCGGCCGCGCTATCGCCCTCGGCATCGGCGCCGGCCTCGGCACCATCGGCCCCGGCATCGGCGTCGGCTTCATCTTCGGCAAGGTCATCGAGTCGGTCACCCGCCAGCCCGAGATGAAGGACGAGATCACCTCGATCCAGTGGCTGGGCTTCGCCCTCACCGAGGCCATCGTCTTCTACGCCTTTATCTTCGGCCTGATCGCCTTCTTCCTCTAGACCGATGGCGATCGCAACCACCATCGTGCCCGCGGTCCTCGCGGCAGCGGAGGGCGCTGAAGACGAGGGCGGCTCGTTCCTCGTCACGCCCGACGTCGGGCTGATGCTCTGGACGCTGATCGCGTTCGGCATCACGCTGATCATCCTCAAGAAGCTCGCGTTCCCCCGGATCGCGGAGGCGCTCGACATCCGTCAGCGCGCCATCGAAGAGGCCATCGATCACGCGAACCAGACGAAGGCCGAGGCCGACGCGCTGCTCGTCGACTACCGCACGCGCCTCACCGAGGCGCGCCAGCAGGCCGACGAGATCCTCTCGAAGGCCCGTCAGACCGGCGAGGCCACGCAGGCCGAGTCGCTCGAGAAGGCGCGCGTCCAGCGCGAGGAGATCATCGCCCAGGCCCAGCGTGACATCGAGTCCGCGACCGCCAAGGCGAAGCAGGATCTCCGCCGCGAGGTCGCCGACCTCACGGTGACGGCCACCGAGAAGATCACCCGCCGCTCGCTCTCGGGCGACGATCAGCAGCGTCTCCTCGACGAGGCGCTCGGCGAGCTCGACTTCTCGTCCCTCGGGAGCAAGAACTAAGCCATGGAAGCGCTTGCCGAGGTCTACGCTCGCAGCCTCTACGAGGTCGCGCAGCAGCAGAACAAGGTTCCGGTCATCCGCGAGCAGCTCGGCCAGCTGGCCGACGTGCTCGCGGAGAACCGCGAGCTTCAGGTGTTCTTCTTCTCGCCCTACTTCTCCACCAAGGAGAAGGAGGAGGGCCTCGGCCGCGCCGTCACCGGTGCCGACGAGACCCTGAGCAACTTCCTGAAGC
>JAGIBJ010000074.1 GCA_017744415.1 Solirubrobacteraceae bacterium
CGTCGATCCAGGGCACGTCGACCGCCTTCGCCACCGTGAAGACCGCCCAGGGCTTCAACGTTCCAGCGAAGACCGTGGCGACGATCGCCAAGACGAAGCTCCCGAACCCCGTCCCGAACCCGCTCGTGCTCACCGCGACCGGCCAGACGCCGGCGCTCACGTTCGACGAGCCGGGCACCGAGACGATCGTCCTCGACAAGCTCGCGATCAACCTCACCGCGCTCGACGCGTCGGATGAGCCGATCACCCTGCCCCCGGTGACGAAGGACATCGACGGCAACAAGGTCGGCGACTCGGACGGTGATCCGAACACGTTCGACGTGTACTGCAAGCTGAACGCTGGCCAGGACACGACCCTCGGCAAGTTCGACATCGTCGGCGACGGCGAGACGCCGGCTCCGACCCCGACCCCGGTCGGCTCGACCCCGACGCCGAAGCCGACCGCAACGCCGGTCGTGAGCACGCCGACCCCGACGCCGAAGCCGACCGCCACGCCCGGCGGCCCGACGCCGACCCCGGTGCTGGCACGCCTGTCGTACACCGTCGTGGGCACGACCCAGATCAACACCCTGACCAAGGGCCCGGTGCCGATCACCGGTGCGCTCAACGCGCAGCTGAACGTGGCGACCGGTGACTACACCGCCGACCTCACGCTCAACCCGACCCAGGGCCGACTGACCGTGATCGGGTTCCTGCCGGTGACGGTCGGCATCACGATCGTGCCCTCGGGCCCGGTGAGCGGCAAGCTCGACGACGATCAGCTCACCGCGAACCTGAAGTTCCGCACGAAGCTGACGTCGATCAAGGTGTTCGGCGCGATCCCGATCGCAGGCGGCAACACCTGCCAGACGAAGCAGCTCTCGGAACTCGCGCTCAAGAGCACGGATTCGTTCGACCCGACCGGCACCGGCGGCACGATCGCCGGCTCCTACGCCCTGAGCGATCTCAACGGGTGCGGGCCGTTCAACGGCATCGTCTCCCCGTTCACCCAGGGCGGCGGCAACACCATCTCCCTCAAGGTGACGCCGAAGATCTGACCACGGATGGCTGGTTCCGCAGCCCCGCGCGGCGGAACCAGCCATCCAGCAGATCCATGGTGCGTCGCGGCCCCAATTGGGAGGGGCCGCGACGCGACTCCGGCGAGCTGGCCCCCGCGGCTCGCCGGGAGGTGACGCCGGCGAGCCGTTGGGGCGGCCGCCGGTCATGCGACGGCCGGTCGGTGATGAGTTCCTCCTCGGACTCAGCATCGGCCGGCCGTTTGTGTTCGGCACACGCCGACCGGGTTGCGCGGCGGAGCGCGCCGGATAGGTTCGCGGCGTGGCGTACCGGTACGGAGCTCAGGGCGACGCGGAGCGAGCGGCCCGGCGGCGCCGGCGGTGGGAGATCGCGTTCGCGGTCGGTGCAGTGACGCTGCCGCTCCTGTTGGCGGTGCTCACCGTCGTACGCGGACGTGACATGCACTGGCATGCCCGCTGGCAGCTTGCCGAAGTGTCGGCCGACGCGCGGACGCTCACGCTCGCTCGCGAGGCAAACCTCTGCTCGTCAAAGCCAGAGCAGCCGGTCGTGCGGGAAGCGCCGACTACGGTTCACATCGCGCTGCCGACCGTTCGTCACACGGGCTTCCTCGATGGCAGCGATGATTGCGCGGCGGTCTCCGGCACCGCGTACGTGCGGGTTCGTCTGGGACAGCCGCTCGGTCGGCGAACGCTCACGCAGCCCAGTGGCGGGACGCTCGCGGGGACGGCTGGCCTGAGCGTGCGACTCAGTCCGGGTGGGGTGGGGTGCGCCCGCCTGATCCGCATTCCGCAGCGCGCGCCGGCGCTCGAGGTGCCCTGGGTGCAGGAGCGCCTCCGCGCGTGCCGGCGCTGACCTAGAAGTAGTCCTCGCCGCTCGGCGCTTCGGGCGTGGGTTGCTCCGGCAGGCGGGCCTCGCCTGGCTCGGTGACCGGCTTCGGCGGTGCGGGGGCTACGTGCGTCTCGCCGGCGGCCTTGCGCTCGGCGGCGGTGCGTGCCAGGTGGCGGTAGCGGGCGAGCAAGTGCTGGGCGTAGTGGGCGCCGACGGCGCGCGAGCCGGCCTCGTTGAAGTTGGAGCCGTTCGCGCCGCGGAGGGCCATCGTCTGGGGGATCGGCGGGGCGGCGACGACGGGCACGTCGAGGTCGTGGAGCACGGGCATGCACTCGTCGACGAGGCGCTGGGCGATGTCGCGGCGCCAGAAGCCCTCGAGCACCGGGTCGTTCATCTCCCAGAACTCGATCGGCACGCCGGGCCACACGCGGCGCAGCATCGTCACGAACTCGCTCAGGCCGGGCTCGGCGGGATGCCACGGGGCGGGGCGGCCGATGAGCCGGAGGATCGGATCCATGATCCGCCACATCGGGCGCATCAGCGGGCCGAGGCGCCGGCCGAAGTTCTCGCGCGCGAGGAACGACCAGATGTTGAACCCGAACACGTGCCGCATCGCCGGGTAGCCGCCCGTCTGGATGATGATCACGTCGGGTCGGCCCCGGCGTCGGCGCCGGCGTTTCACGGCCGTCGCCTCATCGGGGAAGTCCTCGAAGTGCCAGACGAAGAGGTTCTGGAACGCGAGGTGCACGCCGGCCTGATCGAGGTCGTCGGCCATGTATCGCGGCCAGCCGACGGGCGCCGCGAGCGTGTGCGCGTGCTCGGTCTCGCGGAAGTCGCAGGCGCCGAAGCGCAGCACGTCGAGGTAGGGCACGTCGTCCTCCTCGGGGCGCTCGAGCACCCAGAGGGCCGCGGCATCGCGCGGCATGTCGAACGCCAGCTTCTTGATCGGCTTCAGCAGCGCCTTGATCGGCGCCGGCAAGGCTTTGGCACGCTCCAGCGAGCGCGCGGCAGTTTCGACGTCGTCACTCATCTATCAACGGTTATATCCGGGACAACACTTCGTGCCGTGGATGTGCGTGTCGTGTGGATGAGCTGGAGCGCCCGGTGAGCCGATATGGCGGCCGCCCGTGAGGATCGCCGAGTGGTTCAGATCGCCGCGCGGCGCGTGCAGACGCGGTACGAAGTTAGCCTTCGGCCGATCCGAAGCCGGTGGCGATGGTGCCGGCGATCGGGACGCCGATCTGGCGGGCGAGGTCGCGCAGGCGGGTGAGCGAGGGGCGCTCGGTCTTGCCGGCGGCGACGACCGAGACGGCGGTGTCGGCGGCGCGGAGCAGCACGACGCCGGCGGCGTGACGGTCGGGGGTGGGGCTGGCGATCACGAGGCGGTCGTAGCGCTGCAGCGCCCAGCTGCGCAGGGCGGCGACGCGGTCGTCACGGAGTTCCTCCTCGGAGACCGCGAGGCGGTGCAGCGTGCCGTCGCCGCCGTCCTCCTCTTCGAGGGCGCCGGCGCCATCGGCGGCACCGTCGAGCAGGCGCTGCACGCGGTCCCAGGTCGGCTCGGCCGTCGGGGTGACCAGGAGGACGGTGAAGGGCGTGCGGGCGAGTGCGCCGGCGACCTGCAGTGCGACGGCCTTGCCGTCGGTCCCGTCGTCGGAGGCGACGATCGCGATCGCGCGGGCATCACGGCTCACCGGGTTGAGACGCAGCTGGGCGGCGGCCACGCGGGCCGACTCCGCCTCGACGGGCCGCAGCCGCGAGAACGGCATGCGCTCACGTTCGCTGGTCGCGAGCGACGCGGGCGCACGCACCAGGATCGGAGCGCCGAGCAGCGACTCGGCCGTCGCCTCTGCGCGCACCTTCGTGTCGCGGCCGGCGATGAGGAATGCGAGGGCCGTGCCGACGACGCCGCCGGCGATGAGGCCGACGAGCACGAACAGCAGCGGCGGCAGGCCCGAGGGCGACGTGGGCACGTCGGCCTGGCGGGCGAAGCTCACGCTCTGGCTCTGGAGGCGCTTGAGGATGGTGACCTGCTGGAGCTTGGACTCCACCGTCGTGAGCTCGGCCGACGGCTGGATCGAGAGGGCGCGCTCGGCGACGTCGCGGTCCTTCGCGGAGAGACCGCTGAGTGCGTCCTCCTGCTGCTGCTGGAGCTCGGCGCGGCGGCGGCGCAGCTGGGCCTCGATCTCCGTCATCCGGTCGTAGTCGGACTTGGTGATGATGTCGATGTAGGCCTGCACGTAGGCGTTGGCGATCTTCTGCGCGTTGAACGGGCGCGAGTCCTTCGCCGTCACGCTGATCAGGAAGGTCTTGGTGTCGATCCCCACGTCGACCTTCTTGTCGAGCTCGGTCGGGGTGAGCGACGGGCTGCCGCTCAGCAGGCCGACGGCGGCGCGGGCCGTGCGGAGCTGGTCCATGTTGGCCACGGTCTCGGCGATCACGAGGTTGTTGTTGGAGCTGTCGGAGGTGAGGCCGAGCACCTGCTGATCGAGGTTCTGCGAGCCGATCTTCACGAGCGCCTGGGCCGAGTACTCACGGCCGCTGGTGACCGCGTAACCGGCGATCGCGAACAGCAGCGCGAGCAGCGTCGGCAGCCAGATCAGCTTGCGGACGACCGCGAGCGTGTCGAGCGCAGCGGTGGAGTTCCCGGACGACGGGGGTTCAGGCGTAGCCGGGACATCGCTCATGAAGGCCGTATCGTGCCATACGGCACAGTCGCCACGTGCCGGTGAACGTGCGCGCCCGCGCGTGAGCGGTGACTCAGCCGCGGCGGCGCCCGCACGCAGGGGGTTTGCAGCGCACCGGATCCCGGCCCTGCAGGCCTCGGCGTGACGTTTTCGTTTGGGGTTGAGACGGAAACGTCATTGGCCAGTGGGGTGCGGCGTGTTGGGCGCGCCCTGCGTGTGACGTTTTCGTCCGGGGTTGGAACGGGAACGTCCCTGGCTAGGCGATGCGAGGTGCCGGCGCTAGGGTCGGGCGCATGCCGGAGCTGCCGGAGGTGGAGATCGTTGCGCGCCGTGCGACCGCGGCGCTCGCGGGCCGTGAGATCGCGTCGATCATGGTGCCCGGGCTCAACGCGCTGCGCTCGCTCGATCCGCCGCCGGATGCCCTCGTCGGCAGCCGCGTGACCGCGATGCGCCGCCGCGGCAAGCTGCTCCTGCTCGACACCGACGGCGACGTCCTCCTCCTCATCCACCTCATGACCGGCGGCGGCATGACGTGGAAGGCCGGCAAGGTGAATCCGCGCGACCGGGCGATGCGCGTGATCATCCGCTTCGCCGACGACGGCGAGCCGCTGCGCATCCGCGAGCGGGGCACCCGTCAGGCGATGTGGCTGCGCGCGATCCGCCGCGAGCAGCTCCACGGTGAGGGCGCCGAGATCAAGGAGCTCGCGAAGCTCGGGCCTGAGGCGTGGTGGCCCGATGGCGACGAAGCCCGTCTGCCCGCCGAGTCCGGCACGGTCGTCGATCACGCCGATGTCGCCGATGGCGTCCCGATGGCCGCCACGATCGGCGCGCCCGTCGACGATGCCGAGGCCCCGGCCGAGCAGATCGCCGCCGCCCTCGACACCGCCCGCCCGCTCAACGCCATGCTCCGCGATCAGCGCGTGCTCGCCGGCGTCGGCCGCACCTGGAGCGACGAGATCCT
The DNA here is from genome assembly GCA_017744415.1 of Solirubrobacteraceae bacterium. Lineage (GTDB taxonomy): Bacteria > Actinomycetota > Thermoleophilia > Solirubrobacterales > Solirubrobacteraceae > JAGIBJ01. The sequence goes on from JAGIBJ010000074.1 coordinate 5,491, forward strand.
CTGGGCCGCCAAGCTCTCGCCCTACGCCCGCGGCAACAGCCTCACTCCCGACGAGCGCCGCGCCCTCGTCCACACCATGCGCGACGTACTCGCCGAGGCCCTCGCCCACTACGAGGCCAAGGTGCCCGCAGAGCCGCCCGAGAAGCTCACCAAGCCCGTCAAGGTCCACGGCAAGGCCGGCGAGCCCTGCCCCAGCTGCGGCACCAAGCTCCGCGCCGTCCACTTCGAGTCGCACACCATCGTCTACTGCCCCACCGAGCAGACGGGCGGCAAGCCCCTCAAGGACCGGCGCCTCTCGCGCCTCGGCATCGAGGACGTGGTGGAGGACGAGGACTAGGTCGTTGCATCACCACCGTCTCGGCACGGCAAGTTCGCCGTAAATTACGACCCCAGTACTCGCCCGCCGGGCACAGCCAATTTACGATCCAAGCATGGGTCTCCTGCTGATGCCAGCTCGGATCTCGGTGCCCCGTCGAATGCAGCTCTTCGGCATCTCGTCGATGCTGCTCCCATGGTGCGCCCCGGCTTACCTCGCGCTTCACGGAGAGACCGACGAAGGTGACACTGGCCTAACCATCGCGGCCGAAGTGCCAATCCAATGGATGACGGGCTTTGAGCGGTTCACCAAGTCTGATCTCGAGGTGCTCCATGTCCGGCGGTTTAACACCGATATCGCGCTGTCGCATGGGTTCTTTCAGTTCGGCCCGCTAGAGCCGGGTGGTGACCCTCCGGACATCGTCGCGGCGACAGGCAGTGGACCAGTCGGTGTCGAGGCGACGGTGCTCACCGTGCCTGGGCGGCGCGGCGCGCATGCATTGTTCTCGGCGGTCCGCAGGCGTTTGGGTGACTTTGAGCCGGCGCATTTCATCGCCCTGCGCGGACATACGGTCTACGTCGACTTCGCCGACGCTGCGAACGCGTTGCCTTTCGAAGGTCGGGACGTGGCGGCAGCCGACGAGCTGCTCACCGAGCTAGCCCGGTTCAGCCCAGACCCGAAGGACCTCGTGACGTCGGATCACGTTCCTGAACAGATCACGGTTCCCACGGTGGGCCAGACAGCGAGAGGCGCAACCTTCTGGGCCGTCCCCTTCCTGGGCGCCGCTCCAGCTTCGCTCCTGTTCACGCAGTTCGGCTTCGAGCTTGGGCTGAGCCACTGTTCGTTTGTCAGCGTCGACGACATTTGGGACGAGATCGAGCGGCGGATCAAGGATCACGACAAGCCGGGAGTTGACCTGCTTCTCATCACTGCCAGCGGGCCCACCAGGGCCGGCGTCATCTTTCCTGCGGAGCAGGCTGTTGCGCAACTGGCGGTGGAGAACGTTCGTGTGATGCGCCGGCGCGTAGAGCACATCAAGGAGGTGGTGCTTCACGACTGGGTGTCTGGGACTGCGTGGAAGATCTACCCCGAGTTCGCGAGACTTTTCGGACCGCTGTACCAGTCACTTGCCCCAGCGTCGCATCAGATCACCGACGTGACGCAGCGGCCGGCCGACGACGGGGATGGATAGCGCACGCGCACTGGGCGGCCGATCCGTCCACAGCTCAGCCTCGTAGGCTCCGCACCATGGCTGAGCTTCTCGAGGCGGGGCAGCCCGCTCCCGACTTCACCCTTCCCGATGCTGACGGCGCCGACGTGACGCTGAGCGCGAGCGCCGGCAGCTGGCGGGTCGTCTACTTCTATCCCAAGGCCGATACGCCGGGCTGCACCACGCAGGCGTGCGGGATCCGCGACCACCAGGCCGACTACGCCGAGCGTGGCGTCGTGGTCTACGGCATCTCGCCGGATCCGGTGAAGGCGGTGAAGAAGTTCCACGACAAGCAGGACCTCAACTTCACGCTCCTCGCCGACGAGGACCACGCCGTCTGCGAGCAGTACGGCACCTGGCAGGAGAAGTCGATGTACGGCAAGACCTACTGGGGCGCCACCCGCTCCACGTTCATCGTCGACCCCGAGGGTCAGATCGCCTTCGTGATCCCCAAGGCGAGCCCGAAGACGCACGACGAGGTCGTACTCGCGAAGCTCGACGAGCTGGCCGGCGCCGCCGCCTGAAGCAGGCACACCGGCGACGGATTGGTGCTGTCGGGGCCGATTTGTCGCCGGTTCGATGGGCGACGGTTTGGCGCTGTCCGGGCCGATTTGTCGCCCGTCAGACCGGGGTCAGCGCTTCGCGGCGTCGCATAGCCTCGCTGCATGAGCCGGGGCATCCCCAGAAGTCGCCATCTTGACTGGGACGGCTGCTTCAACGTCCGCGACCTCGGTGGGCTGCCGCTGCCCGGTGGCCGGCAGACGCAGTGGGTGCGGTCGTGCGCGCGGATGCGCTCGATCGGCTCACGGCCGCGGGGTGGGAGGCGCTGCTCGCGCATGGCGTGCGGACGGTGATCGACCTGCGCAACGACGATGAGCGCGAGGGCGATGCGGCGCCGCGGCCCGCCGAGCTGACGACGCTCGAGCTGCCGCTCGACGCCAGCGACGACCGCGAGTTCTGGGACGTGTGGGAGACGGGCCCGCAGTTCGGAACGCCGCTGTACTACGGCCCGCACCTCGAGCGCTTCCCCGAGCGCAGCGCACGCGTGCTCGCGGCCATCGCCGGCGCCGGGGCGGGTGGCGTGGCGTTCCACTGCGCCGGCGGGCGCGACCGCTCGGGCCAGATCGCGTTGCTGCTGCTTGCGCTGGCCGGCGTGCCGCCCGAGGCGATCGCCGCCGACTACGCCCTCACCGCCGAGCGGCTCCCAGCGCGCTACGCCGCTCACGGCGAGGAGGATCAGGGCCCGCTCCTGCGCGGCTACCTCGAAGAGCAGGGCACCACGGCCGAGGCGGTCATCGTCGGCCTCCTCGCCCAGCTCGACCTCGAGGCCACGCTCGCCGCCGGCGGCCTGACGAGCGCGGAGCTCGCCGCACTGCGCGCACGGCTCTGCGGCTGACGCCGAGCGAGCGGCAGCCGGCGCGCCTACCGCGACTGCAGCGCGTCGAGGCCCACGGCCATCGCGGCCGCGAGGCGCCAGTCGAGGCGGTGGCCGTTCGGATCGGTGCCGAGCTCGACGCGGTAGACGTCGCGCAGGCCCCAGTTCTTCGAGGAGCTGAGGGCGAGGGCGCCGTCCGGGGCGAAGAAGTCGAAGTGGAAGACGAACGGGATTGGGATGTCGCCGACGAACGGGATGAGCTCCCAGAAGCGGCGCAGAAAGGCGATCAGGGGGCTGCGCTCGGAGCCGGTGAGGGTGGTGCCGCCCGGGGGCGTGAGGTACCAGGTGGAGTTGAGGAGCGACTTGGCGAAGTCCTTCTTGAACTCGCCGAGCGGGGAGCCGTCGGCGGCGGTGACGTCGTAGCCCGAGCCGAGATCGAGCCGCTTGCGGGCCTTGAACGAGAAGACCGGGGTAGTGCGCTCCTCCTCGGCGTAGAAGGTGACCTCCTCCTTGAACGCCAGGCGCTTCTGCTGTGCGAACGCGAGGAGCTGGAGCTCGGCCCCGGCGGCGTCACTGAGGTAGACGTAGTAGCGGTTCACGCCGAACGTCAGCTTCTGGCGGACGAGGAGGTGCTGCGGCTGCGGCGACGTCATGCACGCCAGCCTAGATGAGCGGCTTGCGGCACCCGAGCACTGGCGCTAGGCTGCGCGACCGATGTACCGCGACGTCGACATCACTCCCGGCTGCTGAGCCGCCTGGCCTTCACCGAGGCCATTCCTTCGGTGAACCCAGGCTGAGCCGCACGCTGCGCACGAAGTTGCGCGGCCGTGCCCACGCCCCGTCCGTCGTGATCGTCACGTCGCCCGCGCCCATGCGCCGGCGGCAGAAGGAACTCCGTTGTCTTCGCCCTACCGCGCCCTGCTGGCGCGCCCTGGGACCCGGCCGCTGCTCGCCGCGAGCAGCCTCGCCTGGTTCTCCTACTCCATCTACGGCCTCGGATTCGTGCTCGTCGTCGAGCACGGCACCGGGTCGTTCGCCACCGCCGGCGCGGTGATCGCCGCCTTCTCCGCGGGGAGCGCGGCACTGGCGCCACTCCGCGGGCGGCTCGTCGACCGCTGCGGCCGCTCGGCGCTGCTGGCGTTCGCGGCGGTGCACGTCGTCGCGCTGCTCGCACTCATCGCGGCTGCCGAGTCCGGCGCGTCCGCAGGCCCGCTCGTCGTCCTCGGCGCGCTCGGCGGCGCCTCGGCCCCGCCGCTCATCGCCGTCGCACGCTCCGAATGGTCGCGCGCTGCCGGCCCCTCGCTCGCACCGATCGCCCACGGGCTCAACGCCGCGCTCAGCGAGTTCGCGCAGGTGATCGGACCGCTCCTGGTGGCCGTCGCCGCCGGCGGGGCAGCCGATCCCGGGCCGCCGGTGGCGGTGCTGCTCGGCGGCGTGCTCCTCGCTGCGGTGGTGCTCGCGCGGGCAATGCCGACGAGTCCTGCTCATCCTCCGGACGAGGCTCCTGGGCGCGAGGCGTCACTGCGCCCGCCGGGCGGCGCGGGCTTCCTCATCGTCGCCGGTGGCGAGCTCCTGCTTGCGATCGCCTTCGGCGCGCTCGACATCGCCCTGCCTGCGCTCACGGCGCGTGACGGCAGCGCGGCCGATGCCGCGTTCCCGCTCGCTGCGCTCGCCGCGGCGAGCGCAGCGGCGGCGCTGCTCTCGGGCACCCGCGCGACGCGCGTCGCGCCGAGCAGCCGGTTCGCGGCCGGGCTGGGCCTTGGCGCCGTCGGGCTCGCGCTCCTCGCCGTCCTGCCGGAGCTCGTCCCGCTCGCCATCGCCTGCCTCCCTGCCGGCGCGGGCATGGGCCTGGCGTTCGCAGCGGTATTCGAGCTGCTCGATGCCGTCGTCGACGAGCACCGCGCCATCGAGGCGTTCACCTGGCTTACCGCCGCCGGCGGGGCGGGCGCCGCAGCGGGCGCCGCGCTGGCGGGGCTCAGCCTGGCCCACGGACACGTCGGGCACGCGATGCTCGTCGCCCCGGCGGCCGCCGGCCTTGCGGCGCTGCTCGCGGTGGGCGGCTGCTCGCATGTGGCCGGCGCGGCGCGACCCACGCCGCGCGAGGTGGTCACGTCCGAGCCACTCCGCGCGTCGTCCCGGTCATGACGTGACTCGGGCGCCGGCGAACGTGAATCATGTGCGACCCGTTCCGCGCACGATTCACGTTCGGCGGCCGGGCGGCCGCAGACTCAGGTGGCGCGCGGACTCGGGATGGCCGCGCGCGTTGAGTGGGCGCTCTCGTCAGCGGGTCGGCGCTGCCGCGAGCCCGGCGGCGGCGAGGGCGGCCGGGTCGGGCTCGGTGTGGCCGTGCGGCGCGAGGTACTCGTCGTAGGTGGGGCGCAGGCCGCGGGCCCGTGCGATCGGTGCGAGCAGGGCGAAGGCGATGCGCTGCACGGCGCGCGGCGGCTTCGTGAAGACGAGCACGTCGTCGAACTGCTGCCCGATCAGCGCGAGCTGGAGCGGATTCGGCAGGCCCTTCGCGTTGGTGCGGCCTGCGTTGGCGAGGCCGAAGAGCGTGGCGATCATCGTCTCGAAGCGCTCGGTGGGCGGGTCGAGCTCGACGATCACGCTCGCCACGTCGTCGCCCGCGTTCCACCAGTCGTGCGCGCTGCCGGCGGGCGCGGTCGCCTCCTCGCCGGCGACGAGCTGAGACTCCTCGCCGTCGAGCCGCATGCCGAGTGTGCCGCTCACGACGACGAACCGCTCCGTGACCGTCGGGTGCACGTGCTCGCCGACCACCGCCGATCCGGGCGGGGCCGTGAGGTGGACGAGCGACGTCGTCGGCGAGGCCTCATCCTCCATCCCCGTCCGCAGGATCACGCAGCGCTCGCCGGTCACCCGGTTCTCGTAGAAATCCCCATAGCCCGACACGTCGCCCTCCCAAGCCGATCGGTGTTCGGGCGCCAGCATGGCGCGTCCGCGCGCTGTGTGCCAGCGCAACCGCGGAGCCGGGGGACACACGTCAGCCGCCGCCGGCCCTAGCGTGATGCGGGCCCAACGGGCCGCAAAGCTCTCATGCGTTCCACGACCACAGCACCCGCCATCGCGCGGCTCGCCGGCTCCGGCGTGGGCGCATCGATCTTCGCGTCGTTCGCGTTCGCCGCGATCTTCGTCCTCGCCCGCGAGCTCGACGACTTCGGGTCGACCCCGCTCTACGCGTGGCGGGTCGTCATCTCGATCGTCCTCATCGCTGCAGTGTTCACGCTCGCCCGCCAGTGGCCGCTCGTGCGGGCTGTCGTCGAGCGGCTCCGCGCGGAGCCGCTGCTCGTCCCGGTGCTGATCGCGAATGCGACCTTCTTCGGCTTCCAGCTCTGGCTCTTCGGGTGGGCCCCGCAGGCGGGCCGCGCGCTCGAGGTAGCGCTCGGCTACCTGCTCATGCCACTCGTGCTCGTGATGATCGGCGTCGTGATGCATCGCGAGCGCGTCTCCCGCCTGCGGGCCGGAGCGCTCGGGGCGGCGGCGGTCGGCGTCGCGGCGGCCGTGTTCCTCGCGGGCGGCATCGGCTGGCCGACCACCGCCGTGTTCGTCGGCTACCCGATCTACTTCGCCAGCCGACGCGCCGCCGGTCTCGACTCGATGGGCGTCATCCCACTTGAGTTCGCCGTGATGACGCCCTTTGCGCTCGTCGTGCTGGCCGTCGACCGCGACGCCACCGCGCCCCTCGCCGACGCCCCGCACGCCCTCGGCATCGTGCTCCTCGGCGTGCTCAGCGCCGGCGCCTTCCTGGCCTACCTCCGCGCGGGCCAGGTGCTGCCGTTCAGCATCTTCGGGTTGCTCGCCTACCTCGAACCGATCCTGCTCGTCGGCGTCGCGACGCTCATCCTCGGCGAGACCTTCACCGACGACGAGCTCCTCGTCTACGGCCCGATCCTCGTCGGCCTCGCCCTCCTCGCGGTCGACGTGCGCCGCACGTCCGCCAACGACTGAGCGCGAGCGTCGCCCACCGGTCGTGCGTACGACCGCTCAGCGACGCTGACCACGCACCCCCACCAGCCAGCCCGCGCCGAAGCTCCAACATCCCCACGCTCTGAGGGCCGAGGGATGTTGGAGCTTCGAACGCCGACGAGGAAAGCTCCAACATCCCCACGCTCTGACGGCCGGGGGATGTTGGAGCTTCGCGGCCGGCCGGCCGGCCGCTGGCACGCCTCGCCGCTGACTTGGGCTGGCCGGCCGTCAGCCGGTGGTGACGGCGTCGAGCGTGGGGTAGTCGGTGTAGCCCTCAGCGCCGCCGCCGTAGAAGGTCTCGCGGTCGGGCTCGTTGAGCGGCGCGTTTTCGCGGAGCCGACGCGGGAGATCCGGGTTGGCGAGGAACGGGCGGCCGAAGGCGACGAGGTCGATGCGGCCGTCCTCGATGCGCTCGGCGGCACCCGCGGCGTCCCACTCCTGCGAGAAGCCGGCGTTGGCGATGAGCGTGCCGGGGTAGAGCTCGCGGGCCTGGGCGATCACGTCGTAGCCGGCGAACTTCGACGAGTCGAGCAGGTGGACGTAGAGGAGGTCGTGGCGGGCGAGCTCGGCGTAGAGCGCGGCGTACGTGGACTTCGGATCGGTCTCCTCGATGCCGTTCACCTGGTGGTTAGGCGAGAGGCGGATCGCGGTGCGGCCCGCGCCGATCTCGGCGACGACGGCATCCACGACTTCGACGACGAACCGGATCCGGCCGGCGACGTCCGTCCCGTAGCCGTCGGTGCGCTGGTTGGTGTTCTCGCTGAGGAACTGGTGCAGGAGGTAGCCATTGGCGGCGTGGAGCTCGATGCCGTAGGCGCCGGCATCCACGGCCCGGCGAGCGGCCTCGACGTACTGCGCCTTCACGGTCTCGAGCTCGTCGGTGCCGAGTGCGCGGGGCTCGACGTACGGCCGCTGACCCTCGGGCGTGAACACCTCGCCGGGCGCCTGCACCACCGACGGCGCCACGGGCTGCTCGCCGCCCGTGTACGACGGGTGCGCAACGCGGCCGGTGTGCATCACCTGGATGACGAATCTTGCCGGGCCGGCCGCCTCGATCGCCTCGACGACCTTCGCCCAACCCGCCTGTTGCTCATCGGTGTGCAGGCCCGGGGTGTCGAGGTAGCCCTGCCCGACGGCCGCGGGCTGTGTGCCCTCCGCGATCAGGATCGCGGCGCTCGCGCGCTGCGCGTAGTACTCGGCCATGAGCGCGTTCGGCACCGTGCCGACGGCCCGATTGCGCGTGAGCGGCGAGAGCACGATGCGATTCGGCAGCGTGAGGCCACCGTGCTCGTAGGGGGTGAAGAGTGCGTCGTTGGCCACGGCTGGCCTCCCGGGGGTTCGATCCGAAGTCGTTGCCATCGCAACGATATTCGGGCCTGGGTCCGGTTGGAGCGGCGATGCGCCAACGTGCCGGACGCCCCAATCCCGCGGAGCGTGCGAAGCGGGAGGGACGGGCGTTTCGCTGCCAAGACCCTCGCGGCGGCGGGATCAGGCGTTCGCGCCCTCGGCGCCGAGGTCTTTGAGGAGGGCGGCCAAGCCCTCTTCCCACACGTCGCGCGGGTCGCGGTTGGGCGGGAGACGGTCGTGCATCTCCAAATCGATCACGCCGTGCGCGAAGGCCCAGAAGGCGAGGCCGAGTTCCCAGCGGTCACCGACGGCGCGGCGCAGGAAGCCGGCTGCGTAGCGCTCAGCCGCGGCGACATCGGGCGCGTCGCGATCGAGCCCTCGGCTCATCGTGAGCGCATAGAGCGCCTGATGGTCGAGGGCGAAGTCGCGGTAGGCCTCGGCGACGACGCGCATCGGCGGCTCGTCCGGGTTGGCCTCGAGGCGTGCGGCGATGAAGTCGCCCTGCTCGTAGAGCCCGGCAGCCACGATCGCGTTCTCCACCGCGCGCTTGTCGGCGAAGTGCTCGTAGAGCGACGCGGCCCGGATGCCGATGCGCGCGGCGATGTTGCGCATCGAGAGTGCCTCGCGGCCGCGCTCCTCGAGCAGAGCGCGCGCCTCGACCGCAATCTGCTGCGCGCGCGGGGTGAGGGAAACGCGGGCGCCGGAGGGGAGTGCAGTCATCACCCGGCAGCATACGCACGGTATCCGGACGGGAAAAGTTCTCATATCCGCATACGGAAACGCGACACATGTCAGCACAAACACCGTGGACCACGGACAGGGGACAGGCGATCCTCAGCGGGCGGACCGGTACGGTCTGCATCTGTGGACGTGAACTCGCTGATCTCGACGCTGCTGCTCGGCTCCGTTGTCTTGGTGGTGATCGTGCGCGCACGCACCAAGCGCTCGGACCGCAAGCGAGATGCCCGCGAAGCCGCGCAGCGCGAGGCCCGCGGCCGCGACGACGGACCGCAGCTCTACTGACGGGCGCGCTGGCGCTCCGGTCTTGAAACCAGCATCCAGGAAACATCCGGCCATCAGCACATGCGGTGGTCGGCGCCGCGCCCCGCATCTACACAACGTTCAGTAACGCGACGCGCTGCGCGGTCGCACATGCGCACGGCGTTATAGGAACGTGTGACCGGCGCCCCGGTAGGTGAGCGCATCGCCGCGCAGCTCGCCGCCGCCCACCAGGTGGAGCCGGTCGAACCGCTCGCAGAGCTCGCCCGCTTTCGCATGGCGCAGCACCACGCGTGCCCCGATGCCGAGCCCCTCCGCGGCCTCGCCGAGCACGGGCGTCTGCACCTCGCCGGCGCCCTCGTCGCCGTCGAGCCGCAGTCCTTCGGGGAACACCGCCTGCGGCACGCGGTCGGGGCCCGCCGCCCCGCTCGCGATGTAGCCGCCGCCGAGCAGGGTCGCCACGCGCCGCGCCGGGCGCCGCACCACCGGGAGGACGAAGAACGCCGCCGGCTGCAGCTGAAGGTGGCGGTAGGCGTCGAAGAGCGTCGGGGCGTAGAAGCCCGACCCGGCGGTGAGCTCGGTCGCGGGGACGAGGCCGGCGATGCGGGAGAGACTGCCGGTGCCCCCGACGTTCACGATCGCGAGGCCGCCCTCGCTCGCGAGCTCAGCCTGCACGGCAGCGACGATCCGCGGCACACGCTCGCGCAGATCGGCGAGCGAGCGCCCCTGCATGAGCCGGATCGCGCGGGCTCGCACTGGCCGCCCGGGCGGATCGTCGCCGACCCCCGCGATCTGGCCGTCGTACGCCATCAGCGCATCAACGCGCACGCCCTCAGTGCGGCGCGCGTGGCGCACCACCTCGAGCACCTGCTCGGGTGTGTGCAGCGAGGAGCGCTTCGGGCCGATCGTCGGCCCGTGGCTGCCGGCAGGGCGCCACCCGGCATCGACGTCGATGCAGCACGCGATCTCGGTCCCCGCGGCGCGCCCGGCCTCGCCGAGGAGGTCGAGCTGGGCCGGGCCGTCGACCATCGGGCGGATCTGCTGGTCGGGATGATCGGCGAGCCACTCGGCGAGTCGGCGGAGCGCTGCCGGCTCGCTCGCCGGGTAGCCGATGAGCACGTCGGTGATGCCTCGCGCGCTGAGGTGCAGGGCTTCGTCGACGGTGAATGCCATCGCGCCATGGAAGCGCGCGTCGGAGTCGAGCGCGCGGTCGATCAGCGCATCGCAGCGCACCGACTTCGTCGCCACGCGGATCTGGTGGTGACCTGCCTCGCGGAGGAGGGTCGCGCCGTTGGCGTCGAAGGCGTCGAGGTCGACGTACGCGAGCGGTGCCTCGAGCTCGGCGAGGGCATCGAGGTGGCGGCGCGCACGCGCGCCGGTGCCGGTGGCGGGTTCGAGCGGGCTCATGCCGTGGTCTCCGCAGGCGCGGGCCCGAGCACGCGCCGCACGTAGTCGTTGGTGAAGACGCCTGTGGGATCGAGTTCGGCCCGCGCGGCCTGGAACGCCGTCCACCCGGGGTAGCGCGGCGCGAGGGTGGCGGCCGTCTGGAAGTGGCGCTTTCCCCAGTGGGGGCGCCCGCCGAAGCCATCCATGATCGCCTCCACCTGGCGGAAGTACGGCTCGTACGGCATGCCGACGAACTGGTGCACGGCGACGTAGGCGGTGTCGCGGCCCTCGGCCGTGGAGAGGTAGGCGTCGTCGGGGGCCGTGGTGCGCACCTCGATCGGGAACGTGACGCCGATGCGCTCCCGCTCGATCATCGCCAGCACGGCGCGCACCGCCTCGCTGATCCGCTCGCGCGGGATGGCGTACTCCATCTCCGTGAACCGCACGCGGCGCTCACTGGCGTAGACGAGGTGGCTGTGGTCGATCCGCTCGTCGCGCGAGAGGAGCCGCACGAGCGCGCGCGAGATCTCCGGCGCGCGGTGAGGCCAGCGGCGGCCGGCCCGGGAGAACGCGCCGAGCCCGTGGTTGGCGAGGAGGTCGTCGACGATCCAGGTGCGCCAGCGCGGCGGCGGCGCGGCCGGGTCGTCGGTGCGCTCGGTGGCGATGCTCAGGCCGGTGTCGGCGTAGGGGAACACGTAACACTCGAAGTGGTCGTGCACGGCGGCGAGCTCGAGGTAGCCGTCGAGCAGCTCGTCGGTGGGCCGCGGCTCCTCGATCTTCCGCAGGCGGAACGCGGGCACCGTTTGGAGCGTCAGCTCGCTGATCACGCCGAGCGCACCGACGCTTACCCGCACCGCGCGAAGCAGCTCCTCGTCGCCGGGCAGTGAGAGTTCGCGGATCGATCCGTCGGCGAGCACGATCCGCGCGCCGACGATGCCGCTCGACAGGTTGCGGAAGCGCGTGCCGGTGCCGTGCGTGGCGGTGGCGGTGGCGCCGGAGATCGTCTGGCGGTCGATGTCGCCCTGGTTCTCGAGCGCGAGGCCGTGGAGCTGCAGGGCGGCGGTGAGCCGGTGGAGCGGCATCCCGGCTTGAACGCGCACGAGGCCGCTGGCGCGGTCGACGTCGACGAGCTCGGCCATCTGTGAGAGATCGACGTGGCAGCCATCGGTGACGCACGCATCGGTGAACGAATGCCCGCTGCCGAGCGCGCGGACGGTGTGGCCTGCGGCGGCGGCCTGCGCGACGTCGAGGGCGAGCTGCGCCTCGTGCCGCGGGCGTGCGACGACGGCTGGCGTGCACTGCTGCTGCCCGGCCCAGTTGCTCCACGCCTGGCTGGTCATGCGCTCCATCCTAACCAGTCTGGGAAAATGTCCAGACTTCTGCCCGAGGGTGCCCGGCGTGAACGTCCGGTGACCGGCCGGGCCATCCTCGCGCCTGGCGCGGCGGCGCTGCTTAGGCTTCGCCGCGATGGCCGCCCCCGATCCGCCCCTCGCGCCCCCGCCATCGTCGGCCCGCATTGCGCGCGAGTGGACCCGCATCGGCGTGATCGGCTTCGGCGGGCCGCCCGTGCACATGGTCCTCCTGCGCGAACTCGTCGTCGAACGCGAGCGCTGGATCGATCGGCGCGAGTTCGAGGATGCGATCGCCGCCGCCGGCCTGCTCCCAGGGCCCGCCTCGACCCAGCTCGCGATCTACTGCGCGCGACGTCTCGGCGGGCCGCGCGGCGCGCTGATCGGCGCGGCGGGATTCATCCTGCCCGGACTGCTCGCCGTGCTCGCGCTCGCGGCCGTCTTCCTCGCGGCAAGCCCGCCGCTCTGGGTGCTCGCCGCCGCCGCCGGCGGCGGTGCGGCCGTGCCCGCGGTCGCCGTGCACGCCGGCCTCCAGCTGCTCCCTGACAGCCGAGCTCGTGCCCGCCCCGGGGCCGGGGCGCGGCGGTGGCTCGCCTACGCGGTTGCGGGCGCGCTCGGGGCGGCATTCGTCGGGCCGGCGGTCGTGCTCGTGCTGCTCGGTGCGGGCTTGACGGAGCTCGCGTGGCGCACGCCGCGCGGAGACGACGAGCGCGGCAGCCCCACCGGGCCGCGGCCGCGAACCGCCACGCGCGACTCCGCCAGCCCGCCGCCGGACGGCGCGGCAGCCGTCGGCCTTCCCGTGGTCGCATCGCTCGCCGCCGCCGCGATCGGGACGAGTACGGCCGCGCGCCTCGGGTGGACCGCCTTCAAGGTCGGTGCGCTCTCCTACGGCGGCGGGTTCGTGATCGTGCCGCTGATGCAGTCGGATGCCGTCGAGCGTTACGGCTGGATGACGGATCCGCAGTTCCTCAGTGCCGTCGCGATCGGGCAGGTGACACCCGGCCCGGTGGTCAACACGATCGCGGCCGTCGGCTGGTCGGCGGGCGGCATCGGCGGCGCGCTGCTCGCCGCCGCCATCGCCTTCGGGCCGTCGGTGCTCCTCATCGCCACCGCGGGCCACCGCTTCGAGCAGCTCCGCACGAGCGCCCACGCGCAGGCGTTCCTGCTCGGCAGCGGCCCCGCGGCGCTCGGCGCGATCCTCGGCTCGGCGGTGCCGCTCGCCTCGAGTCTCACCGAGCCGTGGCAGTGGGTGCTCGCGCTCGTCGCCGGGGCGGCGTTGATCGGCGCACGCCGTGGCGTCGTGCCGACGCTCCTCGCCGCTGCCGTGATCGGGATCGTGATCGGCGCCGCGGGCGGCGAGATCCCGCGCTAAGTCGCCGCAGCGAGCCGTTTAGGTGGGGCGAACTTCTGCGGTAGCTCGCGCCAGCCCGCGAGGTAGCTCGTACAACGTTGCGAGGGAGGTCGGCCAAGCGTCCCCCGACCCCGAAAACCGTGGCAACATGGACGGGTGATTTCACGACGCAGCAACGCGTCTGCACGCACCGCGCGGCGATCTGAATCCCCCGGCAATCGACCCTGGGCGGCCGCCCTATGGTCGATCACCGGGCAATCCAGCTCATCCACGCGGCACGCACATCCACGTCACTCCGCCGCGAGATCAACCGTCCGGCCGTGAGCTCCTCGGCTCATCCCCTTCACGCGCGCGACGCCGAGCGCCGTCGCCGGCTCACGCGTGCGCTCCAGCTGGCGGTCGTCGCGGCCGTGCTCACGATCGCGCTGAAGGCCGGCGCCTACCTGGTCACCGACTCGGTGGGTCTGCTCTCCGACGCGCTCGAATCGGTGGTGAACCTCGTCGCGGCGGTCGTCGCGCTCGCCGTGGTGCAGATCGCGACCCGGCCGCCCGACGACGACCACCCGCACGGCCACGACAAGGCCGACTACTTCTCCGCCGGACTCGAAGGCGCGCTCATCCTGCTCGCGGCCGGCTCGATCGTGATCGCCGCCGTCCCGCGGCTCATCGATCCCGCGCCGCTCGAGTCGGTCGGGATCGGCCTCGGCGTGTCGCTCGCCGCCACGGTGCTCAACCTCGCCACCGGCATGTTCCTGATCCGCACGGGCCGCGCGGAGGGCTCGGTGGTGCTCGAAGCCGACGGCCAGCACCTCCTTACCGACGTGTGGACCTCGATCGGCGTCGTCGCCGGCATCGTCGCGGTCGTCGTCACGGGCTGGCACGTGCTCGATCCGCTCATCGCACTCGTCGTCGCCGCCAACATCATCGCCACCGGGCTGCGGCTCGTCCGCCGCTCGGCGTCGGGCCTGATGGATGCCGCGCTCGAGCCCGAGGAGCTCACCGCCATCGAGGTCGCGCTCGCCGATCTCTCGTCCGACGACGTGCAGTTCCACGCGCTACGCACGCGCCGAGCCGGACGCCGCGCGTTCGTGTCCGTGCACCTGCTCGTGCCGGGCCACTGGACGGTGCAGCGCGGTCACGACCTGGCCGAGGTGGTGGAGCAGCGGCTGCGCCAGGTGGTCGGGGACGGCTCCAGCGTGCTCACCCATCTCGAGCCGCTCGACGATCCGCTCTCGCACGAGGACGTCGACCTGGACCGCCCCGTCGAGCGCGGAGCAGTCACCCCGTGACCACGATCCTGCGCAGGCCCTGGTGGCGCCGGGCGTACGATGACCACGTGCCCTCCCCAGTCGACACCGCCGCCGACCGGCAGGCCGTGCGACGGATCGCGCGGCGGGAACGCACGCACCTCGCCGGCGTGCTCGCTCGCGCCTTCGAGGACGACGAACTCAGCCGCTGGATCTACCGCGACCATCCGTCGCGCCTGCGCTGGGTGCGCTCCGACTTTCGCCTGCGCCTCTCGCAGCACGGTCCCGACGACCTGAGCTACACCACCGACGATCTCGTCGGCGCGGCGATCTGGGCGGCGCCGGATCGTTGGAAGGGCCACGCCACCGGGCAGCTCCGCGCGTTCGGGGCCATCCCGCGCGTGGCGCGCAACCGCGTGCGGATCGGCGAGATGCAGCGCGAGCTCGATCGGCGCCACCCGTCGATCCCGCACCTGTACCTCGCGCTGCTCGGCGTCACGCGCGAGCGCCGCCGGACGGGTCTTGCCTCCGCGCTGCTCGTGCCCGCGCTGACGCTCGCCGACGAGCGCGGCTGGCCAGCGTACGTCGAGGCCGGCAGCGACGAGGCGGCCGCGTTCTACGAGTCGGCCGGGTTCAGCGTCACCGGCGCCGTACAGCTGCCGACGGCGCCCGTCGTGCACCTCATGTGGCGCGAGCCTCGCTGAGTTCCATACGCTGCTCAGCATCGTGATCGTCGCCTCGATCCTCGATGACTTCTCGCAGTTCATCTCGAACCTGTCGAACGTTCATCTCGGGCCCCTGCTCATTGGCATGGCCTGCTTCATCGCGTACCTGAGTCTGCGCGCGCTGGCCTGGCGCAACATCCTCGCCGCGGCGTTCCCGGAGTCACGCGTGCCCTACCAGCAGATGTGGGGCGCGTACCTCGCCGCGTACGGCTTCAACAACGTGATCCCGGCACGCGGCGGCGACGTGCTGAAGCTCTACCTCACGAAGACCTCGATCCCGAAGTCGGCGTACCCGACGGTGGGCGCGGGCCTGCTGGTCGAGGCGATCTTCGACCTCTGCGCTGGCGGCGTCGCCGTGCTCTTCGCCATCGCGAGCGGCGTGTTCCCCTCGCCTCCGTCGTGGCTCTCGTTCGACGCGGTCGACTTCTCGTTCGTCGTCGCCGACGGCCGGCGCGCGCTGTTCCTGCTCACGGCGGTCGCGATCGGCCTGCTCGTGATCTTCTCGCTCCTCGCGCTGCGCGTGCGGACGTTCTGGGGCAGCGTCCGCCAGGGCTTTGCGGTGCTCGAAGACCGCCGCACGTACTTCCGCCGGGTGTGGGGCATCCAGGGCATCGGCTGGCTGGTGCGCGGCACCGCCTTCTTCTTCTTCTTGCGCGCGTTCGGGATGCCGGCCAACGTCGAGACGGTGTTCCTCGTGCTCTCCGCCAACGCGGTCGCAGCGATCTTCCCGTTCACCCCCGGTGGTGCCGGCGTGGTGCAGGCGCTGCTGCTCGAGCTCTTCGCCGGCAAAGCGACCTCGGCGACGATCGCTGCGTACGGCGTGGGCGTGCAGGCGACGATCGCGATCGCCTCGCTCGGCGTGGGCTTCCTGGCGCTGGTGTGGGTGTTCGAGGTGCGCTCGTTCCGCGAAGTGATCGAGCGGGGTCGCGCGGATCGCGCCGCCGAACGGGATGCCGAACGGGCCTCGGAGCGCGACGCCGACTTCGCCGACGTGTCGGCCGCGGCAGCGACCTCGGCAGGGTCGCCCGGGGGAACCGACGACACGCTCTGGCAGGCGCCCGCCGAGGGGCGCGGCACGCCGCCGAACGCCACCGACGACTGGCTCGCGGAGGAGCTGGCCTCCACGCAGGCCGAGGCCGAGGAGCGCGTGGCGCGCCGAGGCGCCCGCTGGCGCCGCCGTCACTAGGGAACGGCGCATCGCTGATCGGCGGGCGCCCAAGGGCTGACCGGGCCCTGAACGCGGGGGTGGCCGCTTCGCCCCGATCCGGTGGATACGATCGCCGGGATGCAGGGGGAGCCGGACGAGTCGGCGGAGCTCGAGGACGCGCCGGATCCGGACGCGACCACGCACGAGCCGACCGCAGCCGACGGCGATCCGCCGGAGGCCGAAGCGCCCGAGGGCGAGCCGGACGCCGACGCCGCCGACCTGTCTGACGCCCCCGAGGTCGAGGCTGACGACGAGCTCGAGGCCGACCTGCCCGACGACATCGAGGACGAGTTCGACGCCGACGAGGAGCTCGCGCCCGAGCTCGAAGCCGAGCCCGCGATCGACGAAGCGATCGAAGGGCCGCCGCCCGTCGCCTACGAGCCCTGGGCGCCGCCGCGCCGCCGCCACAAGTGGCTCGCGCGGCTCCTCGTGCCGTTCACGGTGCTCATCCCCGCTGTCGTGATCTTCACCGTGGTCAAGCAGGCCACGAGCACCGACGAGAAGGACGAGGTCGACACCCGCCTCGCCGACAAGCTCCGCTACGACGGCGACGGCAATCCCGTCGTCCTCGCACCGGCGCTGGGGCTCGGCCCGACGAAGAGCCGCCAGTGGCGCGTGTGCGGCGCCGAGTGCGACAAGGTCTCGGGCCGCGGCGCCGACTTCCGCCCCGGCGAGGTGCTCGCCGGCAGCCGGGTGGAGGTGAAGGTGGTGGCCGAGCGCGGCACCGCCGACGTCGTCACGCCTGGCTGGGACGGGCAGCTCCGGCTGATCAACCGCCCGACGCTCACGGGCAGCCCGGCGATCGGGAGCACCATCACCGCCAACCCGGGCAAGTGGACGGGCGGCTGGCTCGGTGCCACCACGCAGCTCGGCATCCGCGCCTGCCCCACCCAGGCCGGCGGCGGGAAGTGCATCGCGTTCACGGCGTCGATCCTCGACCGTTCGCAGAAGCCGGTCCGAAGCATTCCGGCCTCGTTCAAGGGGTGGTGGATCGGCGCGATCGAGTGGCAGGTGCCACCGGGTCGCACGTTCCGAGCAGCCAACTTCGCCGATCCGAAGTCGCCGGAGGGCGCCGAGCCGGCGCCGCTGCGCAGCATCGCCGTCGCGACCGGCCCGCTCGACGGTCCGATCCGCTGAAGCAGCACGGTCGCCCTTGCGGGCACCGGGCGATGGGGCGACAGCTCGCACGATCCGTGCGACATCCCGGCGCGGCACCGCCGCGCGGTGACTAGAGTCCGACGCATGGAAGGCTTCAATCTCTTCGGCGGCGACCCCAACGAGTTCCAGAAGCGTCTGGCCGAGCTGGCCGAGCAGATGCAGGGCCAGCAGAATCTGGCCTGGGCCGACAACGCGATCTCGCTCGCGGTGCAGATGACGGTCGCCGCGGTCAATCGCATCAACGTGCAGGGCACGGCCGATCAGCAGGCCGAGCAGATCCGCTCCGTGATCGCGCGCGTGTTCCCCGAGTCGGTCACGCTCGTCCGCGAAGCGCGCCAGGGGCTGCAGTAGCAGCCTGGGCCGAGGCTCCCCGCGAGAGCCCCGGCCCAGTTCGAGTGTTGCGTGGCCGCGCTCAGCGCGCCAGGGTCACGCGCGCCTTCTCCTGCCCGACGAAGAGCGTGAACTTCGCCTGCTTGCGCGCGGCCAGGGCTCGGCGAGCAGCCGCGTTGAGGCGGAGCGTCGCGATGCGTCCCGGCTTGCCGGTGGCCCGCGCGACCGTCTTGCCGGAGTAGGAGAGCCGGATCTTCACCTTCTTGGTGCCCGAGCCGCCGACGCTCACCTTCAGGCCCTTCTTCAGCACTTTCCCGAGGCGCTGGCCTGCGATCACCTGCACGCCGCCGACGCTCGCGAGCGGAGTGCCGGAAGCGCCGGGGCCACCGCCGGCCGAGCCGTTGCCGCCACCAGCCGGCGCGCTGCCGCGCTCGACCGTCTCGCAGTCCGGTGCGACGACGTCGTTCGCATCGGCGATCACCCGGTCGGCGCCGGCGCCGCAGTCGATCGAGTCGACCTCGCCGTCGCGGGCGTAGATGAGGTCGTTGCCGTACGGGTACTTGCACCAGAGGTAGCCGCACTCGGTGGTGGTCTGGTCGCCGGAGATCTTGTCGGTGCCCGGGCCGCCGGTGATCGTGTCGTCGCCGAAGCCACCGTTGAGGATGTCGTTGCCCGCACCACCGTCGACGACGTCGGTTCCACCGCCGCCGATGAGTTCGTCCGCGCCGCCGTTGCCGACGAGGTTGCCCGGCTGGTTGGTCTGCACGAGCTTCATGTACTCGGGCGCGTCGGTGCCCGTGACGGTCGCGCCGACGTTGAACCAGATCCGCTCGACGTTCGTGATGTCGTCGCCCTCACCGGGGCGGCCGTCGTCGGCGCCGCCGCCGAGCGTGAGGATCAGGTCGGGCTCGATGTCGTCGTATCGCTTGGTGGTCCAGTCGGCGTCGATGCGGTCGATGCCCGGGCCGCCGTCGACGACGTCCGGCGAGGGATCCTCGTAGTGGTCGGGGAAGAGCAGGTCGTTGCCGTCGCCGCCGAGGAGGTGATCGGAGCCCGCGCCGCCGTCGACCGTGTCGTCGCCGAGGCCGCCATCGAGGGCTTCGTTGCCGCCGTAGCCGTTGAGGGTGTCGTTGCCCTCGTCGCCGTAGAGGTTGTTGACCTTGTCGTTGCCGTCGAGCTTGTCGTTGCCCGGACCGCCGTGCATCTCGACGGGCACCGCCACGCCGAGTGACACCGAGGCCCAGTCGTCGCCGTCACCCAGTTCGACGCGCACGCCGCCCGGTGCCGGGCACTCGACCGAGTGCCAGTCGGGGTGGTCGTCGCACCCTGCCGGGACGCTGGTGACCGGGACGCCGTAGTCGTAGAGCGTGACGGAGCCGGGCTTGCCGTCGACGTCTTGGATGCTCGGCTTGTTGATCTCGCCCGGTGCGGCTTTGAGCACCAGCACCGCGCCGTCGTAGGAGACGGTCGACGCGGAGGCCGCGGCCGGCGCGAGCGCGGCGGCGGCGAGGGCGAGCGCCGCAGCCGAACGCGAGCGGGCGCCCAGCCCGAAACGGTCGCCACGACGAGGGAGGGGGGAGGCGAGAGCAGTGCCCCGCCGGCGGTGCATGGAAGTCATGGCTGCCATGCTGCGGCCCGCGCCCGCCCGGGACATCGGGCGGTCCCCCAAACCTTTCCCCCAAGATCAGCCCCCGGGGATCGCCCTAGGGGGACCTGCCGGTAGCCCAAGCCGAGTCAACCGGTGGGCCGGATTCGCAACCGCCAACGGTTGCGAATCGCAACACCCCGAGTGCCCTCACGCGAGCTGCGCCCCTGCAGAGGCTGCAAGAGCAAGCCTCCACAGTCGACCTGCGGGCTCCCGACAGCAACGCTCTCGACGCAGCAGCTGCCATCGCCTCACGGCCCGCTCCCGATTCGCAACCGCCTGCGGTTGCGAATGACGCCGAATCTGACCGGAAACGCAACCGCGTACGGTTGCGAGCGCTCCGACGCCGAGGTCAGCCGAACGCACTGGCGGACCGGTCGTGCCCCCGATACCGACCTCGGCCGGCCACCGCACGACGCGCAACCGCACGCGGTTGCGAATCAGGGCCTCAGCGCACGAGTTCGCAGCCGCCAACGGTTGCGAATCGCCAACACTCCAAGTCCCACCCACACGAGCGAAGGGCACGCACGCGCCGAAAGGCGAACTCGTCGGCGACGCAGTCCCGTCCGGAGGACTACTCGCGGCCCGGCGCGTCGATCACCGTCGGCGCACCGAAGGCATGCAGGGCCGACGGGATCTGCACGGTGCCGTCCTCCTGCTGGTGGTTCTCGAGGATCGCGATGATCGTGCGGCCGACCGCGGTGGCGGTGCCGTTGAGCGTGGCCATCGCCTCGGGCTTGCCGGGCTTGCCGTCGTCGCGCAGCGGGCGGTAACGCGCCTCGAGCCGGCGGGCCTGGAACTGGGTCGTGTTCGAGCACGACGTGAGCTCGCGGTACGTCTGCTGGCTCGGCAGCCACCCCTCGCAGTCGTACTTCTTCGCGGCGCTCGGGCCCAGGTCGTCGACCGCGATGTTGACGACGCGGTACGGGATCTCGAGGCCCTGAAGGATCGACTCCTCGATCGCCAGGATCCGGTCGTGCTCGTCATTGGCCTGGTCGGGCTCGACGAACGCGAACATCTCGACCTTGTCGAACTGGTGCACGCGAAAGAGGCCGCGATCAGCGGAGCCGGCTGAGCCCGCCTCGCGGCGGAAGCACGGCGAGAAGCCTGCGTAACGGATCGGCAGCTCGCTCGCGTCGAGGATCTCGCCGGCGTGCATCGACGCGAGTGCCACCTCGCTCGTGCCGACCAGGTAGAGGTCCTCGGCCGGGAGCGTGTAAATCTGTTGCTCGGTGTCGGGCAGGAAGCCGGTGCCGAGAAGGGCCTCCTCGCGGACGAGCACCGGCGGGATCACCGGCGTGAAGCCCTCGGCGGAGAGCTTGCTCATCACCCACTGCACGAGCGCGAGCTCGAGCTGCACGAGCTGGCCCTTGAGGAGCGCGAAGCGCGAGCCGGAGAGCCGGGCGGCACGCTCCATGTCGATGAGGCTGCCACCGAGCTGGAGATGGTCGCGCGGCTCGAAGCCGAACTGGCGCGGGGTACCGACCTCGCGGACGACCGTGTCGTGCGGCGCGGCCGTCGGATCGGGCAGGTTCGGGATGAGGAGCAGCGCCTCGTGGAACTCCGCCTCGACCTGCTCGAGCTGCGCGGCGAGCTCGTCGACGTGCTGCTGGCCAGCCTTCGCGTCGGCGAGGATCGCGTCGATCTTCGCCTGCTGCTCCTCGGGCGTGCCGCCGCTCGCCTTCACCTGGCCGATCTGCTGGCCGGTGGCCTTGGCGCGCTTGTTGGCCTCGGCGCGCTCGGTCTCGATCAGCGGCAGCAGCTCGCGGCGGCGCTCGTCGAGGGCGAGCACGGCGTCGACACGCTCGGCGATCCCGTCGCCGCGGCGCGCGAGAGCGGTGCGCGCCCCATCGGGGTCAGCGCGGAGTGCCTTGAGATCGAGCATGCGGTGGGAAGCCTCGCGGACCGCGAGGACGGACTCGCCTTACGGCGTGGTCTCGGCGGGCGTCGTCGCCGAGTCGTCGGCCGGGGTCGTCGAGTCGACACCCTCGGCTTCGTCCTCGCCCTCGCCCTGGTCGGCCGACGGGTTCGCTGCCGGGGCCGGAGCGGCCGGCGCCTTGGCCTTCTTGCCGGCGTACTTCGCGAGGAAGTCGGCGAGCGCCTCGGCGTCAGCGCCGGTCGCGAGGTTCTGCGGCATGACCGCGCCCGAGAAGCCACCGTTGCGGAGGGCGTAGAGCACGTTCTCGCGCGTCTCGTGACGCTGGTTGAAGTTCGGGCCGTCGCTCGGCTCCTTGTCGGAGGCCTTCACCGACGAGCCGTGCGCTCCGGTGATGTCGAGGCTGTGGCAGCCGGAGCAGCGCTGATCGAAGAGCTCGGCGCCCTTGTAATACGGGCTGCTCTTGGCAATGCCGATCTCCTGCGAGCCGCAGGCGGAAAGGGCGAAGAGCGAGCAGCAACCGATGGCGAAGGCAGTCAATCGGGGCGCGAGACGCATAGCGACGGCCACTATACGGGAAGATGCCGTCCATGCCGGGTCCGACCAGCACCCAAGAGGTGCGTCCCCCTCGTGCGCCCCGACGCCAGCGTGGCGGGCGCCCCGCACGTCGCCGTGCGCCACTGACGCCGCTGCAGGCGCAGGTGCTCCTCGTGGGCGCCGCGATCGCCTTCGCGTTGCTCTACCTCGTCTGGCTGCGCAACGGCCAGGACTCGAGCGTCCGGCTCGACGGCGACCGCATCGACATCGAGCTCCGCGAGTTCTCGCTCACGCCCCAGTCGGTCTCGATCCCCGCGGGCAACATCGAGGTCTACGCGTCCAATCGCGGCACGCAGGTGCACAACCTCCAGATCGAGACGATCGTGCCGCGTTCCTCCGACGACAAGCCCAAGCTCCTGCTCGGCGTCTCCGCGATGCAGCCGGGCGAGGTGAAGAGCGGCAACGTCACGCTCGAGCCGGGCAAGTACCGCTGGCGCTCGTCGATCGCCAACGACGACGACCTCGGCATGTACGGCGTCATCGAAGTTCGCCAGTAGCCGGCGGGCGACGTTTTCGTCTGACCCCAGCCGTTTTCGGCACGCGCTGCGCCAGTCACTACCTTGGACTGCATGACGCACGCGACGATGCGCCGGCGGGCCGGCCGGTGAGCGACGGCCTCCAGGCGCCCTTGTCGGGTCGCGCGTTCCGCGACGCCTTCGGCGCGTTCGCGACGGGCGTCGCCGTCGTCACCGCCGCTGGCCCCGATGGGCCCGTCGGCCTCACGACGAACGCCCTCACGAGCGTCTCGCTCGATCCGCCGCTGTTCCTCGTGTGCTTCGCGAAGGATTCGCGCACGCTGCCCGTCGTCCGAGACGCCGGCCGGCTCGCCGTCTCGATCCTGCGGTCGTCCCAGGAGTCGATGGCCGCCCGCTTCGCCACCAAGCACGAGCCGGAGCACAAGTTCCATGGCATCGTCCTCGACGACCTCGCCGGCGTGCCCGCCATCGCCCACGCTGCCGCCGTGATCGTCGGAGAGATCACCGAAATCCACTCGGGCGGCGACCACGACATCGTCGTCCTGCGCTGCACCGACGTCCGCAGCGACCCCGACGCCGAACCACTGCTCTTCGTGCACGGCCGGTTCGGCGGCTGAGCGCCCGCGGCGCGGCGCGCCCTCAGCCCGTGAGGACGGCCCGCCAGGCGAGGAACGAGATGACGGCGGCGCCGAGCGCCAGGATCGCGACCTCGCGCAGGAGCACCTCGTTGGCGATGCCGGTGGCGAGGCGGTCGGCGTCGTCGTCGCCCGAAGAGACTGCGCTGCGGAGCTCGCCCGCGTCGGCGTAGCCGTGGCGCTCGAGGACGGTTTGGGCGGCGATGATCCGCAGCTGCTCGGCGAAGTAGGTTACGGCGACGGGCGTGAGGATGTAGACCCAGGCGAGGCCGTCGGCGGGCGGGTCGGCAACGGCGGCGTAGATGCCGGCGAACACGGCATAGGCGGCGGCGATCACCTGGCCGCCGCGAACGAGGAGCCAGAAGGGCGGGCCCGGTCGGTTGAGCGCCCACTGCGCCAACCCGGCGACGGCGGCGACGGCGTTGACGATGCCCACGACCCAGGCGAAGGCGATGTAGGGATCCGACATTGCGCACCATCCTGACCGCTTGCTCATGCGCTTGCGCTCACGCAACAACACGCACGATGTAGGCGGGAACCGCCCCCGGTGGTACAACAGAACTCGTGCTGCAGTCGTATCTGCCAGCGCTCGTGTTCATCGCGGTCGCCACGCTCATCGCCATCTCGTTCGTCGGAGCGGGTGCGGTGATCGGCCCGAAGGCACGAGCGATCGGGGAGAAAGAAGACGCGTACGAGTGTGGTCTGCCGTCGGACGTGAAGCAGGGCTTCAAGTTCGGGGTGAGCTTCTACCTCGTCGCGATGCTCTTCATCCTCTTCGACATCGAGGTGATCTTTCTCTACCCGATCGCGGTGCAGCTCGGGGCGTTCGGCGTGTTCGCCCTGATCGAGACGATCGTCTTCATCGTGTTGCTGACGGTCGCGCTCATCTACGTCTGGCGCCGAGGAGCCCTGGAATGGAAGTGACGCGCACACCCGTCGGCGCGACGCCTGCCGATGCCGCCGCCGATCTCAAGATCCGGCAGTACGACGCCCAGCGCATGCTCCGCGGCGACATGAGCGACGAGGAGCTGGAGGAGTACGTCCGCAGCCGCGTGCTCACGACGACCCTCGACCAGGCCCTCACGTGGGCCCGCTCGAACGCGATCTTCCCCGCCACCTTCGGCCTCGCATGCTGCGCGATCGAGATGATCACGCTCGTCGGTAGCCGCCTCGACATCGCCCGCATCGGCTCCGAGGCCATGCGTGCCAGCCCGCGCCAGGCCGATCTCCTGATCCTCTCCGGCCGCGTGAGCATCAAGATGGCGCCGATCATCCGCCGCATCTACGACCAGATGCTCGAGCCGAAGTGGACGATCGCCATGGGCGCCTGCTCCAGCTCGATGGGCGTGTTCAACAACTACGCCATCGTCCCGGCCGACAAGTTCCTCCCGGTCGACGTGCACGTGCCTGGGTGTCCGCCGCGTCCCGAGGCCGTGATGTACGGCGTGCTCAAGCTCCGCGACCAGATCCAGCAGAAGCCGGATCTCGGCTGGCGCGCCCGCTACGACGCCGGCTCGACGATCGAGGTCCTGGGCACCGAAGGCGTTCCGAACGGTGGCGGCTCCATCACGACGACGCGCACGCATGTCGGCCCCGGCCGCCCCGCTCCGGCGCCCACGCCCGAGATCGCCCCCGGCCTCGTGCTTCCCCCGACCGCCACGCCGAGTGCCTGATCCCACCGGACTCGAGCTGCTCGCCGGCGGCCTGCGCGCCCGGCTCGGCGACGACGCCGTCGTCGGCACCGCGCACAGCAACGATTACGGCAGCATCGAGATCCAGCCGCAGCACATCAGCGCGGCGCTCGCGCTCCTGCGCGACGAGGGCTACCGCTTCCTCAGCAGCGTGCACGGCGCCGACGAATACCCGCACGAGCCGCGCCTCGCCGTCCACTACGAGCTGCTCGACATGAACCGCCCTGATCGCGTCGCGATCAAGCTGCGTGTGCCCGTCGACGCTCCGCACGTCGAATCCGTCGCCCCGAGCTGGCCGACCGCCGACCACCAGGAGCGCGAGATCTACGACCTCTTCGGCGTCGTGTTCGACGGTCACCCCGATCTGCGCCGCATCCTCATGCCCGAGGACTACGAGGGCCACCCGCAGCGCCGCGACTTCCCGCTCGGCGGCGAGCCCGTGCTCTTCACCCACCACGAGGCCGAAGGCCTCCACTACGCCGAATGACCGCGCCCACTGACACCACTGGCAAGGGCCCGAGCGACTACCGCAAGCTCGAGGAGTCGGTCACCCTGTCGCCGGTCGCCAACCCGAGCGGTCTGGGGCAGTCCGAAGAGCTGCTCACGATCAACATGGGGCCGCACCACCCCGCCACGCACGGCGTGCTGCGGCTGCTGGTCACCCTCGACGGCGAGATCGTTCGCGACCTGCGCCCGCTCATCGGCTACCTCCACACCGGCATCGAGAAGACGTGTGAGGACAAGCCGTACTGGAAGGTGGTCCCGCTCGTCGAGCGCATGGACTACCTCGCCTACTACTTCAACGCGATGGCCTACGTGCACTCCGTCGAAGAGCTCGTGGGCATCGAGGTGCCCAAGCGCGCGCAGTACCTCCGGGTGATCCACATGGAGCTCAACCGGATCATGAGCCACCTGTTCTGGTTCGGTACGAGCTGCCTCGACATCGGCGCGATGAGCCTCCTCTGGTATTCGCTCCGCGAGCGCGAGACGATCCTCGACCTCTTCGAGAGCGCCTCCGGTCAGCGCGTGCACACCCGCTACTTCCAGATCGGCGGCGTGATCGAAGACATCCCCGGCGGCGGCTGGGTCGACCGGTGCCGCGCGTTCGTCAAGGAGCTCCCGACCCGCGTCGCACAGTTCCGCGACCTCATCTACGCCAACGAGATCGCCCTGCAGCGCCTCAAGGGCGTCGGCATCGTCGACTCTCAGCGCCTCCTGGATCTCGGCGTCACCGGCCCGCTGCTGCGCGCTTCGGGCGTCGAGTGGGACCTCCGCAAGGCCCAGCCCTACTCGTCCTACGACGACTTCGAGTTCGGCGTGCCGCTCGGCGCCGTCGGCGACAACTTCGACCGCATGGCCGTCCGCCTCGCCGAGATGGAAGAGAGCGCGAAGATCATCGAGCAGGCCCTCGACGGCCTCCCCGAAGGCCCCGTGATCGTCGACGACCGCAAGGTCGCGCTGCCGCCGCGCCATGAGCTCGCCACCTCGATGGAGGCGCTCATCCATCACTTCAAGCTCGTCACCGAAGGCTTCCGCGTCGCCCCCGGCGAGCGCTACTCCGCCATCGAAGGCCCCCGTGGCGAACTCGGCTGCTTCGTCAAGGCCGACGGCTCCTCCAAGCCCGCGCGCGTCCACATCCGCGACTCGAGCTTCGTCAACCTCCAAGCCATCGCCGACATGTGCCGCGGCGGCTACATCGCGGATCTCATCGCCACACTGGCGATGCTTGACCCCATCCTCGGCGGCATCGACCGCTAAGGCATTCGGCCCCGACGGGGCCGCAACACCCTGACACGAGTGCCGACGCGCCGGGCCCGGTGGCTCCGGTAACGGGTGTGTCCCCCGACAGGTTTTCGGGGTGAAGGTTGGGGCGCGCTGACCGATGACCCCGGGCAACGGCGCCGCTGTTCCCGGTGGCGCGCCTAGTTCCCGCCCGATTTCTCGAGGTTCCCGTCGTGACCACTCCGCGCAGGCGGTTCGGCCGCCCCGCCGTCACCGCTGCCCTGCTCGCCGTCTCGCTGCCGCTCGGCACGGTCGTCATCCCGGCCGTCGCCGCCGACGACCCAGGCGCCGAGTACCCGACGACGCCGACGCCGACCCCCGAGCCTTCCGTCACGCCGACGCCGGACCCGACCGCGACGCCTGAGCCGTCGGTCACCCCGACGCCCACCGCGACGCCTGATCTGACCCCGAGCCCGACGCCGGAGTACCCGGTCGCCACGCCGACGCCGACCCCGACGCCGACCCCGACGCCGACGCCGACGCCGACGCCCGAGACCGTGCTGCCGGTGGCCACCGCCGTGCAGAGCTCGACCGCGCTGAACGTGTCCTGGAC
>JAGIBJ010000075.1 GCA_017744415.1 Solirubrobacteraceae bacterium
CCCTGACCCTGCGCCGCCGCTGGCCCGGGCCGCCGGCCCCGCCCGAGCCCTCCGGCGAGTGGCGGCCCGAGGCGGCGCGCCAGAGGCTCACGCCGATCGCGCCGCCGGGCCACGACGGCTCATCGTCGTAGGGGTGCGGGCCGACGTGCACGATCGCGAGCACATCCATCTCGAGCCGCAGCACGAGGCGCGCCCCCTCGCTGCCGGAGTGGCGCAGGGTGAGGGCGCCGTCGTCGGCGACGTCGAGCACGCTGAACACCTGCACCACGTCGCTGAGGTCGGCCTTGCCGAGGCCGTGCTTTTCGAGCTCGATGAGCAGCATGGTGCGCGCCGACACCCATCGGTGGTTGCGGTCGCGCTGGTAGGAGCTCGTGCCCAGCACCGCCGTGAGGCCGGCCTCGTCGGTGATGCCGCCGATCGGGTCGTGGCCGCCGGCCGTGTCTTCGACGACCGTCGCGAGCGCGCGGCCCATGTCGCTCATGAGCGAGGTGCCCTCGGCAACGCGGCTGATCTTCTGCGCCTTCATCGTGTCGGGCAGGTTGAGCCGCTCAGCGGTGAAATCGGCGCGGATCAGGGTGAGCGCGGCGGTGCCGATCCCTTCGAGATCGGTGAGCTCCAGGAGCGTGCCGCGGCGCAGCAGCGCACTCCAGGCCGCGCCGCCCGGGAGTACCTCGTGCAGCGGCAGGACCGCCGCATCAGCCTGTGCGGGCGCGGCGGCCGAGAGCAGCGCGGCGGCGGAGTCGGTGGTGGCGTTGCCTTGGACGGTCATCTCGGATCTCCTTGGTTGCGCCGGGTGGGTGCTCTATTTCGCTGAGCGAAGGCCGGCAGACGTGGTGGTCTCCCGGGCTTTTCTCCCTCCGTGTGCCCCGGCTATGTGTGGTGCCGGGATTGCCCTCTCGGACCAGGCCCGCTCTCGAAACAGCGACGGAACCCTAGGGCACGGCTGATCCTAAACCGCTCCCTGCGCCAGGAGTTCGACTCTCGTCCAAGCGCGCACGGGCCGCGGTTGTCCGAGTGGCCAACCGCTCCGTGATGCCTCAGTCGCCAAGCAGCGCGTCGGCGAGCGCGGCGCGGTGCGGGGCGTGGATCCAACCCTCGCGGTCCGCGAGCTCGGCGGCGCCGACGCGCAACGCCTCGGCACGATCGGCGCGGGCCTCGAGCGCGGCGAGCGGATCGGCGACCCGCGTGCTCGGCGGGACGAGGTCGCCCGCCCGCACCGGCTCATCGACCCCGAACGTGCGGCCTGTCGCCACCGCCCGCGCGATCAACGCGCACAGCAGCGCGTCGACGGCATCGTCGAACAGCACCAGCTGCTCGTGGTCGCCCTCGCCGAGCTCGACGACCTCCGCCAGCTGGCCGAGCAGGCGCTCTCGTGCGTCCGACTCGGTCTTGTAGCCCGCGGCTGCGAGCGGCAGGCCGTCGGCCGCGCTCCACAGCCGCAGCGCCGCGGCGGGATACACCTCGGCGATGCCGTCGGTGCCGCGCGCACGATCGAGCACGCCACGGCCGGCGCCTTCCGCGAGGCTCGACAGCACCTCCGCGCACAGCAGCGCGGTGGAGCCGATCCGATCGGTGCTCACGCTCATGGGCGTGAGGCCCGTTGCCTCCTGGATGAAGCGGTCGGTCGGCCGCAGGCGAAGCTCCGGCCGCTTGGTGATCCGTGGAGCCTCACCCGATGACCAGTCCTG
The DNA here is from genome assembly GCA_017744415.1 of Solirubrobacteraceae bacterium. GTDB lineage: Bacteria > Actinomycetota > Thermoleophilia > Solirubrobacterales > Solirubrobacteraceae > JAGIBJ01. Next base: position 1,689 of record JAGIBJ010000075.1, read on the forward strand.
CATCGCATCGACGAACGCCTGGGGCCAGCCCACGGGGGCGTCGATCCCGGCGACCCGCCCGGCGGCCGGGCCGAACTGCGCGATGCGCTCGCTCAGGATCCGCGCGAGCGAGGCGTCGTCACGCGCGCCGAGCGCATGCGCCTGCCCGAGCTCGACGATGCTCGCGAGCCCGCCGGCCCCGGGCTCGGGCCAGGAGAGCTCGCACCACCAGGCCTTGCGCGGATCGGTGGAGAGGTCGAGGCCGAACGAATGCATGGCGCACAGCGTGCCCGGCAAACGTGCACGGCTGGCGCGCAGATCGTGCCGATCCTGCGCAGGAATCGCGACGATTCTGCGCAGCGCGGGTCGCTCGCCGGGCGAGCCTCAGCCCTGCGCGGCCGCGGCTGCCGCCACGTGCTCGAGGATCTCGCGCTGCAGACCCTCCTCGGTGGCGAGGCGCTCCGCGTCGCTGGCCTCCCACACGTCGTCGTAGAGGCGCTTCGCTCGGCGCACCGCGAGCGGCGACTTCTGCACGATCTCGCCGGCCAGTGCGAGGGCGTCGGCAAACGGATCCTCGGCCGTGCGCGTGACGAGGCCGATCCGCGCTGCCTCCTCGCCGCTCACGTTGCGGCCCGTCCACGTGAGTTCCTTCGCGTGATCGATCCCGATCAGGCGCGGCAGCGCAGTGGTGAGGGCCATGTCTGGGATCAGACCCCAGCGCACCTCGGCGATCGAGAGCTTTGCGTCGGGCGCGGCGATGCGGATGTCGGCACCGAGGGCGATCTGCAGGCCGCCGCCAAGCACGTTGCCGTGCAGCGCGGCGATCACCGGCACCGGCACTGCGCGCCAGTGGTACCCCACGCGCTGCACGAGGTTCGCGAGTTCGCCTTCGTTGCGCTCCAGCAGCGCGCCCGTGGCCGTTGCGAAATCCGCGCCGCCGCCCAGCACCGCGGCGATATCGAGCCCCGAGCAGAACGACTTGCCCTCGCCACGAAGCACCGCCGCCTCGATCTCGCCGGCCTCGGCCAGCTCGCGCACCTCGATGGTCGCGGCATCGATCGCGTCGAACATCGCGCGGTCGAGGGCGTTGTGCTTCTCCGGGCGGGTGAGCGTGACGACGGCGACCTTGCCGTCGTGCTCACGGTCGATGCGCAGGCGCTGCTCGCTCATGCCCCAGAGGGTACGCCCTCGACGGGGCTTATAACAGTGTCAGCGCGTGCCGATGATCGTCGCCGTGCCGACGGGCGAGCCCGCGACGAAGCTCGTCACGCCGAACGTGGCGTTGATGGCGTTCGCCCCGTCTGGGGAGAGCGCGAGCTTGAGCCCCGTGATGACCAGCTGGCTGCCACGGCGGGTGGTCTTCGCGGCGGCCTTGTCGACCGTGAACACGTTCGCGCGCGTGGTCGCCGCCGTCTCGGCCGAGATCACCCCCGCCGCCGGATCGACGATGAGCTTGTCGAGCATCAGCAGCGCCGTGGGCGCGTCGAGTGCGAGCCCGCCGCTGTGCGCGATCGGCGCCGTCAGCGACACCTTGCCCTTGTCGGCGCTCACCGGCACGTAGAGGCCAGCCGTGCCCTCGCGTGTGTCGCTCGCCGGGCTCACCTTCGCCCCGATGCCCGCCATCGCCGCCGTGAACGCCGGATCGAGCGTGATGCGCGTCGCCGCGCGCTGCAGCGTGATGCGCAGCGTCGCGAACGACCCGCCCGTCCCCGGCTTCACGCCGAGACGCGACGCGAACACCGACGCCCCGATCGCCGACAGCTTCACCCGGAACGGCCCGTAGAGCGAATCCACGCCCACCACCTGCTCCTTCGACCTGGCCGTATCGACCAGGAAGATCGGCACGTTCTTGGCGTTACCGACCTTCGCGTAGAGCAGCCCCTGCTGGCCGTCGAGAGTGAGCTTCTCGAGCTTCAGCACCTTCTTGCCGCGCTTGAGCTTGAGCGAACCGCTCAGCACTGCGCTCGTGCTCGTCGCTGACGCCACCGGCAACCACGCCTTCTTCGAGGACGCCGCCCCGCCGACGGCCGTCATCTTCACCTTCCCCTTCTTCAGCGTCTTGGCCGACCGGCTCGCGATCGCGAAGTCGGCGCGGCCACCAGCATCGATCGGCGCGGCACTCGCCGCGGAGGGCAGAGCGACGAACAGGGCGGCGGCGAGCAGGAGGAGGCGCTGCGGCATCGTGGGATCCAGGGAGTTGAGGGACAATCGCCCGCAAACAGGGCCATGGGGTGCAGGGCGCCGGCTCGTGGGGGACTCGTGATCTGAGACTACCGACACACACGCGGCGCCGTGACCGGCTGGGCGGAAACTCGCTCTGACGTGGCCCGATGGACAAACGCCGACTCACCTTTTCTGGCCAGCGGGACAACGGACGGAAGGCGGCCGCACTGCATCATCGTTGGCGAGCGACTGAGAGCCCCGGACCGTATGCCGAGCAGGCGCGGTTCGGGGTCGCTCCACCTCCGAACGGTGCATCACTGGTGCGTGATGTGTAGGGCGGGCGGGTGACAGTGAGCAGGCTGTCACTTTGCCCGCCCTGCGTTCCGTTCTCCGGTTTTCCAAAGCGTGTTATTGGGACACACGGAGGACCATCCTGGGCGGCCCTTCAACGGCCGCCCAGGATTCTTCCTGCCGCGACTCTGCCGCTGAGCAGGCCACCAGCTGGCGCCGCCCCGTAAAGCGGCTCAATGGGGGCGCGCTCTAGGCTGGCCGGGTGCTCGACCGCACCTCAGATCTGGTCCGTCGCGCGACGGCGCGTGCCAAGGCGCGCAACGGCCGGCACGACGACGAGGATGCGCCGCGTCTCGACGGTCGCATCGCCGTCGTTGCCGGTGGTACCGGAGAGGTGGGCGAGGGCATCGTCGCCGGGCTGCTCGTCGCGGGCGCACGCGTGGCCGTCCCAAGCCGCTCGGGCGAGCGCCTCGCCGAGCTTGCCGACCGCCTCGAAGCCGCTGGCGTGCCCACCGAGAAGCTCGTCCCGCTCGTGGGCGACCTCACCGAGATGCCCGACGGCGCCCACGAGGTGGCCGCCGAGCTCAGCCGGCTGATCGGCCGCCCCGACATCGTCGTCGTCGCCCTCGGCGGCTGGATCCAGAGCGACGCCCTCGCCGACCTCGAGATCGACATGTGGGATGCCGTCATCGACCAGTCGCTGCGCGCCCACCAGCTTGCGGCCGCCGCCTTCGTGCCGCTCATGCGCGGCCGCCCCGGTGCCATGTACGTGCAGATCAACGGGGCCGCCGCGCGTTACCCCGTCCCCGGGGCGGGCGCCGTCTCGGTCGCCGCCGCTGGCGAGCTCATGGCCGCGCAGGTGATGGCCGCCGAGGAAGCCGGCAACGGCATCCAGGTGGAGGCGCTGGTCCTCGGCCCCGTCCGCACCCGCTCGCGCGACGACGCCGCCAGCTGGATGGTCGCCGCGCGCTCCCTCGGTGATCTCATCGCGCTCCGTGCCGCCCGCCGCGCCGCCAAGGCCGACGAGATCGCCCGCGCCGCCGAAGCCGCCGGCCTCACCGCCGAGCCGCCCGTGCAGACGCGCCGCAACGATGCCGACGACGACCTCGTCGACGACGACGTCCCCGAGCCGCCCGTGCGCCTGCACCCCGACGCCCTCGCGCCCGGCGGGCCTGCCACCGTGCTCGAACTCCTCACCGTGGCCGACCTCGCCGCTGCCCGCACCGCCAACCCCGGCGCTGTGCGTGGAGCCCGCGGCGGCTCGCTCGGCTGGGTGCTCTGGGGCCTGCAGACCGCGGCGCTCTCCAAGCAGGTGCGCCGCGGCGAGCCGCCCACCAGCGGCTAGCAGCTGCTGGCCCGCGTGGCGGCTGGCATGCAAGACGCGCACCGCCGTCGCCCGCACTGGCAGAATGGCGGCCATGAGCGTGCCGGTCAGCCTCCGTAGCCTCCTCGAATCCATCGGACCCTCCGGACGTGAACTCGCGCCCGCGCAGGCGTTCGCCGAGGTCGCCCGCACGTATAGCGACGATGTGAACATCGACCTCGTCGGCTCCGTCTCGGCGCGCGTGCCCGGCACCGCCGACGGCGCGCCCCGCATCGCGTTCGTCGGGCACGTCGACGAGATCGGCCTGATCGTCACCCACATCGACGAGAAGGGCTTCATCTGGTTCGGTCCCGTCGGCGGCTGGGACCCCGTGATCCTCGTCGGCCAGCGCGTCGAGCTCCAGACGAAGAACGGCCCGGTGAAGGGCGTCGTCGGCAAGAAGGCCGTGCACCTGCTCGAGGCGGACGAGCGTGGCAAGCCGGTGAAGATCAACCAGCTCCACATCGACATCGGCGCGGGCGACGGCGACGAGGCCAAGGCCACCGTTGAGATCGGCGACGTGGCCGTGATCGACGCGGCCCCGGTCGACCTGCTCGGCGAGCGTGTCACGGCCCGCGCCATGGACAACCGCCTGGGCGCGTACGTCGCGCTCGACGCCGCACGCCGTGTCGCCGAGGCCGGGGGAGCCGCCGGCGACGTGTACGCGGTCGGCGCGGCCCAGGAAGAGATCACGTTCGCCGGCGCCCGCACGAGCGCGTTCCGGATCGATCCGCAGATCGCGATCGTCATCGACGTCACCCACGCCACCGATGCTCCCGGCGTCGACGAGAAGGAGCTCGGCTCCCACCCGCTCGGCTCCGGCGCTGTGATCGCCCGCGGCGCGACGATCCACCCGGCGATCTCCCGCCTGCTGATCGAGACGGCAGAGGCCGAGGGCATCGACTACACCGTGGAGGTGAGTGGCCGCGGCACCTCCACCGATGCCGACGCCATCCACATCAGCCGCCAAGGCGTCGCCTGCGGCGTCGTGTCGATCCCGCTGCGCTACATGCACTCGCCGGTGGAGACGATCGACCTGCGCGATGTCGAGGCCGCCGTCGCGCTCGTCGCGGCGTTCGCCAAGCGCGTCCCGGCCGACCTCGACCTCGGGCGCGGTGCCCTCTAGCCGCCGCGTCGGGGGCGAACGGTAGGGACGAGCAGCGATGGCGCACGCTGACGCCTCGGGCTGGCTCGTCCTGCTCGACATCGACGGCACGCTCGTCTGGCGTGCCTCCAAAGCGCACGCGCTCGCCGTCGTCGCCGCGATCCACGAGGTGCACGGGCAGCTCGAGCTCCAGCCCGTCGACGCCGCCGGGATGACCGATCGGCGGATCGTCCGCGCGATGCTCCGCGGCGCCGGCATGGACGATCCGGCCATCGACGCCGACATGGACTGGCTCCTCGCCATCGCCGCTCGGCGCTACGAGGAGCTCTGCGAGCCCGATCTCTCGCACACGGTGCTCGACGGCATCCCCGAGCTCCTCGACGAGCTCTCGGGCGCCCCAGGCGTGCAGCTCGGACTTGTGACGGGCAACGTCGAGTCGATCGCGCACCGCAAGCTCGCGGCGGCCGGCATCGCCGCGCCGCTGCTGCCGTTCGTCGGTGCGTACGGCTCCGATGCCGAGGATCGCGACCTGCTCGTGCCCGTCGCTCAGGAGCGCGCCGGTCTCCTGGCCGGGATGCTCGGCCGCTGGCCCTCAGAGCGCACCGTGGTCGTCGGCGACACCCCACACGACATCTCCTGCGCGCGGGCCGCCGGCGCCGCCGTGATCGCCGTCACCACCGGTGCCTATGGGGCCGACGCGCTCACCGCCGCCGACGCCGTCGCCTCGGATGCGGTGGAGCTGCGGCTGGCGCTGGCACGAGTCGGCGTGCTCGGCGCACCGATCACCTGATCGGCGGGCGCCCTAATCGTCGTCGCGAGCGGCGCCGCGTCGATCCATCGAGTTCGTCACCGCGGCGATGGCTTCGGCGATGGTCTCGGGGCGCGTGAACGGGATCATGTGGCCGCCGTGGCATTCCTGGAACGAGACGACGTTCGGGAGGTAGTCGCGCAGCCCGACCGCCGACCACGAGCCGACCATCGCATCATCGACGGCGCGCACGATGCCGACCGGCACGGTCACCTCATCGAGGTGGCGGTCGAGCCAGCCGAAGTCGCGATTGAAGTCCAGGCGGTTGGCGTAGAGCGAGCGGAGCGTCGCCGGGCGCATCGTCAGGCCGTAGGCGTGGGCCTCGTAGGCGGGGGCGACCGGGCTCGGGGCAAACGCCCGCACGAACGCGCGGCGGACGACGAGCTTGGTGATGCCCCAACCGACCGTGCGGCGGATCACGTCGCCGATGCCGGGCACCGTCACGAAGAGCAGTCCGCGGGCCTCGTTGCGCATCGCGAGCGGCATCCCGCGGCCGCCGCCCATCGGCGCGGCGAGCACGATGCCGCCGACGAGCTCAGGGTGGCGGCGCGCGATGGTGAGGGCGACGGTGCCGCCGTACGAATGGCCGACGAGCAGGGCGCGCTCGACCGAGAGGGCGCGGAGCACGTCGGCGATCACGTCGGCCTGCTCGCGCATCGTGAGTGCCGAGCCGCCGGTGTCGGCAAAGCCGGGGCGATCGAGCGCGATGCGGTGACGGTCGCCGATCAGCGGTTCCACGGTCTCCCAGTCGCGGATGGAGCCGGGCAGGCCGTGGATGAAGACGACCGCCGGCTCCTGCCCGGGCATCTCGGTCACGTGCAGGCGGTGATCGCCGACGGTGATGTTGCCGCCCGGCGGATCGGGCGCCGGGGGCACGCGCCACATGGCATACCCCCACAGCGTGAGGACGACGAGGACGGCCGCGACGGCGATGACGAGAGCGGGGATCAGCATGGGGGAGTGCGGCCACCGTAACGCCGCGCGAAACCGCCGTCCATGAACGATGCGGCAGGCATCCCGGGCTCAAACGCCGAGGTTGACGGGGTGTCAGGTCGTCGCGGCGGACCCTGGAACGCAAAACGCGGGGCGCGGCCGCCTTGGCCACGCCCCGCGTTTCGGGTGCCGGGCTGAAGCGCCCGGCTCAGGTGCGCGGATGCGCTACTTCTTGCACTTCTGCTTGTCGGTGTCGCTGTCGGTGGCGACCGTGTCGACGCCGGAAGCGTTCGTGTAGGTGACCGCGAGCGCGAAGTTCAGGGTCTTGCACGGGCCGAGGCCGGCAACCGGCATCTTGTACTTGCCCTTCACGCCCGGGACGGAGACGCTCTTCGTCGGCGGCTTGATCGTCGCGTTGAACGCCTTGACCGTCGGGAAGACGCCGTCGATCGGCATCTGGATCTTCGGCGTGACCGGGATGTACATCTGCAGGCCGAACCCGACGCTCGAGTCGGTCTCGGTGGCGGAGCTCTGCAGCGAGCCGATCACCGACTCGTTGATGACGGCCGGGCGGCTGGCCTTCACGTTCGCGAGGACCGAGTAGCCGGTGCCGAGGTAGAGGGTGGTGGTCGCCGTGATCTCGCCGACCTCCGGGCCGCCGTCGGCCTTGATCGTCGCGTCACCGAGCTTGGTGGCCGACGGGCACGTCTGCGTGGCGACGAACGAGGCGACGTTGCAGAGCTTGAACGGAATCGGGTTGAACACCAGCTGGTCGGGCAGCTTCGCGGCGATCGCCTTGAGGCGGATGCTGCCGTCGGTGGTCGACGTGCGCTCGGGGCTCGCGAAGCTCGCCGTGAAGGAGGTGGGGGCGCCCAGCGTGAGGGTGCCGCGCTTGTTCGGGCTGACCTTCATGGTGAAGGAGGGGGCTGCCGAGGCCGGGCCGGCGGCGGCTACCGCGGCCAGGGCGCCGAGCAGGGCGACGCGTGAGACGAAACGCATTGAGGCTCCGGTGTTGGTTCGTGGGTCGGGACGGACGTTGAGGGCGGACAGGAGGACCGTGGCCTTCCGTGAGCTACGACACGCTACACCTCCGTAAGTCGCGGTGCGACCAATTGGGTGGCGCGTTACCACTGTGCCGGTGTGGTCACCGGCGGACGGCCAGGCGGTCGTGCGCCGCTGTCGCGAGCGGGTCCCGTGGCGAGCGGTCGACGGTCGGGCGGATGCTCCGCTACGCCGTCCAGAGCGCGTCGGTGCCGAGCGGTTGCTCGGTGGCGCCGGCCTCGATGAGCTTCGCGCGCGCCTCGTCCCGCGAGATCTCCATCACCGTCGCGATCTCGAGCGTCGCGAGCGGCGTGCCGGCCCACGCCAGCACTTCGAGCGGATCCGTCGCGGCGTCGGCGCGCTCGAGGCCGGGCGCGACGTTGGCGAACGCGACGTCGTAGGCGAGCGCCGGCAAGAAGCCGGGGGCCACGGCGGTGCGCTCGCCACTCTCGAGCACGAGCGATGGGCACGTGTAGCGCCAGCCGCCGTCCCAGCGAGCCAGCTTGTTGGAGAGCTGGATCGCCGCCTCCGCGGGGTGGCGCGCGGCCTTCAGGTCGGCCTTGAGCGCCTCCTCGGTGGAGGGGTCGGCGGCCCATGCGTCGAGGTCGGCGCTGTCGATGCCCGCCGCGTGCGAGGCCTCGCGGAGGGTGTGGAGCTCGTCGATCAGGAGGCCGTGCGCCATGCCCTGGAGCCTCAGCTGGCGGAGCAGCGCTTCGGCGACCGCTTGGCCGCCGTGCTCGCGCGCGGCCACGACCTCGCGGCAAGCGGGGAGCGTCGCGGCGACGGCGCTGCGGAGCGAGAGGTCGAACGGCATCCCAGGATCCTCGGCGAAGGTCTTGTAGCTGCCGAGGATCAGCTCCGGCGTGAAGCCCTTGTCGGAGTAGTCCTCGCGGCTGTCGGCGAGGCCGACCATGCGGGTCGTCCAATCCAGCTGGGGTCCGTAGCGCCACTTGAGCCGCCAGAGCTGCGGCTCGGAGCTGTACGCGAACGGACAGCCCGGATCGGTGAAGTGCGTGACGGAGACCATCGCCATGGAATCCAAACTAGTCGCGCTGCCCCGACTTCCGGCAAAAGCACCGATCCATCCACGGCCAGATCGCGAGCTTGCGGCGGTTCCAGGGTCACTGGTGGCACTGGAACCTGTGAGGTTGGCGTCCCGCAGACGCGGCTACTCGCCGTTGAGCGTGAGCACGAGCGAGCGCGGGCCGCCGTGGTCGCGGTGCTCGGCGAGCTGGATGCCCTGCCAGGTGCCGAGCACGAGCCGACCGGAGTTCACGGGCACGGTCACCGAAGGCCCGAAGAGCGACGCCTTGATGTGGGCGGGCATGTCGTCGGGGCCCTCGTCCGTGTGGGTGTAGCCCGGGTCGTCCTCAGGGGCGAGGCGGTTCAGCGCGTGCTCGAGGTCGACGCGCACGTCGGATGACGCGTTCTCGTTGATCGTGAGTGACGCGCTCGTGTGGAGGATCTGCACGTGCAGCAGCCCGACCCGGAAGTCGGCGAGCTCGGGCAGCGCCTCGATCACGTGGTGCGTGATCAGGTGCAGCCCGCGCGGCATCGGAGGAAGTCGCATCTGACGCTGGGCCCACATGCCGCCCACCCTACGAGACCTCGTCAGCGTCCTAACTACGTTCGCCGGCACCCCCTCGACGGCGAACGTAGTGAGGACGCGGCCGGAGGCGATCCGGGGGACGCCTGGGTAGGGTGCCACGCATGGCGAAGCTCACCGGCGAGTCCACCACCGAGATCGACGCTCCGATCGACGAGGTCTGGGCGATCATCGAAGACGTCCCCACCGCGCCGGAGTGGCAGGGCGGCTACCGCCGGATGACCGCGATCGAGACCGACGCTGAGGGGCGCGCGACGCTCGTCGAGGTGGTCGTCGACGGCAAGGTGAAGGACCTCGCCTCGCACCAGCGCTTCACCTACGCCGGCCCCACCTCGCTGAAGTGGGAGCAGACCAAGGGAGACATGAAGTCGGTCACCGGCTCTTGGACCCTCGAGGATCTCGGCGACGGCCGTACGAAGGCCACGTTCGCGCTCGAGGCCGACCCGGGCCGCGTGCTCGGCATGGCGATCCGCGGGCCGGTGGAGATGGCGCTGCGCGCGCTGCTCGTGAACCCGCGCGCCGGCGAGCTCAAGAAGCGCGCCGAGGCCTAACCGCCCCGGCGTAGGGCCCGAGGCCGCCGGCCCCGGGCGCCACGCGCTCACTTCTTCTTCGTCGACTTCTTCTTGGTCGTCGACTTCTTGGGGGTCTTCTTCGCGGCCTTGCTCGTCGCGGCCTTGCCCTTGCCCTCGATGCCGACCTTGCTGACGGCGCTCACGCGGATGGTCACCTTGTCGTCACCCGTCACCTCGGGCACGGTGAGCTTGCGGGCCGACGAAGGCGCGGTGAGGATCTGCTTGCGGCCGTCGGTCGAGGTGACGAGAACGCGGTAGCGGGTCGCGCCCGTCACCTTCGACCAGCGCACGGTGAGCGAGCTCTTCGCGCGCTTGAGGGAGACTGACCGCGGCGCGGCAAGCTTGGCCGGGCCCGGCGCCGTGAAGGTGGTCACCGGCGTGGTGCCCACCTGCCGGTCGCCGGCGATGACGACCGCTTCGATCGTGCGCTTGCCGGCGGGCCCGTCGGTCGGGGTGAAGCGGAGCTTGGAGGTGCCGTTCGCTCGCACCGTGCCGAGCTCGTGGGCGCCGCCGTCCGGCAGCACCTCCCGCACGATGAGGCGCTGGTCGCCGAGGTTCGACGTGCGCACCGTGAGCTCACGGCTCCGGCCGGCGAGCTTGCGCACGCTGCCGGGCGTCTTCGGCGTCGGCAGGGCCTTGGCGGTCTCGACCGCAGCGACCGCCGGGCCCTCGGTGGGCGTGAGGGTCCAGGAGCCGCCGGGGTTCTTCACTTGCAGCTCCACCTCGTCAGGGCCGACGGGGATCGCGACGACGTTGCCGCCTGCCACCGCCGTCGACAGCCCGGACGGCACGGTGATGGTGCGGCCGCCGGGGCCCGCGAACGTGAAGCCCGGCTTGCCGCCAGCGCCCTTCACGCGCACGCCGCGGTCACTGCCGCCGGGCAGCGCAACCGTCTGGGCGCCGCCGAGCTGGGCGAAGCGCGCCGCACGGCCGGCTCGCGCGAGCCGCCGCGCGCTCGCACCGGAGGCAGCGAGCGATGCGGGCTTGTATTCGTCGTACTTGCAGGAGCCGAGGTTGCCGCCGCCGCCCCACTTGCGATCGAAGCCGAGGCTGACGCTCACCGACACGCCGGTGAGGTTCTCCTTGCCCTCGAACGAGCCGCACGCCGCGAACCCGATCGACGAGACGATCGCCGACACGCTCGCGCAGCCGGTGCCGATCAGGATCGACACGCACGTCTTGCCCTTACCGCCGGCGTAGAAGTCGGCGTTCGAGAGGTTGATGCCGCCCTCGATGCTCACGTCGATGTCGACGATCTCGAAGTCGATGTTCGCGCCGCCCTTGAACGTCAGCGGCCCGGCGGTGCTGAGCTTGATGCCGCCGTAGGCGACGGGGATGTCGAGGATCACGATCTTGCCGCTCGCCGAGATCACGGCGTAGTCGCCCTTCTTCGGGATGAACAGCGAGGCACCGCCGCCCGATGACGGGAGCGCGTCGATCGCGATCGGCCGGAACCCGGCGATCTCCTTGCCGGCGATGAGCTCGAGCCCGCCGCTGAGCGTGAAGCCCTTCGCGTCGTTGCGCGCGGCCAGCCCGACCCGGTTGAGGGTGACGGGCGGCGTCGCCCAGAGCGGCAGCGGCAGCGGCGGCAGGGGCGGGGCCACCTCGAACTCCGCGTGCTTGAATGCGCCGTTCTCGAGGCCGAAGCCCATCGTGATGGCCTTGCCGGCGGCGGGCGGGAGGTAGATCTCGGCCTTGCCCTCAAAGCCGTCGTTCGCGCCGGTGTACGCGATGTCGAGGTTGCGGATCTCGATCGGGCCGAGCGGAACGGTGTCGGCGGTGATGTGCAGGTCGGTCACCTTGAGCCCGCCGGCCATCGTGGTCTTCAGCACGCTGCGGCCGCGCACGCCGTCGATCGGCGACGGCAGCTCGACGTTCACGCCGAGGTCGGCACCGGCGGCCGTGAACGTCACGTCGGCCTTGCCCTTCACACCGAGGCCGAGAAGCTTCACGCCGAACGCCGAGAGGTCGTCGATCTGCTGCACCTGGGTGACGTTCCACGTGCGCGATCCCTGCTGCAGGACGATCGAGCCGGCCTGCACCTTGTAGGCGCCCTTCGCCTCGACGGTGTGCGCCTTCGTGTCGACGGTGAACGTGCCGCTCGCGGGAGCGACGAAGTCGATGCCGTTCACGCGCACCGAGCCGGTCGTCGAGTAGCGGCCCTTGCCGAGGTCCTTGAAGCAGTCGCTGGTGCGCACCTGCGCCTTGACGAGCGTCGAGACCGCGATCTGCGCGGGGCAGGCCAGCGGCACGGGCGTCGGGCTGGCGCCCGGCGGCGGAGCGGGGGCGGGGTCCTCGTCGCCCTTCGGGCTGATCGGCCACACCTTCACGGGCGTGCGGGTGTTGGCCATGTCGGCGACGACCCAGCCGCCGCCGTCCGGGGCGAGCCCCACCTGCGTGTTGCGGCCGGCGTCTTCGCCGGGGTCGCTGAGCACGATCGGATCCGACCAGGTGACGCCGCGCTTGCTCCACTGGTACTTCAGGCGGTTGTCGTCGTGGTTGTCTTGGTAGGCGACGAACAGGCGGCCGCTGGTGTCCTGCGTCATGTCGGCGTCGTTGGGGCTTGCCCCCACGGCACCGATCTTCATGATCGGGCCGAGCGTGCCGTCGTCGGCGAGCCGGCGCACCGCGTAGGGGTAGCCACCCTGGTCGTAGGTGAGGGTCTCGTAGCCGAGGAACGCGCCGCTCGGGCCGTAGGCGGCGCCGGGCTCGGTGCCATTGGTCTCGATCACCTGCGGGGCGCCCCAGCTGGCGAGCGAGTTCGGGTCGTTCTTCGTCGAGTCGAAGAGCCGCAGCCACACCTTCGAGCCACTGTGCATCACCATGTACGGCGTGGTCTCGTTGAGGAGGCCGAGGTCGGCATAGCTGTCGACGTCGGCCCCGTTGTCGATGTCGGCGCCGAGACGGATCGGGTTCGTGACCGGCGATCCGTTGACGAGCGAGCCGGTCGCCCACTGGATGCCGCCGGTGCTCACGTAGTCGACGATGCTCACGGCGTTGTCGCCCGGGCCGATGATCGCGTCGGCCACCCACATGTCGGTCGCGAGCTTCTTCGGCGCGCCGAACGTGGTGCCGCCGTTGGTCGACGTCCACGCCCAGATGCCCTCGGTCGCGCCGCAGCAGATGTCGCCCAGGACGATCACGCGCGTGGCGTCGACGAGCACGCGCGTGCGGCCGAACGGGGTCTCGTTGCCGGGGGTGGTGAGCCGGGTGCGCGGCGCGCAGGCCGTGGCTCCGCGCGGCAGCCGGCAGTAGCTGTAGTCGTAGGTGAAGTTTCCGGGGGTCGGCTCCACGGCGCTGGCGAAGGCGATGTGGCCGGTGCCGGCGGCGTCGACCGCGATGCCCGGCGCGTCACCGTCGCTGGCGATCTGGATGCCGGCGGCGCCGGCGGCGGCCGGGGCGGCGAGCGCAACGGCGATCGTCGCCACGAGCCAGAGCAGCGGGCGGAGGAGCGAGGGCACGAGCGGTGGCACGCGGCCACCCTTCCATCGTCCCGCGCGGAAGGCAAGGGCCGCTGGCCCGAAGCACGGTGCGTTGCGTGCCGTGCGTTCGGCACATCGGTGCCGGCGGACGGGGCTCGGGGGCGCTACCGGCCGCGGCCCCGGCAGGGGCAAGCCGCACGTCCGGCACGCCGCAGTGCGTGCACGTCGCGTGGATGCGGAGCCGGGTTCATCGAGGTGGCGTCAGTCGGCGGTGGCCCACTGCGCGGCGAGGTGGATCACCACGGCGGATGCGGCAGCCATGTCTTGGACCGATGCCCACTCGCGCACCGAGTGGTACTCGTGGCCGCCCGTGAAGAGGTTGGGTGTGGGGAGCCCGCGCGCGCTGAGCACGGAGCCGTCGGTGCCACCGCGGATCGACGTGCGCACCGGCTCGAGGCCTTCGTCGGCGATCGCGGCGAGGGCCTTGTCGACCACTTCCGGGAACGGGTCGAGGTGGGCCTTCATGTTGGGGTACTGCGCGCGGGCGTGGGTCTCGAGCGTCGCGCCCGGGAACCGAGCCACCACCTGCTCGGCGGTGTCGGTGGCGAAGGCCACGTGCTGCGCGAGGAGGTCGTCATCGAAGTCGCGCACGATCAGCTCGACCGTTGCCGTGCCGGCCTCGCCGCGTACCTCCACCACGTGGATGAAGCCTTCTTTGCCGGAGGTGGTGGTCGGCGTGAGGCGGTCGACGGGCAGCGCCGCGATGAGGTGCGAGGCGACCGTGGCGGCGTTGACGAGCTTGCCGGTCGCGAAGCCGGGGTGCACGTCGACGCCCGTGATGGTGAACGTGACCGCGGCGGCGGTGAAGGTCTCGTCCTGCAGCTCGCCGATCTCCGAGCCATCGAGCGTGTAGGCGCAGCGCGCGCCGAACGCGTCGATGTCGAAGAGGGTCGCGCCCTCGCCGATCTCCTCGTCCGGCGTGAAGCAGATGCGCAGCGTCGGCCTGGGCAGTTCGGGGTGCGCGGCGAGGTGCGCGATCGCCGTCATGATCTCGGCGACGCCCGCCTTGTCGTCGGCGCCGAGCAGGGTGTCGCCGCTGCTCGTGACGATGTCGTGGCCGATCTTTTGCGCAAGTTCCGGCATCGTCGCCGGATCGAGGACGGTGCCGCCCCGCGGGAGCACGAGGATGCCGCCGTCGTACGCACGGTGCACGATCGGCTCGACGCCCTCGGCAGGCGCGTCGGGACTCACGTCGACGTGGGCGACGAGCCCGATCACCACGTCGCGCGCCGCGTCGACCGTCGCCGGAAGCGTGGCCATCACGTAGCCATTGCCGTCGAGCGCGGCGTCGTCGAGTCCGAGGGCGTGGAGCTCCGTCACGAGCAGTCGCGAGAGATCCAACTGGCCCGGCGTGCTGGGCGAGCGCTCGCGCGGCCCGCGCGCCGACTGCGTATCGACCTTGGCGTACCGCACGAGCCGCTCCTCGACGCCCGCCGCGAGCGACGCGGCGAGCTGGCTGGTGAACGGAGCGGCAGCCTGGGTCATGGGCTGCACGCTACTGCGGCCGCGTCGGCGGGCTGTTAGCCGGGCAGGCCGGCCCGCAGCGCGATCGCTAGCGTCGGGATCTCCTGGAGCTCGCCCGTGGCGACCGCGATGGTGAGGTCGTAGGCCTCGTCCTCGGTGAGCGTGAGCGGCTCGCCGTTGACCGCCAGGAAGATGAGCACCGCCGCGAGGGCTAGGCGCTTGTTGCCATCCACCAGCGGGTGGTTGCGGGCGAGCGAGTGCATGAGCGCCGCCGCCTTCTCGTCGAGCGTCGGGTAGGCGTCGGCACCGAAGGCTGACGCCTGCACCCGCGCGGCGGCCGACGCGAGCAGGCCGGCGTCACGCAACTCTGGCGGTGCGCCGATCGCGCGCTCCGCGATATGCAGGAGGTCGTCGGCGTCGAGGAAGACGGTCACTCGCCCAGGCGCCGGAGCGCCTCGGCGTAGCGCGGGATCTCGCGATCGAGCGCGGTGTCGATGAGGTCACGCCGATCGGTCCGCTCGACGTACTCGCGCACCGCGGCACGAGCGACGTCCTGCATCGAACGACCCTCACGCGCCGCGCGATCACGGAGCGCGGCCGTTTCATCGTCGGTGAGGCGGAGAGTCATGGCCATCAACCGACGGTATCACCCTTGATACCAGCGCTCGACAGTCTCGGCCCGCAGTCGACGCGCGCGACGTCAACTTCCAGAAGCCAAGGAGCACGCCGAGGGCAAGGACCCACCCGCCGGCGCCGGATCTCCGACAACCCCTCGCACGCCAGGTCGACGTGCGTACCAAGGCCGGGGGCAGGCCGAGCCCAACCACCAGCTCAAACCGCGGCGGGGGTGGGTGAGCCGCCGGGCGGACAGTGCCCTACCGGAGGCCGCGCGAGCTTGCGAGCCCGGGCGTGAGGGTGTCCGAACGGTGGATCACCCACCCCCGCCGCCCACGGACTCAAACCGGGCTCGGCCCACCCCCGGCCGAGTCCGGCGCGCCGGCCTAGCGCGAGAGCTTCTTGTAGGAGATCCGGTGCGGGCGGGTGATGTCCTCGCCGAGGACGTCGCGACGGTACTCCTCGTAGGCCTGGAAGTTGCCTTCGAACCAGGTGACCTGCGAGTCGCCACGGAACGCGAGCACGTGGGTGCAGACGCGGTCGAGGAAGAAGCGATCGTGGGAGATGATCACGGCGGAACCCGCGAAGTCGAGCACGGCATCCTCGAGCGCGCGGAGCGTCTCGGTGTCGAGGTCGTTGGTGGGCTCGTCGAGGAGGAGGAGGTTGCCTCCCTCGGCGAGCTGCTTGGCGAGGTGGAGGCGGTTGCGCTGACCACCGGAGAGCGAGCCGGTCTTCTGCTGCTGGCCGGAGCCCTTGAAGTTGAACGTCGCGCAGTACTGGCGCGAGTTGATCACCTGCTTGCCGACGATCATCTGATCGAGGCCGCCGGAGATCTCCTCCCACACCGACTTGTTCGGGTCGAGGCTGTCACGCGACTGGTCGACGTACGACCACTTCACGGTGTCGCCGACCTCGATCGTGCCGCCGTCGGGCTGCTCGCGGCCGGTGAGGAGCTTGAACAGCGTCGTCTTGCCGGCGCCGTTCGGGCCGATGATGCCGACGATGCCGCCGGGCGGAAGCGTGAAGGAGAGGTCTTCGAAGAGGAGCTTGTCGCCGAACGCCTTGCTGACGCCGTCGACCTTCACCACCTTGTCGCCGAGGCGATCCGCCACGGGGATGTGGATCTTGATGTCGTCCAGCTTGACGTTCTCCTGCTGGTCGACGAGTTCCTGGAAGTTGCGCAGGCGAGCCTTGCTCTTCGTCTGCCGCGCCTTGGGCGTCTGCCGCACCCACTCGAGCTCCTGCTCGATGGCCTTCTTGCGGTTGACGTCAGTGCGCTCCTCGGCCTCCATGCGCTTGCGCTTGGCCTCGAGGTACGTGGAGTAGTTGCCCTCGTACGGGTAGGCGTTGCCGCGATCGAGCTCGAGGATCCAGTTCGCGACGTTGTCGAGGAAGTAGCGATCGTGGGTGACCGAGATGACGGTGCCCTTGTACTCCGCGAGGTGCTGCTCGAGCCAGCTCACCGACTCGGCGTCGAGGTGGTTGGTGGGCTCGTCGAGGAGGAGCAGGTCGGGGGCGCTGAGCAGGAGGCGCGCGAGGGCGACGCGGCGCTTCTCACCGCCGGAGAGGCCGACGACGCTGGCGTCGCCGGGCGGGCAGCGCAGGGCGTCCATGGCCTGATCGAGCTTCTGGTCGATGGTCCAGCCGTCGACGGCGTCGATCTGGTCCTGGAGGCGCGCGAACTCCTCGGCGGTCTCGTCGCTGTAGTTCGCCGCGAGCTCGTTGAAGCGCATCATGAGGTCGCGGATCTCGGCGAGGCCGTCCTCCACGTTGCCGCGCACGTCCTTGGACTCGTCGAGCTCGGGCTCCTGCTCGAGGTAGCCGACGCTGACGCCCGCGGTGAGGTTGGCCTCGCCGCGGTACTCCTCGTCGATGCCGGCCATCACCTTGAGGATGGTGGACTTGCCCGCGCCGTTGTAGCCGAGCACGCCGATCTTCGCCCCGTAGAGGAACGAGAGGGTGAGGTCCTTGAGGACCGTCTTGTCCGGCGGGTGCACCTTGCTGAACCGGTGCATCTGGAACACGTACTGCGGAGCCACACTCCCAGCGTACCGGGGTTCCGCGGGCGGTTCGGGGTCCGTCGCGTCAGTCGTCGCCGGCGGGCTCGGCGAACTGGGCTCGCAGCACCGCCACCTTCTCCACGTAGCGCTCGAGGAAGAGGCGCTCGTCTCGGCGGGTGCGGCGCAGCCAGCCGGTGATCTCGTCGTTGCCCTTGCTGGCGTTGCAGGAGCCGCAGGCGGGGACGACGTTCTCGAGCGTGTAGCGGCCGCCGCGACTGATGGCGAGCATGGTGTCGCGCTGAAGCACCTTGCCCTTGCCGTCGCTGCCGCAGTAGGCGCAGGTGTCGCCCCAGGCGGTGAGGATCGCCGCCCACTGCAGATCGCTGAGGTCGTTGCCTGCCGCGTTCACCTTGCGGCGGCGCTTGCGCGAGCTCCGCGCGGCGCGGGTCTTGCTGCGGCTGCGGGCGGGCTGCGGCACGGCACCAGCGTATGCCGCGCGCCCGGCGGCACCTGCAGGTCGCCGACCCTCCCGCGTGGCGAGGCCGGAAGACGACCCGTCCACGCCACGACGCTCCCGCACTTGGCAGGCGCCCGGCGCGGCGCGTAGCCTGCGCGCACCGATGGCCGAGCCCCGCGAACCAGCGCCGACGGGGCGCGCCGACGCCCGCCGCAATCGCGAGCGCATCCTCGAGGCGGCCGCCGACGTGCTCGGCGCCGATCCGTCGGCCGGGCTGCCTGAGATCGCCGAGGCGGCGGGGGTGTCGCGGGCGACGGTGTACCGCCACTTCGCGGATGTGGGTGAGATCCGCGCCGCGTTCGTTGCCGAGGCGCGCGAGATCGGCCGCACCGTGCTCCAGGACTTCCTTCCGACCTTCCTCGAGCGCAAGCCGGGGATGACCACCGACGAGCTCGTCGGGATCGTGCGCGAGGTGCTGCCGCTCCAGCACCGCTGGACCCGCCTCATCGCCGGCGAGCCCCTGCCGGACGCCCCGCTGATCGACGCGTTCGCGCCGACGGTGCGCGCGATCATCCGCCGCGGCCAGCAGCAGGGCGAGTTCCGCGGCGACCTCGACCTCGACCTCGTCGCCGACGCCTTGATGACGCTTGCGCTGCTCGCCGTCCGCAAGGTGCACGCCGAAGGCGTCCCGCCGGATCGCGCGGCCGAGATGTTGCGGGTCTACTTCGAAGGCCTGCGGCCGTCGGGCCGTCGCTGAAGCGCGACGCCCGTCGCAGATCCCTCGGGCCTGGTGGCAGCGGCTCGCTGAGCGCGGGATGGCGCCGTCGCGCGGGACGTTCGGGGCGGTGCCTCCGCCGGGCCAGCGACGGCCGCGTCCGAGACGCGTGTCCCGCTTTGCGCGTCCAGCGCCGACGGGCTTTCATCAAGAGCTGTGACGTCCGTCACGTCGCCGATTTCCGGGGCGACGCGACGGACGCCTTGTCTGTCCCGTCCGTTCCCCCCTGGAGTCCCCATGTCGTCGATGGCCGATGCGCGCGTCTCGCGCCGCTCGCTGCTCACCGGTGCCGCTGCCGGCGCGGCCGCTGTGGCTGCCGGCTGGCCCACGGCCGCTGCGGCCCGCACGATCCCGTCGCGGGAGGAGCGTCGGCGGGTCGTCATCCTCGGTACGGGCTTCGGCGGCTCGGTGACGGCCCTGCGTCTCGCCGAGGCCGGCATCGCGGTGACGATGATCGAGCGCGGACGCCGGTGGCCGCACGCCACGCCCAACACCTTCCCGACGCTCGCGCGCTTCGACCACCGCGCCTTCTGGATGGGGATGACCGGCGCGATTCTCCCGGGTCAGCAGACGCCCGCCGTCGTCCCGAAATACCCGGGCCTGGTGGAGTTCATCAAGGGCCGCGGGATGGACGTGGCCTGCCCGGCGGCGGTCGGCGGCGGCTCGCTGCCCTATCACGGCATGACGTTCCAACCGCGCGGCGACCTGTTCGACCGGTCGATGCCGGGGGTGCTCGACTACGAGGAGTTCGATCGCGACTACTACCCGCTCGCCAAGCGGATGCTGCGCGCGGCGACGATGCCTGACGACGTGCTGGCGAGCGACCGGTACGCGTCGAGCCGCAAGTTCCAGGCGTTCGTGCGCAAGGCCGGGTTGCCCGAAGCGCAGCCGATCCCCATGACCATCGACTGGGAGCAGGTGCGGCGCGAGCTGCGCGGCGAGATTCCGCCGCTGATCAGTCGTGGCGACGTGGTGCTCGGCGTGAACGGCCCGGGCAAGCAGTCGCTCGACACCAACTACCTCGCGCAGGCCGAGGCCACCGGGCGCGTGGAGCTCCTCGCCCTCCACCAGGTCACGGAGATCTCGCGCGACGCGAAGGGCCGCTGGGTGCTCGCGATCGAGCGCATCGACATGCGGGGGCGCGTGCTCGAACGGATCACGCTCACCACCGACGTCCTCTTCATGGGCGCGGGCTCACCCAACACCACGAAGCTCTTGGTGCGCGCCGCGGGCCGCGGCACCATCACCGACCTCCCTGACGGTCTCGGCTCGGAGTTCGGCGGCAACGGCGACCAGATCGTCGGTCAGATCCTCAGCCAGCCGATGGGCACGTGGCAGGGTGGTCCGGCCAACGTCGCCACCTGCGACTGGGACAACCCCGAGGGGCCCGCCACGCTGCTCTTCGCCCCGATCCCGATCGGCGTCGAAGCGAACGTGATGGTGACGGTGGCCATGGCCATCCCCGACTCCCTCGGCCGCTGGAAGTACGACGCTCGTCGCGACGACGTCGTCCTCAACTACCCCAACAGCCTCAAGGGCCCGAACGCCGCCTCCGCCGCGCGGCGCCTCAAGCGGATCGCCCGTGCCGGCGGCGTGGTCGCCACCTTCGACCTCACCCGCGCTGATCCGCTCACCTTCCACGGGCTCGGTGGCGCCACCATCGGCCAGGCCACCGATCCCTACGGCCGCATGCTCGGCCAGCGCGGGCTCTACGTCGTCGACGGCGCACTGATCCCGGGCTCCACCGGCTGCGCCAACCCCTCCCTCACGATCACCGCCCTCGCGGAGCGCAACATCGCGCAGGTCCTGAAGACGGATGAAGCGCTGCTGCGCGGCTGAGGCGGCCGCCGTCCCCGGCTCGCCGGGTTGGTGCCACGGCTGGGCGTCCGGCGGAGTTCGGCTGGCCCCCGGCTCGTCGGGTTGGTGCCACGGCTTCTGCCTCGCGAGAGTTTGGGCTGATCCCGGCTCTTCGGGTTGGTGAGACGGCTGCTGCTCGCAAGAGTTCGGGGCAGTGGTCGTTCTGCGGGTTAGGGCGGGGAGGCCTTGGCGGCCGGCTGCAGTCCGCGGGCTGGACTGGGCTGGCGGTCGGTTTCTCGCTGCGGCAAACGCGTTTTGACATGGGAAGCCCAACGCAGAACCCGCGTGGAGGGGGTTCTCCGTTGGGCTTCCCATGCCCGAGCGTGCGCGCTGGCCCAGTCGCCCGGCCAACCGGGGGACGATCGGGTGACTGCACAGCTGTGACGCCCCGGCCCGGCGGGCCGCCGGCTCGAGCCACTCGCCGACTACGGGCGGCTGCGGATGCCCTCCCGCCCTAACCCGCAGACGAGTGCCGGCTCACCCTGGACGCCGGCGACGGCCGTGGCACCGACCTGTCGACTCGGCCGCGGCACCGACGCAACTCCGCCATCCGCGGCGCGCAGATTCCCAACACTTGGGCCCTCGCAGGGCCCAGACGTTTGGAAACCAAGCGCTCCGAATCAGCCGACGCGCGTGATGCCCGGCAGGCTCAGCGGGCCCGCGGGCAGCACGCCGAGGCCGACGGCGAGTTCGGCGAGTAGGCGCTCGGGCCCGGCCGCGAACGCGCCGACGAGCGCGTTCAGATCGGCCGACGAGGCGCGGGCGAGCGAGGCGTTCGGGGCGTCGCTGTGGGTGGCGGGCTTGAGGCGAGCCAGCGGGGGCACGTCGGGCCAGCGCTTAGGGGTGACGTCCTTGCGCTTGCGTCCAGCGAGCTCGGCGGCGGCGTCGATGGCCTGCTCGAGGCCGCCGAGCTGGTCGACGAGGCCGCGGTCCTTGGCATCGGCGCCGGTCCACACCCGTCCGCGCGCGAGCGGCTCGAGGACGTCGAGGGGCTGGTCGCGGCCCGCGGCGGCCTTGCCGGTGAAGTCGGCGTAGACGTCGTCCAGCCAGCGATCGAGGCGCACGAGCTCCTCGTCGGTGAAGGGACGCGTGGGCGACCACATCGATGCATGCTCACCGGTCTCCACGAGCTCGCGGGCCACGCCGGCCTTGCCGAGCGCGCCCTTCGTGACGATCTTGCCGGCGAACACGCCGATCGAGCCGGTGAGGGTTGACGGCAGAGCGAGGATCCGGTCGGCGCCCATGGCGACGAAGTAGCCACCGCTCGCCGCGACCGTGCCCATCGACGCAACCACCGGCTTGCCGGCCTCGCGCGCGAGCGCGACCTCACGATGGATGGCGTCGCTCGCGGTGTAGGAGCCGCCGGGGCTCACGACGCGGAGCACGATCGCGGCCACGTCGTCGTCCGCGCGCGCCTTGCGCAGGGCCGCGCACACGGTGTCGGAGCCGGCGGTAGGACCGGAGAACGGGCTGCCGCCGCTGGTGCCCGGCATGATGCCGCCCTCCACCGGGACGACCGCAACGATCCCGGGCTTCGCGCGGCGCACGAGCTTGGAGCCTCGGCGGGCGAGCTCCTCCTCGACCCGCTCGCGGAGCACCTCCTGCTTCGGGCGGCTCCAGCGGTGCACGAAGCGCTGCTCGACCTCGGGCAGGTCGGCCTCGGTGCTCTCGGCGAAATCGGCGCCGGCGATGCGCCGGCGGATCGCGGCGTACGCCTCGTCGCGGTAGCCGAGCTGGTCGACGAGCCCGCGCTCCTTCGCCTCCACGGGCGTGAGGGGTGCGTCGGCGACGGCGGCGCGCACGGATGCCTCGTCGAGCTCGCGCTGCTGCACCACCTTCGCGATCACCTGCTCGACGATCGAGTCGGCCAGGCGCTGATAGCTCTCGCGCTGCGCTTTGCTCATCGAGTTGCGCTGGAACGTGTCGGGCGCACTCTTGTATTCGTGTCTCGCGTGCACCTGCGGCTCGACGCCGAGCTTGTCGAGCGCCTTGCGCGCGTACGTGCCCTGCAGCGCCACACCCGTCAGCGCGAGGCCGCCCGACGGCTGCAGCCAGATCTCGTCGAAGTGCGTGGCGAGGTGGTAGGCGCCGGTGCCGTTGCCGCCTTCGCCGAACGCCTCGGTCCAGCAGACGGTCGGCTTGCCCGACGCACCGAAGGCAGCGATCGCCGCGCCGAGTTCCTCGATCTGCGCATCGCTGAGCCCTGCGTCGGCGATGTGCGCGATGAGCCCGCCGATCTCCGCGCGCTCGCTCGCCTCGCGGAGGCGGTCGATGATCGAGCCGAGCACCGGGGTGTGGCGTGCCCGGAACGCACCGAGCGGATCGGCCGGCGGCGACTCCAGCAGTCCGTGGGTGAGATCCAGCTCCAGCAGCACCGGCGTCGTCGGCATGCCTCCACGCTACCGCGCGTCGCGGGGCGTCGTCTCAGGAAGACGGCGCGGGCGTCGGCGTCGCGGCCGGCAGGGCCTTGGTGGTGAGCTCCATCGTGTTGCCGCTGCCGGCCGCGGCTGGGGAGATCAGGCCCGTGAAGAGGCCGCAGCCGTTGAAGTCGCTGATGGCGTAGGTGGCTTTCAGCGGCACGTTCTCGGCTCGCGGATCCTTGCTCGGCGGCACGCCGGTGAGCGTGAGGTCGGTGAGCTGCTTGGTCTGGCAGGTGTTGCCGGCGGCGAGCGGGATCGCTCCGAAGGCCTTGAGCGACTTGATCTTGATCCGCACCTTGGTCTGGACGCTGAGCGCGGCGAAGTACGGCTCGAATCCGCCCGTGACCGGCCCGGACGTGACGAATCCGAGCGTCGCGGTGACCGGCAGGATCCCCAGCGCGACGAGCCGGCCCTGGGTGTCGTCGAGGGTGAGTGCGCCGTCGACGAGCTGGCGGTCGACGGTGATGCCGCCGCGGAGGGTGCCGTGGAGCGGCATCGTGCCCTTGGTGACCGTGGCCAGCGTGGTCGAGCCCGAAAGCTCCCAGGTGTTGGTCTCCGGCGCGGGCCGCGTTCCGTCCCAGGCTATCGATGCCACGGACGAACTCGGGGCCGAGCAGTAGACGTTGAACGTCTCCGGGTCGCCGTCCGTGTCGCTGACCGGGAGGCCGTCGGCGTCCGCAGTGACGGGCGGGAGCAAGGTCGCCTCGCCGTTCACGCTCGCGCGGAGATTGAGCACCTGCCGGCTGCCGAGGACGAAGTTCTCCTGGACCTCGAAGCGGATGGCCGGGCTCGTTCCCGTGCCCGTGAGCGTGAACGGGCCGACGTGCGGGTCGGTGACCGGCGCGAACGTCAGCGGCGTATCCACGTCGTACACCGAATCCAGGCTCGCGTAACGCGTGACGTCGAGCGTCTGCGTGGCCTCGAGCCGGTCAGCCACCTGCTCGAGGCCGTCCTTGCCGGCCATCAGATCGGCGACGGGCTGGCCGAAGGCGTACGACGCCGTGACCGGTGCGGCCGGGATCGCCGCGGCCCACGTGGCGGTTGCCGGGTAGTCGTAGGTGAAGGTCGCCTGCATCGGCTGCACGCCGATCACGGGCCACTTGCACTGGTAGTCGACCGTGCGCGTCTGCACGGCGCCGGCAGGCGCGGCAGCGACGGACAGGGTGAGCGCGGCTGCAGCGACGGCGAGCGTGGTGACGAATCGGGACCGGTGCACGAACGGGCCTCCGTGACGAGGTGGGACAGGCGCCACGGGACGACTACGGCGCGTTGCGCACGCTAACCGCGCGCACGACGCCCGTCAACGCCTGCCGCCCCTCTGGCGCGCTGGTACGATCGAACATATGTTCTTCCCGGAGCTTGCGGCCAGTCCGTCGCGCTCGGCGCACGAAGTCCTGCAACGCGACCTCGCCCTCCGGTAGCTTCGATCGCCCGTGGCCCTCAGCCCCACTCACCTCGAGCGCGCGACGCTCCTCCACCACCCCGTCGGCGTGTCGACCGGGTGGCTCTCCGCTGAGGAGCGGAGCCGCGGAGCGCTGCCGCCGGCGTGGTCGGTGCTGGCCGGCTGGGCCCGCCGCCACGGTGATTCGGCCTGCGAGCTCGCCGCGCTCGGTGAGCCTGAGCTGCCGAGCCTCGTGGAGTGGCTCGAGTCGCGGCCCAAGCTCCCGTTCGACTTCCTCTCCGTGCACGCGCCGAGCAAGCACCGCGTGATGCCCGAGGCCGAACTCGTCGATCTGCTCGCGCGCATCGCGGGCGCCGTGGACGCCATCGTGCTGCACCCCGACGTGATCGTCGAGCACGCCCAGTGGCGGCGCCTCGGTCACACGCTGGCGATCGAAAACATGGATCCGCGCAAGGGCGACGGGCAGACCGCCGAGTCGCTCGCCCGCCACTTCGAGGAGCTCCCCGAGGCAGGCCTCTGCTTCGACGTCGCCCACGCCTACGCGATCGATCCCTCGCTCTCGGAGGGCCACCTCATCCTCGATCGCTTCGGCGGTCGGCTCCGCCACCTGCACGTGTCCGCCCTCGACGTGCGCCACCACCACGTCGCCCTCGATGCCGCCGGCGAGCGCCGCATCGCGCCGCTCCTGGAGCGCTGCCGCGACGTGCCGTGGCTGCTCGAAGCCCCGCTGGCTTAGCCGGGTCACGATCCGCTGGGCGGGGGCCGCTCGAACGGGCCCGGGTCGCTGGCGCCCCCTCTGGTCGCCTGGCGGCTCCCGACGGCGGCTGGCTCGACGGTCCCTTATCGAGCGACCCCCGCCCCGCTCATCGGCTGGCCGCTTTCGTTGACGGGATCGATGAACTCAGCGCGCGTGCAGACGTTCTGGGAGAGTGCCGCCCATGGAGCCAAGCCAGGCGGTCGCCCCAGCCGGTGCCCTCGGCCACCTCGCGACGCGCAGCACGACGAGCTTCCCGTCGCTGCTGGCGGCACGCGACCGGAGCGAGCGTGGGCTGCTCGCGCTCGAGTCCGACCTGCGCGAGCTGCCGCTGCCGAGCGAGACGAGCGTCGTGCTGCTGGGCTCGTGGGGCCGCGCCGAGGTGACGGAGGTGAGCGACCTCGACTGGCTGCTCGTCGACGCGTCGGCGGCGCGGCGCCCCGAGCTCGAGGCCATCCCGCGGGCGCAGCTGGCGCTCGATCCCGAGCTGCCGGGTACGCCGCTCGCCGCCCACCTCGGCGACCTCGCCGAGATCATGGAGCGCCACGGCGCGAGCCCCGGCAGCCAGGGCACGTTCGCCACGCAGGTGCACGTGGAGGATCTCGCCGGGCGGATCGGGCTCGACGAGGACTCCAACCGCAACCTCACGCGCCGCATGCTGCTGCTGCTCGAGTCGGTGCCCGCCAACGGCGCCGAGCACCACCGCCACGCTCTGGAACGGGTGCTCGCCACCTACGTCGACGGGCGCACCCGCGACTACCGGCCGCCGCGCTTCCTCCTCAACGACCTCATCCGCTACTGGCGGACGATCGCCGTCGACTTCGAAGGCAAGCGCCGCGAGCAGGACGACCGCAAATGGGCGCTGCGCAACGTGAAGCTCCGCACGGCGCGGAAGATCCTCTTCGCGGGCGGCCTCCTGCCGATCCTCGCGTGCCGCAACCTGCAGGCCGACCAGATGGTCGGCTTCCTGCTCGATCAGTTCAGCGCCCCAGCGACCGATCGCATCGCGCACGCATTTCTCGCGTGGGACGCGACGGACGAAGGCGTGCGCTGCCTGCGCGCGTACGACGCTGTGCTTGGGCGACTAGCCGATCCAGACACGCGGCGTAGGCTCGACTCGCTCGAATACGAGCACGCGCGCGACGATTCGCTTTTTCTCGAGCTGCGGCGACTCGGTCACGAGCTGGAAGCTGGGCTGCTGGCGTTGCTGTTCGAGACGCCCCTTCGGGACGTGGTGCGGCGCTACTCGGTGCTGTAGTCGCGGCGGGCGTGCCTGCCGCCGGCGCAGGCGTCGAGGCCTCGCCCGGCGTCGGAGCGGGCGCCGCGGTCGGCACCGGCGTGGGCGTCGGCGTGGGCGTGGGCGACGGCGTCGGCTCCGGCGTCTCGACCGGGCCGCGGATCGCGTCCGGCGGTGTGAGGCTGACCAGCGTGACGTCGTCATCCACGGGCAGCGTGAGCTCCGAGCCCGAGTACTGGCCCGTGGCGGTGGCCGAGAGCGCGGGCACGTAGCTCGTGCCCGTCCAGTCGCCCGCGCTGCCGTCGAGGCTCACCTTCACCTCTCGCGGCGGCACGGTGAGGTCCTTGGGCGTGTAGTTGAGGAAGCTGAACGATTGCGCGCGTTGCCACATGGCGAGTACGAAGGTGCCGTCGGCCCGGCGCAGCGCAACGCGCTCGATCTCGCTTTCCGGGATCTCCGCGCCCGTCGTGGCATCCGTGACGGTCAGATCGATGCTGCCCGGGCGCACCTTGGCGCCAAGGTCGCCGATCATGCTGGTCATCCGCTGCACGGCGAGGTAGGCGAGCTTCGGCGAGCCGATCCGGAAGGTCTTGCCGTCGGGCCCCGTCTTGGAGGTCATCAGCCCGTAGCCGTGATTGCGGAAGGTCGGCGCGGGGAGCAGGTCGACGAGCTCGTAGAGGTAGGTGCGCTCGACGCCCTCGGTGAAGTTGTTGAGCAGCAGCCGCAGCTCGTAGGTAGCCTGCGCCCGCTGCGTGACCCAATCGGCCACGAGCACGTTGCCGGCCGTCGAGTAGCCCGACTCGGTGGCCATCGCCGGAGCGTCGCCAGCGAGCTGACGCGAGCAGTCGAGGATCGTCCACGGGCCGCACGGCAGATCCAGCGCCGTCTCGGGGATCGCGTACGTGGCCGGGTAGGGGTGGAGGTTGGGCACGTCGGCGAGGTCGCGGGTCCACCCGGCGCCGATCAGCACGGGCGTGGCACTCTGGCGGCCCAGGGCCGGCGCAAGCACCGGGATGTGGGCGATCGAGGCGAAGGCGGGTTCGGCGAGCAGGCGGCGCACGGTTTTCGCGTCCTCGATCGTCTGGGTGGCCCAGTCGCCCTTCTTCAGGAGGTCGGGCTCGTTGACGAGCTCGAGCCCCTTCACGTCGCCCACGTACGACGAATCGCGGATCTGCTCGAGGCCCCGCCGGATCACCGTGTCGCGATCGGCGCGCGGCACCGGAGCGTCGACGTTCGGCACCACGCCCATGATCAGGTCGGTGCGCGGTTTGCCCGGGCCGCGGGAGCCGGCGACGGCCGCGAGGTTGCGGAACGCCAGCGCGCACTTCGCGGGGTCGTCATCCATGCAGACGCGGTCGCGCACATGCCGCACCCCGAGATCGGCGACGACGCCGGCGAGCCGCTCGGCGGTGTCGGCCTGGTAGGCGTAGCCCTGGAAGTCCGTGTGCAGCTGTACGCCGATCGAGTCGCGGAACGAGCTCGCCGACGGCGCGCTCACCTCGGCCGCTCTGGCCGCGCCCGTCGCGAAGCCGGCACCGGTGCAGAGGGCCAGCACGGCAGGCAGGGCGATCCGGGTGATCGCCCGCCCTCGGAACATCGCGAGACGCTGGGACGTGGACATCGATAGGCGGCTCCTAGGCCGCACGCGGCCGGGACGGACCGCTCTGTGATGGATAGCACATTCAGCGTCGATACACCAATGTTTGGTCGCACGAAGGGCGTCCGGAGACTCGCCGCTCCGGGGTACCCTGGTGGGAATGGCCGCGGTGGTGGATGTCGAACAGCTGGTGCTGCTCCTCGAGCTGAAGCCACCGTTCGGGAAGAAGGACGTGCAGGCAGCGCGGCGCACGATGGCCAAGCGCTGGCACCCGGATCTCGCACCCACCGGCCGCGAGTTCGAGCATGAGCGCCACCTCAAGGCGATCAACGAGGCCGCCGACCAGCTCGAAGCCCTCGCCGAGCAGTCGCGCGGCGGCAAGGTGAGCGCGAGCGCCGTGAAGGTCGCCGGACAGGCCGCACGCCGCGCCCGCGCCGAGGAGGGCCGCCGCAACTACGAGGCGCAGCAGCGCGCCGCCGAGCAGGACGCCGACCGCAAGGCCAACGATCCCTTCGGCAGCCGCATGCCCGACCACTCGGTGGTGCACCGCTACGCGCGCTGCCTGAGCTACCCCGAATGGGGCGTCGGCACGGTCGACGGCATCTACTTCACCGGCGAGGGCGACCACGTGCAGCAGTGGGCCCGCGTGCGGTTCCACGAAGGCATCCGCACGGTGCCAGCCGGCTCGCTCCAGTTCGTCGACTTCAGCCGCCCCGACGACGCCGCCGACCGCGTGGAGCGATTCATGACGGCCGCCCGCCACGCACTCGCCGAGAACGACTTCGCGACCGCGGCGCAGCGCCTCACCTATGCCCGCGACGCGCAGCCCCGCAACCCCGTCGTCCTGCGCCTCATCACGTTCGCCTTCTGGCAGTCGGGCAACCTCGCCGCCGCTGGCCGCGCCGTGCGCGACTGGATCCGCGTGGAGCCCGGCCGCCCGGTGCCGCAGCGCTACGCCTCACGCATCTACGAGGCGATGGGCGCCACCGACCTCGCCCTCAGCGCCGCCGAGGAGGCTGCCCGCCTCGCGCCCGACGATGCCAGCGGCTGGGAGCGCGTCGGCCGTCTGCGGCTGGCCCGCTTCGACCGCCTCGGCGCGATCGAAGCCCTCGAGCAGGCTCGCGCGCTCGGTGCCACGCTCGAAGGCCTCCTCGATCTCGCGCTGGCGCACCAGCTCGCCGGCAACCTCGGCGCCGCCGTCGCGGCCGCCGAGCAGGCCACCGTCGTCGATCCGGCCTCGGCCGAGGCGTGGAGCCGGCTGGCCCACACCCTGGCCCGCACCGATCTCGTGAGCGACGCGCTCGCGGCCTGCGCCGAGGCGGCCGCACGCGGCGCCGGCGACGAGGTCGACCATCTGCGCGAGCGCCTCGAGGCCATCGCGCCCCGCGAGCTTCCGGCGTAGCGGGCCGCCAGCGGCGACCCGCGCCGTTCTGTCGAAAGATGCCCGCCTCGGTGCCGGACATCTTTCGACAGAACGCCCCACGAACGACGGAGCCCCCGCCGCGACTCCATGTCGCGACGGGGGCTCCGTGCAAGTGGCTGGCCCCCGCAAGCGGGGGCTGGCTGACTAGTTAACCGGGGTGAGCTCCGCGGAGAGCGTGTTGCCGGTACCGGCCGTGAGGGTGGAGATCAGGTCGGTGAAGGCGCCGCAACCGGTGAGGTTGCCGATGCCGTACGTACCGATGATCGTGCCGCCCTTACCGGTGGGATCGAACGAGTCGCTCGAGGCGAGCTTGACCGTCGAGGCCTTGGCCGACTGGCAGGTGCCGCCGCCACCGATGGTGACGCCCCACACCTTCACCGACTTGAGCAGCACCGTGACGAGGGTGTTCGTCTTGAGCTGGTCGTCGATGAGCGTGCCCGAGGTCGGGCCCTCGGTGCGGAAGCCGACGGTCGCGGTCACCGGCAGGAAGCCAATGGCCCTGAGCGTGCCCTTGGTGTCGTTGAGCACCAGGTCAGCGGTGAACTTGCCGGTGCTGACCTGCAGCTGCGCGTTGATGGAGCCCGAGAGCGGGAGCCAGCCCTGCGTCAGGGTCTTGATCTGCGTGTAGCCGGAGAGCGAGTACTTGAAGTTCGCCACCGGGCCGCCGGGAGTCGCGGTCGGCGTCGGCACCGGCGTTGCGGTCGGCTTCGGCGTCGGCGTGAACGTCGGCACCGGCGTTGCGGTCGGCTTCGGCGTCGGCGTGAACGTCGGCACCGGCGTTGCGGTCGGCTTCGGCGTCGGCGTGAACGTCGGCACCGGC